>NZ_CP021382.1:4046244-4651659 GCF_002162135.1 Cellvibrio sp. PSBB006 | reverse complement strand
ACATAAGCGCTGGAACTCACCAACGTGGCATAACTGGAGCCGTTGGTGCTGCCGGCGACCGATAAGGTTTGTGTGCGGCTGCCCCAGTTGTTGGGTAGTTTTAACACCACGCGATTCACATTACTGGTACTGCCCAGATCAACCGTCAGGGATTGTGGAAAGGCACTGTTCTGGCTTTCCCAATAACTGCTCTGGTTGCCATCGTTGGCGTTACCCGCGGTGTAGACATCCACCGTACTGGTGGCGTTGATGGCTTTGCCTGAAGCCAGATTGGTTTGGGCCATGGCGGTGGTGGAGAGCAAACAGGGGATGGCTAAAACCCCGAGCATAAGACTGCTTCTTGCAAAGCAGTAGAGTCTGTTACGACCGAATATTTTCATTATGTGATCCTCGCTATTGTTAACTATCTTTTATCACGTTGACTGTTATTTTTTGATGCCGCGTCTCACAGCAAAAATACGACACGACACACATAGCCGAAGAATATCGTGAAGCATGACCGATCCACTTGCGGCAGACGGAAAAAAATCGTGATGAATATGTCCGCTATTCCAAACGATAAAACTGATGCAGTGATGAGAAAAAAATATGCGCAGTTATTATTTTGTACGCATGGGGAATTATCTTAAGGACTATCGATTGCGCGTGTCTATAGAAAACACGCAAACAATTTAATTTGAAATCGATTTCAATTTTTGAAAACGTTTGCAGACGAGAATTTTTTCGAGGGGATCACACTTTGTCGCGTGAAAATCATCATTAACCAGCGCTACCACTCAATGCCTTTCTGGGCTTTAATACCTTGATCAAACGCATGCTTGATCGCCTTGACTTCGCTTACCGTATCCGCGATATCCACCAGATATTGTTTGGCACCACGACCGGTGATGATGACATTTTGATTAACAGGACGGTTTTTAATAGCGGTAATAATTTTTTCTTTGTCGAGATATTTGAAATTCAACATGTAAGTCAGCTCATCCAACAACACCAGATGAATCGTCGGATCGCGCAACACATGTTCACATTCGGCCCACACCTTTTCAGCGGCCTGGCGATCGAGTTCCGCATTTTGGGTTTCCCAGGTGAAGCCCGTTCCCATCACATAATATTCCAGTTGTGGCGTTGCATCGCGAAAGATACTTTCGGTTAAAAAATTCTTCTCGCCGCATTCCCAGGTGCCTTTGATGAATTGCACAATAGCCACTTTATAACCGTGGCCCAAGCAACGCAGCGCTGTACCAAAACCGGAACTGCTTTTTCCTTTACCATCGCCGGTTAACACAATGACCACACCGCGCTCCTGATCCGCCTGCGCAATTTTTGCGTCGACAATCTCTTTGCGCTGCTGCATGCGTTCTTTGTGGCGTTGGGCTTTATCAGAGGTCATAACAGCTTCGCCTTCTATTTAATTGGCCTTAACCGGTGAGGTTGAGTCGCGGACGACAATATCCAGTTCAAATCCATTTTGAATCGTTTCCGCCGCGCCGGTTGATAGCATGGAATCAATCAACAGTGCGGCGGCACATTGAGCAATTTTTAAGTTGGGTTGATGTACCGTGGTAAGCTTTGGCCATGTTTGCCGAGAGAAGGGACTGTCTTCAAAACCGGTAATGGATAAATCGCCGGGAACCGATATACCCATCATACGCGCGGAGAATAATGTGCCTGCCGCAATTTCATCATTCGCAGCCACGATAGCCGTAGGCCTGTCATCACGCGCCAATATTTGCCGGGTCAACTCAACACCCGACTCAAACGTAAAACTTCCTTCAAGAATAAAGTCATTATCGACATCGATATGATTATTTCTTAACGCAGCCTGATATCCCGCTTTACGACCTTTACTGGATTCGTGGTCCGGTTGACCACCGATAAAGGCAATCCTTTTATGTCCCAGATCAATCAGGTACTGCGTGATATCTTCGCTGGCTTTGCAGTCATTGACATACACCACAGGTGTTAAATCATCCGGCGCTTGGGCGCCCGAAAGAATGCGCACAACTTTTGCGTTAAAACCCACCAGATATTTCACCAGGTCATGATTTTCTGATAATGGGGGAGTGAGAATAATACCGCCGATCTGGCTTGAACCAATCATTGTCATAAGTTCGCTGCCAACCATATCAGAATTGGACGCGGTGGGATGAATAACCAGTTCGAAACCCTGCGCACGACATTCCGCCAGGATGCCATTTTGCATTTCAATGACATAGTGACTATTCGGATTATCGTAAACAAAGGCAATTGAAAAAGGCGCTCGACGCATTAAGCGCGCCGGCATATTGGGTTTGTAATTCAGTGATTTGATATATTTAAGAACCCGCTCCTTCACTTCATCACTGACTACGGGTTCGTTATTGATCACCCTCGAAACCGTTTTAAAGGACACGCCTGCAAGCTTGGCTACGTCCTTTATCGTAGGCTTTTTCATTAATCCTCTCACGATGATTGGAAGGTCATTTGATTCGAGTGCAGGATAGAGATTTATGGGCATAGCTGCAAGCAATAACGCTGTGCATTTGGTGAAGATGTACCATCAAAAAATACTGCGCAAGAGGAAAAATTATTAGCCGAAATTTATTCCTGCGTCTGCCCCCAAGAAAACAATACAATGGCATGTTCCCTAGGTACGAAGCCACACAGCCTATCTATACGACCTCGGAAAAAATTCAACGCCTTCTCACACGGCGACAGATCTTTTTATGCCTGATAGTGCGCCAGGCTCGCTTCTGGCTCAAATTCGCAACAACGCCCCATTTTGGTACATTATTGCAAAAAATCATAAATGACAACGTTGACAAAAACAATTGACAACGTTGACATTAGGATATTAAAGTTGTTCACAGACGAGGATTACAAGCAATCTCCTGCGCTTGTTAGCCATGTCTGGGGCGCAAGAAGGGCGAGAGAGCCCTCGGTCTTCTTGAGGGGAGTCGATGACTTCCAACGCCTCTGTGTCCCCATACTTTTTGGATGTACCTACCCCAGGGTACATCCACTTTTTTTCATGGGACGCTAACGCTTTTTTTTCAGCGAACAGGATTCGCCCGACTTACTACGGTTAAAATTAGCAATTTGTTTTTAGCTGTTATAAACAAGAATTTTAAACGCCGCGAATGAGGCTCGCCTCTCACCTCCAAAAGCATTTTTAATACAGGCCGAAGTCTATGCAAGCTCCCGCTTCTTCTACGCAAAATCAACGTTTGTTCGCACTGGATGTCTTCCGTGGATTCACAATTATCGGCATGATTATCGCCAATAGCCCTAACACGTTTGGGCAGTTATCTCATGCCTATTGGGATGGGTTGATGCTTGCCGACCTGGTTTTTCCTTTTTTTATTTTTATCGTTGGTGTTGCAATCAGCTTGGGGTTACGTCGATTTGATCCTTTAAACGATGACCGCACGCCCCTGGTAAAAAAAATTCTGTCAAGAACATGTATTTTGTTCGTGCTGGGAATGTGTATTAACCTCTTGTACACGCATTTTGAAGCGATACGTGTCCTCGGGGTGTTACAACGGATTGCGTTGGTCTATTGCGTATGTTCGTTGATGGGCCTTTACCTTACGCATAAACAACTCATTGTTACAGCGATCTCTATTCTGATTTCGTATTGGTTAATCCTCTTGTTCGTTCCTGCACCGGGTATAGAAGCTGGCGTATTGGAACGCGGAAACAACATCGTCAATTGGGTCGACTATCACTTTTTGCCGGGTATGTTGTGGCGCGGAACCTGGGACCCGGAGGGATTGCTAAGCACCTACCCGGCCATCGCTAGCGGATTGCTAGGAATGTTTGCCGGACGAATCATCGTAAAACATCATGATCTGAAGCACACAATTATGTTGATGTTCGTGTTCGGCTTTTTGATCTTTGTGGCCGGTTATTGCTGGAGCTTTTTCTTTCCACTGAATAAAGCATTATGGTCAAGCAGTTTTGTGCTGGTTACAGGCGGCCTGGCGGCGTCAGGTCTCGCCAGCTTGCTATGGTATACCGATATAGAAGGAGCCCGCCGTGGCACTTATGTGGCTCAGGTATTCGGTGCCAATGCAATTGCGGCGTATGTGTTACATATTGTATTGGCAAAGTTGTTTGACGTGGAACTCGGCGGACACTCAGTTCACAACAGTTTTCAGGCTCTATTTGCCTTCATGGGAATGAATGCGATTGCAAGTGCAACGGCCTGGATTCTTTTGTTTATCGTGTTGTGTTTTCTTCCAATCTGGTGGATGTATAAGAAAAAGATATTCATCAAAATTTAATTGTTGTCGCCTGTACTAATCACACGCAGCAGCGAAACCATCCCTGGCATCACTGGACTATAACCGGACTACGAGTTGGCAGTATTGCGCAGACTGCCCCAAGGTCCGGTGATCGCGAGGGTCATGCCGGGACGCTGAATATTAACAAATAGAATGGTGCCATCCGCTGAAAAACAGGCCCCACAAAATTCACCTTTATCAGGATGAGCGTTCATCGCCAGCGTATATATTTTTCCCTCCGGAGTGAGTCCACGCATATAGTTCACCATGGTCGGATCGGCAGAATAGCTATCCTCGCAAATAATCAAGTCCCCCCACGGCGCAACGGTGAGATTATCGCATGCCTCAAGATGCGCACGATGTCGGCTTTCATAAATCAATTCCAGCGTACCCGGAGCTTCTTTCTCGCGCACAGTACCTTCATATAGACTGGGTTGGTAACGCCAGATTTGACCCAGTTGTTCAGGCCCGCCACCCGTTGCTGCAAAAAATATTTCACGTTGCCCGTCAGGACGTAAAGCAAAAGCAACCCCTTCACAACGGGAGAAAATAGCAGCGCCAGCCAAGGCGCCGCGTTCACTTAGATCACCGTCGGGTGCGGTGACAGCGTCCAAATCAAGCCATTCGCATTCAAATTTTTTATCCAGCGGCATCAGCATACGATCAGATTTTATTTCAGTTGCCGTGTGATTACGTGTGTCAGCCGATGCCCATCCCCGAATGACCAACGCCTGCAGCGTGCCACCTTTAGCTAACTCGCCAGGCTGCCGCGGCAAGAAGCGATAAAACAGGCCGCGATCAAAATCCTCTGTTAAATAAACCACCCCGGTGGTGCTATCTACCGCTGCTGCTTCATGCAGGAAACGCCCCATGTCTTTTAGAGGTACCGGATCAACCAATCCTTTATGTGCAGCAGGTACCTCAAAGAGGTAACCGTGCTCTCGTCCAAATCCTTGCGCGGCCGTTACCAGGGTTTCTTCACAAGTCAACCAGGAGTTCCAGGGTGTAGGACCGCCAGCACAGTTACGCGCAGTCCCAATAAGACTAAGATGGGATCGCTCGACACGCCCGGACACATGATCATAAAGCAAGGTGGTTGTGCCACCGTTCACCGGCAATTTACGATGAAAATAATCGTATGCTTTCTTTCCCACATGCTTACGTGCCAAGGCTTCGCTACCCCCAAAAGCATCGACCTCTTCACCCAGAGAATCCAATTCGTGATTACGCACCAGCAAACTTTTCCCGGGCTGATTGGCAACAGGAAAAGCAGCCATACCATCCGGCGCACTCGGCGTAATCAATCCATCTGACATGGGATCGCCTGTACGCGAAATAATGTTGTAGCTGAAACCGGCTGGCAAATTCAGGATGCCAGCAGGGTCGCGATGCAGTTGACCAAACCGATCCATTCCTCGCTGAGGATCAACTGCATAAACTTGAGCTTGCGCGCCCGATTGACGCAGACCGCCAAATGCTAAAGCAGCCGCAGATGCATTTTTCATAAAGTGTCGACGAGACAGTATCATTAGAGGATTCCTTTAACAGGGCTCTGATGCCAGAAGTAAAACAAAAAAGCTGTGGCCTTGATCTTCAATCAAAACCACAGCCTACATAAAGACAACAATCCACTTTCGTAGTAGCTCGTTATTGATCCAACAAGCTCAACAGAGAAGCCATTAGTGCTAACGGATTCTCTGGTTGCGTTTTGACAAAGGGATCATCGGCAATAACCCAGGCACGCTCCCAGCTTTCAATATCAGCGCGAACCTGCTCCTCGTCAAAAGGTGTTGTTGTCGTTGCAGATTTTTTTAATGCTGAGAAGAACTGATCCCAGCGCGGCAAATAAAAATCTTTGTACATACCTTGCCAGGCCTTGGAGGCATAGTCCTTTAGTTTAGGGCCACCCCAGACTGTCACCTGCATTTTTGCATTCGTCACATAATGCAGGGACTCTTCCGGCGTCGCACCATAAGCTTTGGCATCATCAATCCAGGTGGCCAGGCTTTCCTGCTGCAAGCCCAGCAATAAATCCAGCCCCTCTGTTAGCTGTGTTACCTTGGTAAAGTTCGCATCGCCCTGCGCAATGTTACCTTGTTGATAAGCGATAATTGTCTGTTGCAAAAGTACATCAATTTCCTGGGTTAAATAATGGCGATAAAAATCCACCAGATCATAAAGAAAAAGTGGCGAATCCTTATACTCCGATGCAATTGTCAGCAATTTGTCGACAGCGGCGCGCAAGGTTTTGACATCACCAGGATGTCCGGAGAATTGAGTTAACCTCGCTTCCGGGCGCTTAAATAAAAGATAACCGCCTGCCGAACCTTCCCACCAGCGGGTGTTCCAATATTTGGTTTCAAAAACCGATGTCTCCAACAACTTCCAGGCATCAAGCAGCGACGACGACGTGTGTCCATATCGGGCATTGGTATAGCGTTTTATCCAGCCATCAAGCGAATCGGTTTTGCCCGACCAGGCCACATCGAAGAGATAGTCATACACCACCGAATTATTGTGGATACCTTCCGGAAAAACACCGAAACCGGACAAATTGCCAGTATTGTTTTTTTGCAGTAGTTTGGTGACTTGCTGGTGGTAAAACTTGAAATCACCGTAAACCGGGTTGCTGCCACCATAATTATGGATGTAACCAAAGATCCAGGGCTTTCCGTAAAACGCATTGGCATCTTCCCATACGTCATAACGATCATTGGCGATGTCATGAATCATGGCGCGGTCATTGGGAACCTTACTCAAAAACGCTTCGATTGACGGAAGATCCCAAAACTCCTTATCAGCGCCGAACATCCAGCCCTGCATTACCCAAGTTGCTCCGGATGCAGCCTGGTTAATGGATTGGAAGATTGCTTCGCCATAGGCTGCCAAATCCGCGTAACGATTTTCTTCAGATACGGGTGGTAGCATTTCATTAAAGGAATCTGACAGAAAATAACGACTTTCACCGTAGGTTGCGGTGTAAATTTCGATAAACCGTTTGGCAACTTTCGGGAATAGCGGATCGGCAGGATCAAGCCAATAGGTTTCTTCCTTGAAACCCGTCCAGGGCTCCATCTTATATATCTTGGCATCGGGGTATTTTTCGGCAAATTGTTTCGGCACATACCCACCGAATGCAGGTACAACGGGCTCCATTCCCAATTCACGCATGCGCTGAAGAATTTTTGTTTGTAGCTCATGCTTTTTATCAATCCACGTTTGCGGCAAAGGCCCCATGTGTGCTTCGATGTTGCCCATACGATGCCAAGCGGTAAAAGCGGGGCCGGAAAAATAGTTGCTCAGTTCAGCATCGGTAATAGAAAACTCTTTCCATAAGGTCTGCCACACAATCTCCTGGCCTTCCATCGCGACAGGCGTATTCACACCATGAATAGCCATCCAGTCGATCTCTTTTTCCCATCGCGCCCAGTCCCACCAGGGCATGGTATAACCATAAGCACATACATTCAGATAAACGCGCTGCCAGAAAGGCGACGTCGTTTTTTTTCCTTGGCGATTCTCATATTGATCCGGCAAGGCCACCCGGCTACCTTCCCAGCTGACGGATAACGCACCGATATCATTCAGATAGGAATATCCGCCATAAGTCAGCGCGGGAATTGACGTTGCAACAACAAAAACCTCATTATCTTTTACTGTCACCTCATACCAATCATTCGCTGACTCATCTTCAATCAACTCAAAATGAAAATTTTCCAATGGCGCGCCTGTCAATCGCTGCAATACGGCACGACTGGCCAAACTTTCCACCCCAGTAGGATCAGGGGCAGATGTCTGCGAACAGGCTACACTCAACATCAGCACCGTCACGTAGCTCATTAGTGAAAGTACGCGCTTATACGTCTTTAAAAAATTCAACATTATTCTGATTCCTCAATACACGACATATCAACGGATTTATTTCGTAAATTAAAAAGATCCCACTCGTAGAGCGGGATCTTCTGGAGATAATCAAAACCGGCGTAATTACAGCTGATACATCATGCTCAGGTAATAGCTTCTACCGATGACGCTGGTGGTTTGCCAGCGGCTTTCATTCTCCTTATAAGCTTCTTCATCATCACCCGTTATATTCAACGCACCCAGAGACAAGCTCAACTTATCGTTAACATTCCAGCCCAACACAACGTCAATTTGATTGCGTGAATCTACAGTGCGTCCTTCGCGCGCAAAAAAGCTGTCCTCATTTTCCTGAATGTAAGGACTGCGGTGATTCAATGAGGCGCGCGCACTGAAGGTGTCGTTTTCCCAATAACCGGTGAAATTCCAGGTTTCCTCGGATGAGTTGCTCAGGGTATAACCTTCACTTTCATCCACGGAAATATTGGTGTAGTTGGCTGTAATGCCAAAACCATCGAGAGGTAATAAATCATCCAGTGACTGGTTCCAACCTATCTCATAACCATCAATACCCACTGTGGAAGAATCGTTGTAGGTGCTGGTGATATTGTAGAAGTTACCCGCCGCATCCACACATTCTGTACCGGATGTGCTTAACGCTGTGCCATCGTATTCAGCTGGGCAAATCAGATCACTGACTACACCATTTTTGACGTCTTTCCAGAAGGCATTGAAGGTCAAACCTGCGCCCTCGCCGTAATACCATTCCACACCAATGTCCGCCTGATTTGCTGTCATGGCTTTCATATTTGGCTGCCCGAGATTAATGTCGTATGTACGCGTACCTTCTGAATTGTCACTGGATGTTTCTGACGCAGCCAATTGGGTTCTGGAGGTAATAATCGGGCGCACCAGCACTTTCGCCGCAGCAAAGCGAACCTGCACATCTTCAGTCACTTCCAGCACAAAGTTGAAACTTGGCAACAGATCATCGTAGTCATAAGGCGCTGTGTACTCGCCGACAACCTCTCTGATTTCCTCGTTTAGAGGATTGGTGTCGCCCGTCAGGTAAGTATTCAATTCCCGATCCGTTGTTTCGTAACGCACACCGATATTGCCCCGGAATGGCATGCTGCCAAGGTCGCCAGCAAAGTCCGTCATGACGTAAGACGCAAACACATCGCGATCAATGCTGTAGCTCGATTGGGCGGCAAAGAATACCGGTACGTCAGCACCTTCCGCGATCAACGCCTCACGATACGCTTGAATATTTGGCGCTATCCAGGAATGCGGTATAGACATGTTGCCGTCGAGAAAGCCGGTCACCAAAAAGCCGGTTTCGGCCATGGAAGGCAAATCTTCCGGCGCAGCATCACCAATGGCTGCACGATCCCTACGGTAAACTGCGCGGTCAAATGTTTCAGTGCGATATTTCGCACCAAATGACACTGAGGTAAACACACTATCCTCAAACATGCGCTTGAAATCCAATTGAAACGACGTCTCGTCGGATTCCATGTAGCGAGTGGCACCATTGGGATATTCATTGCGCGGCATAACCGCCGGGTAAAGTGCAGGATCAGCAAGATCTTCCGATATTTCAAAGATCACATTATTGCGATCACTGATGTCGAGGTAGGCCTCGGGAATAATGGTTGCAAGGATTGCCGCTTCTTCTGACTCGTTCGCTTCACCAGCGGTGTAATGCAATACGCCTTTGATTTCCCATACATCATCAGTCCATTTCGCATCAGCAGTGATCGCCTGACTGGTTAAATCACGCTCCTCCAGTTGGCGATTATTTTCCAGCGTAAAGTCGTTAATCTGGATGGTATTGTAAGTACCATTGACCGGCTCACCAATTGGTGTGATCTCATCAGCATTGAATAGAAAAACCTGCTGGTTCAAGTCCTGCGAAATATCATCGGACGCATAGACTCCGGTTAAACTTAAATCCCAGAATTCATTAGGCTGCCATTGCACAGTCCCGTTGAACATATGCCGCTCAGTTTCGCGATCAATCCGGCGGTAGCGTGGGCGGCGCGGCGTGTAAACTTCGTCAGCGGTACCCTCGCCATCAACAAACCAGCGATCCATCCAAAAGTTGTCGACGCGGTCATCCAATTCCTGATAACCCGCATTCAAAAATACGCCCAGAGTGCCATCCATAAATTGATCGATGTAGGTAATGTTGGCCTTGGGTGTGATGTCGCCCGTAGGTGACAGCTCTGACTCTTGCGCCTTGAGCGACATAACCACTTTGCGCTCATTGTGATCAAGCGGTTTCGCGGTATTGATATTGATAGTTCCCGCCAGGCCGCCACTATCGAGATCCGCCGTGGGTGACTTAATAACCTGAATACCCGAAGCAAGTTCGGTTTGAATAATGTCGAAGCGAAAACCGCTGGTGAAGTCAGCGCTTTTAAAATTTTGGCCGTTCAAGGTCGTGTTGGCGTACTGCGGCCCCAATCCACGCACACTGATGGTTGAGCCCCGACCGTTCACGTTGGAGATTTGAACCCCGGGAATCCGTTGGATTGCTTCAGCAATATTTTCACTGGGAAACTTCCCGATATCTTCTGAAGAAATCGCATCCGCTACACGGACTTCATTTCGCTTTACGTCCATGGCTGCTTGCAGGCTTTTACGAAATTGAGCTGTAACCACAATTTCTTCCAAGGGGCCCTCGTTCTCGACAGCCTCCTGCGCCAGGCTCGGCATAGATACTGCAAGAATTGCCAGCGCCAAAAGGGATCTGCCCGGCAGTGTTCTGTGTTTTGCTTCGTTCATGCTAACTATCCTCTGAAAAATCACTATTGGTCTCGTTGTTTGTACTGCAACTACTCGCTTCCACTTACCATCCGGAACCGCTATCCGAGCCTTTATTAATGTTTCCTGTGCCACCTGTCTGAGAAGCTATCATCGCTATGTCAACGTTGTCAATGACATATGACAACGTTGACATTGGTGTTTTTAAGGTTAATTTGGCGATATATTTAAATGCACCATTACCTGCACCAAAATGGGTTAAATGGAGAATCAGACGCGGCAGGGGAAATCGAAGAAGGGATAAAAGCAGATTGATCAGGCAAATCAGGAAAATAGCTGCCCGGTTACTTAACCTTCCAAAGGGGAAATCAGAAAGCCCCGCACGTATAGGCGAAAAACGGAGCGTCAAGAGACGAAACATCGGAACACGGCGCACCAGAAATGCGCACTAAAAAAGACGATAAATTATCAAAGAAATTTCAGTGAGCGCGCTAAGTCAGCCAGGCGCCGTAAGAATGAAACGCACCCGCTTAAACGGGCGCGCTTCGTTGAGCTCATCAAAAGCGATAGCTAATACTCGCCTCGTACTGACGCTCCGGCTGCGGATATTCGTAGTTGCCGCCGAAAGGTGAATAACCCACGTAATCCGAATAGGTTTCATCGGTCAGGTTTTTGACGCGTACACCCAATTCCAGATCCTGGATTGACCAGAGCAGGTTGGCATTGAATACCGTGATGGATGGCACTTCGCCCTGGGTGTTGGCATCGTCTCCGATACGATAGCGGGAACCGGTGTAGCTCGCATCCACGTATGCGCTGAGTTGCTGCGTAAAGCTGAACACGATAGCGATGTTAGCGGTATGTTCTGCTACAAACGGCACTTGTTTACCATCAAAGCTGCCGGAGGTTTGTTCGGCATCGGTAAAGGTGTAGTTGGCGCGCAGTCCGAGTTGTGCACTGAGATCAATATCCGCATCCAGCATCAGGCCGCGTCGTTCGGATTCCGGCAGATTGATATTGGCGCCGTAGGTGCCCGACATCGGGTCGTACATAATTTCATTATCAACGGTCATTTGATAAGCCGTGACGGTTGCGTTGGCTGCATTGCCTTGCCAACCCAGACCAGCTTCATAAGATTCGCTGGTTTGTGTTTCAAGGAAATTTACCTCCGGCAGCGTAAAACCATTTTCATCCGCATTGGCAAAACGGAAACCTTCCGCGTAGCGAGTGAAGATTCGCCATGCATCGTTAAGCTGATAATTCGCGCCTAACTCATAAGCACTGAGATCGTCTTTATGGGTTTCGTTGGCAGTAATATCGCGATCTTTCACTTCCGAATAACGCGTACCGGCAGTAACAGCCAATGCACGCGTCACAGGATAAATAATCTGGCCGTAAAAGCCGTTGATATCTTGTTCGACGTTAATGGAGCGAGCTGCGACAAGATAATCCGCCGCCACCTTGTCGTAACCGAGGGTAATCACCGCATCACCATTAGTGGTGGGCAAGCGACCGATCAGGCGCGGTGTAATATTTTTTACGCGTAACTCCTGCAAGCTCGGCTCGCCAAAACCGTAAAACGACAGCGCGTCTTCATCGCGATCAGCATACTCTGCCAATAGTTGCCATTGTTCGGTCAAACCGACTGCACCACCAACACGCACAATATCTGTTTCCTGATTGGCAAAATTGTTCGGGCTGTTGGTCTGGCGGCGATCCTGTTCGACTTCGGCATCGCTCAGAGGGCCTGGCAAACGCAGTTCATCATCAATACGCTGGCCTTCTACAAACACATGGCCGCGCGCAAAATCGTAACGCAGATTACCCAGAAAGTTTTCATAATCAGCCTGATTGTTATCGCGATAATTATCGGCCTGACGTTTTTGTGCAGAGACGTTGTAACTCAAGCCATTGTTGAACCCCTGGTTCACCGTGGCGGTATAGCTTTCCAGGTTATCACTGCCCGCCAACACTTGTACCGAGCCGTGAATTTCACCACGCACCGCACGCCGGGTGATGATATTAATCACACCGCCCACGGCTTGGTCACCGTACAACACACCGGCACTGCCTTGAACAATTTCAATACGCTCAACGTCTTTCAACGCGATGGTATTTAACGAGGGGCTGGCGAGGCTGGGATTATTGAGTTTGCGACCGTCTACCATCACTAAAGTATTATTGGAGGCATTGGACGCAAAACCGCGCATTGCGATCGTCACACTGCGGCCACCGCTGCCGTCGAGATCCTGCAATTGAATGCCCGCTTGCGTGCGCAACACTTCACCGATTTGCGTTGCACCGCTCAAGCGAATTTGTTCGCGATCAATCACGGTGATGGTGGTTGCCAGGGGCAATTGCGGGCTTTCGCTACGCGTGCCGCTGACATAGATTTTTTCGATTTTGGGTTCGTCTACCGCGTGCGCGGCAAGACTGGCGGAGAGTAAAACGATAGCCGCGCTTAAAGGCGCACGCGAAAAATAAACAGTGGACATATGATTCCCCAATCAGGATAAACAGGCGATTGAGGGAGGGATAAGTGGAAAAAATGTGTACAAAAACCAGCGATGGTCAACACAGGATTACCACCGATGAAGCCCTCCGCTACATCGTGCGTGTGAGTGGACATGCAAGCAGGTCCTGTGAGGCTGGTATCGGACTCACATCGCGAAGATGTTCACCGTTGCGGGGGCAGTGTCGGGATTGCGCAAAGTGCGCGCACCGGCTTCCCATTTACTCTGATCCTGGCCGGATAACGCGGCCATCAGACACCTCGGCGCGCAAGTTACGGGGTTAGGGGGAGGGAGTCAAGAGGCGTATTAATTTGCTCTTTGCCGGGGAATAATCACCACCCCATCATCACGACAATCAACGTGGGCGGTAATGCCATAAACCTCTGCAAGATTTTGCGGCGTCAGCACGGCAATCGGCGCACCGTCGGCAACCACGCGGCCGTGGTGCAACAGGATCAATCGCTTGCAGAACCGCGAAGCCAGGCTCAGGTCATGCAATGCCGCCATCACCGCGCCGCCCTTTTGTGCATGTGCTTGTAACAATTCCATGATCTGCAATTGATGATAAGGATCAAGCGCCGCAATGGGTTCGTCAGCGAGAATTAGTTGCGGCTCACCGGCAAACACTCGCGCTAACAAACAGCGTTGCAACTCACCACCGGATAATTCGGTTACCGGACGCTCGCGCAACGCCTGTAAATCTGTAAATTGCAAAGCCTGCTCAACAGCGGTTTGATCCTGCGTACTTTTATTTCCCATCGGTTTATGCCAGGGCGCACGTCCCAAACCAACGAGATGTTCAACCGTTAACGGCCAGGCCGGCTTTTCCTGTTGCGGCAAATACCCTAAAAAACGTGCACGAATTTGCGCAGGAATCCCGGCAATATTTTTTTTGTTGCCCTGCGGTAACTGCAAAGTTACCTGACCCTGCTGCGCCGTTAACAAACCACTCAACACACGCAGCAACGAACTTTTACCCGCGCCGTTAGGGCCGATCAACCCGACAAACTCACCGCTGGATAATTGCAGATCAATGCCTTGCAAGATGGGATTCGACTTGAATTGCAGGTGAAGGTTATCAGCGTGTAACTGACAAAAATTCTGGTTGGGGTTCTCTGCACTTAACATGATCTACACCCACCGACTGCGCGTTTTTAAAATCAATAACAAAAAGAATGGCCCACCCAATAGCGATGTCACCACACCTAACTTTAATTCCCGCGCGATATCCAATTGCCGCACCAGGATATCCGCCAGCAACACCAACAAAGCACCGCCCAACGCACTGGCCACCAACAAACGGCCCGGCCGATAGCCTACCAATGGACGCAGCAAATGCGGCACCACCAAACCCACAAAACCAATACTGCCACTCACCGCCACACAAGCCCCCACACACAACGCCAAACCCAACAACAAAATACCCCGCTCACGCTGCGTGTGAAAACCCAGAGAGCGCGCACTGTCTTCACCCAGACTCAAGGCATCCAGATACCGGCTGCGACTCAACAATAACAACCAACCAACAACAATAAACGGCAAGGCCACTGTTACATGATTCATATTGCGATTCGCCAACGAGCCCATCATCCAGAACACAATCTCCTGCATCGCAAACAAGCTCGGCGCAAAATTTAACGCAACCGCAATCAACGCCCCCGCCATCGCATTAATCGCCACACCCGCCAGAATCAACGCCAACAAACTACTGTGCAAACCCGCCAAGACATACACCAATAACAAGGCCACAAACGCTCCGGTGATCGACGCCACGGGCAACCAATACCACGCCCCCGCCGCCACACCAAAATACAACACCAACACCGCCCCCAACGCCGCACCGCTAGACACCCCGAGAATCCCCGGCTCTGCCAAAGGATTCCGCAACAACCCCTGCATCGCCGCCCCCGCCATCCCCAACGTCGCGCCCACCAGCAACGCCAACAACACCCGCGGCAACCGAATATCCCACACCACCACCTCCGCCAAGCTGCGCTCATCCACCCACAAATCCCACCACGCCTGCCAAACCGATATCTCCGCCATACCAACATGCAATGCAAACACACTGCTGACAAACAACAGGAAGATGAGAAAAATAATTAACACACTAAAATTTATTGAACGCACAAAAATCACCGCAAAGCCCGCAACACATCCACCACCACCGGCGCACTACACACCGACAACGCCGCCGGCAACTCAATCACCCGACTATTCCGCTTCAACGCCGGATGCTCCAGATACTCCCGCGCCACCGAAAACGCCTGCACATAACCACCTTCCACAATCAACACATCCGGCTGCGCCACCACCAACTGCTCCAGATCCATCTGCGCAAAACTCACAATCCCCTGCTCCGCCGCCAGGTTGTGAAAACCGGTGCGCATCAACAACTCATGCTCCAGCGTATCGCTGCCCGCCACCACCCCATTGGGCGAATACCAGATCGCTGTAGTCTTGTTCATCAACCTAGGCTGCGCATCCAACGCCGCCAGTTGCGCCCGCAATTCATCCACCATCT
This sequence comes from Cellvibrio sp. PSBB006, assembly GCF_002162135.1. NCBI lineage: Bacteria > Pseudomonadati > Pseudomonadota > Gammaproteobacteria > Cellvibrionales > Cellvibrionaceae > Cellvibrio > Cellvibrio sp. PSBB006. The sequence continues at coordinate 4,635,727 of NZ_CP021382.1, read as the reverse complement.
GCGCGGCTTGTTTCTGAGCACCCACCAAATTACCGACAGCTTCCAGATGCGTAATGATGTCATTCAAGGTGCGCGGCAACGCGATACGCTCCACGGGATAACCGAAACGCTCCAACAAGGTCACCGCATCGCCCGCACCGAATTCGCCGGCAATAATTAAATCCGGCTGCAAGGGAATCAGTTCTTCTGCCAAACCATGATTGATATGCAAGCCATCGAGCTGATCGGCCACCGTCGACAATTGCGGATTCGCCGACAAATAGGTGACGGAAGCAATACGCTGCTTCGGCACCCAGGCCAGCAACAATTGATCGAGACATAAATTTAATGACGCAATGCGTTGCGGCGTGGCATGGCTCACCAAGGGCATGCACAACACAACACTGAGGAAAAAACGTAAACGTATCACAAGGGATTTAACCAGGCTGCGCCGCGCACACCGCTGGAGTCGCCATGCACCGCTTGCACAATCGGCGTGTCGCACTCACCACCGAATACATAACGCGGCAGCAAGGTCGGCACGGTTGAATAAATCTGCGCGATATTGGATGCACCGCCGCCGAGGACAATCACATCCGGGTCCAGTACATTGATGACTGCTGCCAGGCCGCGCGCTAATGCGTCGAAGTAATCGTCCAGGGTCTTGATGGCCGCGCTGTTGCCGTCAGCAGCTCGCGCTACAATCTCATGGCCGGTAAGTTTTTCGCCGGTCAAGCGCTGATAGGTCAGGCACAGGCCGGTGCCGGATAAAAAGGTCTCCTGGCATCCGGTCTTACCACAGTAACAGGGGCGCGCCTGCAACTCAGTAGGCGAAGTCCAGGGCAAAGGATTATGACCCCACTCGCCGGCCACACCGTTTGGCCCCACAAGCGGTTGGCCACGCCAGGCCAGGCCCGCACCACAGCCGGTCCCCAGGATACCGGCAAACACCAGGTCATAGCCCTTGCCGGCGCCATCAGTGGCTTCGGAGACTGCCAGACAGTTGGCATCGTTGGTGACTTTCACGTCGCGCTGCAGGTGGTGCGACAAATCCTGCTGGAGCGGTTTGCCGTTAATCCAGGTGGAATTGGCATTTTTGACCAGCCCGCTCTTGCGCGAAACGGTACCCGGAATGCCCACGCCCACCGGCAAATTACCGATACCGGCAGCGGCTTCAGCGTCGGCTACCAGCCCGGCAATCGCGGCTATCGTGGCTGCATAGTCATCACGCACTGTTGGGATACGCGTGCGAAACAGTTCGCCATTTGCGCCACTGAGCAGGATGACCTCGGTTTTGGTGCCGCCCAGATCAATACCAATGCGCAGTTGTGCCGCTGTTTCCACCATAATCGAACCTTTTGTTGTCTATACCAAATCCGGGGAGCCCCTGAGGATGCGCGATTATAGGTTTGCCATCGTTGCGCACGCAAACCGGCCTGTGGCCAATATCCATAAAAGGTCTACACTAAAGACAGCCTGCCCCACGTGCAGGATTGAGGGTGCAACGTTAGAGGTATTAACAGGTTATGACAGAACACCGCGAAAGACGTCGTTTCAGCCGCGTGAATTTTTCAACGCCCATCACACTGTTGCAGGGCGATCAGCAATGGTATGGCAAATTATTGGATATTTCACTCAAGGGTGTCCTTGTCGAGATGCCGGCAGCCGCCGATTACGACATGCACTTAACCCTGACCGCCAACATTCCCCTTTCGGATCAGGCCAATATCGATATGATCCTTCAGCCCGCTCACCAGGAAAATGAACTGCTCGGGCTGGAGTGTGTATCGATCGATATGGAAAGCATCGGTCACCTGCGCCGATTGATTGAATTAAATCTTGATGATCCCTCTGCCACAGAGCGCGAACTGACGGAATTGATTGCCACCATTTGAGACACCACCATGACCGATAATAACAATCCCGCCGACCGTCGCAATCATCCACGCTTTCCTATGCGTGCTTATGCACAGCTAGCTTACTCCACCAAACAATGGGAAGTTCATATCCTCGATATGTCTATGACCGGCGCGCGGATTGCATTATTGGGCGAACATTTATTACGCGCGGGCGACCAGATCAAACTCTTCATCGACAGTGAAGAAATTGGCTTGCACGAAGCGGAGAAAAAAAACCTCAACATGCACGGAGAAATTGTGCATATCCGCGACCACGTCCTCGGTATTGAACACCGACCTGCCACTGAGATGGATAAACAATTACTTGTACTGCTGCTCGCACATACTGACGAGTAATCCGGCGTAAATTTTTATTTCTATTCTGTCAAGGCCACAATTCGGCATTGTGCGCCATATAAAATAATTTTTCGTTTAATGTTTGCGGAAGATGCTGCTATTTCCGAATATGTAATATCGTGAAATATCTACACCAAGGTTTAGCGTCTACAGTGTTTATGTGTTTTTAATTTCCACATAAATCTGTACTAAAGGAGTTAGCCGTGAACCGTGTATCCTCTCTGTCCAGTCCCGGTATCATTATTTTATCTCTGGCACTATGGTGTAGCGCGCCAGCCGCTCTTGCCGATTGCCAATCCGATCCCAGTTGGTTTCCCCATTCGCAAACACCTGAACCCGGCACCACGGGGTTTAACAGCAACTGTAAATTTCACCAATGGTCCTGGCAGGCATTTTTGTGGTTGACCAAAGAGGTGAATGGCAAGCCGTTGTTCCTGTCCTTCTCTTCACCCAATTCACTGATTGATGATGTGCCTTATCGCGGCATGATACCGCGCATGCAAAAGAGTAATACGCCGGAGTCTTTCAATGAATTTTTGCAAGCCGGAACAGATGGCATCATGGTGGACCAACAGGGTCGCGCCATTTATTACTCGCAACACATCGACAGCAATTTTGTGAAATTTATTTTGCGTAACAAATTAACTGATCCTGCGGTGGTGCGGCAGTTTAATCCAACCACTAATTTCCCGGACGGCACTATGGAGCTCAAAGTTTCGTGGAAAATTGTGCAGCCCGGCGATGATGTCTCCGATATGTTCACCATGGATGGCGAAATCAACAAACTGGTGAATAAAGACGGCAAGATCGTTGTCGACCCGAACCAGCGCGATAAAGTTAAACTCGCTCTGGTGGGCTTTCATATCGCTGGTGTTGTTGAAAATCATCCCGAGATGATCTGGGCCACGTTTGAACATAAACGCAATGCGCCAGTGGTTCCTGCCAATGTCACACCGACAACGGTTGTGTCCGATCAGGATTGGACCTTTTATAAAGCCAATACCCAATACAAGGACTGTAATGTTAATTACGCCAACACCAATAAATTAACGCTCGATGAAGCCACACAATTGTTACGTCCGTCAACCCAGGCGTGCCGCCAATTTGAATTCGGCAATGATCCCAACAGCGAGAATTCTAACGTCCAGCAAAATGATGCCAACATTGCCAGTTTGAATGCCGATGCATTGAAGCACCTCGACGAGGACGACGTCTGGCGCAATTATTTTGAAGTGGGGGCTATCTGGTTTGGACCGAATGCTAGCGAACTTCGACCTAATATGTCCCTCGCGACCGATGGCGACCTCACCGGTTCTCTGAAATTATCCAACGCAACAATTGAAACCTATACCCAAACCCAAAGCACCATGAACAATTGTTTCCGTTGCCATAACACCATGCAGGCTTTTCCGGGCAACCCCGACCTTGCGCCGCTGCCCGCGCTGAATATCAATATCAGCCACGCATTCCAGAATATTTATTTCTGGTCACAAGACACCACGGACGCACAATAATCGAGATTGAGGAGCTGAATCATGTCGAATACCTATTTCAGAGTTCACCCGAGTATTAATTTTTCCCGCGTTGGCGTCAGTGAAGATTATTATCTTGCCCCCGAAACCGCGGCCGGAAAATTAGTGGATAAGCAAAATGGAATCTTCGGTGGATTACCGATTAAAACCGGCACCGAGAACACACCTATTGAAGCGAGCGATTTGCGCGATAGCCAGCAAAACCCCAAACGCCAGGCCGCACGCTTTCGTATTTATGCTTACGACACGCCGCAGAGTGTTTATCCTTCCGCTGATCCAGGCCGCGAAGTAAAGATCGGTGATGTAGTCAACGGAAAAACCATTAAGGACATTGTCTGGCAGGTTCACCTCGCCAATAAAAAAGCGAACAACTACACCATTACCAGCGCGAACAAGGAAGAGGAAGGTATTTTTGCTTATGAAGACGGCAAGACACCGCCAGTGCGCAATGAAACATTAATACCTGGCAATCCGTCTAACCCGGAGCGATTAACCAAGCTGGTGATTGATGCCGGGCCACGCGCGTTGTCCGCCTCAACCAACGGCGCGGCCACACTGCACTTTAATGCCACGACACCAGCCACCTATACGGATAATACTGGCAATATCTGCCATGTCACTCATTACCCTTTCAGTTTTCCCAGTGATCATTTCGGCACTTTTAATCCACGGGGGCTGATTGACACACTGGGCGAGATGACCATCGAAGCCAACACCGGGCGTTTGATTGTGCTTGGTGGATATGGTCGCGCCAGCGGCATTGTGGAAGACGGCAAACCACCCGCGCTCAACGATGCCATTGATAACGATAAATGGTTTGACGACACCTCCGATGGTCCAGTCACCGCCACCATTGTTTTTAATGATGGATCAACGGCATCAGTAGTTCACGGTTGGGTGGTATGTACCGACCCCGGTTTTGCACCGCAAACCCGCAATGTGGTGTCCACCTGGGACGATGCCTTTTCCACCTGGGTTGAGCAATTAAATTTAATTCCGGCAATGCATGCCAACGGCAGTTACAACACCAACTACACAGCCTCGTTTGACGAACATGTGATGCCGGTTTTCCACGGCGCCTTACTGCAACGTTGGAATACCAACTTGCCAAGCGCCGGTGTAAACGGTCACAACTTTGTGGCTTCTATAAAACCCAGTGACAACCCGAAAGAAAAAATCCCCAATTTAAAAAGCTTGATTCGCGATCCTAATAATCCCCAGGAGAATTCAGAAGGTGTAAAAATGCCTTTGGCACTGGGCGACGCAATGAAAAGTTTTTTAAGCCTGACACCGACACAATATTTTTTATTGATGCAATGGTACGACGGCAAATCCGTGGCAGCGGCGCCGGTAATCGGTTTCGGTGAACAGCTGGATCAGGTGGTGCTGGAAAATTGCCTCGGAGGGCGCTATTCCCCTGGGATCGACCTTACGTTTATCGTGCGCGATGTAAATTTGTACGTGCAGCAATGGCAAGGTGAAACCGGCCCCTTCCGCATCAATATGCAACCACTGGACTACAGCAACGTCACAAGCGGCCAACCATTTTTACAGGAAGGCTATGTGCCGCTACGCACAGTGGCAGTCGAGCCCGGTGATTTGTGCAAATTTATGTCCTTGCCCTGGCATACGGATTACAACAGTTGTGCCACACACACACCGGACCCAAATCCTTCCGGCAACAATACGCTCTACTGGTCCTGGCCAGCGCAGCGTCCGGTGAATGTGTATCCGGCGGATCAATGTACTTACAGTAACGGCAAATGGAATCTTGGCGGACAGGTATTCAGCGTGCGCGGCAACGAAGGACAAGGCACCCACAGCGATTACCCGCAACAGGAAGGCCGTTACCAGTGCTATTTTGACTTTGTGCAAAATTGGCAGAAAGTGGGCTTTGTGATTCAGGGGACACAAATTCCCGACGGCAAGGGCGGCAATTACGGGAAGGATAAATTCCTTGAAGTCGCCAGCCTGTTTACCACAGACGGGCAGACAGTAGAGCCGTGGCCAACGTCGGAAATACCTGGCTATGTTCCGCCTGACAATTGTGGGCCGGCATAATTGTTTATGGCTGCAAAAAAAACTATTGCAATCATCGGTGGCGGGCCTGGGGGCTCCGCCACGGCGATTGCATTACTCAATGCGTTGAAAGAGTATTGCAGTGCGGTGGATGTATGCCTGTTTAACCGGCCCAAGGCAAAAGGCTGGCACGTCGGCGAAACCATTCCGCCAGCAGCGACATCTATTTTGTATGAGTTGGGCATTGCCGATATTCTGGACAACGACCTACACAGCGAGTGTACCGGCAGTTTGTCGTTGTGGGGTGGCGATCAAGCCGTGGCGAATGATTTTATGCTGGACCTCAGCGGTACCGGTTTTCATTTAAATCGCACTGCTTTTGATGCAAGCCTCTTGCAGGCTGCATGCGCACGCGGTGCGCGATTATATGAGGGCTACAATCTGCGCTCAGCCAGCGAAGGTTTTATTCTGGATTTTATTGTGCAAGGAAAAATCCAAAGCATTCACGCCGATTTTGTCGTGGATGCCAGCGGCCAAAGTGCCGGCTTTGCGCGTCGTCTGGGGATTGCGCGCAACGTAATTGACGAAGTTATCTCCATTTATGCACGCATTCCTTTGCGTTCTGAAAATTTACCCAGTCATACGTTAGTGGAAGCTACCGAACAAGGTTGGTGGTACCTGTCAAAAACTCCCGGTGATCAATGCATTGTGTCTTTCACCACCGATAAGCACCACATCAGCGAAGGTAATCTGCTGCACGATAACAACTGGTCAAAAACCTATGCAACAACCCGCTGGATAAAGCAATTTCTTTCTGTGGATTATCTGCATAATTGTGAATTACATACCGCATCAGCCTGTTCAGCCATTTTGTCGGCCTGTGTCGGTGAGCGATGGTTGGCGGTAGGCGATGCGGCCAGCAGTTACGACTCGATTACCTCCGCTGGCATCACCAAATCGTTATTACAAGGCCAGTTAGCCGGATCTGCAATTGCGGATTTCCTACTGGAAAATACCACCGACAGCCTTGCACAATACCAGCATCAGGTTTTTGAGCAATTTAATCACTACCTCGGATTACGTCACCACCTCTATCATCGGGAACAGCGTTTTGCTGATCAGGCTTTTTGGCAAAGGCGCTTAGCAGTTTAATTAAAAACTGTCTCCGAATAGAAACCTTATACGCCACAACAGAAACCACGCCGATTCAAATCACCCGCACTTTGTTCAGTCAATGGAACAAACATCCTCGCCTGCTTTCCTAAAAATTCGAAGCCTGTAATTTTCTTTGGCTGTTATGTTAGCCACACAACATAACAGCGCAACGATTTTCTGTTCAGAGGGAATGACATTATGAGTCAGTCAACGCAAAAGCCGATGATCATCATCACCGGCGCGGCCGGCAATTTGGGGCAAGCGCTGGTTGCCGCACTTAAACAGGATTATCGCGTTATTGGCCTCGACAGAAAATCGGCCGATGGCGTTGCAAAAAGTTTTTCTATCGACCTCACTTCAGCCAGGTCTGTAAAAGAGGCTTTTCAACAATTGCTTGAAGAAGAAGGCGATGAGGTTGCCGCCGTGATCCATCTGGCGGCCTATTTTGATTTTACCGGCGAAGCGTCGCCGCTGTATGAAAAGGTAAATGTTCAGGGCACGCAACTGATTCTGGAAGCCTTACAGGCGTTCACCGTTAATCGTTTTATTTATGCCAGCACCATGCTGGTTCATGCCCCTGGCTCGCCCGGTCAAAAAATTGATGAAACCAGTCCTATTGACCCGCGCTGGGCGTATCCCAAATCCAAAGCAGAAACCGAAGCGGTTATTCAACAACATGCACAAAAAATTCCCTACACCTTATTACGCCTGGCCGGTATTTACGATGAACATACCGCCGTGCCTACACTCTCGCATCAAATTGCGCGCATTTATGAGCGGCGGGTAAAAGGCAAATTGTATTCCGGCGATACGGCGGCGGGGCAAGCATTCCTGCATAAAGACGATATGGTTCAGGCATTTTTGCGCACCATCGAACACCGACATGAACTTCCCAAAGAACATACTTTGTTGATCGGTGAGCCCATTTGTCTGAGTTATGACACACTGCAAAACCGTATTGGCGAATTACTGCATGGTGAATCGGAATGGCACACTTACACCGTGCCCGAACCTATTGCGAAAGTGGGCGCGTGGCTTGAGGAAAAAACTGAACCGGTGGTGCCGGATGATTTTGATAAAGGTGAGAAACCCTTTATCCGCGCCTTTATGATTGATATGGCATCGGACCATTATGAAGTGGATATTCGCCGCGCACGTGACGAATTGGCGTGGGAGCCACAGCATGCACTTAATGATGTGTTGCCAGCGATGATTGAAAACATGAAAAAAGCTCCGCTGGACTGGTATGCTGCTAATAAAATTACCCCGCCGGATTGGGCTACTGAAGCCAGGGAACACGGACGCAATCCCAACGACATATTAAACACCTATCAAACGCAATACCGCCGGCAGCATCATCGCAATATCTGGGCTTCGTTTATGAACATGGGACTCGGTGCCTGGCTCATTACCTCTGCACCGGCCATGAATTATGTTGCCACACCCATGGCCTATAGCGATGCAATCAGCGGTGGATTATTAATTGTTCTTGCATGTATGTCGCTCTCCTGGCGAATGGGTTGGGCGCGCTGGGGTTGCGCCGTCATCGGTATCTGGTTGTTGTTCGCACCACTCGCATTCTGGACACCCAGCGCCGCAGCTTATCTCAACAACACACTGGTCGGCATGCTTGCCATAGGTTTTGCCATATTGACGAAACCCACACCAAACCTTTCACCGGTGGCCGCCTTGACCGGGCCAGATATTCCACCCGGTTGGAATCGCAATCCATCCAGTTGGTTTCAACGAGCACCGATTATTATTTTAGCGTTTATCGGTTTTTTTATTTCCCGTTATATGACCGCTTACCAACTGGGGCATATCGACGGTGTATGGGACCCGTTTTTTTCCGGCGTCGATAGCCCGAAAAATGGTACAGAATTTATTATTACTTCGCCTTTGTCTGAAGCCTGGCCAGTACCGGATGCCGGTTTGGGTGCAATGACGTATGCGTTGGAAATTCTGGTCGGACTTATCGGCTCGCAAAAACGCTGGCGCACCATGCCTTGGCTGGTTACGTTGTTTGGCATCATGATCGTGCCGCTGGGTATTGTGTCGATTACGTTTATTATCATCCAGCCGATTTTGTTAGGCACCTGGTGTACGGTGTGTTTAATTGCCGCAGCAGCGATGTTAATTCAAATTCCCTATTCTCTGGATGAATTGCTCGCTACCGGCCAATTTTTAAAACGGCGGCATGACGCAGGAAAACCGGTATTAAAAATATTTTTTACCGGCGATACCGATGAGGGCAAACCGCAATCGACGGATGATAATTTTGAGCAAAAGCCCGGCGATATTCTGCGCGAATTTTTCAGGGGCGGCGTCGACCTCCCCTGGAACCTTGCTTTATGTATTTTGCTGGGTATTTCATTGATGTTTACCCGCGTTACACTCGGGCATGAAGGCAGTATGGCAAACTGGGACCACTTGATCGGCGCACTGATTGTCACCGTCGGGGTCTGTGCGCTTGCCGAGATGGCGCGGCCAGTGCGTTTTTTAATTATTCCTTTGGCCAGTGCCTTGCTGATAACACCGTTTGTGTTTGATGTGAGCGGATTATCTGTGGCGCTGACATTAATCGTGGCCGTTGTATTGATTATCCTGAGTATTCCGCGCGGCCAGATTCTCAGCCAATTCGGACATTGGAATCGTTATCTGGTGTAGCTTTTATGCCATAACGCGTAAAAGCTACAACGCGTCCAGAGCTTCCTGTAAATTTTTAACGGCAATGACTTCAATGCCGGGATTTTTTTCGCGCGGGGCGTTGGCGTAAGGCACAATGGCTTTTTTAAAACCGTGCTTTGCCGCCTCGCGCAGACGCTCCTGACCACTCGGCACCGGACGAATTTCACCAGAGAGACCGACCTCACCAAACACCATCAGGTCTTCCGGCAAGGCGCGGTCGCGAAAGCTGGAAACAATCGCCACCAACACGGCGAGGTCCGCACTGGTTTCCATCACCCGCACACCGCCGACCACATTCACAAATACATCCTGATCGCCAACCATAATGCCGCCGTGGCGATGCAAAACGGCTAGCAACATGGACAACCGATTTTGATCCATCCCCACCGCCACACGGCGCGGATTACCAAGATGACTGTCATCCACCAACGCCTGGATTTCTATTAGCAGCGGGCGAGTACCTTCCCACATCACCATCACTACCGAACCGGATGACACATCCTCCGCGCGCTGCAAAAAAATCGCCGAGGGATTATTCACTTCGCGCATGCCCTGTTCGGTCATGGCAAATACACCCAGTTCATTCACGGCACCAAAACGATTTTTATTACCGCGTAAAGTCCTGAAGCGCGAATCGTTGTCGCCCTCTAGCAATATCGAACAGTCGATCATGTGCTCCAATACTTTCGGACCGGCCAGCGAACCATCTTTGGTTACGTGCCCCACGAGAATCAACACAGTGCCGGTTTGTTTCGCAAAGCGTGTGAGATAAGCCGCGCTCTCGCGCACTTGCGACACCGAGCCAGGTGCGGAAGTAATATCTTCCATATGCATTACCTGGATCGAATCGATCACCATCACCTTGGGCGCGACTTTTTGCGCAGTCGCGCAAATGGTTTCCACACTGGTTTCGCTGAGCATTTGTAATTTGTCAGTGGGCAAACCGAGACGCTGGGCGCGCATGGCTACTTGTTGAAGCGATTCTTCGCCAGTGATGTAAAGTGCGGACATAGTCCGCGCGAGGCTGCACAGTGTTTGCAGCAATAAAGTCGACTTGCCAGCACCAGGATTCCCACCGATTAACACCACCGATCCAGGTACAAAACCGCCACCCAATACGCGATCAAATTCACCAGTACCACTGCTGAAACGTGGCAGATCAGTCAAACTGATTTCCGCCAACGTCTGCACATTGCCACCAGCCGCTGCGCCGGCGTAACCCTGGAACTTGGCAGAACGATTACTCGGAGTTGGTCCCAACCGCACTTCCGATAGACTATTCCACACACCGCATTCCGTACACTGGCCCTGCCATTTGCTGTATTCAGCACCGCAATCGTTACACACAAATGCACTTTTGGTTTTCGTTGCCACGGGTGAGTCCTCGTAAGCAGAAATTTATTCAGATTCTGAAGTTCGCACGATGGGAGTTTGGCGTTAGGCTATTGGTTTCGAAACCCTCAATTCAGGGATGAATTGAGGGAGCTACAGGGAAGATACATTCGCCACATCCTTGTGGCTCCCCCTAAGGGCAGCTTTGCTGTGCAAATTGGCTGTCCTGCCAATTTGTTATGCGTTTTCGAAACCAATAGTCTAATGACAAACGGATTGCAAAGTACCTTCTACATACACGCAATCAGGCTTTATCGTTAGTTAATTTCAAATAAACACCCAAACCAACCAGCAACGCCACTGCCGCCATCAGCATCCAAACCGCACTATTCAAATGAGTAGCGTCACCTAGCAAAGATTTGAACATCAACAACAAAGACTCAATCGACACCGCAATGACAATGGCCGACATAAACCGACTGATAGTACGGCGGCTGGAGCCCTGGTGGTGGATGTCTTTGTGCAAGAGCACTTCTTCTTCAAGAATCGTTTTGCCAAGATCAAAAATCGCCAGCCCCAGCGTAATTAAAATCACCGTGCTGAACGCTTGCGTCGCGGTGTTGGTGTGCTTGTAGATCACTTCAAACAGGGAGCTGCCCGCCGAGTACAACAGTAAGCCGGACACCAACACCAGCAGCACACCGATGATGCCGTAGACTACCTGGAATATCGGATGAATCCGGCGGCGCAGTTCGTCGCCATTGAGAAAGCTGATCAATTTTTCGAGATTAAAATTTATCACCAGATAACTCACTTTCCCATCGGCAGCGGTAAACCGTTGCACCGCCGACAAAGCGAGTTGGTGAGTCGCACTCGACAGATAAGGTGACGTGACCGTAATCGCCCGGTGATTATCCCGCGCTGCCGAGTAATACACACGATTACTCCGATCCGATCCCAAACCGGCTTCGCGCCGCTTGGAATCCGCAATTCCCGGTGCCGCTGCCGAATCAGTTGTCTGCAAACCTTGCTCATCAAGGCAGTACAACAATTCCACAAAGGGATAAGACTTATACAACTTATCCACCACTTGCCCCAGCTCTTCCGGCGAGCTGGCAATCTTGTTTGGCGCCAGCGTGGTGACAATAGACTCCAATAGCCGATCAATCTGCGGCTGGTATTCGTCGTATTTTTTTAACAGATATAAATAATTGCGTGGGGTCATGATGGGTGGGGGTTACCTTAATCTTGATGTAAAAATAGAAATCAATATGTTCATATTGTGCCTGATCATCACATCGGTGACATCAAACAACCGTCGATCAAATTTCATTAAGCATTATCTGGGTTAACAGTGCTTCAAGCTGTTCCATCGTATGGATTCCCTCATCTAGCGCACAGTGGTAGAGCCGCTCAAATAATTGATATGTGTATACCGAACCTTCTTGTTCACAAAATTCCCGAAACGCCGCAATATTGAGTGCGTGTTTCAACACAATCGCCAGCGCCTGGATTAGAGATTGCTTATCTTGCCAATGCATAAAAGCCGCCAGCCTATCTTTTATTACATCTTTTGCGTAGAGAATAGGAATGCTGCCGTGTGATACATGAGCGACAGTGGTATCTTTGATCAGATTGTGCCCTACTGCCAACGGGCCGGGCGGAAACTCAATGGTAATATCGGTGGTTTCATTAATATAAACACGTCCCTGTTTACGAAAGCCAAGCTCAGCCATTGATTGACTCAATAGCCTCGGCTTTTGATAATTAGTATTTACCAGATCAATGTCTTTGGTGAGATAAAGGTTTTCTGTGTAGATTTCTACTGCTAATCCACCCACTAATACCACCTCGATGTTTTGCTGTTTTAAATGCTCTGCAACAATAACTGCCATCGCAGTAATAGATGTGTTGCCAAAATCTTTCATTGCCCTGCACTTTTACTTTTGTCTGCACGACTCCGAGCCTCAACCAAAGGCTTACCAGCGTGACGCGGGCGTGTGCGCTGAACGGTTAACTGGTTTATCACATCGGAAGGATAGACTGGTATAGCGGCTTTAAGCAGCCCTTTCAATGGCTCCAAAAAAGTGTAGCGAGGATTTAACTCATAATTTCTTACTTTTCCTACCAATTGGCTGACGACAACGCCATCCAACTCCAAACGCGCCAGCTGTTTTTGAATCGGATTAATTGGCACACCGTAAAATTCTGCAATGCTCTTTCCATACCCCGCCCCTCGAAGCAAAAGGTAAATCAGCACCTTTTCCTGGCTTTCCGCCCGAAGTACGCCTCGTAGAACAAACATACATACACCTCCTGATATACCAACAACTGGTTAAAGTATACCAACAGTTGGTATATATCAAGCCTGCTCATCGGAAGAAAACCACGTGAGTATCGCCTGATGAGGGTATCTAATAATTATGACCCGATAAGTAGGCTCAGCTTGAATCGCTATTCTTCGCTACTACACCGCAATCTCCGCCAAATTCCCCTTCTCCTCCAACCAATTCTTACGATCACCCGCACGCTTTTTCGCGAGCATCATGTCCATCATCTGATGCGTCTCGTCGCCATCCTCGATGGTGAGTTGCACCAGGCGGCGGGTATCAACGGCCATGGTGGTTTCGCGTAGTTGCAGCGGGTTCATTTCGCCGAGGCCTTTGAAGCGTTGTACGTTGACCTTGCCTTTTTTGTTTTCGGCGGCGAGGCGGTCGAGCACGCCTTTTTTCTCGCTTTCATCCAGCGCGTAATACACATCTTTGCCGATGTCGATGCGATAGAGCGGCGGCATGGCGACGAAGACGTGGCCGTTTTTCACGAGGGCAGGAAAATGTTTGACGAACAGCGCGCATAACAAGGTGGCGATGTGTAAGCCGTCGGAGTCAGCATCGGCGAGGATGCAGATTTTGTGATAACGCAGCTCGGTTAAATCTTCTGCACCGGGATCGAGGCCGATAGCGACGGAAATATCGTGCACTTCCTGACTGGAGAGGATTTCTTCGGAGTTCACTTCCCAGGTGTTCAGGATTTTTCCGCGCAGCGGCATGATGGCCTGGAATTCGCGGTCGCGCGCTTGTTTGGCGGAGCCACCGGCTGAGTCACCTTCCACCAGGAATAATTCGCTGCGCGAAGGATCGCCACTGGAACAATCCGCCAGCTTGCCGGGCAAAGCCGGGCCTTGGGTCACTTTTTTACGCGCGATTTTTTTGCTGGAGCGCACACGTTTTTGCGCATTGTTGATGCAGAGGTCGGCGAGTTTATCGCCTTCCTCGGTGTGCTGGTTTAACCAGAGTGCAAATGCATCCTTAGCAATGCCGGAGACAAACGCAGCGGCTTCGCGCGAGGTTAAACGCTCTTTGGTTTGGCCGGAAAATTGTGGGTCGGCCAGTTTAAACGAAAGCACATAACAACAGTTGTTCCAGATATCTTCCGGTGCGAGTTTCACACCGCGAGGAATAAGGTTGCGGAATTCGCAGTACTCACGCATAGCATCAAGTAAACCGGTACGCAAACCATTAACGTGGGTTCCGCCTTGCGCTGTCGGAATCAGGTTGACGTAACTTTCCTGAATTAATTCGCCACCTTCCGGCAACCATTGCACGGCCCAGTTAACCGCTTCGGTTTTGCCGCTGAAGTCACCCACGAAGGGTAACTCGGGTAAGGTTTCCCAACCTTGGGTAGCGCCGGCGAGGTAATCTTTTAAGCCGTCTTCATAGAACCATTCATCTTTTTCGCCGCTTTGTTCATCGAGAAAGGTGACCTTCAAACCGGGACATAACACGGCTTTTGCGCGCAGTACATGGCGCATACGACTGACGGAAAATTTCGGTGAATCGAAGTAAATCGGGTTGGGTAAAAAGCGCACGGCTGTGCCGGTCTGGCGTTTCGGGCAGGTGTCGATGATTTCGAGATCCGTGGCTTTATCGCCGTTCGCAAAGCCCATGCGATAGACATTGCCATCGCGCTTAATGGTGACTTCCAGCTTTTGCGACAGCGCATTAACCACCGACACACCGACGCCGTGCAAACCGCCGGAAAATTGGTAATTTTTGTTGGAGAATTTGCCGCCCGCATGAAGCGTACAAAGAATAACTTCGACACCGGGCTTGCCTTGTTCCGGGTGGATGTCCACCGGCATACCGCGTCCATCGTCGATAACTGTGACGGATTGGTCTTTATGCAGGACAACCTCAATGGATCTGGCGTGGCCGGCGAGGGCTTCGTCCACGCTGTTGTCGATAATTTCCTGGGCGAGGTGATTGGGACGTGTGGTTTCAGTGTACATGCCCGGACGTTTTTTTACCGGGTCGAGCCCCGTGAGTACTTCAATATCTTCTGCGGAGTAATTAGCCATAGCGTCTTCAGTATCAAGTTGATGTAGGTCGGGTTAGCCGCGCAGCGGTGTAACCCGACGGGTCAGTGGTTGTATTTATCGGAAGCGTTCTGGTTACGGCAACCTTAGTTGTCGGATTACGCCGCTGCGCGGCTAATCCGACCTACGGGAATAAAAATGTTATTCCGTCGTTTAAAAATCGCTCGAAGCCCTGGAAGCCATGATCGCCGCCTGCTTCTACGGTTTGTTTGCAACCTTCATAGAGGGCGACGGCTTGTGTGTAGTCGAGGGTTTCGTCGCCGGTTTGCGCGAGCAGCCAGTAATTGGCATGACGTCGAACAGGAAGATCGCAGGCTTTGATTTCGTCGATGTGCCCGGCGTTCAAGCGGTAGCTATCATCCGTGTGATAAGACGGCAGGTCAACCTCCAGATAATCCGGCATAAATTCCCAGGGCCGCACCGCCGGGTTCACCAGCAACGCGCGCAGATCATACTTTTCCACCAGCCAGGTTGCCCAAAAACCACCGAGCGAACTGCCGATCAAACCAACCGGTGACGGCAGCAGGGATTCTACCAAGGCCTCCAGCACCTGCTGGGTGGCGCGCGGGTATGGCGATAAATGCGGGCAGTGATAACGGATGTCGGAGCGTTGCTCTGCCAGCCACTGTGCGGTCTGGCGAGCCTTAAATGACAAGGGGGAACTGAGGAAGCCGTGGATATAAATCAGGTCAGGCATCAATAACCGGCAGACTTGTAATCGATGATGTAATGCTTGCCGCTCACGCGCGAGACGCCGGTTTCAATACGACCATCGGGGTGGAGGTCAAACCAGCGATAACCGGGCATGGCGGTATCCACAGCAAAATCGTCGCTATTAGGTTTGAACTGCACACAAGTGGATGGTGTAGCAAAGAGCTTCATGTGCTTGCGACGCCGGCTGAAATCCTGATGCACATGACCCCAGACCACGGTCTTGACCTGCGGGCTGCGGTCCACAATAGCCAGGAAGGCATCTGCATTGCGCAGCACGTATTGATCAATCCAGGCGCTGCCCACCGGCAGGGGTTGATGGTGCAACATCACCATCACATGCTTATCGGCGTGTTCCGCCAGCGCCTGCTCAAGGAAGTCCAGCTCGCTTTTCTCCAGATTACCGTAAACCTGCCCCGGTACCGCCGAATCCAGCAACACAATAACCCAGGGCCCCAGGTCCACCAGCCGGCGCTCCGGCGGGTTGGGCACGGCGAGTTGGCTCATGATAGCGGCGGAGTCGTGATTACCGGGAATCCAGGCAAAGGGCACTGGGAAATAACGTTGGATCATGTCGATAAAGCGACGGTAGCATACCTCGTGCCCTGCACTGGCAATATCGCCGGTACAGACAAGGTAATCGAAGGCGGGTTGCTCGGCAGTGATCAATTGCAGGACATCTTCCAGACTTTCGTCCGTATTCAAGCCGAGCAGAGATTCACTGGTGAGCGGTCCCAGATGAGTATCGGTGATCTGTATCAGACGCACGGGTTGTTCGTTCACAGTGATTGCTGACATATCATGCAAATCCATCTCGCGCTGGCTCTTCCTTTTGATATTAGTGTTAGGAGAATAAGTGCGAATACTAGCGCCAACGATATACGCTAATTCACATTTCCGCCACCTGCTATAGCTTATAAGGAACAAGATTTACAGCAAAGAAGGGTAAAAAAAATCAGAAGTGTGAAGAAGTTAAGGGTTAAGCGCCAATTCCGATGATCGTGCACCACCAATAGGCTTATTGTTTGTGCGGGTTTAAACAAACACCCTAGTGCATGGCCAACAGGTCGGCCGGTGTACGATCGAACAAGGCGCGCAGGTCGATGACCGGATAACGTTGCGCCTGGTCCTCGAACGCGGCATGAGCCAAAAGTTGCCAACTGGTTTCCAGCTCGGCAATCGCGACAGATTGTTCTGGCTTCACTGGCAATAGCCGGGGGATACCACGCAGAAAAATCGCGCCCATATCCATTTCGCCCGCGCTGTTCTCGTAGGCGATGATGGCCGCCATTCGCTCTTCGTCCACCACCCGCGAGCGGCGATGAGAAACCAGTTCGTGAATATCCAGTGCCGGGATAAACCGATTGCGCCACAAAAAACCCTGCTCGCAGTAAGACGGCAAACCCGGCAGACGGACGCTGGCTTTAATGTATTCAATGTACTTAAGTTCGTAGCGGCCAATGGCAACAGCGGTCGTTTGATCAATGGGTAACAACCAGGCACCCAATTCCTGTGTCTGCGACATCAGCCAGCCCCTTGTAATGCACCGCGTGAGTTTTGCGCACGAATCTGTACGCCGCGCACTTGCAACAATTCGAGCAGGTCCGCCGCCGAGCTAAGCCCCAAAGCGGCATCATCGATCAAGGCAAAGCTGTTAAACGGTTGTTTGCGACTGCTCATACTACGCGGCACCGGATACACCGGATATTCCCGCGTATCGAGTTTATTAAGCGAACTGCACGCGAGCGCAAAAAATTGTTGCTGATGACGCAACAACACCAGCACCCGATGATGTGTTTCCAAACGGCTTTGCAGTTGTAACGCTTTGTTGAGACAAAACACCGGATAACGCTGCTGATCAAACTCCAGGTAACCACAAGTTTGTGCCGCCAAAGGCGATGCCGTTTCCGCCGGCGCGATCAGCGTCTGGCTGGATAATAGTGTCACCACATCCGCCGCCGGCAATAGCAAGCCGAACTCACCGCCATCGAAATGCACCCGCTCCGGAATTGCCATCGTGGGTGGTGCGAGGCTGGGCGAATCAACTCCTGCATAATCTTTTATGGTGGTGGACATGGTTCCATCCTAAGCATGAATGGAAGATTCGAGGCAGTGCAGCAACTCATCTTCCGAAAAAGGTTTATTTAAGTAGGTATCCACACCGGCGGCCTTCGCAAGGCTGCGATGCTTTTCAGTGTTGCGTGATGTAATCATGATGACGGGGATATGTTTGGTGGCATCGTTGGCACGCAGATGCGCCGTTAATTCCAGTCCATTCATGCGCGGCATTTCCATATCCACCAGAATGACGCTGGGCAACTGGCCCTGCAAAATATCCACGGCTTCAAAACCGTCTTTTGCGGTGCACACATCCATGCCGATATCGCTAACAAATTGCGCCAGGGAGCGCCGGGTACTGAGCGAATCATCCACCACCAGCGCCATAGGACGTTGCGTTGCCGGTTGGTGACGCAGCGCTTCCTGAGCGACTCGCCAGATAGAATTTTCCGTGCCCGACTGCAAAAGGTCCAACACCAGTTGTTGCACATCAATCACCGGCGCCACGTCACCATCACCCAGAATCGTTGCACCAATAACACCGGGCACTACCGGTGTCAGAGCCGTCAGCGGTTTAATAACCATCTCGCGACTGGCGCTGACGCTTTCAATCAGTACACCGACATGTTGACCGGGAAAACTTTCGACGACCAACAAGGCGTGCGCGTCGGTGGTATCGATTGCGACGTTACTCGGCAGGTTCGCTAATTGAGCGATGTGATAAACATCGATAAGTGTATCGTTGAATTGGTATTGCAAACCCTCGCCATTGGAGACCAGCGTTGCCGCCTCCAGAAACAGCAATTGCTCAACCCCACGCGACGCCACTACCAGGCGGTGCGTACCGCTTTTAATTAACAAGCCGTGCTCCGCAATCACCGTCATGGGCAGGCGAATGGTAAATTCACAGGCTTCACCCGGCAGGCTTTCTACCGTGATGCGACCTTTTAGCGACGCAATCCGATCCGCCACCATGTCCAGGCCAATACCGCGCCCGGAGGTTTGGCTGACAGCATCACTGGTTGAAAAACCCGGCGCAAAGATTAATTGATTCAGCCAGCGTTCGAGCATTTCCGGATGTTGTTCATCCTGAGCGGCGGCGGGAATGGCGATATTTAATGCCTCCGCTTTTGCCGCAATGCGCGTGTGATTCAAGCCGGCGCCATCGTCACGTACTTGCACCAGCACTGACTGGCCTTGCGAACGAAATTGCAGACTGATGAGTCCCTCTTCCGGCTTACCCATCAGCTGGCGTTGCATGGTGGTTTCAATACCGTGATCCACAGCGTTGCGCAATAAATGCATTAAGGGATCGACCAGA
Source organism: Cellvibrio sp. PSBB006 (assembly GCF_002162135.1). Classification (NCBI taxonomy): domain Bacteria; kingdom Pseudomonadati; phylum Pseudomonadota; class Gammaproteobacteria; order Cellvibrionales; family Cellvibrionaceae; genus Cellvibrio; species Cellvibrio sp. PSBB006. The sequence continues at coordinate 4,616,302 of NZ_CP021382.1, read as the reverse complement.
TCATGCAGCACCCGGCTGTCAATCATGGTATCGCCGCCGAGCAATTGCAGGCGTGCTTTTTTCCCGGTCAAACGACAGGCTTGCCGCACACACCGCTGGAAGCGCGCCTCCATGGTGTGCGCCGGTACCATCCGCATTTCCAGCAACAGGTTTTGTGATTCACGATTGGTGACCTGTTGCTCGTAAGTTTGCTCTTCCAGGCCGCGCAATTGCCCCTGGGTTTGATAAATCGCGTCGCGCGCGTCGGTAATAAATTCCTGCAACTGGTGAAAGAAACTGTGCAGTTCGTTGTAGCGATCCAGCTCCAGTGGATCGAGGCCGTCATCCTGATTGTTTTTAAATCGGCGGCTGAATAATTCGCGTACTTCAATCAACTGGCCCAGCTCTTCAGTGAGCGATGTCAGCTTATGATGTAACTGGCCAATATGCGTTAACTGCTGCTTGATACCGTGCACTTGTGTTTGCAAACGGTTGGTACCGATAGCGCTGCTACCGGCGAGGCGCAATAAATCCTGCGCGATATCTTCACGAATGCGCAGTTGTGACGCCAGGGCTTCCTGAAGATGTTGCCCACCCGCGCTCTGTGGCACAGGCTCGCTGACCAGATGAAGCTCAGCGGCTGGTTCAGTTGTCACTATGTCAGTATTTGCTTCATCAAGTGCTGTGTTCACAAGCGTTTCGATAGTCGCACTCGTTCCACCAAAACCGGCAACATCCTGCTGATAAATAAAATGGTACGCATCGAGGACTTGCTGCATCACGCGTAATTCCAATTCGCTAACACTGCCACCTTCCACCAGGCTATCGAGCATAGTGGCCAGCGTATCGGACATATCAACCAGCAGTTGCTTGAGGGCTTCACTGGGCTCACTTGATTGACGGGAAATTTCTTCAAGCAAGTCCTCACTGAAATGCATGAAATTCGCCAACCCTTTTACGCCTACCACATTGCCGGAACCCTTGATGGTATGCGCAATGCGTTGCGCGCTGGCCAACGCCTGCTTATCCAGAGTTTCAACAAAGCGGCTGATCTGCTCGGCAAAGCTGTTGACCTGGCCGGGCAATTCCAGCATCAAACCCTCATATAATTCCTGGTTGATGTCGTCGCTCAGATGCAGCGACAACATGTCCATGGTGGCGATGGTGGGTAATTTGCGTGAGGGATCTTCGGTATGCAGCATATCCGCCTGAACCAGCTTGGCACCCAGCTTGTGCTGTTGTGCCTCGTTCAAGGGTTGCGGCCAGGCGGCGTTGGCGAGAAACTCCAGCACACTTAGCACAGTGGCAGAAGGTATATCGCCTTCACCCAGGTGCTGCAGATAATCGAGAAAATAAACCGCCCAGGAATCAATCAACAAACTTTGTTCTGCATCAACACCAGTCGGTTGTTGCATCAGCGCCTGGAAATTTTTTTCCATAACGCGACAGGCTTCGGCCAATCCTTGCAAGCCAATCAACTCCGCCGCTTCGGCAAAGTGGGTGACCGATGCGCATTGGTCGGATAACATCTGCTGATCCACACCGATCTGGGTGGTCTGTTCGAGAGAATAATCCAATTGTGCATGTAACTCTTGCGTCAGCAGCTCGACAAAATCCTGCTGATCACGCGTCAAGGGATTATTATTCATCGCATTCCATCCACATGGTTTACCACAAACTTGCTGACCATCTCGCGTTAGCCATCAGGCATTAGCTATATTTTTTTCCATCTGCTCTTCATTGACAGCCGGCTGGCGAATCGACACCAGTGTGTTGTGCGCTTCCGCGCGGAACTCCGGCAGGGTAAATACATTAACCCGCTCAAGCAGCGAGCGTGCGTGTACTTTCAATTCATCGGTCTGCAAACGCTGCTGCTCCAATTCGCTGTAGGTTTTTTGCGTGGACTCGGTAATTTGTGTCGCGCGGTCACGCACCCTGCTGGCCATGTTGGCCTGGTTTACCGAATTGACAGCGATTGATTTCACGTGGTTTACCAACTGACGTGTGGCCGCTTCGGTTTCGTGCATCCGCTGACCGGAATCTTCCGCCAGCTTGGTACCCTCTGCCACCTGCGTAATCAATTTGTTCATGATATTTACCGTGTCTGATGTTTCCACGCGGATGTTATTCACCATCGCCGAAATTTCGGACGTTGCACCACGGGCGTTTTCCGCCAGCCGCTGAACCTCTTCCGCTACCACCGCAAAACCTTTACCGGCCTCACCGGCAGAAGCGGCGTGCATGCTCGCATTCAACGCCAGAATATGTGTCCGTTCAGCAATGGTGTTAATCAGGTTAACGATACTGGTAATTTCCTGTGAACGATCGCCGAGGCGCTTGATCCGTTTTTCCGTTTCAGAAATTGTGCTACGAATAGTTTGAATACCTTCAACCGTTTCCGTTACGGAAGATTGTGCTTTCACTGTACTGTCGATCGCCGTGGACGCAATGCTGTTGGCAACACGTGCCTCCTTGGCAATATCACTCATGGTTTTCGCTGATTGTTCCAGCGCTGCCACTGTTTCGGCTACCTGGGTACGCTCATCTTCCGCGACCACCATGACCGCGCCGGATTGCGCCTGCAGCTGATCGGAGATGGCGTTAATTTTTTCTGACGCGGCCCTTACCTGATGCAGCGTCCGTGCGGTTTCCGATGTCAGCAGGTTCACCGCATCAGAGACAGTACCGGTAACGTCTGCCGATACCGGCACTTTGATGGACAGGTCTTTTCGAGCAATCAAACCCAGTGCGCGAATCAGGCCGATAATAGAGTTGTTGAGGGTTTCGTTTTCCTGGAATTTTTCCGCCAGTACTTGAATACGTTCATCCAGCAGGCGGTTAAACGCGCGACCCAAATTACCCAATTCATCGTTCGCCGTAATGTTTACCCGCGCTTTGTCATTACCGCGGTTTTGCTGCGCGATAATCGATTGCATATGCCACAGCGGCAACACGATGCTGCGATAAATCAGAAACAACCCAAGCGTTGTGCCGATCGCTGTCATAAACAGGACGATGGCGAACATCCACTGCGCTACCGTGCGTTCACCCTCCGCCGCATCGATCCGGCGTTGCAAATTTTCGCCCATGCTGGTGCGATAGGTTTCCAGCGCGCCGATGACACCGAGACTGGCATCTTCGACCATTTGTTCACGCTCGGCAGCCGTTGCGCGGCGCTCGATCATGGCCTCAAAACCCGTCGCGTAGTTGTCAGTCAGGTTAAGCGCGCGTTGCGCGGCGGTGGCGGACATATCCAGTTGCCCTATGGTGTCCCGCAGATCCGCCACGGCGGCCTGAAAGGCAGCGGCATAACGCCCATCGCGCGTCCGCAGAAACTCCGAATAATGCAACTCGGTTTGCAACACTATATTCATGGCTGACGGATGGTTTTGCAGGAGATTGCGCAACTGACCGGCCACTTCAGGCAAGGGCATATTCACATCTGACTCAGCGGCTTCCGTTTGCACCAGCGCGGGAATGGTCTGCTCAACCGTTTCCGCAAACACTTGATTGGCGGTTTCAATTCTTTCCTGCGCGGCGGATGAGTAGAACTGGAAATTTATCTTACCCAACGCTTCCTGAGCGTGTTGCACACGCTCTGCCGCAGTAAGCAAATCCTGCGACCCCTGCACCTCACCGCTTTGCATCATCGTCAGCAGTTGGGTTTTGAGTGTGGTGTGCGCTTGACGGGCAAGATCCAGGGATTGTTCCGCCTGTTGGAATTGCTGGCGGGTTCGCTCCTGCTTGATATCCACACTGATCTGCGCGTAGTAGGCCACCCCCATCAACACGAAGCCAACGATCAACCCGATCATCAGGCTGCTGATTTTGTGGGAAATTTTAATTCCCGATACGTTTTTCATTGTGAGACTCCAGGATCGATTTTCAAAGCAAGAATGTCTGTGTGGCAATTACATCAAACAGATTTTTCTACACGGAATACGCATTGTCGGCAAAACGATGCATGCCCATATGGTGGTTTTCCCGACGGTGGTGATTTGCCAATGCCAGGAGTTGTTCACCAACCGCTTCGCCCGCTATGCGATAGTGCTGAACACCGCGCGCAAGAAAAGTATTTTCAACCAGCGCAGACAGGACCGGATCTTGTTCCAGCGTATTGTCCTCCACACAATCCTGCTCGGCCAATTCGATGGAAACCGGTAAATTGTCAACCAACACGGCCACCGCTTTTTCACCTTTACCGATGCAAAATACATAAGGCTTTTGCGGCAGGGTAAGAGCCCATTCGTGATGCAGCTGGTACACCGGAACCAAAACGCCGCGCACGTTACACAAGCCGGCTAACACCGAAGGTGCATTGGGTATCGGAGCAACCGGCAAGCCGGAAAATACTTCGCAAAAGCAGCTGGCTTTAACCACAAAATGTTTCGTGCCAATGGCAAAACCAAAATACTGCTCGCGTGCAAGTTCAGCGCCGAAGCGTTCCTGATCCGTAAGCAGTGCCTTGTCGACATCGGTATGCTGCAAGCGGGACAACGCATCGATCAGCGTCTGCTCAAGATTGTTGGTAGCCATCTACAGATATCTCGCCGGTTTAAAACAGTGCGTCAAAGCGATGCAATCGTGTCGATAATCTGCGCCTGTGTGTAGGGTTTGGTAATCATGCCTTTGCCACCTTGCAACTCACCCCACACGCGATCCGCGCGTTGGTTTTTGCTGGTAACGAACACCACGGGAATACTGGCAAGATCTTTATCAGAGGTAATGTTGCGACAAGCCTGGAATCCATCTACACCTTCCATCACCACGTCCATCAGGATAACGTCCGGGCGATAGGCTTTTGCTTTGTCGTATGCGTCCTGGCCGTCGGTTGCAGTGATAACCTGGTAACCGGCGTCCGCAATAATTTGTTTCAGGTGCTGCAAGTCTACTGGCGAATCGTCCACGATCATGACTTTGCTGGGCTTCATGTTACTTCTCCATGCTTTTAACGAGATGTTTTTGGGTTATTTCTTTAAATTCATTGTGATTGATTGGCTTGGTTAAATAGGTATCGCATCCGGCCAGGATGCCTTTTAGCTTGTCGAATTTTGATGAACGGCTGGTCAGCATAATGACTGGCGTGGTTTTGTTCAGCGCAGAACGACGAATGTTTTTGCAGACGCTGTAACCATCCAGACCCGGCATGACCACATCGAGAAAAATGACATCGTATTTTTCCTGCTCGGTGGCTTTTACTGCCGCGTCGCCATCCGCCACTGAGTCCAGGTGCGCATCCATACTGTCGAATTCAATTGTTAGTTGTCGACGCACGGCAAGGCTGTCATCTGCTACCAATACACGAATAGCTTTTTGTCGCGCCTCTTGCTTGATCTGCGTGGTGGTACCTATGGCTTTGATGTTATGGACCACCGCTGAAGATGGCTCCACCTCCGAACCTATCTCGAATTCGGGATAGTAATGAAGGTGGCGGATCGTAAAGTTATCCAGGGTTTGCAGCAATTTCGCCGGGTTAATCGGCCAGGGAATAACAAATTCAGACACATTGCTTTCATCTGTCGCTTTTTGTCCCAAGCGCAACACCGGCTTGCGCTTTTCACGGCTCACGGTCGCAGCAAAGCGTTGCCAGCACACAATTGCCTTGGGGTTGGTGACATTAAGAACATGGATATCGGCGTCAACAGCGCGCGTCAATTCACTGGTGGAAGACACATCATTGATGACGACCAGCTTATAGCAACGTTGACGATAACGGGTAATGCCAAAAACGCGTTCGAGTATCTCGATATCTCGTTCACTTGCTCCGACCACCGCAACAGAAAAAATCCTGCCAGGTGACTTCATTACAGATGCTTGAGCGGTCATTTGTTGATAATCCTTGCGCGAACGCAGCGGTAAAAAATAAAAATGTGCTAACGCAGTTTTCACTGCACTGGTAATGAGCAATTTTAGATGAGCGTTGCGACGCAGCAATAAATTTTTGCGTCACGAAAAATAATGGCGCAAAAAATATCAAACCCAGTGATCCAGTTTTTTCGTTAACTAATGCGTCAACTTAATGAAACTGACGAAAAAACTAACACAATAGTCAGAAAAAAATCCCATCTAATTCATAAGGTTATAAACCTGGCAAAAACCAGTTCACAATTTATAAAAGATCACTTACATCAAATTTTTTAATTTCAAAAAATTTATTTTTTCAAAAAAACATGAATATTTAATCTATGGGAAGCGCATTGGAATAACTAGAATCCATAAAGAAATCTCAGCTGGCTGGTGTAACACGAGCGCTGATTGTCGTTGTATTTTTATTATTTTATGAGGATATCTGTATGGAGATGGAAGCAAGCTATAACTGGTTTTTGGTCATTCTCTCATTTCTTGTTTCGGTCTTCGGTTCATTTACCGGCTTGCAAATTACCAACGGAATGAAGTCTTCGAAATCCGGCCCCTCAACGGTGTGGATTATTGCCGCTGCGGTTTCCCTCGGCGGCGGCGCTATCTGGACCATGCACTTTATCGGCATGCTCGCTTACCAGGTGCCTATGGATGTGGGCTATACACCCGGCCTGACTTTCCTTTCCTTATTAATTGCAGTTGTCGCTGTGGGCATCGGGATTTATATCGCCGTCAGTGGTCAGCTGTCGATCGTGCGCCTGTTAGGTGCCGGCTTGTTTACCGGTCTCGCCGTAGCCTCCATGCATTACATCGGTATGGAAGCGATGGTGATGCACGGCAGCATGGTGTACGACAAAACTCTCGTCGGCGTTTCGTTGGCTATTGCAATCGTTGCTGCCACGGTGGCGCTGTGGCTCGCGGTAAACCTGAAAGGCACCATGCTGATGCTCGGCAGCGCGGTGGTCATGGCTATCGCTGTTTGCGGCATGCACTACACCGGTATGGCGGCCATGTCCATGGTGCATGACCACACCGCAGAACAAGTCATCATCGAAAATTCCATGAGCCCCATGACCATGGGCTTGTTTATCTTCTGTGCCAGTATGTTCTTACTGGTCATCTGTTTGATTATGTCCTTGAACCAACTCAGCAGTCGCATGGAAGAAGAATTGGGAGAAGAACCGGGAGACGCACAAGACGCTTACGCCAAGACGTAACGCTTTCGTTGTAAATCAAGCGCGCAAACATCTACTTTCGACCCATCTGGGAGGGATCTGCCTTGAACATTTTATTGTTTGCTTCAGCTTATAACGGGATGTGTCAACGTGTTCATCGAGAATTGGAGGCGGAAAACCACCGCGTTTCCATTGAGCTTTCCGCCAGCGAAGAGGTAATGCAGGAAGCGGTGGCACAATTCCAGCCGGACCTGATTATTTGTCCTTTTCTTAAGCATCGCGTACCGGAGGCGATCTGGCGGGAACATTTGTGTTTAATCGTCCATCCCGGTATTGAAGGTGATCGCGGACCTTCATCGCTCGACTGGGCCATTGACATGGAACGCAACCAATGGGGTGTAACCCTGTTGCAGGCGGACGAAGAAATGGATGCCGGTGATATCTGGGCCACCCAAAATTTCCCCCTGCGCGGAGCACCGAAGGCGAGTCTTTATCGGCGTGAAGTTATCGCCACTGCCGTTGCAGAAATCAAAAATATTTTGCTTGATGCCATTCAAAAACCGGACTTCCGCCCGCGCCCTCTGGATTATTCCAACCCCAACGTCAAGGGAAAATGTTTGCCCTTAATGCGGCAGGATTGGCGCAAGATCGACTGGCTGAATGACAACACCGAAACCATTGTTAAAAAAATTCATGCGGCCGACAGCTTTCCGGGTGTACTGGATGATATTGCGGGTAATACTGTTTATTTATTCGGCGCACGCGCGGAATATCGCAAAACCAACGCCAAACCCGGTGAATTAATCGGTTACCGCGACGGTGCCGTGTGTCGTGCCACGCGCGATGGTGCTGTGTGGATTCGCCAGATGAAGATGGCCCAGCATGGTGAAAAAACGTTTTTCAAACTACCGGCGTTGCAAGTGGTCACCCAACAATTTCACAATCCGGAATATTTTGAGCATCTGGGCGTATTGGATTCACAGGTTCAGCAAGATATCAACACCGAGATTAAAAACGGCGTTGCCTATCTCAGCTTCGATTTTTACAACGGCGCCATGAATACCGAGCAATGCATCGCCTTACTTGCAAAACTGCGCGAGCTACGAGCCCACGCTGATGTTCGTGTGATTGCCTTGCTCGGCGGTGAAGATTTCTGGAGCAACGGTATTCACCTGAATTGCATTGAATCCTCTGTTGACCCGGCACATGAATCCTGGCGCAACATCAATGCCATTGACGATGTCGTCCAGGAAATCATCAATATGGACAATAAAATCACCGTCGCCGCCTTACGCAACAACGCCGGCGCTGGCGGCGCCATGATGCCGCTCGCCTGCGATTCAGTATGGGCACGGGAAGGTGTTGTCCTGAACCCTCATTATCAAACCATGGGACTGTATGGTTCAGAGTATTGGACGTATCTGCTACCCAAACGCGTCGGCCAACACCTTGCTCATGAACTGACAACACAATGCATGCCGATCCTGGCGAAAGCCGCCAAAGCTATTGGCATGGTGGATCAAGTGCTACCGGAAGATTGGGAGTTATATCACCAGACGCTGCAAAAAGCCTGTGAGGAATTGACGAAGGATGAACTGTTTTTTTCAACTCTGGAGCAAAAGCAACAGCGGCGAGTGGCGGATGAATGCGTGCAGCCGTTGGAAACTTATCGCGCTGCTGAGTTACGACAAATGAAAGCGATCTTTGATAACCCGGACAGTGATTATCATAAGTTGCGTTACAACTTTGTTCACAAGATCAGTTGCGGGAAAACGCCATCAAGACTTATTAATCACACGACGAAGGAAAAGGTGTTGCAAATTGCTTGATAGTAGTAGATCGAACAATACGAACAGTGTGACTCTTCGAATACGTTTTCCATGAAGGTGTGTGTTTCAAAAACGCGGTAAATACGTCCCTGTAGCTCCCTCACGTCATCCCTGACGCGAGGGTTTTGAAACACACACCTTCACGCAAAACTCACCCCACCTAAAGCTGCAAGCTTCTCGCAAAAAAACTAAAGAAAAATGAAAACGGCGAGGTTTATTCTGTCGGCACCACACTATCCACACTGCGCCCTTTATTGAGACACAAGGATAGACACTCGCCCAGGAACTGGTTGATCTGCAACTTCTCGTCGCTTTGGTACATCGAGCGATTGGGATATTCGTAACGCGGACGCAAACGTTTATGCCCCTCCCACGCCAAGACCTCGGCCACTTTTGCATCGTGGTACATCCGCACCGTTAAACATGGCATTTGCAACCAGCGAGTGATGGGGGCAACCGGTGATTGGCGGAACTGGAAGGTGGTGGTGTAGGGCGAGCGTTCGACCACCCGCAGGATCTGTAACCATTCCTGCTGGCCGCGCGTTACCATAAAGCGGTACTCATCATGGGTCAGGCCATTGACGAGTTTTTGCAGACGCAAGTAATTGGCTTCGCACTCCGCCATCTGCAAAGGAAAATCCACCTTGTAAGGTTCCTTGTAAGTGGCGTATTCAGGTGTTTGCCTGTTGAGGCGAAGTGTAAACATAGATAAGTTTTCAATAAGTAAGACGATAACCACACCCGCGATCTGGGCGGGCTGTCATAAAACTATTCATCTTGAATCAAGTGTTAGCCAGACGCGGAATTAAGTCAATCCACCGCGCTGAGATTTTCCGCTTGCAAACGGGGCCGGTTAAGTTGTAGCCATTGTAAGCAAATCAATGCTGCAGCATTGTTAAAAGCGCCATTAAAGAGTTCGGCAAAGACATCGTCGGCGGCAAAGACGTGCATGCGAATATCCTCACCCTCTTCCGGTAAACCATAAATACCGCCGGCCTGACTCAGATCACACAAGCCGCAATAGAGATGCAACTTTTCATCGCTGCCGCCCGGGCTGGATAGATAATTGCAGATATATTCCATGGTATATGGCGTAACATCGGCTTCTTCGATGAGTTCGCGGCGGGCTACGTCTTCAGGGGTTTCGCCTTCTTCCAACATGCCGGCGACAACTTCATAACACCAGGGACCATGGGGCTCATCCATGGCGCCGACCCGGAATTGTTCAACCAGCCCGATCAGATCGTGGGCCGGATCATAGAGCACAACGCCGACCGCTTCACCACGTAAAAACAATTCGCGCCCGATTTCGTTTCCCCAACCGCCGTTAAATAGCTTGTGGCGAAGGAAGACTTTTTCAACACGGAAGAAGCGTTTGTAGAGTTCTTCACGGCGCAGGATTTCTACATCATCGCGGGTGAATTGGGGTTTTTCGATCATTGTTGAATGGAGTCCTGTATAAAAAATTGTCGGATTACGGCGCTTTGCGCCTAATCCGACCTACGGGTTAGCGTGAAGCCAGTTACACTTTTTGATAGATCTCGGCGCCCTGCTGTAAAAATTCCTGGGCTTTTTGTTTCATTTCGGCTTCAACGTCGATCATCTTCACAACTTGGTCTTCTTCGATGGCGGAGATGTCTGTGCCATGTTGTGCCGCATAGTCGCGCACTTCCTGGGTGATCTTCATGGAGCAAAATTTTGGGCCGCACATGGAGCAGAAGTGCGCAACCTTGGCCGATTCTTTGGGTAAGGTTTCGTCGTGATAAGAGCGCGCGGTATCCGGATCGAGGCCGAGGTTAAATTGATCTTCCCAGCGGAATTCAAAACGCGCTTTGGACAAGGCGTTATCGCGCAGTTGCGCACCGGGGTGCCCCTTCGCCAGGTCTGCCGCATGAGCCGCAATTTTGTAGGTGATGATGCCTTCTTTCACATCGTCTTTATTGGGCAAACCCAGGTGTTCTTTCGGTGTGACGTAACACAGCATCGCGCAGCCGTACCAGCCAATCATCGCGGCACCAATGCCCGATGTAATGTGATCGTAACCCGGCGCGATGTCGGTGGTCAGTGGTCCAAGGGTATAGAAAGGTGCTTCGTCGCAAACTTCCAATTGCTTTTCCATATTTTCCTTGATCATGTGCATAGGCACGTGACCCGGCCCTTCGATCATCACCTGCACGTCGTGTTTCCAGGCGATCTTGGTTAATTCACCCAAGGTTTCCAGCTCACCGAATTGCGCTTCGTCATTCGCATCCGCGATGGAACCAGGACGCAAGCCATCACCCAGAGAAAAGCTGACGTCGTAGGCTTTCATGATCTCGCAGATCTGGTCGAAGTGGGTGTACAGGAAATTTTCCTTGTGATGCGCAAGACACCATTTCGCCATGATCGAACCACCGCGCGACACAATACCCGTGACACGTTTTGCCGTCAGCGGAACGTAACGCAACAGCACACCGGCGTGAATCGTAAAATAATCCACACCCTGCTCTGCCTGCTCAATCAGGGTATCGCGGAAAATTTCCCAGGTCAGGTTCTCGGCAACGCCATCCACTTTTTCCAGCGCCTGGTAAATCGGTACAGTACCGATGGGCACATGGGAATTGCGAATAATCCATTCGCGGGTTTCGTGAATATTTTTGCCCGTGGATAAATCCATTACCGTGTCCGCACCCCAGCGCGCACCCCAGGTCAGCTTCTCCACTTCTTCTTCGATGGAAGAACCGAGTGCGGAATTACCAATATTGCCATTGATCTTCACCAGAAAATTGCGCCCGATAATCATCGGCTCCAACTCCGGATGGTTGATATTGGCTGGAATAATCGCGCGGCCGCGCGCTACTTCATCGCGTACAAATTCGGGGGTAATCTCATCGGGAATGCTTGCACCAAAACTCATGCCTTGATGCTGCTGATTCAATACACCGAGTTCGCGCGCCTGAGCCAGCGCCATATTTTCACGGATCGCGATGTATTCCATCTCCGGCGTAATGATGCCTTTTTTGGCGTAGTGCATCTGCGACACATTCATGCCCGCTTTGGCACGACGCGGCTGACGGGTCAGGTTAAAACGCAGGTGTGCCAGTTTGGGATCGTTCAAGCGCTCTTTGGTAAATGTGGATGAGGTATCTGACTGAAATTCTGTGTCATTGCGCTCTTCAATCCACACCGAACGTACATCCGGCAAGCCGTGGCGTAAATCAATCTTTACCTCAGGGTCGGTGTATGGGCCCGAGGTATCGTAAACACGCACCGGCGGATTTTTTTCACCGCCGAATGCCGTCGGCGTATCCGCCAGGGAAATCTCCCGCATCGGCACCCGCAAATCAGGCCGCGAGCCTTGCACATAGATTTTTTGTGAGCCGGTAAACGGCTGGATAGACGCGGCATCCACCTGAGCGCTTTCGCTCAGGATTTTTTCGGCGAGATTCTGGTTGCTGTTCATGGGATTCCCTCGTTGGCCAGTAAATATCTGGCTTTGCTATTAATAAAATGAATGAAAGTGATGGACAGGGCCTGCACCCTGCCCGATGTGTAATTCATCAGCGCGGGCCAGCGCCTGGTGAAGATAGCTTTTGGCCTGGGCAACAGCCTCAGGCAAGGCTAAGTGCCGAGCCATGCCGGCGGCAATGGCAGACGCCAGCGTGCAGCCGGTACCGTGGGTATTGCGCGTTGTGAGGCGCGGCGCCGAAAAGGTTTGCGTACCGTCATCCGTCAATAAAAGATCCTCCGCATGGGCACCTTCGCCATGACCGCCTTTAATCAGCACCGCCTTCGCGCCCAGTGCACGCAACTGCTTTGCCTGACGCAGCCGGTCGGCATGGGTATGCGCCAGCCCATCGTTTAACAGTGCGGCAGCTTCATAAAGGTTGGGAGTAATCAGGTTTGCACGCGGCAATAAGCGGGTGATCAGCGCCTGGATGGCATCCTCCGCCAACAAGCGATCACCGCTGGTCGCCACCATCACCGGATCAACGATCAACGGGATAGAGGTGTAATCCACCAGACTGTCCGCAACGGCGTGGATAATGTCCGCCGTGGCCAGCATGCCGGTTTTGATGGCAGCTACCGGAATGTCCGTCAGCACGGAATGAATTTGCGCGCGAACAAAATCCGGCGGCACCGGCCAGACACCTTGTACGCCCAGGGTATTCTGCGCCGTCAATGAGGTAATGGCGCTGCATCCGAACACGCCCAAGGCGGCAAAGGTTTTGAGATCGGCCTGAATACCCGCACCGCCGCCGCTGTCGCTACCCGCGATAGTCAGGGCAATAGGCGTTGTTGGTTCAGTTATCGGTGAAGTCATGGCATTTCCGCAGGTAACGGTAAAGGGCGCGGAAACAGCAGGAGGGCAAGGTGGCGCACAGGCGCCGGGGATACTTGAATCTCGTTGCTCTCGTTTCCTACGCCGGTACTAACCGGATCAGGTCGACGGGTATCTCTCAGCCTTATAATCAGCACCCCGACAAGAATGGTTGGCAGTCTAGAGAACTCAGGGAGGCATGTAAAGCGAGGCGTTTGGGCGCTTATCGCGTGCGGACTACTGACAGAATCTGACATTAACAGGCGCCATACTCGCCACCCGTGTCGAATGACAAAAACGAGCGGGCAACGACATGACCACGGATAATCTCCACACCGTATTGCTGATTTTATTTTTCCCGACAGGTGAATCCAAATTCGCTGTTAATGGAGTCTTAATATCCGTCTCGTAGCCTTGCTCACGATGAGCCAAGATGCCGCGATTTGCGTAAACTGCGCAGGGATTATGGTTACACTTAATGACATTCGTCATGTTTACTCTTTTTAACTTGCTGGGTTAAAGTGCTCGCTCGACCACCCCAGCGCAACTCGCTACACTCACCGCTGCTACACGTTTGCTTATTGGACGATTTTTACCTTGGACACCTCTATGAAGAAAACAAAACTTTATCTGTTGGTTGGATTAATTTCCTTCGGCCCTCTCACGGCAAGCGCCAACAGTTTGCTGGACATCTATGAGCTTGCACTCAAGAACGATGCACAACTAAAAGCAGACACAGCTGCATACGAGGCAGCTCAGGAATTGCGCAATTTGAATCGCGCTGGATTATTACCCCAAATTAACGCCAGCGCCACTTACTCAGAAAGCGATAGCGACATTACCAACAACGCCACTACCCCGGTCATTCCGGACCCTACCGATCCGACTGATACTGGCGGGGTAGGAAATATCAACTCAACCCGCACCGGTTGGGAAATTTCCCTGCAACAACCGCTGTTCAACATGGCTTCCTGGTACACCTACAAACAGGGTGTAAGGTTGAGCGAGCAGGCGGAAGCACAATTCGGTGCTGACCAGCAAAGCCTGATCGTTCGTGTGGCCGAAGCTTACTTTAATGTGCTGCGTGCCGTGGATACGCTTGAAGCGACCATTGCTGAAGAAAATGCGTTATCCCACCAGTTGGAGCAAACCCAACAACGGTTTGAAGTAGGCCTGACCGCCATCACCGAAGTTCATGAAGCCCAGGCCGCTTTCGACAGCGCCACCGCTGCTACCCTGGAAGCACGCGGCAACCTGAACATCAGCTTCGAAGCGCTGGAAGTATTAACCGGCCAAAGTCACGAACAGATAGCGCCGCTGGCGCCACAATTTCCGGTTGTTGAGCCAGTGCCCGCAGACCGCCATGAGTGGGTTGAATTTTCTTTGAAGAATAATTATTCACTCAAAGCAGCTCGACTGGGCGCAGAGGCGGCGCGGCAAGTTGCCAAAAGTGCCCGTTCCGACCACCTTCCTACCGTAACCGCCTCTTTGGGTTACAGCGATTATGATGATGATGGCGAAAGATACGGCGTGCCACAGGATTACAACACAGAGGGTACGTCGGTCGGCGTTACCTTGAATGTGCCTATATTCAGCGGTGGCAGAGTGTCGGCGGCACGTCGCCAGACTTTTGCCCAAGCGACCCAGTCACAAGAAATCTTTAACAGCACCCAGCGCAGCATCATCCAATCCACCCGCGCCCTGCATCTGTCGGTGGAGACCGGTGTAGCGCGAGTACAGGCACGCAAGCAAGCCATCGTATCCAGCCAAAGCGCGTTGGAAGCAACCCAATCCGGTTATGAGGTGGGAACGCGTAACCTGGTGGAAGTGTTGCAATCCCAGCGTCAGCTGTACCAGGCACGCCGCGATTATGCGACCGCACTGTATGACTACATCATCAATACCATCCAGTTGCGTGAAGCGGCCGGGATGTTGACGCCGGCCGATGTGCAGGAAGTCGATAAATGGTTGCAGGACAATTCGCCGGTGAACCGCAGCCAATATCAGCTGTAATACCCAGTTGAAAAACGAATCCCCCTTGTCCCAGGCAAGGGGGATTTTTTTATTTCATACATTCCGCTGGCTCTGCCACTGCCCTGACGTGCCGCCTATGGATATCGAACTGCTTAAAACCTTTATAGAAGTCACCCAGGTTCGGCATTTCGGCCGTGCCGCGGACAACCTGTTTCTGACGCCGGCAGCAGTCAGCGCACGGATTCGCCAGCTTGAGCAAATGCTGGGAGTCACGCTGTTGCACCGCATTCGCGGCAATATCCAGATGACCGCAGAGGGGGAGCGCCTACTGCCCCATGCTCAAAAGTTACTGCATGCCTGGTCGGAGACGCTGGAAGACCTGTCCATCAAGCTGGAACCGGAGAACCACCTGACGCTAGGTACCACGGCGTCTGTCTGGCAGTGTGAATTATCGGATCTGATTCAGGAGTTGCTAACGCTGTCGGCTGGCCGGGGGTTATCCATTGAGTCCTTGTCACATCTGGAACTCATCACCCAGATCCTCGCTCAACGGCTGGATCTGGCACTGGTACTGGACTTGCCGCAACACCCTGAACTCCACGCCATCAAAATTGCTGAACAGGAGTTAACCCTGTGCAGTTCCGCCGAATCACCCTTGTCCACCACACCCTACCTGCTAATTGAGTGGAGTGCGGCCTTTACTGCCTTTCATCACAAGCGTGTAGCCGGTGTTGAACCGCGCTTACGTACCACAGAAGCCGCCCTCGCCGTTAAATTTATGCAGCAGGTGCCGGCATCCGCCTATTTACCCGCCGCTAACCATGGTTTTTATCCAGTGAGTGATGCACCGCGTTTTGTACAGCCGGTGTATCTGGTCTATAAAGCAGGAAGAGAATTCGAGGCTGCTCTCGCGCCCGTGCTGGCGTTATTCAAATAGGGAACTGCAACAGAATGTTGATGGGAAGGTATGGAGGCTAACTGGCTGGCAGCGGGCTCGGGCAAACCAGTTAACCGAAATAAGGAAGGCGGGGTTAATTAAAAATCCAGTTCGGACAAGTCATCAAAACCGAGTTGGTCTTTAAGACGGCGACGCTCCAATCTGTCTTCAATCTTGCGACGCATTTCGAGCATATGCTGGCTCGCCTCTTTGCCGGTGAGCTTGGGCTGCTCGTCATCGTCGATATCAACCACATCATTCAATAAATCAGCATCAGCAGGGCTATGTTCATCGACAGACATAAAACTACTCCAGAATCGACAGATATAGGGAAGTTAACGCAACTACAAAAAATGACAGCTAAACAACAGCTGCAACCGGGACTATGTCAGCCACGAGGATGGGCTGCCGATTGACACCCGCCGTCACACCTTTTTTCGGTTCCGGCAGTTTGTCCCGCGCTATTTATCATAGCTATGACGCCAAACAAAGCAAAAAAAATTTGTCGAGACGAATAATATTTTTCATTTTACCGGCCGTCTCCGGCCAAGTAAAAACCGCATCCAGCACGGCGACGCTGACACTGCACTACCAATGAGGATAAACCGTGGCCACAACTGAACAACAGCTGATCGGCTGGCGAGAGTGGGTTACGTTGACCGACTTTGCCGCCACACGAATCAAGGCCAAAGTGGATACCGGGGCCAAAACCAGCGCCCTGCATACCTACTACGTGACGCCTTTTGATCGCGACGGCGAAGCCTGGGTCAAGTTCGGTTTGCATCCCTTGCAGGGGTGCGGCGCCAGCAGTATTGAGTGCGAGGCACCGATCAAGGATCGGCGGCAGGTTACCGATTCCGGTGGGCATCGGGAGTGGCGGTTTGTCATTGAAACAACCATTACGCTCAAGGAGCGACAGTTCACTATCGAGATTACCCTGACGGATCGGGAAAACATGCGCTTTCGCATGTTGCTGGGGCGTAGCGCCTTGCGGCAGGGCTACGTCGTGGATAGCGCCAAATCTTTTGTCCTGGGCGGCAGCAAGAGTGAACCACCCGTGTAAATCACGGCCTCAGTGCTTACGCCCAGCGTAACTTTCCTTTTACAACTCCCTAATTTATTTACCTCGGTCATTTTATGAAAATTGCCATACTGTCTCGCAATCGTCGTTTGTACTCTACCCGCCGCCTGGTGGAAGCCGGGGTGAAGCGCGGCCATGAGATGCATGTCATCGACATCCTGAAGTGTTACATGGACATCACCTCGTCCAGCCCGGCGATCTGGTATATGGGCAACAAGCTGGAAGATTTTGATGCGGTTATTCCGCGCATCGGCGCCTCCGTTACCCACTACGGCCTGGCGGTAATTCGCCAGTTCGAGATGATGGGGGTTTATTGCCTGACAGAATCCGTGGCACTGGGTCGCTCACGTGACAAACTGCGCGCACTGCAATTGCTCTCGCGCAAAGGTTTGGGATTGCCCAAGACCAGCTTCGCTTACAACGTTCACGACACCAAGGAACTGATCAAGCTGGTGGGCGGCACGCCGCTGGTGCTCAAACTCTGTGAAGGTACCCAGGGTCGCGGCATCGTGTTGGCCGAAACTCCCAAGGCGGCAGAGAGTGTGATCGAAGCCTTCCGCGAATTGCGCGCTGAATTCCTGGTGCAGGAATTTATCAAGGAAGCCGGCGGCAGTGATGTGCGTTGTTTTGTGATCGGCAATAAAGTAGTGGCAGCCATGCAACGCACGGCGCAGGAGGGTGAGTTCCGCTCCAACCTTCACCGTGGCGGCACCGCGCGGATTACCAAACTCACCCCCACCGAACGGCGCACGGCGATCAAAGCGGCTACTACCATGGGTTTACATGTCGCCGGTGTGGATTTGCTGCGCTCCAGCCGGGGACCGTTAGTGATGGAGGTGAATTCCTCGCCGGGGCTGGAAGGTATTGAAGCCGCCACCAAGAAAGATATTGCTGACGCCATCATTGCCTTCACCGAAGAAAACGCCCGCCCCCACGCCAACCGCACACGCGGCCAAGGCTAACGGGCGCCCCTGATACCCCCGTAGATACCATCTCTCCGATACCACCACAAGCAACCCATCAGGCCGCTTGTGGTGAGTATGCTGTTTGATGCTTGAGCACACCGAAACACAGGTGCACCAACTTACGCATCGCCGCCCCCAGCGCCTGCATCCTTGTTTTGCCGTTGCGGATCAGGCGGTCCTGTTGCGCTTTGATCGTGGGGTTATATTGACCCGCTACAATGGCCGCCATATACAATTTCGCCCGCACCTTCGGCGAGCCTTTCTTGCTCAGAAAGCTGCGCCCACGCAAGATGCCCGATTCACGCAGAGCGGGAATAACCCCGACAAACGCCGCGCATTCACTCGCCGCCTTGAAGTCCCGGCTGCGGATGACCGACAGCATCAGACGCGATACCACCCGGCCTACACCGGGAATACTTTTTAGTAACGCCACGTCATTTTTCAAATCCGGGTGACGGTCAATGTGGTCGTCTATCTCCTGATCCACCCGATCCCGCTCCCGTTGTAATTCCACAATCATCTTGCCCAATGATTCCAGAACAATCGTTGAGGCCTGGCTGATCTGCGCCTTTTCCTGACGATTTAATTCCCGCTGCAAATCCGTCTCCAGCGCCTCTAACCGGGCCAGCAGGGCCTTTAATTCCCGAATACTTTGCGGTTCCGGCTGCCATAAACCCGGACAAGCTCGCACACCGTATAACGCCAGAACGACACTGTCTTTCTTGTCCGTCTTGTGAACACTGCCCAGGCTCCGGGCAAAGTCGCGCACATAGGCCGGATTCACCACACTCACCTTCAACCCTTGCTCAAATAGCCAATAGGCCAGCGCTTCGTGATAAACCCCGGTGGCTTCCATCACCACCTGGATATCTTCCCGTGGTTGGGCAATATGTTTATCAAGCCAGGCGACCAGGGCCATATGGCCAGCCCGATCATTGGGGAAGACTTTCGATTTAACCTTGCCGCTCTCACGGTCTTTGAGCCACAACACATCCATCTTAGCTTTACTGACATCAATACCAACGATACTCGTCATCTCTGAAATTACCCTTGTCTATGCAGCGTCACTGATACATCAGGCGCTCGGATACCATTCAATTTTTCATCGAAGAACAAGCCGGGGATGCTATCTACAGCACAGGGTGTTTCCCTCAGGTCGAATACGCATTCACCCGGCTCGGGTGTTGAAGTTGGTAGCTAATCAACTTCTTCAGAGAGATACAAGGTCGGATTAGCGCAGCGTAATCCGACAATATAAAAAAATCACGTCGGATTACGCTGCGCTAATCCGACCTACGAGATGGTCAGGCACCTACCTTTAAGGCATCCAGCTTCACGACGTTGCCGTCAAACGCAAACTTGCCGCCGTGGAAGTGACTTTCGAATTGTTTGGGTGATAAGGGTTTGGCATAGAGAAATCCTTGTGCCTGGTCACAACCCTGCTGGCGCAGCCACTCGGCCTGGTATTCCGTCTCTACACCTTCCGCCACCACTTTCAATTGCATGCCGTGCGCCAGGCCAATGATGGTTTTTGCAATGGCAGCGTCGTTGTGATCGTCGTGGATGTCGTGCACGAAACTGCTGTCAATCTTGAGTTTTTGAATCGGAAACCGCTGCAAGTAAGCCAAGGATGAATAGCCGGTGCCGAAGTCGTCGATGGCGAGAAACAAACCCATCTCATTTAATTGTTTGAGGTGATTGATGGTTTCGCCAGCATGCTCCATCGCGCAGCTTTCGGTGATTTCCAGTTCCAGGTATTCGGCATCAAGTTGAGTATCACGCAGAATCGCTTCCACCTTGCCGGGAAAATTTTTCTGGCGGAATTGACGCGGCGACAGATTCACCGCCATCTTGCCCACGTGTTTACCGCTGTTGAGCCAGGCCTTTTGTTGGCGACAGGCTTCGCGCAACACCCACTCACCGATAGGCACAATCAGGCCGGTTTCTTCGGCCAGCGGAATAAAATGCGCGGGCGAAACCAGGCCACGTTCCGGGTGTTGCCAACGCACCAAGGCTTCAACCCCCATCAATTCGCCGGATTGCAAATCAATCTGGGGTTGGTAATGCAACGTCAATTGCTCCTGCTCTACGGCACGTCGCAAATCATTCTCCAGCAGCAGATAATTGACTGCTGTTGCATTCATCCCTTTCGCATAAAACTGACAATTATTTTTACCCGCCTCTTTGGCTTTATACATAGCGATGTCCGCATTCTTGAGCAGCTCATCCGCATCCGATCCGTCATCAGGAAAGATACTCACACCGATGCTGACCGTGGTGGTAATTTCATGGCCACTGATTTCCAGCGGGCGCGCGAGGGTGACCAATAATTTATTAGCGACGAAGATAACATCGTCAATGTCATGCACGCCTTCCAGCACTACCACGAACTCATCACCACCGAGTCGCGCGACGGTATCCATATCGCGCACGCCTTCGTTAAGGCGCATGGCAATCGCCTTTAATAATAAATCGCCGGAGTCGTGCCCGAGGCTGTCGTTGATAATCTTGAAGCGATCAATGTCCAGCAGCATCAACGCCACTTTGCTGTTACTGCGTCGCGCACGGGCAAGGCCGTGGAAGATGCGATCGTAAAATAACGAACGGTTGGGCAAGGACGTCAGCGAGTCGTGGAAGGCCATGTAGTTGAGGCGCGATTGCTGTTCACGCAATGCATTTTCAGCCAACTTGCGCTCGGAAATATCTGTCCCGATAGTACATACACCGAAGACTTCCGACTCTTTATTACGCAACGGAAACTTCACCACCAGATAAGTGTGCAGGGTGCCGTCCTTGTGTAATAAATCCAACTCTGTTTCAAAGGTTTGTTGTTTGTTGCGTGCGGCTACATCAATGTCCCACATGGACTGGGCAATGTCCGCCGGATAGACATCAAAGACATTTTTCCCCACAAAACCTTTCTCATCGATATTCGCCATCAGTTTGAAATGCTCGCTGGCGAGTACCACATTGCCGTCCAGGTCTTTTACCGAAATGAGTGCAGGCGAATAACGCAGTATCGCGTTGAGATAGGTTTCGCTGGCCCAGAGCGCCTGCTCGGCCAAACGAAAACGTTCGGCTTGCTCTTCGTGCCGCCACATCTCGATAACCTGGCGAATGAGTAACGAACTGAACGTCCATACGGTATCCAGTTCCACCACCGCTTGCTGCAGTTGCGGCAGGTCGCGTTCGGTTTCGATGTAATACACCGCGATGGTTTTGTCTTTTTCCAGAATGGGATGCAAATAGCAGGCGCGACAACCTTTCTGGGTGTCTTTTTCACCGAGGGTATTGATGTGATCGCCATCCAGCGCCTGGGCCTGGCCGAGCAAAAACGTTTCGCGAATTTTTTGTTGCGGCAGATAATTTAAACGCGAGAGCGCGGTCGCCACACCACTGACCAAAGGTTCCGGTGCGCGTTGGCATGCGATGGCTTCAACGTATAGGTGGTTATCGCGCTCAACGATCAGCACCACCCGACTGACGACGGGTTTAACCACCACCAGCTTGACCAGGCGTTCGGCAATCTGTTTGTGATTCAGGTCAGTGAATAGTTGCTGAAACTTCTTGATGAGTTCAACGGCTGTATTTTTATTCTGCATATTCGCCCAAGTCGATGCCCAATTCAGTTGACCACCCGGCCCCTTCCGGTGAACCCATATCGATCACTAGTTAGATTCTTTTCGCATCACAAACCGACGGGCCAAGGGCAATGGTGATAAAAAATTCAGGTAATGCCGGTAAGTTATTGATTGATCAGTACTAGTTGTGCCGCCAACCTTACCTGATTTTTTCATCGCAGCAAAGGATTTATGCGCCACATCACAGAAGTCTGGTTATACTTGGCAGGCATCGTATATATATTGTTCAACTCGAACCGAAGCAGTTCGTTTCGGGTGTCCAATAACCATAACGGAACAACAAAAACCCGCTTTTTAGGCTCGCTCCGGAGGCAGCCATGCGACCACCGGTTCCTTTTATCGGCGAAGAACTGATCTTTAGAGATGATGAGAACCCGGGCGATAGTAAACGCCATGGGCAGATTATTGATGAGGTGTTAAGTACCGCCACGGATACCAGCAGCTGGGAAGACAGTGTTCCTGTTTCTTCTCCTGGCTCGCCGCCCGCCGCCGCACCAGCTAAACGTCGCACTGCGACTACTGCCACAATACCGGCAGGAACAACCACCGTTCATAACCCGTCATCCCTTAGCGATATTGGTCCGCGAATGGAGTGGATACCGATCAATAATGGGCACGGTTTGCGGATTAATATCAGCGGCACTATTGACCAGGCATTGCGCCGGGAATGGTTGCGGTTGTTGCGCGAAACGGCCAGTAAGGAAATTGATCAGTTTGAATTTAACCTGACCCGGACGCCGGCACTTAGTTTGACAAGTCTGTCGATGCTGTTGCTGTTCAGGGAGCAAAAGCGTTCACAGCGGCAGAATATTACGCTGTGTCATTGCAATCGCCAGGTGTGGGAGTTGTTGCAGTGGACGGGGATGGATCGCTATTTTGTGATTCAGGGGGCGACGTTGGAGGAGAAAGTGAAGTCTTGAGACTCGGAGAAAAAATGAGAGCACTTCGAAATCCGTTTGGCGTTAGGCTAGTGGTTTCGAAAACGTATAACAAATTGGCAGGACAGCCAATTTGCACAGCGAAGCTGCCCGAAGGGTGAGCCACAAGGATGTGGCGAATGAATCGTCCCTGTAGCTCCCTCAAGTCGTCCGTGACTTGAGGGTTTCGAAACCCTGGCCCTAACGCCAAACTCACATTGTGCTAACGTCAGCTTTACCCGTGTTGGGCAATGCTCTAAATCTCTCTATACGTTCCTGTTCACTTATACCAACGTTTTTAATACGGTAATCAACCGCTCCATTTCCTCATCCGTACCAATCGTAATACGCAAAAACTTATCGATACGCGGTGCGTTGAAGTAGCGCACCAGGATTTTGTGTTCGCGTAATTTGGCTGCCAGGGCCGCGGCATTGCCCTGAGGTTGTGCCAACACAAAATTGGCCTGGGATGGCAGTACGGTGAAGCCAAGTTCCTGTAATTGTCGGGTTGTCCATTCGCGGGTGGCGATCACTTTATCGCAGCTGGAGCGGAAGTAGGCTTCATCTTCAAACGCGACTACGGCGGCGGCTTCGGCGAGGCGATCGAGGGGGTAGGAGTTGAAGGAGTTTTTGACGCGATCCAGGCCTTCGATTAGTTGTTTGTCGCCGATGGCGAAGCCTACGCGCATGCCGGCGAGGGCGCGGGATTTGGAGAGGGTTTGTACCACCAGCAGATTGGGGTAGCGGCTCACCAGTGACGCGGCGGTTTCGCCGCCGAAGTCGATGTAGGCTTCATCCACCAGGACTACAGATTGCGTGTTGCGTTGCAATAGCGTTTCTATTTCGGCGAGCGGTTTTCCGATGGCGGTGGGCGCGTTCGGATTGGGGAAGATGATGCCGCCGTTGTCGGTCGGGTAGTCGGCGAAGTCGATGGTGAAGTCGTCGCGCAACGGGATTTTGTTGGCCGCGATGCCGAATAACTGGCAATACACTTTATAGAAGCTATAGGTGATGTCGGGAAACAGCAGGGGTTTGGGCTGCTGGAAAAATGCCATAAAAGACAGAGCCAACACTTCGTCCGAGCCATTGCCGACAAACACCTGGTCCGCTTGAACGCCGTAATAATCGGCCAGGGTTTGTTTCAGTTGGCGGGAGTTGGGGTCAGGGTATAAACGCAAGCGTGCGATGGCCGTGTCATTCAACACATGCTGCACCCGGGGCGATGGCGGATAGGGACTTTCGTTGGTGTTGAGTTTGATCAGGCCATCAATCTGCGGTTGCTCGCCGGGAACATAAGGCTCCAGTTGGCGCACCACCTCACTCCAGAACTGCGACATAGTCAGACAAAGCTCCTGCATAGGAATAAAACGAGCCGCAGAGTATACCTGATCGCTCTCCCGTCGTCTGAGTCGGCTCTTTATGAAGGGCGTCCCACTGTTTCACCTCTGATAGAAAAGTATCTGACCTCCGTAGAAAAGTGTCTGGGCGGGCCAGTTCACTCAGGCACACTTAACCGCAGCGTCAAGATAGACGCGGGCTATCCATTCACTGATATCGAAAATTACCTGCCGCTTTTACCTGCTGCCGGAGCTTTGTTCAACCGGCTGCATAACGTCCGCACAACATTGAGGGTCATACGATGCATCCTGATTTTTCTCCATCGACTGTGATTAAAAAATTCACGCGCAGCGCCTGTGGTTTGTTGGGCGCGCTGTCACTAAGTGCCCAGGCCGTGGTTTTCCAGGCAGAAAGTTATAACTATTTCTACGACACAACGCCGGGCAATACCGGTGGCGCTTATCGCAGCGATGATGTCGATATTGAAAATGCGCAGGACACGAACGGTGGTTACAACGTCGGCTGGATTGAAACCGGCGAGTGGCTGGCTTTTACCAACCTCACGATTCCCACAAACGGTAGCTACGTCATCAAGATGCGCGTGGCCAGCCCATCCGGTGCGACCGCATCGGTGGATTTGAACGCGGGCGCCATACAACTGGGAACCTTCCAGATCGGCGCCACCGGCGGCTGGCAAAACTGGACGACAGTGACCAAGACAGTAAACATCAATGCCGGTACCTATAACCTCGGCGTGTTTGCGCAAACTGCCGGCTGGAACTTCAACTGGATTGAGATTGTTCCGGCAGGCGGCACCAATAATCCCGACTGCGGCAGCACCTGGTACCGGGCAAACCTCACCCATTACGAGTCTTATCCCGATCCCGGCAGTGATGAGTGCGTGCTTTACAACGGCTGCACCTGGGCCGGGCAGTTCTACGGCCTGAATGGTGTGCAACCGGAATCCTGGGTGATGGCGAATAATATTGCGGCGGTGCACTTGAAGGATTGGAATTGGATGGGTATGAAGACGATTAACCTGCGCCAGGGTAGCCGCAGTATTACCGCGAAGGTTTACGATGGTTGTTCGGATTCTGACTGTAATGGTTGTTGTACGGCCAACCTTGCTGGGGATGGTTATTTGATTGACCTGGAGAAATACACGATGCAACGTTTTGGTTCGGGTAGTGGGATTGTGGAGTTCCAGGTGTGTAATTGATTCTTCGCTCAAGCGGAGCTGAACAGCACAGTACTCCGTAGTTCGTTTGTCATTAGGGGATTCGTTTCGAAAACGCATGAATACATCCTTGTAGCTCCCTCAAGTCATCCCTGACTTGAGGGTTTCGAAACGAATCCCCTAACGCCAAACTTGTATCGTGCAATCATGCATGACCCATTCCCTGGTTAATATGTCTCCTCCTGAATGACCTCCCAAACTGAATTAGCTTTTTCGCTACAGCGACCTTGAGCACCTGCTAAACCGAAAACCTGAGCGTATAATCAGCCCACTTTTTCATACGCCCATAACGTTTCGGAGTCATCATGTTTGAATCCCTGCCCCTGCTCCCCGCCGATCCTATCCTCGGTCTCAGTGCCGCGTTTCAGCAAGACACCAATCCGAATAAAGTCGATCTGGGTGTGGGGGTGTATAAGAATGATGCGGGTGTGACGCCAATTATGGCGGCTGTGGCGGCGGCGGAGCGGTTGCGCCTGAATCTGGAAAATACCAAGGCCTACACCAACCCGGCTGGCTATCCCGGCGCTAATAACGCCGTGGCTGGATTGATTTACGGGACCGGCCACACAGTGGTGTCGGATAATCGGGTGCGCACGATTCAAACGCCGGGTGGCTGCGGCGCGTTGCGGGTGGCGGCGGAATTTATTCAGCGCGCTAAACCGGGCGCCACTATTTGGGTGAGCACGCCGACCTGGGCCAACCATATTCCGCTGCTCGGCAGCGCAGGGTTGAAGCTGCGTGAATATCCCTATTACAACTACGACACTCACAGCATCGACTTCGATGCCATGGTCGCTGTGCTCAATGAAGTTCCCAAGGGCGATCTGGTGCTGCTGCATGCTTGTTGCCACAACCCCAGCGGTGCGGATTTGTCGCGCGAGCAGTGGCAGGAGGTGGCGCGTCTCGCTCAGGCGCGCGGTTTCGTGCCGTTTGTGGATATGGCTTATCAAGGATTTGGTGAAGGATTGGATGAGGATGCCTATGGCATTCGACTGTTGGCCGAGTCGGTACCCGAGCTGATCATTGCTGCATCATTTTCAAAAAACTTTGGCCTCTACCGTGAACGCGCGGGAACCTTGAGTTTGGTATTCGCGAATGAAACCCAGGCCAATGCGGGCATGAGCCAATTGCTCAGTGTGACGCGCGGCCTGTATTCCATGCCACCGGCTCACGGTAGCGCCATCGTGGATATCATCCTGCACAACAGTGAACTGACTCGCCAATGGCAGGAAGAGCTGGGGCAGATGCGCCAACGTATTCAAAATCTGCGCGCGGCGTTGGTGACGGCATTGAATCAGTTACAGGATGAGCGGGATTTCAGTTTTATTGCCCACGAACGCGGCATGTTTTCATTTCTGGGATTGAGCGTCGAACAGGTACATCGACTGAAAAACGAATTCAGTATCTATATGACGGATACCAGCCGCATCAGCGTCGCGGGTTTGACCGTGGAAAAAATGGATTACGTCAGCCAGGCGATCGTAAAAGTACTGCGCCCCTAAGCGGGACGCAATCAATGTTCTTCAATCACCGCTGGCGGTAGAGGATGCTCTACTTTTAATACCGCCTTTTGCAGAATCAGCGTGTTGGGATAGGTCACGATATTGCCGTCTTCACGGCGGAGAATGACATGAAACATGCTGATCTCTTCGATGATGCCACTCATATCATCGTCTTTGTCGAGAATCTTGATACGGTCACCCACGCGGTAAGGAAAACCAAAAAAGATAATCATGCTGGCGGTAATGTTGCTCAGAATCGACCACTGGGCAAACAAAGCCACACCCACTACAGCGAAGATCGACGAAAGAAAAACCGACACTTCGCTGTAACCCAAACCGAGAATCAAACACACCACGACGATGCAACAAAATACCAAACCGATATTCATCAACCGCGTGACGTAGCGCACACGTAAATCGCCGAGCATCTTCTTGATGCTCCGCTCGCGGATAACCTTATCCAGGATCAACGAAGCCAGATAAAACGCGAAGAAACAGCCAACTACCAGAAGTAATTTAGTCATCGAATTGCCACTCATCTTACGGGATCACTCTCGGAGGGTTTACTGCTAACATAGGACCAATTTTGCAACAACCAGTTGATGGTTGCGCAGTATAACGTTAGTTAACCTGAAGGAAGCTGGAATGGCGTCACTTTTTTGTATTGCTCATCGCGGCGGCCCGATTCACCACCACCACACCAGCCCCGAGAACAGCCTGGAAGCCATCCGTCGCAGTCTCGCACTGGGCGTGGATGCGATTGAAATCGACATCTGGCAAATCGGCGGCGAACTGATCGTCACCCACGACCGCCGGCTCGGACGACAATTAAAAGGCAAGGGGTTGCTGATTGAAAAATCCCTGGCAGAAGTTCGCCAACTCACTCTTGAGAACGGCGAACCTGTGCCTACACTTCGCCAGGTACTGGAGCTTGTCGGTGACCGCGCGCTGCTCAATATTGAAATCAAAGGCCCGAACTGCGTGCCCGTATTGGTTGAACAATTAACCGAGTTTACACAAGATCATCAACTGTCATTGGAACACTACCTCGTATCCAGCTTTGATCACCATCAGTTGTTCCAGATGCTGCAAAGCGCACCGCACATAAAACGCGGCGTGCTGGTAGAAGGCATTCCCTACAGCTACGCGCAATGTTGCGATGAATTAAAAGCCTATTCTTTCAATACCCATTTGGGATTTTTAAATCAGGACATGATCAACGACGCTCGCCGTCGCGGTTTAAAAAATTGGGTTTATACCGTTAATCATGAAGAGGATTGGCAGTGGATGCTGGATTTGGGGGTGGATGGGGTATTTACGGATAGGCCGGAGGCTTTGTTGGAGTTTAATCGTCGACAGCCTAGCTGACACCATTACTGCATTTCGGTTATGCAGTAATGGCATTAGCGTAGAGTTGATTTCTAATCGGTAAGCGTGAAAGTGAATTTATTCTTGACGTCCTTTGTGTCAATAGCAACGCCGTTAGACATCTGAGGAATATAAATAAATTTCTGTAATGCTTCTCTACCCGCTGCTTCAAAATAACCTTCAGGCTCTTCCGACTCAACGGCAATGTTAGCGACAGAGCCATCGGCCATGACATCAAATTGAAAGACAATGTTTCCTTCAACCTTCTTTTGCAACGCCGCCAATGGATAATGAGGGGCTTGTCGTACCAAAGGCAACATCTCTGAACCAGCTACAGTATCGACAGACCAAACCTCCGTCCATGGTTGTGACGCTTGATAAACTGACAATCTTCTTTTAGCGATTGCTTTATTTTTATCATCAACTAGCGCGACCGCTCGCTGCTGCTCAACTATTGCACGCGCAAATTCTCCATTCGCTGCATATACTGCGGCAAGAACTTCTCGGGCTCTGGCACCCCCATCTTTTTCCAACAGCTCTGTTGCTATCTCCTCCGCACGTTCCAATGCGCCTGAGCCGTGGCTCATTATCGCCAGATGCCATGCCAAATCAGCGCCAGACGACATATTCCCTTGACGATACGCCAGCTCATAAAAATAAATAGCACGATGAATGTTTTGCTGAACCATAAGCCCACGACTGTAAAGCTCCGCCAACAATCTCTGAGATGCTTGATCATTTTTAATCAATGCTTTATGGATTATCTGTTCAATACCGTGCTTTATTGCTTTAAGCTCCAACTTCATCACGGTAGCATCTTCGGAGAATGCCAATTCTTTTTCATGAAGTAGTCGTGCATCACCCCAGCGCTTTCTCAGCTCTTTTTCAAATTCCTCATCACCACTTTCTTCAGTCGTCAGATAAAGTAGAAAATCACTGCCATCCTCGCGATATACGGTAAGTATAGAGTTGACACCATAACTCCCTTTTGAGAATTCTATTTTTTGCATTTCAAAGAACTTGGCTGTTTCTCGATATAACTCACCATCATCACCTTCCCAGTATGAAAACACCCCTTGCTCCGTCAAACCGTTACCGTCGCTGCGAATACTAAAACTGTCATCGCTGTAAAAATAAATAAGCTTATCATTTGCGGCAATAATATTATTACGCTGCATGAATTTGAGGTCGCGTTGCAGCAGATAATCGCCCGCAACCACTTTGTCGGCAGGCAAAAGACGCAGCTCCTGACCAAATGCCAAGAGAAAAAGCGGAGAAAAAGCTATCAGCAGTAAAAAGTGTCGCAACTTCCAGCGTGAATGGTGAGAATAAATTTCCGCAGAAGATTGCTGATAAGCGTTGACCTGACGAACCAAAATAACAAGCAGTGCGCTACCTAGCGCCAAGCCGATGAGTATAAATTTATCCATGAGTAAAGCACTGATAAAGTACAGAACCGCAAATACGCCTAAAATCCATGCGGAACGAGGCATATTTTGCTGCTTCGGTTCGTCACTATTGGCAATTCTATAGGCAATAGGATAAAACCAAAATGATTCAAAAACAGCACGCCAAAATGGAGAAATATTACGCTGATCCTTTCGCTTGATATATGACCAATTACGGTAAAACCAATAGCAACTATATGTTCCAAGGGTAAAAAACAATAACGTAATGACTTTAACCACAGAAATCGGATAAAAGACCGCCACATCGTAAAAGAGCTTTCGGTCACTGTCTCTATACCAATTAATTAAGACGAAAATCACGAGGAGCGCGTATAGCACAGCAATCAGATAAAAATAAATATCAGAATCAACTACAGGCTCCTCAGAGAATTCATATATTTCGTAACTGGTATTATCTGCTGCCCGTTTTTGAGCTTTTATATAAGTATCTATTTTCTCTGCGGGGACATGGTTACTCAACGACCTATATTCATAAACCAGTCGTAGCAGGTTGTCCGAGTCATCAAACTTTACTGAGCTGCGAAAGTAGAAGAAATCATTTTTCTCAACAAAACTATCCTCTTCAAAAGTCCAGTTTTTATCACGTAGCTTAATTTCTATTTCCTGAACAACATGATGGGGATATGCAAGCTCAAAGGGGGAGTTACGACGAGTCTCGTCTACTTTCTTTAAGCTACTGTCAACACTATTGGCATAAAAACTGGCTACAAAATCCCCATCTTTATCCTTTTCCCAGATATTGCTTATTTCATACGTTTCTGTAACAGAAAGAAAATCCGCATCATCTGAGTCAACCACCTTAAGAGGTTCTTTAATAGCGATGCCGTCATAGTACTTTTTATAGAAATTAAGATACTGCTCAGCGACTTCAGTATTGCTTGAGTCAGCCAGCGAGTAGCGCTGGTGATCGCCCTGCTCACCATAATACTTACTGGTTACCACATAACCCGCGCGCTCGGACATACCCTGATCAAGATCAAACGCGTCAACAACAACTTGCTTGGACTTCCTGGCAGCCGTCATAGGTACAAGCTCATTCACTCCTTCTTTTATGAGCAAGGCATACCCGTAATCCGGCTGAAAGATATTCGTCAGATTTCCTTTCTGATGCTGCCTGGTGGGATCAATCCACCAGTTTTTCCCCTGATATTCCAAGTGAACAATCACATGATCAAAGACCGTTCCTGCTGGAGGATAATTTGCTATTTCCCGGTAAGCTGATGTATTCACTAAAGCAGGTGTCGCAGAAACTCCCAGCGATTTTAACAAGCTGATAAGCAGTACTGTTTTGTCTTTACAATCACCATAACGGCGAGCAAGCGTTTCATTTGCCGCAGAAGGCTTGTGGGAATTCTCACCCATCTCAAGCCCCAGATAACGAATTTCGGCTTGCACGAAAACAAGTGCAGCATGAATTTGCGCATCCACCGTTTTATGCTCTGAGCGAATACGCTCTGCAATCTCAGAAATTTCCTTGGCCGGGTCAGAAGCGGGAAGATAAAGAGGTAACGCCCAGCTAACAATATCTTTCCATTCCGGAGTATCAGTTAAAAAGACCTGCCCATAAGGATCGTACCAATCCGGCGTCTGGGAATTTACCAGCAGAGCACTGCGATCACGATTCTCAAAAATGTATTCAACACCATCACCATAGATATTGGATTGTTGCTCCGATGCACGATTGAGTTGTTTGATAATTAGAGGGGTTGATTTCTCCCACAGAACGCGGACATGTTGGTAATCGAACGGCACCGACCACTGTGTGTAAAAACTATAGGAGAAGATACCTTTATAAACCGGATTTACACCAGTGATGGAGTAACTGTAATCAATAATATCGCCAACTCGAACATCATCCAGAATCACATTGGCACTGAGTCGTCCGTCATAAATTAATTTTTCCAAATCTTCCTCACGTTGTAGCAGTGAGTATTTCGCCGTTTTGGATTTATCGAGAAACTTCCCATCACGCCATATACCAATTCTGTGGAATGACAATGATTGATAAGCCGGATCAAAGGAAACATCAAGCTGTGAACTACTTTCAAGCCCCAACTGATTGACAATGTAATTCGCATAATGGTGGAAAACGACTTGGCCATCAGCATCATTCACCTTTAGCTGACGGTCAATCAACAAATAATGAATACCACCTCTGATATCATCCTCAGGAATTTTCAGTGGCGTCTTTACAGGGATTTCCACCACCCATGCGGGAGAGGGAACAACATTAACGGTTTCACCATGAGCACCAACACAGACCAGTAATAAAATTACCCAGCGGAACCATGAAACGGCAGGAGATTTCTTCATATGATGTGAACTTTATATTATTGACAGCCAGCCTATCCCAGGCAAATTATTGTAGTGCCAGTATGTGCTGAGTCATTGGTATCAAGCCATCATCAGCTCTAACAATAATCTATTAAACCCAAAACTCGATCAGGAAGGAAATAAGGGGGAAAGCGTTGTCAGTTAAGGAGTAGGCGCATAATAATACACATTTCCATGCCGCACCACAGGTCCAAATATCACCTAAGACGATGGTCAGCCTCCAACACTAATGAAGCTCTAACCGCATAATATTCACCACCCTACCCCCCAACCGCGTCCGACGGGAAATTTGCCAGCCGCGCTTTTGATAGAACTCCGTATACTCGGCTGCCGACAGCCACAATTCCTGCATCGCCATTGCTCGCATATAATTAACCGCGTGATCAATTAATACATTACCAACGCCCTGTTTGCGATGCTGTTCCTGCACAAACAAATTACTCAGCCATACCGGCGAAAGATTCTTCCCGTTCGTTTTTTGTTGGGCGCTGCTGTGGTAATTCACCAAACTGACACAACCGATAATTTCCCCATGTAAAACGGCAACCAATGTTTGCGGAATGGTTTCTCCCTGAATGTGCAATTGCAAACGTTGCTGGCGTAACGCCAATGAACTTTTTAGTCCTTGTCGCTCGCATTCCTGATGATGCCATGCGGCTACCTGCGCAAAAAATGCCGGCGTATGAGCGAGGGGCTGGACAGTAATTTCAGCTAAAGATATTGGCATAGGTGCAGGTTAAGAAGTGAAGGGAATGATGTACAGACAGGAAAGTGATGGTGAGGTTCGCGGGCGGTGCTGGTGTTATTTATTAAAGTTGCCAATTGTGGATTGCTTCATTGCTCGACGAGAGTCGGATTACGACGCTGTGCGCCTAATCCGACCTACTTCTCGCAAATTACGCTTTGGCGGCTTCAAACCATTTGATGTCTTCACCGTGAGCTTGCTTGTCGGCGTGATAACTGGAACGCACCAGCGGACCACAGGCGGCGTGCTTGAAACCCATCTCGTTCGCGAGTCGGGTGTATTCTTCAAACTCATCTGGATGCACGTAACGTGCTACCGGTAAATGGTCGCGTGAAGGTTGCAGGTATTGGCCAATGGTGAGCATGTCGATATCGTGATCGCGCATGTGCTGCATGACTTCGATAATTTCTCCTTTCGTTTCACCCAGGCCGACCATCAAGCCGGATTTGGTCAACACATCCGGGCGACGCGCTTTATATTCTTTCAGCAGTTGCAGCGACCACTCATAGTTAGCACCGGGGCGGGCCTGGCGATACAAACGCGGCACGGTTTCCATATTGTGGTTAAAAACATCCGGCGCTTCTTTTTCAAGGATATCCAACGCAATCTCCATGCGCCCCCGGAAGTCCGGCACCAACACTTCCACTTGCAAATTCGGACTGAACGCACGGGCTTCACGAATACAATCTGCAAAATGTTGCGCACCACCATCGCGCAGATCATCGCGGTCCACTGACGTAATGACCACATACTTCAAACGCATCTCGGCAATCGCTTCAGCCAGCTGACGCGGCTCGTTGATGTCGAGCGGATTAGGTTTACCGTGGCCCACATCGCAAAAGGGGCAGCGACGGGTACAGATATCACCCATGATCATAAAGGTCGCTGTACCGCCGCTAAAACACTCACCCAGATTAGGGCAATTTGCTTCTTCACACACCGACGACAACTTATTCTTGCGCAGAATAGCCTTGATGCGATCCACCTCCGGCGACGCCGGGATACGCACACGAATCCAATCCGGCTTGCGCAGCATCTCATCACGATCGCTCGCAATCACCTTCACCGGAATACGCTCAACCTTATCAGCATCGCGCAACTTCTCACCCTGCTTGTAACGCTCAGTACGCTTGACAGGTTGCAGCTCAGGAACAAGGGTAGATACAGGAGGCAAATCAGACATAAAAATCTCTTTGTTTCATAAAATTTCCACGATACCGCAGAGGGGATCGGGTACAGGCTTGAGAGACTGTCGTCGGCAAGGATGCCGACGCCAAGCCTCCAGGGAAGGATTCACGGCGTGTCTCACAAGCCTGTACCCGATCCCCGTCAACCTAAATTGGCCGCCATTGTACAACTTTCATAACCCAATTTCCGTGCAAATTGCATAACCAATTGGTCTTGAACCTCGGCCAACACAGGGGGCTCAGGTAATAAATCACGCATCTGCGTCATCGCCAACCCCTCATAACCACAAGGGTTGATACGCTGAAAAGGCTCCAGATCCATATCCACATTCAACGCCAGACCATGAAAACTGCACCCGCGCCGCACGCGCAACCCCAGGGAAGCGATCTTGTCACCAGCCACATACACACCCGGCGCATCCGGCTTGGGATAGGCCTCAATCCCATAAACCGCCAGGGTTGCCACAATGGTTTGCTCAATCGCCGACACCAGATCGCGCACCCCCATCTTCAACCGGCGCAGATCCAGCAAGGGGTAAGCCACCAATTGACCCGGCCCGTGATACGTCACCTGCCCGCCGCGATCCGTCTGGATTACCGGAATCTCACCCGGCAACAATAGATGCTCCGGCTTGCCTGCCTGCCCTTGGGTAAATACCGGGGGGTGTTCCACCAACCATAATTCGTCTGGCGTTTCCGGCGTACGCTGATTGGTGAAGTCGGTCATCGACTGCCACACCGGGCGATAGTCTTGCAGCCCCAATTGGCGCACAACTACATTATCGAGCGTTGGCACCAACTTACATCACCATCTTGGTAATGGGTTTTGTGCGCAGATCCGTGTGGATCGCATGCAATTGCGCTTCACCGGTGGCGGTAATCCATACCGTAATCGACTGAAAGCGACCTTTGCTGCTCTCATTGATGGTGATACGCGTTTGATCAAAACCGGGCGCGTGGCGCTCCATGACTTCAATCACCAGGCTATGCAACTCATCACCGGCGTCACCCAGCACTTTGATGGGATAGTCAGGACAGGGAAATTCAATCTTGGGGGGTTGTTGGTCAGCCATAGCAATCAAACCGAAAAATACAAAAGTGCGGCGATTATACCAGAGCCACCTACCAGCAGCGGAGTGTGAGGCATTGGCTACCCAGAGTCGGGACAATGGGGTATTCTGCAATGCGCCAGTTTTCGCGACAGAACGCAGAAACAAAGCACCGAAACACATAAGACTATCGAGACAATGGAAGCCCAGGTTTGATACTCGACACCCGCCTTTCGCTTGAAACCCCTGAAGGAGCCACCCTTCCGCTCGCCCCCGCCGGTATGGGCGTGCGCATCATGGCGTTTATGATCGACATGTTGATCAAAACCGTCGCCAATATCGTGGTCTTTACCGTATTGGCTCTCCTCGGCGGCATGGGTATGGGCATTGCGCTGATCCTGGCCTTTTTGCTGGAGTGGTTTTACCCGGTGTACTTCGAGGTCTGGCACCAGGGGCGCACACCGGGAAAGAAAAACCTCCATATCCGCGTGGTTAATGACGATGGCACCCCGGTCACCTTCGGCCCTTCGCTGCTGCGCAATCTGTTACGGGTGGTGGATTTTCTGCCCTTGATGTACCTCACTGGCATTATCACCAGCCTGTTCAACCCCCAATTCAAACGCCTCGGCGATCTGGTGGCCGGCACTCTGGTGGTGTACGACGCTGATCCCATTCCCGGTCCCAATTTTGATGTGAAAGGCCGTCAACCCGTGCCAGCAGATTTCACGACCGATGAACAACGGGCATTGCTGGCTTTTGCCGAACGGAGTAAGCGTTTATCACCGGAGCGCCAGAGTGAATTGGCCGCGATCCTGCTGCCCGTCCTTAAGACGGATGAGCCCGTCATTGCCATCAAGCAAATGGCCAACAGCATGGTGGGCCGCCAATGAAGCAGGGACAGTTTGAAGCACTTTACCAACCCGCCTGGCAGGCGCTGGAAAAGCTGATCGAGCAACTGGAAGCCCGCAAGGGCTCACTGACCGCCGAGCAACTGGCGGATTTTGCGCCACTCTACCGCAAGCTGTGCCACTTCCATGCCTTGGCCAAAGAGCGCCAGTACAGCAGCTATCTGGTGGACAAGCTGGGCGATCTGGTGATTCGTGGTCATCAGCAGCTGTACCGTCGCAAACAGCCTTTAGCCCAGCAATTTCTGCGTTTTATCGTTACTGACTTTCCACGCCTGGTGCGTCAGGAGCAAGGTTATTTCTGGACCGCTACCGCGCTGCTGTACTTCCCCGGCTTGTTGCTGTTCCTCGCCGTCCTGTGGCAGCCGGACCTGGTGTATACGCTCATGGCACCGGAGCAGGTGGACAACTTCGAGGAGATGTACAACCCCGCCAACCGCACCCTTGGCAGCGCCCGCGAATCTGACACCAATTGGCAGATGTTCGGCTTTTATATCAGCAATAACATCGGTGTTTCGTTTCGCACCTTTGCGTCGGGCTTGTTGTATGGAGTGGGCTCGATTTTCTTTTTGGTCTTTAACGGTTTGCTGTTCGGTGCCGTGGCCGGCCACCTGACCAATGCGGAATACACCGAGACCTTCTTTACCTTTGTGGTGGGCCACGGCAGCTTTGAGTTAACGGCTATTGTGATCTCCGGCGCGGCAGGTTTGAAGCTGGGTTATCACCTGCTCAATCCGGGTAACCGCACCCGTCTGGAGGCGCTCAAGCAGGCTGGCCACGTCGCCATCCGCCTGGTTTATGGGGTGATCATCATGCTGGTGATTGCGGCATTTATCGAGGCTTTCTGGTCATCCAACAATATTCTGGTTGCCTGGCAAAAATACCTTGTTGGTGCGGCACTTTGGTTGGTAGTAATTGCTTACTTAGCCCTTAGTGGCCGCAGGTCGGGGGGCAGATGAATCTCGATCAGGTAACCATCGAAATTCGGCCGCGTCGCGCCTGGGAGGCAGTCGATCTGGGACTGCTGATGGCACGCCGCTGGTGGTGGTCCATGACCAAGGTCTGGCTGCTGTTAACCCTGCCGTTATTCCTGCTGCTTAATCTGGTGCCCCAGGATTGGATATGGCTCAGCACCGTGATCATCTGGTGGCTCAAGCCCCTGTTCGAGCGACCGTTACTGCATATCCTCAGCCAGGCGGTGTTTGGTTATCTGCCCGATACCCGCAGCACGTTAAAAGCCTTTCCCGCTCAAGCTTCACGTCAATGGTTTCTGAGCCTCACCTGGCGGCGCTTCAGTTTCACTCGTTCGCTTGACCTTCCGGTTATCCAATTGGAAGGCTTGAGCAGCGAGCGGCGTAAGCAACGTCTGGGGATTCTTCACCGCGAAGACTCCAACCCCGCCACCTGGCTGACCATCATCGGCGTCCACGTTGAGAGCTTTTTAAGTCTGGGCATGTTGATCTTGCTCTATGCCTTTGTGCCCAGCGAGGTCGAGATTGACTGGATGTCCCTGTTTACCAGCCAGGAAGCGGTCTGGTTTGCCTATCTCACCAATACCTGTGGTTATCTGGCGATCTCGCTGGTGGCGCCGTTTTACGTGGCCTGTGGTTTTTCGCTTTACCTGAACCGCCGTATCAAACTGGAAGCCTGGGACATCGACATTGCGTTCCAACGCATCGTCAACAAACGCCGTGCCCAGCCTCAAGGCCAAACTGTTATTGCCCTGGTGTTTGCCTTCTTCATAGGTTTGATGCCCTGGTCGGAATCCCAAGCTCAGGAGGACGTGGCAGCAGAGCCGGTAGCACTGGAGACTGCGCATAAACCTCTGGATCGCCAATCGGCAAAAGCTGGTATCGACGCCGTGTTGGCGGGCGAGGATTTTCATCAGAAAGAGATTTTCCGCTATCCCAGCTTTCTGGATCAGGATGATGAAGAAAAAGAGAACGACCAGGAAGGCGAATGGGATTGGCTGATGGATATTCTGCGCGGCTTCACCGATGCCTTACGGCTGGCCAGTTGGCTTGAGTTGCTGCTCTGGGCCGGGGTGATTGGCTTGATTGTCTGGGTGGTGTTTCGCTATCGCCACTGGCTCGCCGCCTACCTGCCGCAACAGGTACCGGAAACAGCCCAGCGCGTTCGCCCGGTGACCCTTTTCGGGCTGGATTTGAGTCGTGAATCCTTACCGGCTGATGTCAGTGCCACGGCACTGGAGCTTTGGCATCGGGCGGAGCATCGAGCATCTTTGGCCCTGCTTTACCGCGCCTGCCTGATCCGCTTGCTCGACGCCGGACTGGATATTGAAGACGGCCACACCGAAGGTGAATGCCTGCAACTTGCCCGCGATTACGCGCAAGATAAACCGGCCGCCAACGCGGCCATTGCCTATTTCGACCAATTGACCCAAGCCTGGCAGCGCCTGGCCTATGGGCATATAGCAGTCGACAGCGAAATAGCTGAGCAACTGTGTCGCCAGTGGAATCCCTTGTGGCGCCCCGCCCCAGCAAGCGAGGGTGGTGCCAATGGCTAGACGGTTGTCCACCAACAAATTGCTTCTTCTGGCTATCGCGGCGGTAATCATTGGCCTGCTTTATTGGGCCAGCCGCTATATCACCTGGAAGGAAGAAGAAATCGACCTGGGTTATTCACGTGAAGCCCTGAAAGATGACTTTCTCGCCGTTAAACAATTCCTGGCCCACCAAGGCGTGGACAGCCAAAGCCTGCGCAGTTTCGGCATGCTCGACAATATGGCCTGGCAGGGCGAGCACGTGGGTCCGCAGGATACCCTCGTATTGCTTAACGCCCATAAGATGTTGCGCGGCCAGCGCCTGGACAACCTGCTCGCTTGGGTTGAGCAGGGCGGCACCGTTATCACCACCACCTACAACCCGTTTATCGGCGCTGGTGGCGGTACCGATCCTTTGCTTGATCACTTCAGCATCCTGGTCGGGGACTACGAAGATACGGATACGGAAGAAGATAACGACCCAACTTCCGATGATGCTGATGAGGAGATCACCGAGCCGGATGATCAGGCGGAAGACGTTCTGGACGACGAGGACTCCACGACCGACCCGGACAACGATGACGAAGAATCCGACGAAGAGAAATTGCCCGACAACCACTTCCGTTGTTCACTTTACCTGGAGCCCCAAGCGGTTGATTTCTTCGATGAATCCGAGCCCCTGTTGATTGATTACAGCGGCGGCGTGGCGTTTGATTATTACGGTGACGAGCCTGAGGGATGGTCAGGCGATGACCGGGGCCTGCACCTGGCGCAGTTCGAATGGGGTCAGGGTCTGGTGATCATCAACAGCGACAACGAGATCTGGACCAATCAGCGCGTCGATTGTCACGACCATGCCTATGCGCTGTGGAAATTAATCGATCACGACGGCAAGGTGTGGTTTTTGATCAATCAGGAAGCCCCGTCATTGTGGAGCCTGCTCTGGCAATCGGTCCCTTACGGCATGCTCGCCGCGCTACTGGCTTTGGGATTGTGGTTATGGGCCAAGGCTATCCGCTTCGGACCCATCCTGACCCGTAAAACCGAGGGGCGCCGCAGTCTGGCAGAACATATCTACGCCAGCGCCATGTTGCTGTGGCGGCGTCAGCAGCATCCCTATCTGGTTGAGCGCCTGCGTGAAGAAGTCAGGCAGCTGTTGCACCAACATTATCCCCAGTTCAATCAATGGTCCGAGCAGGAACAGATCAGCCACCTGCAGCAGCTTACCTCCCTGAATGCGACCGAATTGCACCGGGCGCTGTTCAGCAACACCTTGCAACATCCCCAAGATTTCACCTTGGCAGTCGCCTGCCTGCAAACCATAAGGAAAAGTATATGAGTGACGACATTTCCCGCGAGTCCCGCCTGGAGCAAGCCAGTGCCCTGGCCAACAACCTGTTGCAGGAAATCAGGAAAGCCTTGATCGGCCAGGACCTTATCATTGAGCAGGTGTTGGTCGCCTTGATTGCGCGCGGCCATGTGTTGATTGAAGGCGTACCCGGTCTCGGCAAGACACTTCTGGTGCGCAGCCTGGCGAAATGTTTCGGCGGCCAGTTTTCCCGGGTGCAGTTCACCCCGGATCTGATGCCCAGCGATGTCACAGGCCACGCCATGTTCAACATGGCCAAACAGGAATTCGAGATTCGCCGGGGCCCGGTGTTTACCAACTTATTGCTTGCGGACGAAATCAACCGTGCACCAGCCAAAACCCAGGCAGCGCTGCTGGAAGTCATGCAGGAAGGCCAAATCACCATCGAAGGCGAATCCTTCAAGACCGGCGAACCGTTTATGGTACTCGCCACCCAGAACCCGGTGGAGCAAGAAGGTACTTATCCGCTGCCGGAAGCAGAGCTGGACCGGTTTATGCTGAAAGTAATGATCGATTACCCCAGCGAAAGCGATGAGCAAGTCATGCTGCGGCATGTCAGCGGCCAGGCGCAAGGCGGCTTTGGTCTGGAGGATATCCGCACCCTGCTAAAACCGTCCCACGTCCTGAGCCTGCAAAAGGTCGCCGAGCAGATCACCGTGGATGACCAGATCCTGCATTACGTGGTCAAGCTGGTGCGCACCACCCGCGAGTGGAACGGCATTGCCCGCGGCGCCGGCCCGCGCGCCTGTATCGCACTGCTCGCCGCCGCCCGCGCCTATGCCTTGATCAAAGGCAATACCTTTGTCACCCCGGACGATGTCAAAACCATGTACCTGCCCGCCCTGCGCCACCGCATTCTGCTATCGCCGGAACTGGCCATCGAAGGCGTGGATGCCGACCGGGTGCTGCACTCAGTCATGCAACACGTCGAGGCGCCTCGACATTAGTAGGTCGGATTAGCCAAAGGCGTAATCCGACACCCTGTATCAAGGAAACCACCAAACACCGCTTAGCGACCGAGACCACCCATGAAACCACACCACTGGAGCCGCCGCCGCTGGATACCGAGCAAACGTCTTTACGGCGGGTTGCTCTTGCTGGCCATCGTCGCCTTCATACTGGCCTTCGTGAACAGCTATTTCGCTCTGGGTAACAGTCTGGAATCCGGCGGAGCGGTGCTGTTGGCCGGTCTGATTGTGGTGGGGGTGGATTACATGATGTCGCGCCAGTTACCCGGGATCGACATTGAGCGAGAAGTCGCAGGCAATCTGGCGGTCGATAAATGGGCCAGTGTCACCCTGCATTTACGCCACCAATTTAACCGGGCTGTGCGGGTGCAGGTATTTGACGGCGTGCCCGCCAACGCCGAACTGCAAAACCTGCCCCTATTCCTCGAACTCCTGCCCGGTCGCACCAGTCAGGTCAGTTACAACCTGCGGCCGCTGGAGCGCGGGCCTTTGGCTATCGAGCCAGCTTATCTGCAAATTCCCAGCCCCCTGGGTTTCTGGCAAGTCCAGTACCGCAGCGGCACCGCCAGTAACGTGAAGGTCTATCCGGATTTTATGGCCATTGCGGCTTACACCATCCTGGCCACAGACAACCACACCAGCCAGATCGGCATCAAACGCAAACCCCGTCGCGGCACGGGTCTGGAGTTCCAGCAACTGCGTGAATATCGCCTCGGCGACAGCTTGCGGCAACTCGATTGGAAAGCCACGTCCCGCCGTCAGAAACTCATCTCCCGCGAATACCAGGACGAACGGGATCAGCAGATTGTATTGCTGGTGGACAGCGGCCGCCGTATGCGCGCCAAGGATGACGAGCTCAGCCATTTCGATCACTCACTGAACGCGATGCTGCTGGTGAGCTACATCGCCTTGCGCCAGGGTGACAGCGTCAGTGTGATGAGTTTTGGCGAGGTCAACCGTTGGATTCCAGCGCAAAAAGGTGTGGAGCGAATCAAGAATCTGCTTAACGGCATGTACGATCTGCAAGCCGGGCAATGCGCACCGGATTACACCGCAGCTGCCGAAAAACTCGCCCTGTTGCAACAAAAACGCTCGCTGGTGATTCTGGTCACCAACTCCCGCGATGAAGATGTGAATGAATTGTTATTGGCGGTAAACCTGTTGAAGAAACGCCATCTGGTGATGATCGCCAATATTCGCGAAGAAATTCTCGATCAACTGGAACAACGCCCGGTAACCAACCTCGACGAAGCCATCAGCTATGCCGGGGTACAGCAGTATCTGAGCAGTCGCCGTGAAGTGCAGAAAAAATTGACCGCTTCCGGGGTGTATACCCTGGACTGCACGGCAAAAGAATTGGCGGTGCGGGTGGCGAACAGTTATCTGGAGATTAAAGGCGCGGGCGTTTTATAAAGGTATTGCGATGAAAACCGCCCTCATCGAAGGCGGCTTTCACTTGAAGCAGGTTATTCTTCGTCAGCGTAATCTGAATAGTCTGATGTATCCTCGTCACCAGCCTCATCCTGGTATTGAAGCTCATCACCATATTGAGTTTGTGCATCCTCAGCCGCCTGCTCCGCTCGCTCGACATAATCCTGATATGCGGGAATCGCCACGGCAGCCATAATGCCGACCATCGCAATCGCAAAGAACACAGGACCAATCAAACCTACAATCCAGTGCCAGGTCTTATTGGGTGGCGGTGCTAATCCATAGTTATTAGCCCCTTCGGTACCGCGCGCAAAAATCAGGTAGAAGGCGAAAAAGAGATTTACCAAAGGCACGATAGCAAGAAGGCTCAACCAACCGCTTTTATTCAAATCATGCAGGCGTTGGATCATAAAAATAAAAAAGCCAGCCATTAATAGCAGATAAAGAATCATGGAGACAATGACGATAACGCCTGCAACAGGCCCGCCTTCCATACCAACCGCAGCCAGTACTGCGCTCATGATCACAACAACCACCAAGATTGCTACATAGGCAACCAAGCCGAATAAAAAGCCATGGGCGAGATAACGTAACCGACCGATCCGGCAAGCGGGTGAGAAAAAATCAATTTCACCGTAACCTTGGCCATCGACAGTCAATTGACCTTCCGGTGTTTGATAGGGATTTTGAGTAGCTTCCATGAGCATCTCCTTGATAATAAGAATGGGTTTGCTCCGTCACAGAATGTTGTAACGGATGCCAGAAATTCTAGACGTAAATCGGCGGGTTTGCGCGACGAAAAATATGATCACGTCGACTAATTCAAAAAAAAGCACGCGAGGACGGTTTCTACGAGGGAGTGGGTAAAGCGCCCGTTTTGGCGGGCGCTGAATAAGCGGGGTTAGCTAAACAAATTGCGGAAGAACAGCTTGATGCTGTCCCATATACGAGCAAAGAAGCCTGCTTGCTCAACCGGCTGCAAGGCAATCAGATCCGCCTCCGCCTGTACTTCACCATCCAGTTCAATCGTGACCTTGCCCAATGCCTGACCCGCCTCAATAGGCGCCTTGATAACGTCATTGATGTGCATATTGGCTTGCAGATCCTGCTGGCGACCGCGCGGCAGGGTTAGCTTGATATCTTCCGCAATGCCCAGCCCCACTTCATCACTTTTGCCGCCCCAAATGCGGGTTTTACTGAGCTCAGTGCCGGCATTATAGAGCGAGAGCGTTTCGTAATAGCGGAACCCATAGGCCAGCAGTTTTTGCGATTCCGCCGCGCGGGCATTCTCGCTGGTGGTACCCATGACCACCGAGATTAAACGCATACCATCCCGCTTCGCCGACGCCACCAGGCAATAGCCCGCTTCCTCGGTGTGACCGGTTTTCAAACCGTCCACCGTTTCGTCGCGAAATAACAAGAGGTTGCGATTCGGCTGGCGAATATCATTCCAGACAAAATATTTTTCTTTATACAGTGCGTAATGGGCCGGGTGATCATTAATGATCGCGCGCGCCAGAATGCCCAAATCACGAGCAGTGGTCAGATGGCCTTCAGCGGGCCAGCCGGTGGAGTTTTCGAAATGGGTGCTGTTCATACCCATCAACGCGGCTTTCTGGTTCATGACATCCACAAAGGCATCTTCACTGCCAGAGACATATTCAGCCAACGCCACCGTTGCATCGTTGCCGGATTGCACAATCACACCGAGTAATAAATCCTCGACCGATACCTGGGTGCCTTCGCGGATAAACATCTTGGAGCCGCCCATGCGCCAGGCTTTGACGCTGATATTAACCATATCTTTTTCGCCGATACGGCCATTTTCAATTTCTTCCGAAACGATGTAACTCGACATCATCTTGGTGAGACTCGCCGGGGGTAAGCGTTCATCGGCATTATGCTCAACGATCACTGTGCCGGTATCGGCGTCCATCAATAAGTAGCCGGTCGCAGCGAGTTGCGGTGGAGAGGGAATAATGACTTGCTGGCTGGGTGCATTCGGTGTGGGCGCGGATTGAGCCAGCAGCGTATCGCTAGCCAGCAATAACAATGCACTGGTAAATAACGTTTTTAACATGGGAACAAAATCACTCGCTGTTATGGGTTCAAAAAAACTGGCGAATT
Source organism: Cellvibrio sp. PSBB006 (assembly GCF_002162135.1). Lineage (NCBI taxonomy): Bacteria > Pseudomonadati > Pseudomonadota > Gammaproteobacteria > Cellvibrionales > Cellvibrionaceae > Cellvibrio > Cellvibrio sp. PSBB006. The sequence continues at coordinate 4,572,113 of NZ_CP021382.1, read as the reverse complement.
GTACCAGTTAGCGACCGGATTTTTCGTCTGCCGCCGCACAAGTTTTGTTTCAGCTAATACAAAATGTTGCACAACAAAAAGCGTAACGGCAGCGGCGTCATTCGTAGACAACGTGTGCTTCAGGAATATTCAATTTTTTTATGTCGAGACGCACTTGCTGTAAATCCCGCGCATCGGTAATGGGGCCTACTCGCACGCGAAAAATTGGTTTGCCCGTTTGATTGCGGCTGATGATCACCGGATAAGTCAAATGACCGGACACTTGCGCGGCAAATTGTTTTGCACTGGCCTCAGAGCTAAAGGCACCGATTTGCAGATGCGTATTGGCAGGCAGTTTACTGCCTGCTATCACATTATTCGTGGCGTTGGCTTTCAAAGGTGCAGGCGGTGCATCATCCGGCAGGACAATCTCTACATCAACCATCCCGGTGCCGGCGTTGAGAATACCGAGGCGCTGCGCGGCGGCGTAACTCAGGTCAATAATGCGGTCACTGTGGAACGGACCCCGATCATTCACCCGCACCACAGTACTCCTGCCATTCTGGATATTGGTCACGCGCACATAAGATGGGATGGGCAGGGTTTTGTGAGCTGCCGTCATGGCATACATATCGTAGATTTCGCCATTCGATGTGCGTCTGCCGTGAAATTTTTTACCGTACCAGGAGGCTCTGCCACGCTCTTTGTAGGAGCTTTCATCCTCCAGCAAGTAGTAAGTTTTACCCAACACCGTGTATGGATTTTTATTGCCTGCCATGGTGCGCGCTTCATGGCGCGGGACTGCATCGGGCACATGGGAAGTATCAATCTCGCGTTCCGGACCACTGTCCTTGATATCGTCGAAATCCGGTTGTTTGGGAGTAGATGATGGATAAGGTTTGATGGGCGTACAGGCAAATAACAGCAGACCAACCAAACCCAGAATCAACAAACGCATGGCAGAACTCATTGGCCGGACTCCATTTTTTCTTTAATCAGTTGACTCAATTGATGTACGGCCATGGAATACAAATGACTGCGGTTATAACGGGTAATGACATAGAAATTTTGTAGACCGAGCCAATATTCTTCACCATGTTGTCCGTCGAGTTTCAGGATCAGGGCCTTGGCATCCACCGGTAAAGCGCTGATAGGTTGATAACCGCGCTTTTGCCATTCGCCTACCGTTACCGTCGGCGGATTGATGTCATTGAAGCTGTCTTTGCTGGTATCACTCTCCGGCCGCACGCGACTGACCACCGGCTTACCGCCTTGCCAACCGTGTTGTTTGAAGTAATTGGCCACGCTGCCGATGGCATCTGTGGTGTTGTTCCAGATATCCGTAAAACCGTCACCGTCAAAATCCACCGCATAGGCGCGATAGCTGGACGGCATAAATTGGCCATAGCCCATGGCACCGGCGTACGAACCGGTGAACGCCATGGGGTCCTGTTTCTGTTCGCGGGTCAGGAGAAAGTAGTTCTGGAGTTCCTTGCGAAAAAAAGGTGCGCGGGGCGGATAGTCAAACGCCAGTGTGGTGAGAGCATCGATAACACGATGACTGCCGGTGTTTTTACCGTAGTTGGTCTCCACCCCGATGATGGCCACAATATATTCCGCCGGCACACCGAACTCACGTTCAGCCCGCGTCAGGGCAGCACGGTTATCCCGCCAGAATTTCACACCGTTTTCAATGCGTGCGGGGACAATGAAGATCGGACGGTATTCTTTCCAGGTTTTGGTTTTTTCGGCCGGACGGGAGATTGCATCGAGAATGTTCTGTTTTTTCTCCGCCTGCCCCAACCATTGACGCAAGGGTTCAGGCTCAAAGCCATGATCGCGGACCATCTCATCGATAAAGCCCTGGGTTTCGGCATGATCGCTGTAATCCGCCGAGCCCGTCGTCGCACACCCCAATACCACACAACCGATTAACAGGCTGATGGCTTTGCCTAGGGTGGGATAACCGGGTCTACCCAAATGCCTGACTGCAAAACCCTCTACCGCTTTGACTCGCGTCATTATTAAACCTCTTTCGCGCTGATACTCATGCTGTGGCTGGTCACTTACAGCAACCGATGATTGTCGGCCTATTTATTTTTCTGCGGTGTCATAACCCGCTTGCGTTCGGTAGCAATGGCCATGAGGATGCCGAAGCCTGCCATCAAGGTCACGATAGCCGTTCCGCCCTGGCTGATCAGCGGCAAGGGCACCCCCACCACCGGCAACAGGCCGGACACCATACCCATATTCACAAACACGTACACAAAAAATGTTGTCGTAATACTCGCTGCCAACAGTCGGCCAAAACTGTCCTGGGCATTGAGCGCGATCATCATGCCGCGCATGATGATCAGGATATAAACCCCCAACAACATCAACACGCCCAGCAAACCGAATTCTTCAGCCATGACGGCAATAATGAAGTCGGTGTGCCCTTCCGGCAGGAAATCCAGTCGCGACTGCGTCCCTTCAAGCCAGCCCTTACCTGACAATCCACCCGACCCGATAGCGGTCTTGGACTGGATGATATTCCAGCCAGCGCCGAGGCGATCCGCCTCGGGATTCAGCAAGGTTAACACCCGCTGGCGCTGATAATCATGCATCATGAAATGCCAGATTGGCCATAAACTGGCGGCAAAGATTATGCCGGCCAGGATGATATAACCCCAGCGCAACCCGGCAAAAAACAACACCACAATGCCCGAGACGGCGACCAGAATGGAGGTACCTAAATCCGGCTGATCGATAATCAGGGCCGTCGGGATAGCAATTAATAGCAAGGCCAGAAAGACATGCTTGATACCGGGCGGCAGAAAGCGTTTGCTGAGATAGGCTGCAATCATCACCGGCATGGCCAGCTTCATGATTTCCGACGGCTGAAAGCGGAAACCACCAAGACTCAACCAGCGTTGTGCACCTTTGGCGCCGACGCCGACCACGAGCACAAGAATCAACAGAATGACGCCGGCGGCATATGCCCAGGGCGCCATGCGCCGCATAAAACCAACGGGTATCTGAGCCACCGTGAACATTGCCGCGTAGGCAATCAGGAAAAATGTCCCCTGACGGCGCAGGGTAACCATACTTTCACCGCTGGCACTGTAGAGCACAGACATGCCTACTGCGGTAAGCGCCAGGAGTAGGAACAACAGCAGGAAATCAATATGCAAGCGTTGCTGGATGGCTTCACGGCGACCAAGGCTGAAGCCGGTTCTGGGTAAACGACGGAGAAAATCCTGACCGCTCATAGCTCGTTAACTCCGCCTGCGTTAATTGAACGCCGTGCCAACGGCTGAGACGTAGCGTGGCTACGCACTGAGGCGGATGCTTCCACCGACTCTTCAGGTTGTTCCGGCACCAGATATTTGCCGCGTAAAAACGCATCCATCATCTTGCGCGCCACCGGCCCGGCCTGGCTGGAACCGCCCTCCGCATTTTCAACAATCACCGCCACTGCAATTTGCGGGTCTTCCAACGGCGCAAAAGCGACAAACAAGGCGTGGTCACGATGGCGCTCCTTGAGTGCTTCACTGTCATACTTCTCACCTTGCGCAATACCGACAACCTGCGCGGTACCCGATTTACCCGCCATACGATAGTCCGCATCCGCGCCCGCCGCACGCGCGGTGCCGCGCAAACCGTGCATTACCTCCGCCATACCATCAAAGACGGCATCCCAGTGGGATTCAGCAACATCAAAGCGATCCTCAATGATGGGAGCCAAAAACTCACCATTGGCGCGCTCCACCATCTGCGGGCGGATGCGTACACCGCGATGAGCCAGGGTCGCTGTCATAACTGCCAGCTGCATGGGCGATGTCAGCACATAGCCTTGGCCAATGGCCATATTGATGGTGTCACCCGGATACCAGGCCTGACCTTTGGCTCCGCGTTTCCACTCGCGCGACGGCCAGACGCCGCGACGCTCATTAGGGATATCGATCTGCGTCAACTCCCCCAATCCGAAATGGCTACCAAATTCGGACAGGCGATCAATACCCATGCGATTCCCCAAGTCCCAGAAATAGGTATCACAGGATTCAGAGATCGCCTGTTTCAGGTTAACGCGACTGCCGTGTCCACCCCGCTTCCAGTCACGCCAGATCCATTCGGTGTTAGGCAGACGAAAGAAGCCCGGGTCACTGATGGTGCGACTCACATCGGTGAAGCCGGTATCCAGACCCGCCAGGCCAATCATGGGCTTGATGGTTGACCCCGGCGGATAAACGCCCTGGATAAAGCGGTTATAAAGCGGCATATCGAGGGATTCGTTGAGACTGCGGTAATCCGCAAAGCTGATACCGGTCACGAATAAATTAGGGTCGTAACTGGGAATACTCACCGCGGCCAGTACACCACCGCTTTTGACCTCGATCGCCACTACCGCTCCACGACGACCGGCCAGGGCGGCAACCGCTGTTTGCTGCATGCGCACATCAAGGTATAAGTGAAGATCGCCGCCGGGCTTGGGATCTACCCGCTCAAGGACCCGCTGTACGCGGCCGCGAGCGTTGGTTTCAACGTTCTGGTTACCCACTTCGCCTAATAAAATATCTTCGTAATGCCGCTCCAATCCGGTCTTGCCGATTGAGTGGGTACCGCTGTAACGGCGGTATTGCTCTTCATCGAAATTGCCCAGCTCCGCTTCACTGATGCGTCCGACATAACCGACTGTGTGTGCAAACAGTTCACCCTGGGGATAGTGGCGAACCAATTGCGCATCAATCTCCACCCCTTCCAGGCGGAATTCATTCACCGCAAGACTGGCCAGTTCCTCCTCGCTGAGGTTGTAGCGCAGGGGCACCGGCTCGAAGGGTCGACGGCGTTGGTGCATCAGCTTGTAGAATTTTTCCAGGTCAGTCGCGCGGATATCGACGAGGGTTTGCAGGTAGGTGAGTGTTTCTTCCAGGTCGCCCGCTCGCTCACGCACAACCGATAAGGTGTAGCTCGGGCGGTTCTCCGCCAGCAGAATACCGTTGCGGTCATAGATCAAACCGCGGGTTGGTGGGATGGGCTGGATATGGACGCGGTTGCGATCAGACTGGGTGGCATAGTCCAGATACTGCACAATCTGCAAGTGGTGGTAGCGATAAACCAGCACGCCGATCAGCACCAACATCACCGAAGACATTACCGCCAAGCGTGCCCAGAAGATACGCGTTTCGCGGTGATAATCTTTAAAGTGTTGCGCTTCGGACATTGTGCCTCTGGTTGAACTGGCGAAAGATTATTACTGGCGCTATCGAGCCATCATTATTTGTGATACGGGTGATTCTGCAAGATGCTGCAGGCGCGGTACAACTGCTCGATCACCACAATGCGCACCAGCGGATGCGGCAAGGTCAACGCGGACAGCGACCAGCGCACATGAGCCTGGGCGAGGCATTGGGGAGCCAGACCATCCGGGCCGCCAATCAGCAAACAGTAGTTGTTGCCGCTCATCCGCCAGTTCGCCATGTGCTCTGCCAGTTGCTCCGTACTCCAGGGTTTGCCTTTGACATCCAGCGCAATAACCTGCTCGCCCTTGCCAATAGCAGCCAGCATCTCCTCGCCTTCCTTTTCCATGGCACGCGCAATATCGGTATTTTTGCCACGCTGTGCCAAAGGCAATTCCACCAGCTCAACCACACAATCGCGCGGCATACGTTTGGCGTATTCCGCGTAGCCTGTTTCAACCCAGGCGGGCATCTTGGTACCAACAGCGATGATGCGAATTCTCATGGCGAGAAATCCCGGCAACGATCAAGCGCGATTACTGGGGGTAATCGACCAGAGTTTTTCCAGCTCATAAAAATTGCGGGTTTCTTCCTGCATCACATGCACAACGATATCCCCGAAATCCACCAGCACCCAATCACCGGCATCAATGCCTTCCACACCGAGCGGCATGTAACCGAGTTTTTTGGAGTCTTCCACCACGTTATTGGCGATGGATTTCACATGGCGATTAGAGGTGCCGCTGGCGATGATCAGGGTATCCGTCACATCGGTCATCTCGCGCACATCCAACTGCACAATATTTTTAGCTTTCAGATCTTCGAGCGCATTGATCACGATCTGGCTTAACTCTTCTAACATTCTTTACCTGCTTACTTATAAAAAAATACTCCACCCGTCATTGAGTGAAGTCATGAAAATGATGCTTAATCCTGTCGATAAAGTCCTTCGGCCAGGATGTATCGTCGCACCGACTCGGGTAATAAAAACTGTGCTGACTCACCAGCCGCCAACTGCGCGCGGATGCCGGTGGCCGAAATATCCAGAAGACGCAATGAAGGCAAGACAATTGCGCCGCCCGGCAGTTCATCCAGCGCTGTCGCCGATGCGCGATGGTGTTGTAATAACGCCGCTACCGGTCCTGCGTTCGGCAGGGAAAAACCGGGGCGCTCAATCACCACCAGATGTGTGTAATCGAGCAGTTCCTGCCAACGGTTCCAGGAATCCAGCGCTGCAAAGGCATCAGTGCCCATGGCCCAGATCAAACTCACTTCTGCACCCAACTCGGCTCGCAGGCTGCGCAAGGTATCAAAGGTATACGACGGCTCATCGCGGCGTAATTCGCGCTCATCCAGAGTCAGCTCAGGGCAATCCATCACCGCCAGGCGAATCATCTCGGCCCGCTGTGCGCTGCTGACCTGCGGCTGACCGCGATGCACCGGGCGATGACAAGGCATCAGACGCATCTGGGCCAATCCCAAAGATTGCTTCAACTCCAAGGCAAGTCGCAAATGACCGTGATGAATCGGATCAAAGGTGCCGCCCAGGATGCCGATCTTGTTACGCATGAATGGCGTCGCCTTCAGCGGCTTTATTGGCGAATGTGCCCATCACCCAGCACGACCCATTTTTGCGAGGTTAATCCCTCCAGCCCTACCGGCCCACGCGCGTGAATCTTGTCAGTAGAGATACCGATCTCCGCTCCCAGACCATATTCAAAACCATCAGCAAAACGGGTCGAGGCATTGACCATCACCGAACTGGAATCCACCTCGGTGATAAACCGGCGCGCGCGGGTGAAGTCTTCGGTCACGATAGCGTCGGTATGTTGTGAGCTGTAACGGGTAATGTGGTCAATGGCTTCATCCAGACCGGCCACCACCTTGATCGACAACACCGGAGCGAGGTACTCGGTAGCCCAATCCTCTTCGGTGGCGATATTGACATTGATCAGGTCGCGGGTTTTTTCACAACCGCGCAGCTCCACATCCTTTTTGCCAAAGGCTACCGCCAAACGCGGCAGGATGTTGGCCGCAACACTCTCGGCCACCAGCAGGGTTTCCATCGCATTGCATACGCCGTAGCGATGGGTCTTGGCATTGAGGGCAATGGCGAAGGCTTTTTCAAGATCTGCTTTATCGTCGATATACACGTGGCAGATGCCATCAAGGTGTTTAATTACCGGGACGCGCGCGTCATTGCTGATCCGCTCGATCAGCCCCTTGCCGCCGCGCGGGACAATGACGTCCACATATTCGGGCATGGTGATTAATTCGCCCACAGCAGCGCGATCGGTGGTTTCCACAATTTGCACGACCGTGTCGGGCAAACCGGCAGCTTTCAGCCCTTGTTGCAGGCAAACGGCAATAGCGCGATTGGAATGAATGGCTTCACTGCCACCGCGCAGGATCGCCGCGTTACCGGATTTGAGACACAAGCTGGCCGCATCAATCGTCACATTGGGCCGGGATTCATAGATGATGCCCACCACACCCAGTGGAACGCGCATCTTGCCCACCTGAATGCCGGACGGGCGATAGCTCAAACCAGTGATTTCACCACAAGGGTCCGGCAGTGCGGCTACCTGGCGCAGCCCTTCGATCATGCCGTCAATTGTGCTCGGCTTGAGGGCGAGACGATCCAACATGGCGGAATCCAGACCATTGGCCGCGCCAGCTTCCAGGTCTTTCTGGTTTTCAGTAGTCAGCGTGGCACGGGCGTTATCAAGGGCATCAGCAATCGCTAGCAATGCCTGGTTTTTTACGCCGGTTGACGTGGATGCAATCACGCGTGACGCCTGACGGGCATTGCGGCCCAACTCGGCCATATAGGCTTTTACATCAAGAGAATCGGTCATCAGTGGTAAAAATCCGTGAACTGGGTGATGTGAAGACAAGAGTGCGGCGATTATACCCTGATTGCCGCACCCTTTTGGCGAATTTAGCGGGACATAAAGCGGGATTTACTTCAGTTCCGGTTCAGTTTGATGGCGGTAATCTGCTGCCAAGGGTGAAGAGTCCCTTGATCCCCAGATTACTCAGTGGAGAACAACCATGAAAAAGTCCCTCTTGATCAGCACCATCACCGGCGTCACCTTGAGCTTGTTGCTGGCCAATGGCGCTTTGGCGGGCCACAAACATCACCACAAGCACCAGCATCGTCACACTGGCTACGATCACAGAGGCCACGGGGACTATGCCCGCGTGGTCGAGGCTCGCCCGATTTACCAGCGGATTGAAGCACAGGTGCCGCAGCAATCCTGCCACTATGAAACCGTTGCTTATCGTGAACCCGGCAGAAGTAATTCCTATACCGGTGCCGTGGTGGGCGGATTAATCGGTGCGGCTGTCGGCCATGAATTGGGGCATAGCAAACGCAACAAAGATGTCGGTGCCGTGGCTGGCGGTTTGCTCGGCGCAACTATCGGTCATGACATCAGCCGCAACCGGTCCGGCGGCGGGACTACCCACTACCGCGACGAGCAGGTTTGCCACACCCGCTACCAAACCGAGTATTCGCAGCGCGTGATAGGTTACGACGTAACCTATCAGTACCACGGACAGTATTACCAAACCCGCACCAGCCAGCATCCCGGTGACCGTATTCCTGTCGATGTTCATGTGCGCCCGGGTCGCGGCTATTAATGGCTCCGCTTTTGCCGGGGTGCCAAATCACCCCGGATTCTTTTTTCCTGTGAAGGCACACACGCGGTAGTTGCAAACACCTTGTATACTTACTCCCAACTTGATGATTTTGCAGGAAGTCTTGCCATGTCGCTGTTGCGTCACTCCAATTCCCCCTGTCGCTGGCTGATTATTGTGCTGCTGGCAATGACGCTGGGCTCACTCCATTCCACCGCCTCCGCCGAACCCCGGCGGGACAAGGGCAGCCAGGAAGAACGGCCGCGCGCGCGCATCTCTGCGTCCCAGGCGGCGGCCATAGTCCAACAACGCTACGGCGGTAAAGTGATGAATGTCAGCACCCGTCAGTCTGGCAATGGCGTCGTCTATGGCGTAAAAATTTTGCAGAACTCCGGTCATATGCGCACCGTCAATGTGGACGGGCAGACCGGCGCCATCCTCAATTAAATTTCTGAAGCGGACCCCAGCATGCGTATCCTGATTGTGGAAGACGAGCCCAGCCTGCGCGAGCAGATCAGCAGTCAGTTAAACGCTGAAAAATTTGCCTGCGATACCGCCGGCGATGGGCGCGAGGGACTGTTCCTCGGCGAAGAATACGATTACGACCTGGCCATCATTGATCTCGGCTTGCCGTTGCTGGACGGCACCGAATTAATTCGCCAACTGCGCGCCAAACAGCGCAACTTCCCCATTTTGATCCTCACCGCACGCGGCGCCTGGCAGGACAAGGTAGAAGGGCTGGAGGCCGGTGCGGACGATTACCTCACCAAACCTTTTCATCCGGAAGAACTTCGGGCACGCATCAACGCCCTGCTGCGTCGCGCCAGCGGACATGCGGCACCGGTGTTGGACTACGGCCCGCTCACCATCGACACTAACGCCCGTCGGGTTCACCTGCGCGGCCAGGAGGTAGAGCTGACCAGTTTCGAATACAACACGCTCACCTACCTGGCGTTGCATGCAGGCAAGAATGTCTCCAAGACCGAGCTGACCGAACACTTGTATGCACAGGACTATGATCGCGATAGCAATGTGATTGAAGTCTTTGTCGGCCGCCTGCGCAAAAAACTCGACCCGGATGGCAGCCTGAATTTAATTACCACTCAACGTGGTCTGGGTTATCGCTTTAATCTCGACACCGACAAATAACTCCGTCCGCTTTATTCACCAGCGCAGATTCGATAACGAAAGATGGCCGTCAAACTTACTTCGATCTCCGCCCGCTTGCTGGTCGCGTCTGCCCTGCTGCTGCCGCTGTTTTTGGGACTTACCGGTTTTTTCCTCGACAACGCTTTTCAACGCAGCCTGATGGCCGCCGAGGATGCACGCCTGCGCACCCACTTGTATTTGTTATTCAGTGTCGCGGAGCTGCCCAATATCCGTACCCGCAAAGTCAATCTGGAGATGCCCACGGTCTTGATGGAGCCGGATTTCGAGCGTCTGAATTCCGGCCTCTATGCCTACATTTACAACGAAGAAAAAGAATTAATCTGGCGTTCCAATTCCGCCGCGCTGATGGACGCACCGACCAATGACAGATTTGCCGAACAGTCCACCGTAGGGCAACTGATTGTGCAGGAAGAAACACATGATGAAAGCCTGCGTTTCAGTGCGCATTACGATGTCATTTGGGAGGATGCCCGTGGCAAGGGCCACCCGTTTCGCTTTGCGGTGACCCATGATGGCGATGCATTTTTGGCTGAGCTGAAAGCCTATCGCAATCAGCTTTGGCGCTGGTTAGGGGCAGCAGGATTATTGTTACTGTTGGCCCAGACAGTGATCCTGCGCTGGGGTTTACGTCCGCTCAGCAAATTGGCGCGTGCCCTTAAAGCCATGCAAAGTGGTGATACCCGCAACATCGCCGGGGAACATCCACGGGAGCTGCAACGCATTGTCGACAACTTGAACCTGGTACTTGCACGGGAAGAAGCGCTGCGCCAACGCTACCGCAATAGCCTGAGCGACCTGGCCCACAGCTTGAAAACCCCGTTGGCGGTTTTGCAGGGCAAGGTGAACCAGGGTTCCAGCGATGGCGATTTGCAACAGACACTCGCCGAACAGGTCACGCGCATGAACCAGGTTGTGACCTATCAGTTACAGCGTGCAGTATCCAGCCAACAGCAAGGGTTGAATCAACGCATTGATGTAGAACAGGTGGTTCAGCGATTAGTGGCGGCACTGCAAAAGGTCTATCGAGACAAACAGGTAGACTGCCAGACCAGCGTCAACAACAGCCTGTTTGTGGGTGACGAACAGGATTTGCTGGAATTGCTCGGCAACTTGCTGGAGAACGCTTTCAAATATTGTCACCGCCAGGTTCGGCTGGAAGCCCGTACAGAACAGCAGCAATTGGTCATCAGTATCAGTGATGACGGTGCCGGCATCCCGATCGATCAACAGGAGCGTATTCTGCAGCGAGGCCAGCGCCTCGATACCACCCAACCGGGCCAAGGAATCGGCTTGGCCGTCAGCGCCGACATTATCGCCAGCTACGGCGGCCAATTGCACATTGACCGCTCTTCTTTGGGCGGCGCGGCATTCATTCTTACTCTCCCCATCGCCAGTTAGCCGCTGCGGCTGGCAAACCCTTCTCTTTTTCTGCCCTTATGTGCGCCATGTCGCACAACACGCTGTGAATCTCCCGCACAGCACGCAGTGTGTTTGGCTGCTGTCGGTAACGCCATCTCCAGTCAATAATGTCACCATCGACATGACACTCACTGATCGACAACAAACAGCCAACAACAAGTAAAAACAACGGAGCACACAATCATGGCAGCGAGAACCTGTATAGCGGTGGACTCCACCTGCGATCTGCCGGCCAAGTTTATCCAGCAACACAATATCGAGGTTCTACCGATTTACATCAATTACGACGGTGGCCAGCATCTCGACTACCGCGATCCGCAAACCATGTTGCAGTTCTACAAAAATCATTCAAAGAAAAAATTCGGGCTCGCACAATCCGACCCACTGTCAGTGGATGACATGACCAAGATCCTCAAGCATCGCCTGCTGCCCAAGTATGATCTGGTGCAAGTCGTCACCATCAACAGCAAAAAAAGCGATGTCTTCAAGCGCGTTTCCGAAGCCGCCCTGATCAACGAACCTAAGTTCCGCGAACTGGAAAAGGTCGACCCTAACCGTATTCCCTTTCGTATTCGTTTGTACGACAGCATGTCAATGTTTACCGGTCATGCGCTGCTGGTATACGAACTGGTGAAAAAAATTCACCAGGAAAAAATTCCGCTCAGTAAAGCCATTCGCGAAATCGACGACATGCGTGAAAACGTGTATGGCTACATTATTCCCAATGATCTCTCATACATGCGTGATCGCCGCCATTTGCGCAAGGGGGACAATAATATTTCCTGGATCAACTTCAAGTTGGCCAGCATGCTCAACATTCGTCCGATTGTGCAGTTATATCGCGGCGAAACCGAAAAAATGGATACCGGTAAAGGATTTATCGGCGCAGTAGGGAAGCTGTTGGATCATGTGCGTAAGCAAATTAAACAGGGATTAACCAGTGACGTAGTCGCCATGAGTTACGGTGGTTTACTGGAAGAGATCAAGGATGAAGCCGTGATGGTTGAGTTTCGCGAATTCTGCAAACAACACGGCGTCAAAACCATGTTGTCGATGATGAGCATGACCGGCGCCATCAACGTAGGACCCAAGTCGTTTGCATTGTCCTTTGCAACTGACAGGGAATTGGTCTGAATCATAGCGGCACAAAAAAGCCGGTCTTGGCTGGGCAAGACCGGCTTTTCTTTTTTGCGTTATCCCTGCGTAATAAACCCCTTACCCTTGGGTAATAAACCCCTACCCTTGGGTAAAAAACATAGTCACTACATAGACCAGATAGACCAGTAACAACACCGCACCTTTCAAACGCGACAAACTTAATCCGAAGAATAAGAATAACAACAGCAATATCGATACACCCAATAGCGCCCACTGATCAACTGCCAGTAAACGCCCGCCAAACGGCAGCGGTTGCAATATAGATGCAACCCCCAGAATCGATAATAAGTTGAAGATGTTACTGCCGAGCACATTGCCGATAGCCACATCCGCATGACGCCGAATCGCTGCGATAATCGATACCGCAAGCTCCGGTAATGACGTGCCTACCGCGACGACCGTCAAACCGATGATAGCTTCCGGCACACCGAACATTTGCCCTAACCCAACCGCTCCCACCAGGAAGCGATCAGCCCCAAGCAACAGCAAAGCTAAACCACCAATCAAAAACAATAACGTCAGGGGAACAGACAACGGCAGGTTTTCATATTCATTAGCTTCAGCCTGATGAAGCTCCGCCACAGGGTCATCCAGGTGTTCGCGCTCGCTGCGATAAGCCCAGATAAGGTAGGCAATCAATACACCAAACAAGATAAACCCGTCGAGGCGACTTAAACCATACAAGTTGGCTAAAGCCATAAACAGCAAGGTGGCGGCCAACATGGATAATCCATCGCGCCGCAGGGATTTGATATGGATGGTCAGAGGCATAATCAGTGCACTTACCCCCAATATCAGCAGCATGTTGGCGATGTTACTGCCCACAACGTTACCCAGCACGATATCCGGTTGCTGATCGAAAGCCGCTTTCACCGAAACCACCAGCTCCGGCGCCGAGGTACCAAAGCCGACAATCACCAGACCAGCCAGAAGTGGCGAAACACCCAGGCGGCGAGCAGCTGCCAGCGCACCGCGCACAACACCTTCCCCTCCAACCGTCAGCAACCCAACACCCAACAACAACCACAACACATTCGTCATAAACGCCCCATCTACCCGTTATCTGTACACTATTTTCATCATTCGTAACCGTTCGGATTCTGCTGTTGCCAACGCCAGGCATCCTGCATCATACGCGGCAAATCGAGATGTGCTTCCCAGCCCAACTCTTTCTTCGCCTTATCCGCATTGGCATAGCAACTGGCGATATCCCCCGGACGGCGCGGCGCAACCCGGTAAGGCACTTTGCGCCCACTCGCCGCCTCAAAAGCCTTCACCATCTGTAAGACCGAATAACCGCTCCCGGTTCCGAGGTTGTAAGCACGGCAACCGGCGCCAACATTATCCAGCCCTTTCAATGCCGCTACATGGCCTTGGGCCAGGTCGACCACGTGGATGTAATCGCGGACACCGGTACCGTCCACCGTGTTGTAGTCATCACCGAAGACACTGAGTTCTTTCAATTTTCCGATGGCGACCTGTGCCACATAAGGCAGCAGGTTATTAGGAATACCCGCAGGATCTTCGCCGATCATGCCGCTTTCATGGGCACCGACCGGGTTGAAATAGCGCAGCAGGGAGATGTTCCAGTCACTGTCCGGCGCATTGGCGATATCGCGCAGGATCTCTTCCACTATCAATTTGCTGCGCCCGTAAGGATTGGTCGCCGAGGTGGCAAAACTTTCGTCAATAGGCACACTGACCGGATCGCCGTACACCGTAGCGGAGGAGCTGAAAATCAGCTTCCACACCCCGAATTCCTCCATGACTTCCGTCAACGAAAGCGTACCGGCTACGTTGTACCGATAATATTTCATTGGAATCTGGCTGGATTCGCCCACGGCTTTCAGACCGGCAAAATGCATCACCGCCGCAATAGAATGTGCGGCGAATACCTCACGCATCCGTGCCTTGTCATTGATATCCACTTCATAAAACACCGGCTCCACGCCGGTAATAGCCGCCACTCGCTTAAGCGCTTCGGGCTTGCTGTTGCAAAGGTTGTCAACCACCACAGGCAAATAACCATTGGCGATCAATTCAACACAGACATGGCTGCCGATAAAACCGGCACCACCGGTGACGAGGATATGAGGGCGATCAGCCCGCTGCTGGGATGAAGTCATCTTGATTCCTGTGTCCCTTGAATAATAAATGTCAGGTAGATAAGCCTTGGAAGGTGCTCATCATACTGATTTAACAAAGGATGTTCACAGGAAAAATAAAGAGAAGAAAAGTTATTCGCGCGGCAGAAATAAGAAAGGCAAGCTTGCGCTTGCCTTAATGCTCTATACAAATAAGGTAAAACTTATTCAATCGGCAGAGAGAGGGTTACAACAAAATTGGTTTCGTCCGGAGCACCACCATCGTTGTCATCAACGATTTGACCCAAAGTGAAACTCAATTTGTCGTTGAATTTGTAAGTAGCATCGATGTGAGACACGCCATCAATACTGCCTGAACCAGCATCGTCGAGCATATGCTGACCGTACTTCAGACCAAACTTCTCGAAATTCAATTCAGCAGTCACATAGCTGTAATCTTCAGAGAATGAATCATGATCTGCATTGATCGCGTCATAGTAAGTTACTTTGAAGGGACCGAAACCAATGAACGGAACAACTTCAACGTAATCGCCAGGGCTTACTGGTTCAGCAACATCACCTGATTGGGGATTGGGATAAATGTAAGAAACAAAACTTACACCGTAACTAAAATCACCGGCACTACCTGAATATCCAGCGTAGATGTCATATTCACTGCCCAATACTTCATCACCCGATGATGCCCACACCCCTGCGAAGAAACCATTGGAGCTGACATTAACATCACCAATGATCGCAGCACTACCGCCCAGGTCATAACCACGCCAGTAGTACATGTTAGAAGCACCTACCGATGCAGACACCTCAACTGCATTGGCAGCCGGGATTACAGCGGTGGAAGCCAGAGCTGAAAGAGCGATAGCGCCGGCCAAAAATTTTTGTTTCATCTTCATGAGTTCTTCCTCTAGGTTTTAGGTATTGGTAAAGCCGTTTCTTTGTTGAGGCAGCTGTCGATATGATTCCGAACTAGCTTGCCCCGAATATTGCAGTTACCAAGCCAACTTTGTTTTTTACATATAAATCAAAAAGATAGAAGATGAATACAAGATGGCATACCGATATAAAAACACCTCAGCGCACAATAATGATGCAGAAAATCGGTTGCACCGCAGGCACAAAGCACCAAAACCGAGCAAAAAGATGACTTCGATAAAAAGGCTGGAGAAAAAGCTATAAAAACTGACAGAAATGACGTTTAACAGGCTAAAACACCGGCATAGCGCACAAAATCGAAAGATTCGGGGGAAGCTGCCCGACCTAAGTCGGGCATTAATCTCACGGCAGCTGCGCGGGCGGTTGGCGAGTAAGAATCTCGCCTCGCAATCGACGTATCGCATTGGAGCATGTTTCGTATAGCCGGACCAATCCTATGTCGATGTACAACAGCAATGCCAAAATCACCATACCCACGCCAAGCAATAACTGAAAAGTGAAACGCTCATCGGCGATCCAGACTCCCAGCAACATCGCCAGCAACGGCGTCATCAAGGTGACCAGCGATACCACACTGGCGGACAAGCGCTTCAGGATAAAGAAAAACAGCGTATAACCTAACAGGGAACCAAAGATCGCCAGATAGACCACCCCACCCAGGGTTTTATCCGACAGGTTTGTCGGTAACTGGCCATCCAGCCACCACCAGGTGAATACCAACCCCGGCAATGAAAATAATAACGAGCCCGTCATTTGCGCGAAGGCTTCTGTGCTTTCATTAAGGCGTTTCATCAAAACACTGCTGAAACTGAACAGCACACAGGACAACAGAATGCCGGCGATGCCATAAAGCCCCTGATGATCAATACGCAACTGGCCGTAAAAAATAACCGACAAACCTGCCAGCGCCATGATCAAAGCCAAAACTCGCCGCACCGTGAAAGGATTTTCACGCAGGATCAACAACGACAGCACGCCGGTAACGAAGGGGGACATAGCGAAAATCACCGCCACCAATCCCGACGGAATAAATTGGGCCGACCAGTACACAATCGGCATATTGGGAAAAATGCCAATAGATCCTGCCAGATAAACTTTCCAGGCGCCGGGCGGAAACAACCGCCGACGCAAGGCAAACAGGATCGGCAACGCAAATGCCACAGCTATCATCATGCGCGACAAGGCCGCCGCAATAAAACTGATACTGTCGCTACTCCATTGAATAGCCAAGGGGGTTGTTGCCCAGATGAGCACCACCAAAACATACGCCAAAAAAACTGCCACGATAAAGCTCCTTATCATTGATGCAGCGACGCGATTAGCTGGCCCCGGGAATTTTCTATCAACAATAAAAAAGGCCGCAGGGAGATCTCGCTGCGGCCTTTGTTGAAAAAGTGTTAAGACTATTCATCAAACTCCGCAAACGATAACGCGCGTGCCACCCAAAGGACGACATGCGGTGCGCGAATTCGTAGAGCGGATTTAATGACAGACATATTCAATAAATAATAAATGAAATGAACATCGACTTTAAAGGAAAGCAGTCAGGATAACAACTATGATTTCCCGGATACTTACAGTAGAGTGACGCAATCAGTAGAGAGTCTCAACCCGTAGAGAGACCCAACCAGTAGAGAGTCTCAACCTGTAGAAAGACCCGACGATACAACACCTTTATAAAAAGAGCCTGCATCGGGCTCCCATACGTTTAGCTTGAATCCCTATGAAAACTTTTTTGGTCGGCGGCGCCGTCCGTGACAAATTACTTGGCTACCCGTCCAGCGAAAAAGATTGGGTTATAGTCGGTGCCAACCCGAAGACCATGGAAGAGCAAGGGTTCATCCCCGTTGGCAAAGACTTCCCTGTCTTCCTGCATCCACAAACCCGCGAAGAATATGCGCTGGCGCGCACAGAACGTAAGACCGGTCACGGTTACGCTGGCTTTACCTTTTATTGCGCGGAAGACATTACGCTGGAAGAGGATCTGCGCCGCCGGGATCTCACCATCAATGCCATCGCTGAAGACGAGCAAGGCAATATCATTGATCCCTACAACGGCCGGCGGGACCTGGAACAAAAAATCCTCCGTCATGTTTCCCCCGCCTTTGCGGAAGACCCGGTACGCATTCTGCGTATCGCCCGTTTTGCCGCCCGTTATCATCACCTGGGCTTTCGGGTTGCACAAGAAACCCTGGCGTTGATGCATGCAATGGTTGTCAGCGGTGAAGCAAATCATCTGGTGGCGGAGCGAGTCTGGAAGGAGACGCAACGCGCACTGGGAGAAAGGTCGCCGGATATTTTTATTCACGTTCTGCGCGACTGCGGGGCGCTTGCGTGTGTCCTGCCTGAACTGGATCGGCTGTTTTCTGTTCCTATCCATCAAGATATGAATAATGCTTCACAGAAAGATAACAATGCCGGTTCGCATGCATTGGTGAGTTTGCAACAGGCAAGCCGACTCAGTCCTGAAGCCATTGCTCGCTTTGCCACCTTGCTGCATCCGTTGAATGAGCACAGCGGAGCAGCAGATGACAGTTTGCATAAGTCCTCTGCAATACACCATCTTTGCGAACGTATTGCAGCACCGAAAGATTATCGAGAATTAGCTTTAATCGTGGCAGAGTTTCACGCCCGCAGCCACAACGCACGCGAACTGGAACCGGACGTTTTATTAAACTTACTCGTGCGCACCGATGCCTTTCGACGTCCGCAACGTTTCGACAATTTTCTGCTGTGTTGCGAAGCGATCGCCCGCAGCGACAACACCACCTTGGCAGATTATCCACAAGCGAATTATGTACGCGAAATTCTACGGGCTTGCCAGTCGATTGATCTCAAAGCCATTACAGCAAAAGGGTTAACAGGTAAAGCCTTTGGTGACGAACTGGATCAGCAGCGGTTAGCCAAAATTCATGACATGCGCAGCCAGATAAAAGACTAAAGAATTATGCAAGATCATTCATCTATTCAATCAAATTCTTCTTCACGGCCCGTCGCGCTGATCACCGGTGGTGCGCGACGCATTGGTGCCGCAATTGCGGAAACCTTGCATAACGCTGGGTACAACATCGTGCTGCATTATCGCCACTCGGCTGCTGATGCCAGGTCACTCGCGAATAAGCTGAATGAACAACACCCGAATTCAGTGATTGCGCTCGCGGCAGATTTAAACCATCTTGCAGAGATTCAGCAACTGGCCCATAAGGTTTTACAGCAATGGCAGCGCCTCGATGTGCTCGTGAATAATGCATCCAGTTTTTTTCCAACGCCGTTAGCGGATGCCAGCGAATCGCAGTGGAACGATTTGATGAACAGCAATCTGAAAGCACCGTTTTTTCTTGCCCAGGCGTTTGCGCCGGAATTGCAGCAGCGCGGAGGTTGCATCATTAACATTGCCGATATTCATGCTGACCGTCCACTCAAACAGCATCCGATTTACTGTGCAGCCAAAGCGGGCAATGTGATGCTCACCAAATCCCTCGCGCGGGAACTCGCTCCCCGGGTGCGGGTCAACGGCATTGCACCGGGCGCCATACTGTGGCCAGAACAGGAAAATGCTCCGGATGAATCAAAGCAACAGGACATACTGCAAAAAGTTCCGCTGGCGCGCAGCGGCGGTCCTGATGATATCGCCCGAACTGTTAAGTTCCTGGTTCAGGACGCGCCCTACATCACCGGTCAAATCATTACTGTGGATGGCGGTCGCAGTCTCAGTCATTAACTTACGCAACTTACGCAACACCAAAGAATGTGAACGCCAATACAGAATAAAACTGATTGAGACACTGGCAGCCACGCTAAAAGCCGCTAAGCTAAACAGCATAGATTTTTAATGGAGAGGTTAAATTCTCAATGTCGCGTCTGTTAATTGTGGTTGAATCTGAACAGGACTGGGCGCCCTATTTTCCCAGCGAGCATGTCATCACTTTCGACAATTATCTGCAACTCAGCACCACCAAAACCAACCGTACCCGCGTCATCAACCTGTGTCGTAAATTCGGCTACCTGAGCAAAGGCTATTATTGTTCACTACTAGCTGAGGCACGCGGGCATTCGGTTATTCCTTCGGTCAAGACACTCAACGATCTGCGCAACCAGCACTCCTTCGCAATTATTCAGGAACACTTACACAGCCAATCTGAAAAATTCCTGAAAAAACTGGCGTCGCGCGAAGAACCGAAACTGGCTTTTTGGATATTCTTTGGCGAAAGCAGTGTACCGGAGCTGCAAAAACTGGCGCGCGAACTTTTTGAGCAGCAACCCTGCCCCATTATGCGCGCGGAACTGGAATGGGATGGCAGTTGGCGAGTAAGCAGCTTAAAGGTGACCGCCCTACACAGCTTGAAACAGGACGCGGAACAGGAAGCCTTTGCCAACGCGCTCGATCACTTCAGTGCGCAACTGTGGCGCAAGCAAAAGGCGCAGAAGATCAGCCGCTACGACATGGCCATCCTGGTTAGTCCTGACGATCCCTTGCCGCCCAGCGATGACAAAGCATTAAAGAAGTTTGTCAAGATCGGCAGCAAACTCGGAATACAGGTGGACTTTATCGGGCGCAAGGATATTCGCAAGTTGCCGGAATACGACATGTTGTTTATCCGCGAAACAACCAACA
The DNA here is from genome assembly GCF_002162135.1 of Cellvibrio sp. PSBB006. Taxonomy (NCBI): domain Bacteria; kingdom Pseudomonadati; phylum Pseudomonadota; class Gammaproteobacteria; order Cellvibrionales; family Cellvibrionaceae; genus Cellvibrio; species Cellvibrio sp. PSBB006. Next base: position 4,551,873 of record NZ_CP021382.1, on the reverse strand, counting down.
TCAATCATCACACATTTCAATTTGCCTGCCGTGCCGAAGCGGAAGGGCTGGCAGTGATGGATGATCCACAATCCATCATTCGTTGCACCAACAAAGTTTATCTGGCCGATCTGTTTGCTACGCGCGGGATTCCAACACCCAAGACGCGCTTGATCTCCAATCAGTCGCCAGTGATTCTCGATAAAATCGCGGATGAACTGGGCTTTCCCCTGATTCTGAAAATTCCTGATGGTTCATTTTCGCGCGGCATGGTTAAAGCCGCTGATCGCGCCGCGCTGGATCAAGGTGTGGCCGAATTACTGAAACACTCTGCCTTGCTGCTTGCACAGGAATTTGTTTATACCGATTTCGATTGGCGCGTCGGCGTACTGAATGGCAAGCCCTTGTATGCGTGCAAGTATTTTATGGCACGCGATCACTGGCAAATCTACGATCACAATAACAAAACTGACCCGTCCGGTGGCTTTGTCACCATGCCGACCTATGAAGTACCCAAGGCGGTAATCAGCACAGCCATTAAAGCAGCCAGCATGATCGGCAACGGGCTTTACGGTGTTGACCTGAAGCAATTGAAAGATCGGGTGGTGGTTATCGAGATCAACGACAACCCCAGTATTGATGCAGGGGTAGAAGATGAATTTATCGGTGATGAGCTTTACCATATGATCCTGCAAGAATTTATTCACCGTGTACAGAAGATTCGCCACCTGAAAGAAGAGTTGTCGATTTAACGCTATAAGGAAAACACGATGATTAAAACTCAACTGCTGACGGCAGAAGGAACGCTAACGCAGGGAGGCGCGGAACAAATCCCTCTCTGGCAGGCCGACGCCGGCGCTTATATCTGGATTGATCTGGAAGGCGAATCACTGGAAGACGAGCGCAGGATGCTTGAGTCACTCGACTGCCACCCGCTGGCGATTGAAGATGTACAACGTTTTCGTCACCCGCCCAAAACAGAAGCGTTCGAAGACCATACATTAATTTTATATCGCGGCATTACCCAATTTAACGAAGATCTGACGATTGAGCAGATGACGATTGCCCTGTTTGTCGGCGAGCGTTCCGTCATCAGTTGTCATCCGCGGCCATCCACCGGCGTGCGTCATGGGTGGGAGATGGCCGCCAAAGATAATTTACTCCGGAGTCCTGCACTGATTGCCATCAGCGCGATGCACTATTCCGTGGGGCGCTACCTGGAAGCCATCCTTGCTTTTGAGCCCAACCTGAATGAGCTGGAAGATTGCATGCAGGAACGGCCCAACGACGAAACCATGCGCGAACTGATCGCCTACAAATCCCGTTTGCGCAAACTAAAACGTATCTTCAGTTATCACGAACGCCTCGCCACGAACTTACTGAAAAACATTCCCCAGGCATGGATTGATGAGGATGGCGACATCGAGCACGCGCTACAGGATTTATTCGAACGTTGCGAACGCTTACATGGCTTGTGCACGATGTACTATGAAATCTGCGGCGACCTGATTGAAGGTTATCTTTCCATTTCTTCACACATGCTAAACAACACCATGAAGGTGTTGACCGTTATTACGGCAATCTTTGTCCCCCTCACCTTTATTGCCGGCATCTACGGCATGAACTTCGAAAACATGCCTGAACTGCGGATGCAATACGGCTATTTTTATGCATGGGGAACCATGTTACTGGTCGCAGCCGGTTTTGGTTGGTTTGCTTATAAAAAGTGGCTTTGAAAACCCCTAAAAGCACTAAAGCATTAAAAGCCTTTGTGACTTGGCGCGGCTTTCTAAATTTACGATGGAAGCGATCATTAAAAATGATTGTCCGCACCCAAAAAGCAATCATTCATTGTTCTAAATCAAATACCCATCTGACAATGCGCTCATAATCCACCCATCCCCAGATCCCGGCTAATTAGCCATCACATCGGAGGTTGTTTATGAGTCTTATACCGCGCAACTCACTTTTTGACGTAGACCAATTACTCGAAAACTTTTGGACGCCGCTAAGAAGCGGTGCAGGAGTATCCTTTTCACCTCGCGTGGATATTAATGAAAAAAAGGATCGTTTTGAAATTACAGCCGAATTACCCGGCGTAGACAAAAAAGATATCCAATTGACCCTGGAAAATGGAATGCTTTCAATAGCCGCCGAGACACGGCAAGAAAGCAAGGACGAGAGAGACGGAAAAGTTATTCGCCAGGAAAGACGCTATGGCAAGTTTATACGCAGTTTTGATTTAGGCTCGGCAGTCAAGGAAAGCGACATTGATGCCAAATTCAAGGATGGGGTTTTGACATTACTGGTTCCTAAAGTGGAGTCATCATTGCCATCGAGCCATCGGATTGAAATTCATTAATTGCGTTGACTTATGCTGCAGCCTCTCCAAGCAAAGGAAGGAGAGGCTTTCTAACTTATCTGGCGTGAGAAATTTTTTGCCCTTTCCAATAAAAATCTACCGGCCATAATGATTGCGAGGCTTTATCATAAGCCTGCCATAAAGCTGAGTATGTCTTCTGCAGTTCAGGATGAAACTCTTCGGCAGCGATATCTGCCAACGGCAGCAACACAAAGGCATTTTGAATAACCTCAGCGCGTGGCAACGCGATGCCATTCTCAACCCCGACAAAATTACCGTAAGAGAGAATATCGATATCCAAAGTCCGAGGGCTGAACTTTGGACCTTGCCGGCAGCGGCCGTTGTCATCTTCGATTTTTTTTAGCACCTTTGACAGCTCCGGAATCGACAGCGCTGTCTGAACGCCCACCACCAGATTGAAAAAATTACTGCCGTTAAAGCCGACCGATTTACTTTCGTAAACGGTGGAGATGTTTAATTCACCAAAGGTGTCATGCAAGGCATCCAGTGCTGCCGCGATATGTTGATGGCGATGAATGTTGCTGCCCAAGCCGAGGTAGACCTTAATCATTGCGGTTTCGCCCCACGCTCGATAACCAAACCGACATCGCGCGCGCCGCGAATAGCGCCGGGTTTACTCAAGCGCAAGCGCAACCAGGGCACATTAAATTCATCGCGCACAATCTGCGCCACTTCTTCTGCCAGCGACTCCACCAATAACGCGTTGCGGTTTTCGACATAGGCTATAACGCGTTTGGACACGGCTTTGTAGTTCAATGCATATTGAATATCATCGGTTGCGGCGGCCTGGCGAATGTCCGTGGCCATCTCCAAATCAATACTCACCGTTTGGCGCACCTGGCGCTCCCAATCGTAGATGCCGATGATGGTGTCGATGTGTAAATCTCTGATGTAAACAATATCCATGAATCAATCCGTAGCGAGAGGCGATAGCGTGTTGAGTGGCCAGCGAGCACGCACATTGACCGCGAGCGATTCCGATTGTCCCGCCAGTAACCGCTGGCAACCGGCGTAAGCAATCATGGCGCCGTTGTCGGTGCAAAATTCGTGGCGTGCGTAGAAGACCTTGGCTTGAATTTTCGCCAAGGCAATTTCCAGCTCCTGACGTAGTTTTTTATTCGCGGAGACGCCGCCGGCAATCACCAGGGTTTTCATACCGGTTTGTTCCAGCGCCCGGCGACATTTAATCACCAGCGTGCTCACTACGGCATCCTGAAACGCGCAGGCAATGTCCGCGCAGGTTTGATCGTCGGGTAAACCGTCCGCCTGTGCATGAGCGGCCACAGTATTCAAGGTATAGGTTTTCAAACCGCTGAAGCTGAAGTCCAGCCCCGGCCGATCAACCATGGGCCGAGGAAATTCGAAACGCCCGGAAACACCCCGCTCAGCCAAACGCGCTACGTGCGGGCCACCGGGATAATCCAGGTCGAGCATCTTGGCCGCTTTATCAAACGCTTCGCCGGCCGCATCATCCAGCGATTCGCCGAGCAATTCGTAACAGCCGATGGCATCGACCTTGACCAGTTGGGTATGCCCGCCGGAAACCAACAGCGCCACAAACGGAAACGCAGGGGGATTTTCTTCCAGCATCGGCGCAAGCAAATGCCCTTCCATATGATGCACACCGATAGCGGGGACATCCCAGGCATAAGCGAGCGCCCGGCCAACCGAAGCCCCCACCATCAAAGCACCGATCAGGCCGGGACCGGAGGTGTAGGCAATACCCTGGATATCCCGGGGTAGGGTTTGGCTCTCAGCCATCACTTGATCAATCAGCGGCAGAATCTTGCGTACGTGATCGCGCGAGGCCAGTTCCGGCACCACGCCGCCGTATTCGGCGTGCAGGTCAATCTGGCTATAGAGCGCATGGCCCAGCAAGCCGCGCTCGCTGTCGTAAACAGCAATTCCGGTTTCATCGCAGGAGGTTTCAATCCCAAGTACGCGCATCGCTCTACCATCTATATATACAGGGGTGGCGTATGATAAAGGCGCTCTGACTCAGGCGCCAGTAAGTATTTAACATAGGTCCAGAGCGACGGTTGCGCCGGTAATAAGAAGTGTATAGAATCTGCGCCCCTCAGGTTCCCTGGTTTGCGACCCTGCACCAGAGGATGAATTAAGACATCAAAGGTAACAACATGCCTTCAGTAAAACTTAAAGAAAACGAACCTTTCGACGTTGCTCTGCGCCGCTTCAAGCGCGCTTGTGAAAAAGCTGGCATCCTGGCTGACGTACGCGCTCGCGAGTGCTACGAGAAGCCCACGACAGTACGCAAGCGTAACGCTGCTGCTGCGGTTAAGCGCCACGCTAAGAAAGTGCAACGCGAATCCAAGAAGTTTACCCGCCTGTATTAATTCCCGGGCCTTGGTTTCAATCCGGTACTGAACCGGATTCCGTGTCGTTCTGCTACAGGTTATCCCATGGCAAACACAGCACTGAGAGACAGCATCAATGATGCCTTGAAGAACGCCATGCGCGCGAAAGAGAAAGAGCGCGTGGCGGTGTTGCGTTTAGTTATGTCCGAATTCAAGCGCATCGAAGTTGACGAGCGTATTGAAGTAGAAGACGCGCGTGCACTGGCGGTGCTGGACAAGATGATCAAGCAGCGCCGCGACTCAGAGCAGCAATACCGAGCCGCCGGGCGTGAAGAGCTTGCCGCCCAGGAAGCCTACGAAGTCTCCCAAATCCAGGAATTCATGCCCGCTGCTCTCAGCAATGAGGAGTTGTCGGCGATTGTTACCCAAGCCGTTCGCGATGCCGGCGTGACTGACATGCGCGATATGGGCAAAGCCATGGCGCTGATCAAACCGCAAGTGCAAGGCCGCGCCGACATGGGTGCAGTCAGTAAATTACTGAAAGAACAACTGAGCCGCTAACAACCGAGCGTCAGTTGCTTATACTAGCAACTCATCACTCAACCCCCGCGACTCTTTATGGCCGGACTAATCCCCCAAAGCTTTATCGACACATTGCTCGACCGCGTCGATATCGTCGAGGTAGTTGACCATCGCGTTAAGCTTAAAAAAACCGGCAAAAACTACAGCGCCTGCTGCCCCTTCCACGAAGAAAAAACCCCATCCTTTACCGTCAGCCCGGAAAAGCAGTTCTACTATTGCTTCGGCTGTGGCGCCAGCGGCAACGCCCTTGGCTTTATCATGGATTTTGAGCGGCTCAGCTTCCCGGAATCTGTGGAGCAACTGGCACGACTGGTCGGCGTTGAAGTACCGCGCGAAGTGCAGAGCGAAGCCCAGGCACAGCGCGAGCAGGAGAAACGTAGCATCTATAGCTTGTTGGAGAAATCCAGCAGCTTTTATCAAAACCAACTGCGCCAGCACCCCAGCAAGCAAATGGCTGTTAACTACCTGAAAGGTCGCGGCCTCGACGGCAAGATCGCCAAAGAATACGGCGTAGGTTTTGCGCCACCCGGGTGGGACAATCTGCTTAAATCCCTGGCCGAGACTGACGAGGACAAACACCTGCTGATTGAAGGCGGGATGCTGATCCATAATCAGGACGAGAAGCGCGTTTACGACCGCTTCCGCCACCGCATTATGTTTCCCATCCGCGATACGCGTGGCCGGGTGATTGGCTTTGGCGGTCGGGTGTTGGGCAACGACAAGCCCAAATACCTCAACTCACCGGAAACACCGATATTTCATAAAGGCCAGGAGCTGTACGGGCTTTATGAAGCACGCCTCGCTTACCGCGAGCTGCCACGCCTGCTGGTGGTTGAAGGTTATATGGACGTGGTCAGCCTGGCACAATTTGGCATCCGTTATGCCGTCGCCACCCTGGGCACCGCCTGCGGCGAAGATCATCTGGACCGCGCCTTCCGCCACACCAATGAAGTCGTGTTCTGCTTTGATGGTGACAACGCCGGCCGTACCGCCGCACATCGCGCGCTGGAAAATTCACTCTCATCCATGAAAGACGGCCGCCAGGTTAAATTCCTGTTCCTCCCCGAGGGCGAAGACCCGGATACACTGGTGCGCCAAATCGGACCGGAAAAGTTTGAGCGGCTGGTAGAGCTTGCCGTACCACTGGAAGATTATTTATTTGATGCGGTGGCCGAAGGCTTGAATATCCGCACGATGGAGGGCCGCGCCAGCTTCAGTAAACGTGCTGCCCCACTGCTGGATCGCTTACCGAAAGGCGTATTCCGCGAGTTGATGTTTGAAAACCTGGCGACACGCACCGGGCTTAGCCGCAATGTATTGCGGGATTTAATCAGCCAGGCAGAGCCGGAACCCCTGCCCACGCCAGCCCCAATCAAAGCGGAAGCCAAACCGGCTGCAAATCCGAACCATCCAGCTCAACCACCGATTGAGCCGGATTACCCTGAATACGAGGATGATTATTTTGCCCAACAAACGCCGCCGCCAGATTACGACGGTTATTACGTCGACCGGCAGCCGCGTCGTATCGGGAAGCAGGATTATCAGCCGGAGTTGCAAGCCCATACACCGAGCAAATACCTGATGCCGCCTGCGCGGAAGGCCATCGCCCTGCTGCTCACCCACCCGGAACTCGCCACCAGCGAAGCGGATCACGATGGCTGGCTGGGCTGCGACGACAGCGACATCCAGATATTGGGTCGTCTATTGAAACTCCTGCACGAACGCAGCCACTACAACCTGTCGCATATCCTCGGTTATTGGCTAGGTGCTTACGGTACAGAAAACACTGAAAAGCTGGCCGCCATTGCTGGCCATGATTTGCTGCAAGCCACGAGTGCTATTACCCAGGTCCGACAGGACAAGCCGCCCAAGGCGGATTACGACACAACCACCGCGTTTTGCGACTGCATGGAAAAATTGCGCAAACAGGAAAGTGCAAAAAAAACCGCTCAACTGATGGAAAAACTGCGCAATGGCGACTTAACTCAAGAGGAGCGCAAGCACCTCGCCACGGAGGTCTTAGCGCACAAGATCATAAAGTGACCAACCGAAAAGAATTATGACGCCTATACCGCCAGCCGCTTGATTTCCTAGAATCCAATGCCACATATGGGCTATAATCCCGCGCTTTGCGTTTCTCCCACTCACGTTTTTGACAGGGTTCCGAATGTCTGACGACGCTCAACAGCAACAGTCTCGAATCAAAGAGCTGATCGCCCGAGGTAAAGAACAGGGCTACCTCACATACGCCGAGGTAAACGACCACTTGCCGGAAGATATCTCAGACCCGGATCAGGTCGAAGATATCATTCAGATGATCAACGATATGGGTATCCGCGTGTACGAAACCGCGCCGGATGCCGATACCTTGTTGATGACCGATGGCGACTCCTCTGCCGACGAAATCGCCGCCGCTGAAGCTGCTGCCGCACTGGCTGCCGTGGAAACCGAAGCAGGTCGCACCACCGATCCCGTGCGGATGTACATGCGCGAGATGGGCACCGTCGAGCTGCTGACTCGCGAAGGCGAAATCGTTATCGCCAAACGTATTGAAGAAGGTGTGCGCGAGCTGATGCACGCGGTTTCTTATTGGCCGGGCGCTGTCCAACATGTGCTGGACGAATACGCGTTGGTTGCCAAAGAAGAACGCCGTTTGGGCGACGTTATCATCGGCTGGCTCGACCCGGCAGAAGATATCCCTGCGGCCACCACTGACGAAGACTTGCCCATTGCTGCCGCCGCACCCAAAGCGGCTGCGAATGACGATGACGAAGAAGACGATTCGTCCAGCGATGATGATGAAGAAGGCGTGTCCGGTGTTGATCCGGAAGAAGCGCGCATTCGTTTCGACGACCTGAAAAAGCAAAACGAAAAAGCCGATAAAGCCGTCGCCAAACACGGGCGCAACAGCAAGCAAGCTGAAAAAGAACTGACCGCCCAGGGCGACCTGTTCAAATTCTTTAAGCTTCCGCCGCGCCAATTCGACCCCATTTATGTTCAAATCCGTGGCGTGCTGGACACCGTGCGTCGCGAAGAGCGCACCATCATGGAATTGTGTGTGCGTAAAGCGCACATGCCGCGCAAGACATTCATCAAAGAATTCCCCGGCAACGAAGTCAATGAGTCGTGGATTCCGGACATCATCAAGAAAAAGCGCGATTACTCCGATGCCTTGAAATTGGTTGAAGAAGATATCCTGCGCGCACAACGCCGCCTGATTCAGATTGAGCAGGAAAATAATCTGTCACTGGCCAACATCAAAGACATCAACCGTCGCATGTCGATTGGTGAAGCGCGTGCGCGTCGCGCCAAGAAAGAAATGGTGGAAGCCAACCTCCGTCTGGTTATTTCCATCGCGAAAAAATACACCAACCGTGGTTTGCAATTCCTCGACCTGATTCAGGAAGGCAATATCGGCTTGATGAAAGCGGTAGATAAATTTGAATACCGTCGCGGTTACAAATTTTCTACTTACGCGACCTGGTGGATTCGTCAGGCCATTACCCGCTCCATCGCCGACCAGGCGCGCACCATCCGCATTCCGGTACACATGATAGAGACCATCAACAAACTCAATCGTGTATCGCGTCAGATGCTGCAGGAAATGGGTCGTGAGCCGACGCCGGAAGAACTGGGTATCCGTATGGATATGCCGGAAGATAAAGTGCGTAAGGTGCTCAAGATCGCCAAAGAGCCAATCTCCATGGAAACCCCGATCGGTGACGATGAAGATTCACATCTGGGCGATTTTATCGAAGACACCACCATTATTTCACCGGTGGAGTCTGCGACCATCGAAGGTTTGACCGAAGCTACCCGCGAAGTCCTCGCTGGCCTGACCGCGCGCGAAGCCAAGGTACTGCGTATGCGTTTCGGTATCGATATGAACACCGACCACACCCTGGAAGAAGTGGGCAAACAGTTCGACGTAACCCGCGAACGTATCCGCCAGATCGAAGCCAAGGCGTTGCGCAAATTGCGTCATCCTTCACGCTCAGATCACTTGCGTAGCTTCCTGGATGAGTAAGGTTCAGCTAGCGTCATGATTCGAATAAAAACCCGCCCCGTGCGGGTTTTTATTTTTCCGCTCTTCTTTTTTTGCACTTCAGCGACAAGATGTCTGCAGAAAATTGCCATTCATCAAACTGTCACTTATCCGCAGTCATAATTCTGTCATTAAAATTTTGAAAAGATGCGCTGTGAATAAAAATCTTAGCTGGGTACTGCTCCACTCTATTCTGATCGTCACCACTGTCGTCAGCCTTTTATCAGGGCTTCGCATAGCAACGCTTTCCCACCCCGAGCTGCTGTGGTTCTCTGCGCTATTGCCGCAAGGATTAATGCATTCATGGCATTTGGTCAGCGCTGCGGTGTCTACCAGTATTGCGTTCTTCTATCTTCTTTATCTCATCCTATTAAATCCTCGCCGCATCAAACCGACTTCTGCTTCTTTTAACCGACATTATCACCGCCTGATTACCTGGATTGGCTATACCGCTCTCTCTTTGTTATTGATCACAGGGTTGGGTCTCTATTTTCACCTTATCGATCCATCAATAGCCAAGACCTTACATTTTTATGCGGCGTTGCTGCTGGTAATTTATCTGTTTCTTCACGCGGCGGTGTACATTATTCAATATGGAATAAGAATTTTCGTAACAATTTTTAGTTTCTCACGCGAAAACCTGCCGAAGCATCTCGCATTTTGTTTAGCCATGTTTTGTGTCATTGGCAGCTCGTATTATTTTTTTACCGCTCGAAACTTTCACCCGTTAGAGGTCGCGCATATAGCGATTGATGAATTCATTGAGATTAACGGAACAGCAAACGAAGTCGCCTGGGAAAAAGCCGAAACCATCCTGATTCCCACCTTCGGTGGAGCCAATTTTATTAACGGCGCTACACCGATCAAGGTTAAAGCTGTTGAGAACGGTGAGGAGATGTTTTTTCACATCAGCTGGTACGACCCCAGCCAAAGCTTGCAGCATCTGCCTCTCGTTAAAACCGAGCAAGGCTGGAAAGTTACCCAGGATGGCTTTCATCATTTTAATGAGCGAACTCATTACGAAGACAAACTCGCCGTCATTCTTTCCAACACGTGTGCATTCGGCGCGGCAGGCACTGCGCATCTCGGCCACAAGCCACTGAAAGACAAACCGGCCCACTGGGCGGGAAAAGGCTACCACTACACACAGCCGGGCAAGCTGGTGGATTTGTGGCATTGGAAAGCCGTACGTACCAACGATATGTTTTTGGCGGACGATAATTTTATTGGTCCACCGGAAATCGAGAGGCCAGCATCCCGACGTTACACCGGCGGCTATATGCCAGATGGAAAAGACAGCGGTTCCTACGTGATGAATTGGAAATGGTACAAGCAGGACATTGTTATTCCCAAACGCCTGCCGAAATATCCGAATGCGTTAAATGATTATCAAGACAGCACGAAGCATGCGTCGTTAAGTTGGGTTATCCCCTGGTTCAGCTATGAACCTTACGCCGCTGAAAATGATCGCTTTCCGGTGGGAACCATCATGCCTTCTGTTATGTACACCTCCAATCGCTTTGAAGGTGATCGTGCGGATGTAAGAGCAAGAGCACAATGGTCTGATAACGTTTGGTCACTGGAGCTGGTACGCAAAATCAACACGCAGTCGCCCAAGGATATTTCCTTACACGATGGTGTTTGCCTGTGGATTGCCGCCTTTGACCACGCGCAGATCGAACACACCCGCCACGTGCGCCCGGTTAAATTAGTGCTGGAACAATAGCAATGTGGAAGCGCCTGTTTGTCTTTACGTTGTTAATCGTGGGCGCGCTCTTCTACGCCAGGTTTAATCAGCCTCAGCTTCCAGCGCAGCACGAGTCATCGTTTATCAAGGTGAGTGCGCAAGGTGAACCTATGGACATCTGGTCTGGGCCTTGGAGTTGCGTTTACGATAAAAATAGCGGTTTATTGTGGGAGATTAAAACAGACGCCGAAGATATTCATCATACCTCCTGGACCTTTTCCTGGTTTAACGAAGGCATCGGTGTGGATAATAGCGGTGACTGTTATTTTGAAGCAGCGCGTTGCGACGCGGAGGATCTGCTACGCCGTGTCAACCAGAAAAAATTATGCGGTGTTGACGGCTGGCGTTTACCCACCGCCGATGAATTAGTCTCATTGGTCAGTGTTACCGCTCCGCCAGGCGATGCCCTTATTGATTCCGATTTCTTTCCTTATACGCAACGCGGTGATTACTGGACAAAAGATCGCGACAAAGACCTTGCATCCGTTTATGAGCACCTCGGCAATGGCGCGCTTGCCGTCAGTTTTGTTGATGGCACAATCACCGCACTACCCTATCGCAATGCAGCGTTTGTCATGCTGGTAAATGACTCAGCCACTTTGCTGCAAAAAAATAGCGCGACGAATCACTAAATTTTCGAAAGCTTGCGCATTAATCTGCTTTCAGCATTTCTGCAACAAAACTGTCAATAGATATTCACATCTGCTCGTTAGCCTCTCAGGCGCCTTACTGCAACCGTAAAACGACCTATAACGACCGGAGGCTCCATGACCAGAGCAGGGATTTGTGCAGCGCTGTTTTCTGCCATTATTTTTTCAGCATTTCTTTCAACAACAACCCACGCAGCCACCACACATCACCGCCTGATCTGGGATAGCGACCCCGCCCATAACGCTGTGGTCGGATTTTCCCCCAACGGGACGAGCACTGCACCTTACGTTAAATACGGCTTCTCTACCGATGAAGCACAGTGGGTCAGCCAGCAACCGACGTCATCGCAACAGTTCAACAGCGGGTTGCTCAGTTATTTTGTTCGCCTGACCAACCTTCCTGAAGATTCCGCCATCTATTACCGCGTGTGTGATAACAGCGGCTGTGGCGAACGCTTCTGGTTTAAAACGGCCCCGACCGACACCCAACCTTTTGTGGCGGTCGCCGGAGGTGATTCACGCACAGGCTGGACAACTCGCCGCGCCGGCAACAGCCTGATCGCCAAAATCAGACCGCTGTTCATCATGCATGGCGGCGACTTTACCAACGCAAACAATATTGCGGAAATAACCGAATTTCTGAGCGACTGGACGCTGACATTTTCAAGCGACACTATCAATAACATCGCTTACAAACGTATTTATCCGCTGATCCCCACCCACGGCAACCATGAAGACAATAATTTCCGTACCTTGTGTCAGGTGTTTGGTGTCGACTACAACGGCGATGGCCAATGCACCACCGCCGACACCTACGGCGCGTTCAATATTTCCCCGCTGCTGCGCGTTTATACACTGAATACGCAATACGCCAACAGCGGCTGGAGTTCCTATGCAAACGCGATGAATACCTGGCTGGCGGATGACCTCTACGCGAACGGCACCGATACGACCTGGCGCTTTGCGCAATACCACAAGCCAATGTTTCCGCATTACACCGGCAAGCCAGACAACCCACATTTATTTTCCTGGTGGGCAAATCATTTTTATAACTACGGGATGAACCTCGTGGTGGAATCCGATACGCACATCAACAAACTCACCAAAGCGATTCGCCCCAGCGGCAGTACATTTGTGGAAATCACAACCGGCGGTACGGTGTATGTCGGTGAAGGTAGTTGGGGCGCGCCCGCACGCTCGGCTAATAATCCGCGCCCCTGGACGATTGATCTGGCGAGTATCCAGCAATTCAAAGTGATTACGGTAACGGAAGACAATATTGAAGTTCGCACAGCGCAATTCGATGACACCGCAAGCACACTGACGCGAACGCAACGAGAGAATGATCCAACCGTGTTACCTGCGAACGTCAATTGGTGGTCAGCCAATAGCATTGGTGAAACGCTGACACTGGTGCAAAACGCCGCCGGTCAATCGATCATTGACAACGGCGTTGCCAGCGGAGACACCATCGAATTGTCAGCCACTGACGACACCTTCGTTTCCACCTCACAAGCCACACAGAACTTTAACGGCAGTAGCGAAGGCTTGCTCGCAGACGGGCTCGACACCACCTACGGCGCGATGGAAGCGTTAATCAAATGGGACGTGAGCAGCCTACCCGAATGCGCCGACATCAGCGCCGCGAGTGTGCAAATCGATGTATTTAATCCGTCGTCCGGCAGTTATCAAATTTTTGCCGGCACCAACAGCTGGAGCGAATCATCGGCCACCTGGAACGCCATCGGCGGCAGCGCTCATCGCGGCGTTTTGATGGGATCGTTTAACCCCTCCTCCACCGGCGTAAAAACCATTACCTTATCCAGCGCCGGGATCACGGCAATCAAAGGCTGGCTGCAAGGCGGCAACAACGGCATCGTCATCGCCGCCAATGGCAGCACCGACGGCATCGACTTCCGCTCAAAGGAAACCGGTTTTACGCCAAAACTTATCCTGACCTATTCAGACACCGGAAGCTGCGGAACCACGACGACCACCGAACTCACCGCCGCTCACGACACATTCGTTTCCAGCACTCAGAACAATCAGAACCTCAACAACAGCAGTGACGGATTACTCGCGGACGGCAGCGACTCCACCTACGGTGTCATGAACACGTTAGTTAAATGGAACCTGAGCAGCATTCCCGCCTGCGCGATCATCACCAGCGCGAGCGTGAAGCTCAACATCACCAACCCCTCACCCGGCAGCTATCTGGTGCGCAGCGGCGTGAACACCTGGAGCGAACAAACCGCTACCTGGAACAGCGTCGGCGGCACCGCCCACCAGGGCACCCAGTTCGCCTCGTTTACCGCCTCCAGCACCGGGATCAAAACGGTTCCACTGACAAGCTCCGGCATCACGGCGGTACAAGGCTGGCTCCAAGGCACCAACAACGGCATCGTCATCGCCTCCGGCGGCGGCACTGACGGCATCGACATTTACTCGAAGGAGCAAGGCGCCGGACCGGTATTGGTGCTCGAATACCAGCAAAACAGCGGCTGTAGCACCGGCATCACCAGCTTCAGTAAAACCACCCAGGCCGAGCATTACTCATCCCAGTTTGGCATTCAGCTGGAAAACACCGCCGACACCAATGGCGGGCAGAATGTGGGCTGGATAGATGCTGGCGATTGGATGGCCTACAGCGGCATCCATATTCCAGCAACCGGTACCTATACCGTGGAATATCGCGTCGCCAGCCCCAACAACGGCGGCCGCCTCCGCCTGGATCTGAATGGCGGCACAACGGTCCTGGGCACGGTCGACATTACCAACACTGGCGGCTGGCAAAATTGGACTACCCTCAGCCATTCGGTAGATCTGGTCGCCGGCACCCATGATTTCGGTATCCAGGCGGCAAGCAGCGGCTGGAATATCAACTGGTGGCGGATCAGCCGTTAGGCAGTGGATACGACCGACGCAAGGGAGTGCGTCACCGCAAAGCCGAAACAAGTCTAGCCAGCATCGCCTCATCCCTTTATAATGCGCGCCTTTCCGAGGCACTCCCTCGTCCTCAAGGGCCTATAGCTCAGTTGGTTAGAGCATCCGACTCATAATCGGCAGGTCGCTGGTTCAAGTCCAGCTGGGCCCACCATCTCAAAGCTCAGAAATCAGATAGTTAAAAGTGTATTCTCGATTTCTAATATCGTTTCATGGTTATAAAAAAACGTAACCCCAATCAATATCAAAAATATTTTTCTGCCCGGTAACGCTGGGCTTACATTTTTAATTTCCCGTCTCCATTATGGATTCAGCCGGAAGCCAACTTAGATTGAGTGCGGTTTTCGGCAGTTGTCAACTCCAGCACCCGCCTATTCAAGGTTACACCAACCACCAACAAAGATACTGCTTATTTTTCACGAAACATGGAAAATTAGTCACTTAACTTCACCCTTATTAACCAATACTTATGTAGACTTAAACATTCAAAGTGACTAAAATAAAAAAATATAACTAAATTAGTCACCTTATGAGGCGAAAACATAAATGCAGTCAGATGAGATGCTAGAAGTCGCAAGACTCGCACTAGAAGGCAAACCTTCTGATGTGAGGCTCTATATCGCAAAATTGGTAAGGAAAGCGCGCAAAGAGAATCCTGAGTACGCATTGAAACTAGAAGAACTACTAAAGACTGACCCTGCCAGGTCAAATGGTGTTTTGCGCAAAACCTTACCGACTGAAGAGGATAGCCTGCAAAGGGAAGAATTATCCCTACTCAGGACAACTCAAAACACGGCAGAATCGGATCCGCTACTTGATAACAGTTTGAAGGTACAACTAAATCAAATTTTGGAGGAACGACAACATACGGAAGAACTAGAAAGCAAAGGACTGAAGCCAGCGAGTTCTATGATTTTTCAAGGGCCACCTGGGGTGGGAAAATCCATGACTGCAAGCTGGCTAGCTCGCCAATTGGGCCTCCCCTTTTACGTCTTAGACCTTACCGCCGTTATGAGTAGCCTACTAGGAAAAACTGGCAGCAATCTCAGGGCTGTACTTGATTTTGCTAAAAGCCATACTTGCGTCCTATTCCTTGACGAGATTGATGCAATTGCAAAAAAAAGAAGTGATGAGTCGGATGTTGGTGAACTCAAGCGCTTGGTAAATATTTTACTTCAGGAAATAGAAAACTGGCCAAACCAAGGACTACTAATAGCAGCAACAAATCATCCAGAGCTTGTTGATCCAGCACTATGGCGAAGATTTGATCTTGATGTCACTTTTTGTTTGCCCAATGAAGAAAATGTAAGAGCGGCAATTGCTGAGTTTTTGGGTCCCGATCTTAACGAGTTCTCCCATTTGATGGAGCTTCTAGTCGACAGCCAAAAAGGGGAGTCCTACAGCAATATTAAGAGAACCATAAACAGACTTAGGAAACTAAGACTGATTAACCCTGAAGAATTTGAGAACTCTTGTTTTAAGCACTTAATTCCCAACGCAGAAGACTTGTCTCGACAAGAAAGAATATCTTTCGCAGTTAAATTGGTGTCCGAATTTTCAGTTCCCAAGCAAAAAGCAGCAAAGCTATTAGGGGTCAGTAGAGACACTATTCGAAAAAAAATAGGCGAAATACAATCATAAGGACTTATTATGGCCAGAAAAACAAACTATCTGATTGGAAAGGCTGAGGAGCTAACGAAACTTACTCCGCCACCTAAAATGGATCCTAAAAGCAGGGATTTGTACACAATCGAAGAGGTTGTAGGAAGGCTGAGACCACAGCTCAAGAAAATAACTGAGGAGTTTTTACACCTTGACGAAAGCTTATGCCCTAGAGGATATGCCGTTGCCAAAATGACTCTGCATCCGTCTTTTATTGCAAAAGGACATTTCCCAAAACAACTTCTTCGAGACATGGGCGTAAGATCAATTGGAAGTAAAGCAACTGAAGTCAAACCAGACAAATGGATGAGAAAGGGAAAACCGGAAAAATCACCATCAACAAGCCTTTTTATTACTGGAAAAATTGAGAATTTTGCGGACTTCGAAAAAAAATTGCTGAGTTTTAAGAGAGACTCTTATGCCGCACAAGATTTAATGAAGATTTGGAGTTTTGAAAACGTAACGCCTTCTTCAAAATTAAAAGAAAATCAATCATCGAAGCCAGGATATTTCGAAGTTGGAATTCAGTTTATTCCCGGAGGCACATCCGAATTTATCAAGCAATCCTTTATTTCGTATGCACAGAGTCTTGATTTCGATATAAAAGATGAACTCTCCTTAGAGGTCTCAAACTTGTGGTTTATTCCAGTCATCGGACCCCCAGACAAAGCCATTGAACTTGCTCGACATAGTTTTGTTAGAGTCATAAGACCCATGGCTCCTCTTCGATCATTTAGGCCACTCGTTAGATCATTGCCCGGTTCGACCAAAGCAAAACTGCCATCAGCTCCCCCACTGGCTTCAGATGTTAGAGTCGCAATTTTGGATGGTGGCCTTCCTACCAATCATGCGATAGGGCCTTGGTTAAATGAATATCGTTTGTCGGATTCATCTTCGCATGATTATCTCGGAGGCCCCGACCATGGACTAGGTGTAACATCAGCTTTCTTATTCGGGCCGTTACCTCACAATAGTGAAGCGCCCCGTCCATATTCGTTCGTTGATCATCACAGAATACTAGATAGTGATATTAATGGGGAAGATCCACTTGAGCTATACAGAACACTGACACATATTGAAGATATTTTAATATCTCGACAATATGAATTTATCAATATAAGTCTTGGTCCAGACTTACCTATAGATGACGATGAGATTCACCCATGGACCTCACTTTTGGATTCTTATCTTGCGGACGGGGAAACATTTTTAACAATTGCCGCTGGAAATAATGGAGAAGGTGACGAATCGTTACGACTCCACAGAATTCAAGTCCCATCAGATAGCGTAAACGCTGTAGCTGTTGGCGCCTCGGATAGAAATGACAGAAATTGGCAAAAAGCTACTTATAGCGCAAGCGGACCAGGAAGAGCCCCTGGCCGAGTCAAACCAGATTTGCTGGCATTTGGTGGTTCACATCATCAGTATTTTCACGTCCTGAATGCCGCCCCCTATCCTGAACTTGTCCCTCAGCAAGGCACCAGTTTTTCTGCTCCGTATCTTCTTCGTAAAGCAGTAGGTATTCGCGCCCTATTGGGCCACAGCATTACACCACTAGCGATAAAAGCACTTCTAATTAATTCAGCTCAGCGCAACGATCAAGAGCAATGCCACGTAGGCTGGGGAAAAGTAATCGACGAAGTAGATACTCTGGTTCGATCTCCAGAAGGAGTGGCAAAAATTCTTTATCAAGGTGAACTATTACCGGGTAAATACTTGAGAGTACCACTACCTCTTCCCAAGACCGGCATAAACGGGATGGTCAAAATTAAAGCCACCTGCTGTTTTTCGACGCATGTTGACCCACAAGATACCTCAATGTATACAAAAGCTGGAGTTGAAATCTCTTGGAAGCCCAAAAAGGGCGAGAAACCAGATGGGTTCTTCCAACAGGTAAAAAAAGCCACTGAGGCTGAACTCAGACGAGACGCAGCAAAATGGGAACCGGTTTTGCATGCAGAAAAGCGAAAAAATGGAAATTTATTAAATGAGCCAGCTTTCGAAATACATTATATGGCGAGAAACTCTGGAGCCGACATCAGTGCAACTAGTGCTGAAATAATCAAATATGCGTTTGTAATCACGCTGGAAGCACCAAAACATAAAGAAATTTTTTCAGACATCCTCGAAGCGTATTCTGAAATCCTATCTGAAATTGAGCCAAGGATAACAACTGATATCGAGATTAATGTTTAAATTTACTTTGACAAGGCGCCACGGCGCCTTAATCATATAACCTAGTCATGATAAAAACTCCATCAGCGAAGCGCAGTACAACCAGCTCTTCTTGATTAGGAAGACTCAAGTTCTTTGGAAGGGAAAGCGCTTTCCATTAACCACATAATTGTATTTCCCCCTTTCACTCGGAGAGGCAGCATTATAGACTTCCTGTGTTATCCAAAAACGAGGCATATACATGACCCCTCTGGTGACACTGGTAATATGTACAACATTAGAGCTGATCATGCTTTGTAAAAGGCAATTTTGAATTTTTCAGCATATGCCTTTAGAGTTTCTACAGTCAAAATAATATATTCGACTGTCACATCATTTCGCACTGTAGAGTGATTCATCAAGCGCTTGAGCTATGCTAGCTTAGTCCCTCTAATCCAATACCGCCAACGCCTTATCAATAACCGCCTCTAAAAATGCCTGATCCGCTGGCTTAAATCCCCGATGCATAAGAACCACCCGACCGCCGGGCGCGACGAGCAAGGCGGTTGGGAGTACGGCGATATGCAGTTGTCTTGCATAATTTCCGTTTAGGTCATAAACGACCGGATAGTCGACCGGGTGTTGCTGCAAAAATTTTTTCGCGTCCGCAGGTTCTTTGTCCATATTGATCGCAATGACTTCAAAGCCGCGATGTTGTTCGCGGTTGCGCAGCTCATTTAGAAACGGCATGGACTGTAAACAAGGCGTACACCAGGATGCCCAGAAGTCCAGGTAAACGACTTTATCCTGATAGTCGGCAAGAGATACTTTTTTCGCTGGTGAGCCTGCCGATGTGGTTAGCATCGGCAATGTAAAGCTGATGTCATGTTCTTCAATCGGTGCCGCATAAACAGGCGGCACCATCAACAACCACAAGACCAACGCATGCATTTTATTCAAGCGGAATTGCCTCTATTAATAAGTGCTTTTTGAACGCAACGTTCAGTTGGGCAGTCGGGCCTGTGACGGTGGCAATTGGCTGGTTGTTTTCATAATCGTGAATGCGGTATTGGCGCTTCTCCAAACCACGCAGTTCGACTTTGCCGGACCAGTCGTCCGCGTAGAAGGCAAAGTTCATCACCTCACCTTTTTGGATGGCGTGTGCTTCCGGTCGATCAAAACCAATGTCATAAAGCTCGCCGCGATAGACGCCTTGCGACAACATTTTTGCTTTATAGATTTCAACCCATTTACGAAATGCTGCTTCTTTTTCCGGGGTGAGTAAGTAGTCTGTGTGCGCGTGATGATCGCTGGGCCAGGTGAATTTGGTACCGACAATCGCACCAATACCGACAGACGATGCAAAGTCACTGCCGCCATCACTCAACTCTACATGGTCACCAAAGTAAGGCGCGGATTCACCCATCAGCGCTTTTAATGTTTTTCCTTTGGTGCGAATTTGCCAGGAACTCAAAGGGTCTGAGCTAACCGTTTGATTGGTGTAGGGAATATTGTGGAAAGCGTATGCCGTACCGCAGGGGCAGAACTCAACAACCGAATCGCGATTAATGTCCTGGGCGGTGTCGAACACGAGCTTCCAGAAAGATTGCAAAGCTTCTACGGATTCTTCCGGGTGGCTGTGATTGTGCGCGGGGTTGTAACAGGGCGGCACGCCGTTCAGGTGATGGCCGTCGAGCTTGAGCCCTTCATAGCCCCAGGTGTCCATCATTGTCTTGACCAGTTGCTTGCTGTATTCGCGGGTTTTTTCGTAAGCGGGGCAGAGGTAGTAGCTGTCCCACCAGGTGATATCAACCGGCTTGCCCTCTTTATCGAGAATAAGCATATCTTCGTGCTCCTCAATCAAGTCGGTACCGGGATCGACGGCCAAAGGTGCCCACCAGACTTTAGCCTTCATGCCCGCCGCGTGAATTTTTTTTACCAATTCGCGCATGTCCTTATCACCGCCGGGAAATTTGGCGTGGTCCAGGTGCCAGTCACCTTCGGATGTTTGCCAGCCATCATCCAACACGGCCCATGTAAATCCCATGTCTTTTACTTTAGGCAGCGTGGCTAACACTTGCTCAAGGGTAAAGTTACGCTCATAGCCCCAGGCACACCAGATGGGTTCATAACTGGCTTCCGGGTAGTGCGGGCTTTTCAATCCTTGGGCTGCCATCAGCTGGCGATAGGTTTTTAAGGTGTTGTAGTAATCACCTGTGTGGGCGTGGAGAAATGTGCGGAAGGTGGTGACGGATTCACCGCTGGCGAGTGTCGTGGGGCGATCATATTCAATATGCAGGTTCGCGCCTTGTTGTGCCGGTGTATAGCTCACTGGCAGGGACACCAGCTTGGGGGTTGTTTCGATATGCCCTACGGCGAGGCCGACTTCTGAGCCCCAGACATCAGCCACGGGCGTGCCGCCGCCATAATCAGATGCATTCATTCCCATGTAATTTTGCTGTTCAAATCCCGGCGTTACCGGCGCTATCCAATCGCGACGATCCGAATAGGATGCGCCTTGATAAGACCAATAGGTTTCGCCCGATTGTTGTTGCGCCAGCTCATAGCGATGATTAACCCAGCGAGCAATACGCAACGGCGTTTGGCTGTCATTGGTATAGGTCACCGACAGAAAAATACTGGCCGGGTAATTGTCATATACCGAATAGATTAATTTTTTCTGTAAACCGTTTGGTGCAACGCCGATAATCGTGTGACGTTCGCCACGACCCAAGGCATCCTTCACGGGTTCGTGGCTGTGGCTTAGAAATGTGAAGTCAGCGATCACCTGCCCGTCTACCTCCACATATTCGCTTGCCTGGAAATGCCGTTGCAGCGCAAAGGGTTGGGCAAGATGGGAAGTCAATCGGCTGTGCAGTTTATTATCCAGTTCAAGAGTTAACAATTGATTGTCGATTTTTGCCACAACTGCCGAGCTGTTTGCTCCATCGCGCTGCACGAGGTTGCAGGCATGCAATGCGGTAGCCGTAATAAGAATGACGATGATGTTTATTAAATAACGCATGGATCTACCTCAATTATGCTGTGCGGTTTTATTATTGCTGAACGCTTTATTAAAAAAGCGCCGGGCATTGTTGTGGTACAGATCATCGATTACCGCGGCGGGTAATTTTAATCCCTTGAAAGGACCATTGAGATTTGACGAGCGCATCTCGTCATCGGACGTAAAATATTGCCAATCGGCCAGCCAGACATTGCGCGCTTCGGCCAGAAACTCTTCATCGCTACCGGTGGGGGGCTGGGTCAGATCGGTGGCATAAAGAATGCGATCACGATAGCGGATGAAAAAATTCCGCACCTTTTCATAGTCGTGCATGGATTGATATTGCAGCTGGCCGATGCGTGCGGCCATGTCGACAACGGCATGAGGATAGCGATCCAGAAATTTTGCCAGCTCGTCCACACTCCACTCCAGGCTCGCCATGTGCGCTCCCATAAAGCGGAGTGATGAATGCTGCTCCAGCATCTGATCCCGTCGCTCCATATGTTCTTCATAACCGGGAAATTCCGGGTGGTTATGCATGTGGTACTGCGGATGCTCGGCGAAATATTGCCGATCATTATTCACCGTCATCTCTTCAATAGGCAGCCAGCAATTTTTCGGTTCGGCCTGGTGCCCGATCAGTGGAAATTGCTCCTGCTCAAGGAAATCGAACACCGGCATCAGGTTTTTATTGTCGATCATCACCAGGCGCCCATCGGCTCCGCGAACATCCATGCCGACGTTTTTCCAGACCTTGACGGCGATAGCGCCCCGCTCCCGGGTAACGCGAATTTGCTCCAGGGTGTTACCTAACCAATCGGGTTCACCCCAGCCATCCATCGAAAAGGTGCTCGCGAAAGCAAATTCGCGGGGATAGCGCTGATATAAATCCTCGGTAATCGCCTGCTGAGTCGCAATGGGCGGAAAGTCAGGGTAATCGACATTAATGCTGATCAGGCGGAAGCCAAGCGCCCGGGCGCCACGGACAAACGCATCGTTAGCGCGGTTGATGTGAACATGCGCATCAATTTTCTCCACCCGAGAGAAGTCTTCGAGCGTGTAAAAGTCCGTTGGCGCCTGGCTTTTACAGGCAATCAGCAAGACACCGCACAAGAGGCTCGCCATCGTCCAGACAATTTTCTTAAGTTTCATTTTATATACCTTTGGTGGCTCATCAGACCCAATAATAGCCGTACAAAAAATATAATGAAACAAAAAATCATCATTAAATCGAAACAATTGCGTTAAATTGCTTTACTTCTGTTCAAAAACCTCATTATTATTCGTCAAAAGTCACACACCCTGGCTCTACAAACAACAAAAAATAACAATTTATCCATCAATCGAAACAAATTGCCGTCTGAAACATCATGTTTCTTTTTGTTTCGTTTCGATATTGCCCGCGCAAAAATATCAATAAGTCATTACGTGGTAATCATTGGAGGTTTGCATGAACATAGATCTACAATACCTGAGGCGTTCCGCCTTATCCCTGGCCATTGCCTTGGTTAGCAGCCCGCTTCTGGCCCAGGAAAACCCGGAGCAGGACGACGACATTGAAGTTCTCATCGTGACAGGAAAGCAGCAAAGTCTGGTGGACTCGCTCGCCGCCAAACGCAATGCAGATTCGGTGCGCGATGGTATTTCGTCTGAAGAGTTGGGGTTGTTTCCCGACGCCAATGTCGCCGATTCACTGGCTCATATTACCGGCGTGTCGGTGGAGCGCAGCCGGGGTGGTGAAGGCCAGGGCGTTAACATTCGCGGGCTGGGTGCTGAATTCAGTATCGTTACCATGAACAATCGTTTGATGGCGACAGACTCCGAAGGGCGCGAATTTGCGTTCGATGTGTTGCCGTCAGAAGTGATCTCGGAAGCCTGGGTGTATAAGTCTGTAACGGCCGCCACCCTGGAAGGAAGCATCGGCGGCGCGATCAATCTGGTCACCGCTCGCCCCTTCGATTACGACGGCAAGCAGGGATCATTTTCTATAGAAGGAAGTTACAACGACAAGGCGCGGGACACGGGTTATAAATTAACGGCGGTTGCCAGTAATACCTACGCTGATGACACTATCGGTGTTTTGTTTTCGGCGTTATACAGCGACTTGTCCATGCGCACCGATGAACTCAGCGATCTTCATTATGGTGAGAACTGGGATTGGGATCACGACGGCGACAAGGGTTATGTCGACTGGCAGGATTCGTCTTATATGCTGAAGATTCCCAGCACCTATGCGACCACGGCGCATATTGAAGACCGCGAACGCATTGCTTTTTCCAGTGCATTGCAATTTCGCCCCAATGACAAAGTCGACATCGTGCTGGATGGTCTGTACACCCGCCTCGACTCGCCCGCTTACGGTTATACGCAATCCTATTACATGATCGGCCGCTCATCGACCTGGTCGAATCCCATATTTGAAGGCGCGCCGACGGAGATGAATCCCGAGGGCACCATCCTCACCGGCATGACCATGGAGAACCTGATTCCTGAATTGGTTTCCATTACCGATCACCGCGTGGTTGATACGTATCAGGTGGGCTTGAACGGATCATTCCAGGCAACGGATACATTGAAATTTATCGGCGATATTTATGTATCCAACGCCAGTCGCAAGGCGGGCGGTAAAGATAAATTTGTGGTCGCACACGGCGTCGGCGGTTTGCCCAATACCGCAACCTTTAGCCTGACTCCTAACGGCTTGCCGAATATTGTTTTTGATTTCGATGAAAACAGTGAAGTGCAATCCATCGCTGATCTGGTTGATGACAGTCAGTTCGGGCCCCACTACTCGCAAACCAACGGCGTCGATATTGAAGATGAAGTGCAAGGCGCATCAATTATCGGCAACTGGGCACCGGAATCTATCGGCGGCTCTTTTTCTTTTATTGACGTGGAGCTGGCGTCTATTGATTTTGGTGTGACGTTCAACGAGCGCACCAAGGATCGCATGAAGTATGACAACCAGCACGCGCGCGGATTGTTTGATTCGGCACCCTTTACCTTTGATCAGACTGGCGTCAATGTTGTGCGCCCCTTTCCGGTAAAAGATTTTTTATCGGATATCTCGGGTGATTTCCCCCGCCAGTTTGTCGGCTTCGACATTGATGCGTATCAACAGGCGCTTGAAGCGGCTGACGGCAATCCCGCCATCATCAACCCGGATACCGGTGAACCTTATCCGGAAAATTATTCGGATAATGACGTACCGCTGTTTAATGCCAATGAATCTTTCAGCGTGACCGAGGAAACCCTGGCGGCTTATGTTCAGGCGAATCTTCAAAGTGATCGCTGGCGGGCCAACCTGGGCTTGCGTCATGTCACCACGGATACCACATCGAACGGCTGGCTGTGGGAGATTGAACGTATTGATGCACTGTCGGAATGGGATTATGTGGTTATCCATCGTGATCCGGAACCGATTGCAGAAACTAACAGTTATTCCAAACTATTGCCTTCGGTAAATATTGCTTACGACCTCAGCGATACACTGCAATTGCGCCTGGCTTATGCGCAGGTGATGGCAAGGGCTTCGTTGAATCAGTTATCGACACAAGTGGATGACGCGTCCGCCAGCTGGGGAGAATGGACGATCAATCGCGTAGGAAATCCACAATTATCACCAGTGGAAGCCGAGCAAGCTGATATTTCTTTGGAGTGGTATTTTACCGAGGGTTCAGCGATTACCGGGGCGATATTCAAGAAAAACATCAACGGTTTTATTCAGGACTGGCGAGAAAAATATCCCGGCGACCCTGATTCATTGCCGGTTTACCCGCGCCAGGTTTTTGGGACGGATGAATACATTCAACAACCTTTTAATGTTTTTGAGCCGCAGAACCTGGATAAAGCAAAAGTCCTGGGTTATGAATTTGCTTTCCAACATTTTTTCGATAGCGGTTTCGGTATTACGGCGAACTACACTTACATTGATACCGAGTCTTATATCAGCGGCGTCAAGGAAGGTGTTTTGGCTGGCGTGCCGGATACGACTTATTCTGCAACCTTACTTTATGGTGCAGATAACTGGAGCGCGCAGATTTCAGCTGACCATACCGAGAGTTACATTACCAGCCATTGGAGTCCGCTGAACGCTACCGGCGAGACAACCTATAAATCCACAGCGGACTCCATGACCTGGGTATCGGCATCGATCAGCTACAACCTGTTGGAGGATGCCGTCATTTACGCCGAAGTCAGCAACCTGATGAACGACAACTGGCATGCATACCAAGGGCGCAAAGACATCCCCGGCTCCTACTCTGAATGGGGCAGGAAGATGAATGTGGGATTACGTTATAAGTTTTAAATAAATACAGCGTAATAAAAAAGCCCGCAACTTGAGTTAGCGGGCTTTTTTATTTACCGGCATTCACACACATCAGTGCGCGTCAACAATAATCACTTCAACGCCCAGGCGGGCCAGACGATCACGGTAATCGGCTGGAATTTTATTGTCAGTGATCACTTTTGAAACCATATTCGGTTCCAGAATTTTATGCAGACAAATACTGCCGAACTTGGACGAGTCAGCCACCACAATCACTTCACTGGCGGCCTTGCACATCAAACGGTTTAACAAAGCTTCCGCTTCAAAATGCGTGGTAATGCCACGATCCATATGAAAGCCATCGACACCCAAAAATAATTTATCCACATGCAAATCAGCCAACGCCTGCTCCGCCTGGCTACCGAAGAACGACATATTCTTCATCCTCAGCGTGCCGCCCAACATCAGCAGGTTCAGGTGTTCGTGATGCGCAAGTTCGTTCATCACATTAAGGCCGTTTGTCACTACCGTCACGCCTTCCTTATCCGCCAGGTGGGTGGCAATTTGTAATGTGGTCGTACCGGAATCCAGGATGATCGAATCACCAGCCTCAACCAATTGGGCAGCCATCTTGCCGATGCTGCTCTTCTCTACCGCATGCAAACTTTGTTTTTGCTCTATGGCTTTTTCAGCAACGGTTAAATTCGCGTCGTTAAGAATGGCGCCGCCATAGGCGCGCATCGCAATGCCCTGCTTGTCGAGGAATTTCAAATCCTTGCGAATGGTGACGGTAGACACATCAAACATTTCAGCCAGCTCAGGCACCTGTACGCTGCCTTTGTCCTTGAGCATGCTTACAATTCGTTCACGTCTTCTGCTGGTATCCCGCATGGTAGTCATAAATAGTTCGAGCTCGATGTGCTGGCAAGGTGGAGTTTCAGAGTGATGAATGATAACGCCAATACCAACCGAAATGAAACATCTTTACTGCTTTGCTTTCATATCGGTCGGCTGGGTTCGTTATCAGCTAGGTTTGTTATCACAAGGAAAGGGGATGAATGAGTCTTATGCGATTGGCCAAGGTCGTTGACGAGCAATGCTAGGAAGTGAAACCCTCAGCAGCGACGATTTGTGCTTTCAGATCGGCCAGCGTCGCTTCATTGAAACTCACACCATCACACTTCGCTGCATATAAGGCTGCCCCAATCAGCGGCTCGTATAGCGGCGCCATCAGCCGGTAGCGCCGTACGGTGGCGTTAAGCATGGCTTCCATCGGTTCGAGAATAAGCGCACCGGCATTGAAAACGCCGCCGGAATAGGACACCGGAACGTCCTCATCAATCCCAAAGGCCAATTGCGCGCTGGTCGCTTCAATAATATCGACCAACTCCTGCGCGGCGAGCCGGAAAATCTCTCGCGCCTGGAGATCGCCCGCTTGCGCAGCCTGACTCACCAACACGGAAACCTTGGCAATCTTGCTGCGGTCACTGTGCCACTCGTTCAATGCCAAACCGCTTAAATCCAGATCGCTGTCCAGCGCGAGTGCAGAGCGGAAAATGTCGTAGAGTGGACCGCGTTCGCTGCGACCATCGCTCATGCGTGAAAATAATGTCAGGCCACACCGACCAATCCAGTGCGCCGATCCTTCATCGCCGAACAGTTCGCCCCATCCGCCACAGCGTGCCTGACGGCCAGCATTTTCGCCGTAGCTGATGGAGCCCGTTCCGGCCACGATGTTGATGCCGTCCTGGCAGCCGAGCGAACCAGCCCAACCGCAGACCATATCATTGCCACACCGGTATTTTCCCGGCGCTAGAAAACGTGCCGGAATCGCATTCAACGCGGCGACGGCGCGGCTGTCTTCACCGTAAGCCGGGAGACCAAAAAACGCATAACGAATATCATCCGCATGGCAACCGGCTTGTTGCAAAAGCGCAGCAACACCGCGCTGTAATACTTGTTCGACACCGTCGATGCCGATATCCACGTGATAAGTTCCACGCTCCTGGTGAGCAGCTAACAATTGGCCTTGTGCACTGATCAGCGCAAATGCTGTTTTGGTACCACCACCGTCAACACCCAAATACATACCACTACCTCGCCGGCCTTAACCATATAAACATCGCCGTAAATACGTGAGTTAAAACAGCGCTCGTTTTAATTGCCTGAGATGCCCGGACACTCATGGATAATGACGCCTTGCACCACGCGATTAACCGTGCCTGATGCGCTGGGCGTATCCGGCGTGTTATGCAATCGCAACGCATGATGAAACGCATACAGTTGTGCAAACACCACATAGGGAAACAATAGCGCATCGTCAGGTGAATCGGCCATGCCATCGACCAGCAAATAATCCCCATCGCATACGTCACCATCAGCGCGTGCAGCGACCGCTATCACCTGCCCGGCTTCTGCATCTTTGCGCAATTCGCGCAGCAGATCCAGGTCGTATTTGCGCATGTAGTCATCATTGGAAATATACACAACCACCAGGGTATCGCTATTCACAATGGATTTCGGACCATGACGAAAACCCAGCGGAGAATCGAACGCTGTTACTGTTTTTCCGGCCGTTAATTCCAACAACTTTAATGAAGATTCCTGGGCAATAGCTTTGAATCCGCTACTGCCGAGATAGACAACGCGACCAAAATTTTTATTGGCAATGTCCTGAATGCGCGCGGATTCATTGGCAATCAGCTGACTGACAGAACCAGCAATCACATCGACATGTTTGGCAAAACGTGTGATTCCGGAAAAAATCGATATCGCCGACAACAACATGCTGCTGAAGCTGGACGTCATGGCAAAACTTTGGTCGTTGGTTTGCTTCGGCATCAACAGTGCCAAGCACCTTTCGTTTTGCGCGCAATGCCGGTAAAGCTCGCCTTCCGCATTGCAGGTGAGCACCAATTGATAACAGTCCTCTACACATCTTTCGGCCAGCGACACAGCGGCAACACTCTCCGGACTATTGCCGGAGCGGGCAAATGATACCAACAAGGTCGGGACTGTTTTTTGCAGGTATTGCAGCGGGTTTGATACCAGTTCAGTCGTCGCAATGGACTCTATGCGCAGAGATAATTTTTGCTGCAAACTCGGCGCAATACTCGCACCGGCAAACGCCGAGGTGCCGGCGCCGGTAAAGATAATGCGCAAGCCAGGTTTGCGCAGCAGGGGACGCAAAAACTGTTCAATAACATCGGCATTACTTTCCAGAAAACCTTGGGCAGACAACCAGGCATCCGGTTGCTGTTCAATTTCTCTCGCTGTCCAGTATGCGCCTTTTTCTTTCAAGGCTTCTTCGGTGTATCCCAGGTATGAGCTACTTACATCATTCATCATATTCTCCAACCTATTACTGGCACGCACTGGAATACTGACCCAGGATCTCTTCAATTTTATGCATCAATATTTCTCGTGGAGAATTGTTGATTACACCGTTTCGTATCGCCAGGTATTGCGATGGCAGGTACTGACTGAGCAAGGTCAACGGCGGCTGCTTGGCCGAAAGATTATTGAGCAGTGCTTCCATGGCTTTTTCCACCGCCGGGAAGGGCCAGTAATAACGAATGCGATCACTTAAACTGTATTGCAAATCAATCGTCAGTTGCCGGTCGGTTGAGTGATAGTACTTGTTCCAGTATTTCGGATTCTCTTGCATGACCGTGGCAACAATATGTTTTATCCGCGAGGAGGTTTTTTCATCCAGCCACTCCTCTTCTATACACGCCAGCGCCCAAACCGCTTCGCGCAACGCGAAGGTTACACCCGGCCCCACTTTCAGGATCGCAAAATGGTCTTTCACCAATTGGCTCAAATTAGCGGGCGTTTGATAATCGGTGGAGTGTGCTTCGTACACCATGGTCGGCTGGCTCTCAATCATCTTGCTAAGGCTGACCGCTTTGGTCGGCTGATAATCAATAACCTTGTGGTGATCAAACTCAACACCCGGCTGGACTACCAGCCCAACAACGCGCGGCCACACTGTGTCCAAACCAGCTTGCGCGAACGCTTGCTGGTGCGCCTCGATTGTAGCCAACGCCGCTTCCGGTGAGGTCGCTTGTAATTCATGCAGATCTTCTTGCGCACCACCGGGCACCGGCACCTCGGTACCCACGATATAAACCGGTGGCTCTCCACCGGCTTCGTGCCATGCCGCTTCGGCCACGGCGCAGAGACGCGCTGCGCGCTTTGCCACGATGGCATCGTTTAGCGGGACCGGATCACCACTACAGGACATGGAGCAATCCAGGTGAATCTTGCGAAAGCCCGCCAGCACATATTGCCGAATAAGCTCATCAGACCTATTCATTGCTTCTTCTGAAGGCAGATCCTGCCAACAGTTGGGCCCCAGGTGATCGCCACCCAGCACCAGGTTTTCGCGCGGGAAATCAACCTCGCCTGCAATGCGGTATACCAACTCACGAAAATCTACCGGCAGCATACCGGTATAGCCACCAAACTGGTTGACCTGGTTCGATGTGGACTCAATCAGTGCTATGCCGCCCGATTTTTTGGCGTGGCGCAAGGTCGCCTCTATCACCAGCGGCTGCGCTGAGCAGACCGAATAAATACCGACGGGTCGTCCCATCTTATGCTGCTTGATCAAATCCAGTATTAATTTCATTTGATTTCAACTACTCCCATGCCTGACAAAAACTTACGATAAGCACTGTATAAATCGCTGAGCAGGACTGATTTTCTTTCTTTACGTTCTAAAATAATTCACGAACAGCGTTTTAAGCCTCATTATGAAACACAAAACAACCAATGTAAATAACTTAAGTTTCATTAAGTTATTTTTTGCATTTTAAGCAAGATCTTTAGGTTGCGAGGAGGAATTTCTAGCGCAGGCCGGTAGTAGCCGGTACGACAATAGGGCAAAGGGGCGTAACGCGGAAAAAAGGAAAACGAAAGATCACCTGTACCTTTCGTTTTCCAAGCGGATGTCTATGCAGCGAAGACAGTGTTAATAGTCTTCACACCCAACGCGCCAGGCGTTCAGTGATAACTTTTTCTTCAACCAGAATAATTGCATGGCATTGGCTTGCAGGCAGAAGTTGGCCGCCGAGCCTTGATACTCAACACCAAATACCGCTTTACCGGCATTGGTAAATATTGAGTAGTTGTTGCACTCGTTATATTGGAAGCACTGTTCGTTCAACGCCCAATCAAAATAATCGACCAGATCGGCGAGTTGATCGACATCATTTTTTAAACCAACGGAGAGTCCGCGCGCGTGAGCTTCCTGGGCGATCCAGCGGTTGTAGTTAATTTGGTCCTGATAAGTCAGCGGGACATCAACTTCGCTAAGATTTGTATAGGCATCCATGTTATCCGGCTCTACAGCGTCGCAGCCTTTTGTTACCGCCAGATCCAGACGACTACGCATGATCGGGCCCAACAAATCTATACGGCGAATATCCAGCCAACGCTCGTCCCACTCCGCCATGTTGCCGGCGAAGGGTGGTTCGCTGCCGCTATAACTTTCACCAGTGATGAAGGGGAAAAACTCCTGCCAGTCCGGGCGCCAGCCTTCGTAGGTTCCCGCACTGAAATAACAAACCACGATGCGACCAGCCGATTGCAAACTTTGAATTTGTGCTGCTGACGTATCGAATAAATCAACATCATACATATCGACATCCAGGCTGGTATCCAGGGTGCCGCTAATTTGCCATTGCCAGGTCAGGTTATCTGTCGGGCTCGGCTTCCACCAATCACCGTCATCACCGCCGCCACCCGTGGATTCTTCCGTGGTAACCTCAACCGCCAGGAAGTCCACATTGCTTACATCATACGCATTATTGGAGCGATAGCGTATACGGATTTCGCCATTGGCATTGATGTAATGTTGCGGATTGGCCGTGATGGAAAATGCCTGCTGAAACCACACCCAGGCATTCGCATTGGTGTTATCGCCCAGCAATTCCCAGGTACCGGCATTGTTATTGCGGATTTGAAAAAACCAGCGCTGATTGCTGATCCCTTCACCGAGCGTATTCGCTTTCACCACAAGTTGCTCTAACACCTCACTGCTACTGACAGGCGTGTAGGTAAATTTGAATTCGCCGATAAAGCGCTGATTGTCCGGTGCCGCTTCAATATAGGTTGCCCAGTCGTCGGCAGTGCCACTTTGTTGCGCGACATTCAGGACACTCAGACTTTGCGAACTGATAGAACCTTGGGTGATAGTGGTGCTATCAACATATAGCGTGCTGGTACCCGCGCTGACACGCATCGCTATCAGCCAGAAAAAAATCAATGTTGTTACAAAAGCCATCTTTCTGATTTGCATTGTGATTCCTCATTCCGTAGTGGTTAAACATTATTGACTTGCAATGATCAGCATAAACAACATCAAACGCTTATTATTGTTATCTACTTTCCAGGTCACACCGATGAGGATCTTAGCCAGCAATCCCCAAAAAAAATCAAAAGCTCGCCGTGCAACGTAAAGCACGCTGCTGTCAGAATCGTTTGGAAAACTGAGTACTTAGTCGAAAGACATGTGATGTAAGGTTATGATTTTATCTCCCGCTCTTCCGGCTCAATGGCCAATAAGATCGCTGCGATAAATGCCAGCACGATGCCAACAATTTTTGTTGTATGGGGAACAGATCCCAAAAGGATCAAAGCAATGATTGATGTCATTAAGGGCGCGCCCGCATTGGTTAATGGCGAGACCACCATCGCCTTGCCATAGCGGAAAGCATAAACAAGACACAAGGCACCGATCGCGTTCAGGATTTGGATGGCCGCTGCCAGCCAGGGACCGTCAATCCCCCAATTAATCTCCTGCGAAAAATCCGTCATCAATAACGCCACCGGAATAAGCAACAAGGCGGTTACCGTCATATAAAAGAAGATACTCTCTGCATTCATTGATTCATTGGAAAGCTTCATAAAAAACGCCTGCAATCCCCAGGCGGCAAATACGCACAATGCCAAAATAAACCACACGACGCCGTAACCTGAGTCATCCGCTGTGCGGGAATAGTCGAACAATGGCAGAGCAATTAACGCGAGCACAATGCCAAGCGCACCCAGTTTTCCGGTGCGTTCTTTCAGCAGCAGAAATGACAAGGCGATGGTTAATACCGGCGATAAGGAAATAATGGGAAATATTAAATAAGATGGCCCCACGGTAATGGCATGAAACAGGAGCATCTGACCACCGGCGCCGAGAAAGCCGATAATGCATCCGTAGGTAATGGACTTTGCATCATATTGCAGTGACCAGTTAATCATCTTTAATGCCACTACTGCGGGCAGAATCATCGTCAAGGCCCAGACACAATAAATCAGGGTTTCAGGAAAACCGTTCGCCGCCGGCAGTCCTGCAAAGGCGCCCCAGAAGCCCCAGAACAGGGTGGTAACTAATGCATAAACTAACCAAGGTTTCGCTTTCATAAATAGATTCAACCGAATGTAAGGGTGCCTGATTGCGCTCGCCAATGACTCGTTGTGATTGGTTAGCTGACGGAAATGAGCATTCGCGTCAGCCTCATGTTATTACTGCCGATACAAACGAAGAACTTTTGCCTCATGGCCGATCACTTCGACCTGATAGGCTTGCTCGAAGATACCTTTGTCCTGGTGCTGCCATAAGTCCCGGATTTTTGCCTTGCTCCAGGAAAGCCCTAAAGCCTTACGCCAGTCAAATGCGTAATCAATCGTCGGGCTGCCGCGATTTAACAGCGCGACTGCCCAGCTTCCATCCGACAGGGGCTTGGCAAATACCTGCATCTCGCCATCGACCGCGACGCGGGCAGCCTGGATACCCAAAGCATCCTGGTTAAGCGCAATAACTTCTTTATTGGTTAGGGTTTGTAGGGTGTATTGATCCAGATCGCGCAGATCGGTGCCGGTTAATAGAGGAGACGAGAGAATTGACCACATACTGAAGTGGGTCCGGTATTCGATATTGGATGCGCCCGCGCCGACCAATTCCTTACTCTGGCCATTCAAACCAACAATCAGCATGTCGTAATCATTCCAATGACCAGGGCCGGTGTATTTTTCCAAACCGACACCGCGATCAATCATATCCAGTACGTCAAAGTAATAGCCTTCGCGGTTATCCGGATAATCAAAATCGTCGGAAATATCTTGCCCGATACGCCAATGATTAGCGCCGACCTCCTTACCCCACTGCCAGATATCCGCCCAGCCGCAATGGCACGCATGCAAGGCGACGGGTTGTTTTTGAGAAAGCAGTGCAGACGACATGTTGTAAAATATTTTTTGCATAACCGCGATGCTGGCATCCTTGTGGGAGCAGCAGCTATCGTATTTGAGATAGTCCACCCCCCAGTCAGCAAACATCTTCGCATCATCTTCCTCGTGCCCTAAGCTGCCGGTATAGCCAGCACAGGTTGTCTCACCCGGCCCGGAATAAATACCAAGTTTCATACCGTTTTTATGTGCATAGTCCGCGAGATATTTTATGCCGCGCGGAAATTTTTGCGGATCGTACTCCAGCGGGTGTTCAGATCGCTTGCCTTTATAACGCTGCCAGCCATCATCCAGATTAACGTAAATGTACCCGGCATCGCGCATACCATTCTTCACCATAGCATCAATGGTCTGAATAATAAGCGCCTCATTAATTTCTACACCAAAATTGTTCCAGCTACTCCAGCCCATCGGCGGTGTCATCAGCAGGTCGTTAGACAGTGGCGGGCGGCCATCCATCAGTGGGGCGGAAGCCTTTTGCAAAGGCGCGGGTTTAGTGCTATCTGCCATGCCAGTATGTACAAAAAATACCAGAGCAGATAAAAGCATGCCGATACTGAATTTATAACTGTTCATTTAATTAACCCCACCATTTATCCGCCGCATTATTCTGGTTAGTCTTTTTTAGCAAACATTGTATAAACATTGAAAAAATGCGCGGCTATCGACAGAGCCGTTATAAACCGGGTGTCGATAGCACACGCTACTTCACGCTACCTAAAATGAGTAGTTAATACCCGCATAGTAACTGCGTCCGTAAACCTCGTAGCTCATGGGCACATCTTTTCTGCCGGCGTAAGCTTTGTAGCTTTCGCTAAGCAGGTTATTTCCTTCAATATAAATGCCCAGCGAATCTGTCAGGTCATAATGTATCGACGCCGACAGCCAGGTCATGGGTTCGGATTTGGCAGCCACGCCCGGACCACCGATTACGGTTTCATTGGCAACGGTGACCTTACCACTGTAATCCGCAGAGACCTGCGCACTTAACTTGTTTTTCTCGTAAATCACCGACAAAGAATATGAGTCGCGAGCGATGCCTTCCAGGTCACCTACATCTTCGCCTTCTACGATGGATTCCGTATCCGTGTAGGTGTAGTTGGCCACGATACCGATACCGTTGCTGAAGAAGTGCTGCATCCCCAACTCCAGGCCCAATACTTTCGCTTTATCACCATTGAGCACCGTTTCTGTTACAAAGCCATCGGGAATTAATTCGGGATCGAACTCACCCGTCACGATAGATTCAGCGGGCACATCAGTTTCCAGCTTGGTGGTAATAAAGCCGTCGATATCTTTCCAGAACACCACGCCGGTTAAGGCTGACTCATCCGAGTAATACCATTCCAGACCAATGTCGGCCTGATCAGCTTCAATCGGGTCGAGATAAGGGCTGCCCTGATGACCGATGTAGAAATAGCCATCACGCGGGCCCGCGTCATCCACAATAAACGAGAGCTGATCAAGCGAGGGGCGCGCCATCACTTGTGCGGCTGATACGCGCAACAAAAGATCGTCGGTAATTTCATAACCCAGGTTCATGGACGGCAGCACTTTCGTGTAGTCACTGGAGGCTGACATCGGGCGCGGATCAGAATAGGTTACGGACATATCAGAGATGGCTGCTTCACCATCGCCGTATTCGGCAACAGAAACAATATCGCGCACCGCACCGGTTGAAGATACATCGGTGGTCACCACGCGTAAGCCGAGGTTTCCGAACCAGTTATCGCCACGGAAATTCGCTTGCAGGTAAGCGGCCAGCGTTTCCTCTTGCACGTTATAAGACTGCACCGCATTGGGTTTAACCTCTAACAGCGATGAATCGTAAGGCACGCCGTTAAGCGGGTTTTCACCGGTGCCGTCTACCGCCTTCAATGCCTCGATATAAGCCGGGATATCAAATACCGCAAAGCTGCGAGGGAAATCGCCGCTCACACCATCAAAGAAATTATCAATCGGGAACGGACGAACTACATTGGCACCGACCGAGCCAAAAGTGAAGGGGTAATTACAGTACAAACACAGACTGGTTTCGTTATCAATTTTGATACGGTCTTTTTGGCGATCTGTGTATTGCACACCAAAATCCAGCGATTCAATAACACCGCCGTTATCAATAACAAAGGCACCATCGAAGGAAGCGCCCAACACTTCATCAACAATATCGGTGCCGCCGTATTCAATGTAGTGCACACCATAATCGTCGTTATTGGCTTCTTCAAACGTGCGACCATCAGCGGCACTGTCAAGGATGATATCGATATCAGGCAGGCCATTGCCATTCAATGTGAAGCGACCGAAATTACCGCTGCCGTTTTCCTGATCACCTTTAATACCGGCCACCACGAAATTATCCTTACCGCCCGCATCGCGTTCTGATTTCGACCAATACACATCGGCATTTAACGTCAGGTTATCCGTCGCTTTGAATTCGGTATTCCAACCTAATTGATAGGTATCTACCACCCGCTCTTCCGTTTGGGTCACCACTTCCGGTACAAAATTATCGTAAGCCACGCTGGTAATTAAATTGGCTTCTTCGTCGTAGACAATATCGCTACCACGGGTATCGATATCGCCCAGATAAAATGATTGGGTATAACCTTGGGCAGGAGAGTCCAACCGTGTTGCAATCGCGTCAAAGGTCATCTCCAGGCGATCGTTCGGGCGATACTGGAATGAACCGGTAAGACCCGTTCGCTCACGCTGCTCCAGGTAAACAGCATTCGCAAAAAATTCGACAAACTTGACGCCCTCTCGCTGTACACCGTCAATCTCCATATCCAGCCAATCGCCGATGGAAACTTCGGTAACCGAATCTGTGCGCATATCTTCAGAGGAGCGCGTTATACCGAGCAAATAGCCCATGGTTTCGTCGGCAAAGGTATTACTGATCACACCGGAAAACTTGTAACCATTTTCTTCCGATAGATCGTTATAGCTGCCCTGCACACTGGCAGAGCCATGGAAACCCGGATTATCGAATGGTCGCGCGGAACGCAAATTAACAGAGCCACCAATACTACCTTCCGGATTTTTGGCAACCGGCGATTTAAGTACATCGGCACCGCCAATCATTTCCGAGGGCAACACATCAAAAGCAAAATCCCGCCCGTCATCATCTGTGGCAAGGATGCGATTATTCAAGGTGACAATACTGAAGTCCGGACCCAGGCCGCGAATATTGACATACTGGCCTTCCCCACCGCGGGTACGTTGCACGGTGACACCGGCGATATGTGATAGCGAGTCCGCCACGTTTGCATCGGGAAATTTACCCAACTCTTCCGCCGAAATAGAATCAATGACAGCGTTAGCGTTGCGCTTTCTATCCAGCGATTTAATCAAACTGCTGCGCTTACCCATGACGACGACTTCTTCTATAGCCCCATCCATGTCATTGCTATCTGCACCCAATTGCGCCTGGGCAAGCGGCGCAAACTGAACAGCCGCCAATACTGCCAAGGAAAGCGCGGACCGCTTAAATGCCGGACTGTATTTTCTAGACATGAACCTCATCCTCTTTTCATAAATGCTAAATATGTTTTTCTATTCATGGAGCCAGCCGTTTGGATGGAACCCGCAAACCGCAGACCATCGGAAGCTACGCTGTCGTGATGAAAACAGAGAATGAAGCACTTTGAAACATGTGTCAACCATAAAATCGCAACATAACGAAACAAAAGAAAACTAAAACCTGTATTAACCTTGAAATAGCACCTATAGAAACTTCCATCTCCCGCGTAAGGGATTATTTTTCAATAACTTAAAGCGAAAATGATGCCAAAGAGTCGTGTTTGGCGGAACGATTAAATTGAGAAAACCTGGCAGGTGTACGCCCTTGGAAAACGAAACTTATCATCTAGAAAGTTTCGTTTTACTATCGAGCGTGCGCTGGGAGGAAAAAGAGCGGTAAGCGAGTTAGTCGCTGCAAACAATTATTGCGCTCTGCGGGAGTAGACCCTGGATGTATATATAACGGACGTATGTTTAAAAAATTGCAGGAGGAGCAATTAAATTATTGATGAAAGCATTTTCAAAAAATAGACAAAATCAATCCAACTTTGCACTGTTGATATTTGCAAATTCCGCCTGAGGTAAAGAAGTTAAATTAAAAAAACAACCGACAATTACCGCTTTCAAGCAACATATCTTCATATCCAAAACCCACATATAGTTTATTTGACAATATACATATGGTTTTATTGACAATAAATCTCCAGCCCTTATAAATAGCGCTCTTCAGGACGCGGCAAGGCCTTAACAATAATCGTGGCGCCTGAAATAACAGCACCTGTTTGCAATGAGCAGGATGAGCTACCAACAACCTCTTCTCCTCTATGGGCGGCATTGGTTGAGAGGGCAACAGCATGGAGATCAATAATGAAATTACTCACCGGCAAAAAACTGGCGACGGCATTCGCATGTGCCCTCGCCTTTGGCATCACCACCACCAATGCACAAACCTTAACGTCAAACCAGACAGGCACCCACAACGGTTTTTATTATTCCTTCTGGAAAGATTCCGGCGATGCGTCGTTCGGGTTGCTCGCAGGCGGCCGTTACACCTCCCAGT
The DNA here is from genome assembly GCF_002162135.1 of Cellvibrio sp. PSBB006. Taxonomy (NCBI): domain Bacteria; kingdom Pseudomonadati; phylum Pseudomonadota; class Gammaproteobacteria; order Cellvibrionales; family Cellvibrionaceae; genus Cellvibrio; species Cellvibrio sp. PSBB006. Next base: position 4,513,316 of record NZ_CP021382.1, on the reverse strand, counting down.
GGTCCAACAGCACCAACAACTGGGTCGGCGGTAAGGGCTGGAATCCCGGCGGACCGAAAGTGGTGAATTATTCCGGCAGCTATAACGTCGATAATTCCCAAAATTCCTATCTCGCTTTATACGGCTGGACGCGCAATCCGTTGATTGAGTATTACGTGATTGAAAGCTACGGTTCCTATAATCCAGCGAACTGTTCTGGTGGACAAAACTATGGCAGTTTTCAGAGCGATGGGGCGACTTACAATGTGCGTCGCTGCCAGCGGGTTAACCAGCCATCCATCGAAGGCAACAGCAGCACCTTCTATCAATACTTCAGCGTAAGAACACCCAAGAAAGGTTTCGGTAATATCTCGGGCACTATCACCGTGGCGAACCATTTTAATTACTGGGCCAGTCAGGGCTTGAACCTGGGCAATCACGATTACATGGTGTTGGCGACAGAAGGCTACCAAAGCCGTGGCAGTTCCGACATCACGGTCAGCGAAGGCACTGGCGGTGGTAACAACGGTGGTGGCAATAGCAGTAGCAGCTCCGGCAACAGCAGCAGTGCCGGTAATGGCGGTGGCACTAGCGGCGGTATTACGGTGCGTGCACGCGGCACCAACGGCGATGAACGTATCAGCTTGCGTGTCGGTGGTTCAGCGGTGGCCAGTTGGACCTTGACCACCAGCAATCAGAATTACACCTACACTGGCGGTGCATCTGGAGATATCCAGGTGGAATTTACCAACGATGGTACTAACCGTGATGTGATCCTGGATTACATTCAGGTGAATGGCGAAACCCGCCAAGCGGAAGATATGGAGTACAACACCGCGACCTACGGTAATAACCAATGTGGTGGTGGTTCCTATTCGCAAACCATGCATTGCAGCGGTGTAATTGGTTTTGGTTTCACCTACGATTGTTTCAGCGGTAATTGCAGTGGTGGTAATACCGGTGGCAATAGCAGCAGTTCCACCAGCTCATCCGGGGGTAATAATGGCGGCAACAATGGCGGCAACACCAACTGCAGCGGTTATGTCGGCATCACGTTTGATGATGGTCCCAATTCCAATACGTCAACACTGATCAATTTGTTGAATCAAAATAGTCTCACACCGGTTACCTGGTTCAGTCAGGGTAATTATGTTGCAAGCAATTCATCGTTGGTTACACAAATGCGTGCTGTCGGTGAAGTGCAAAACCACAGCTATACCCATCCGCAAATGGGCAGCTACAGCTATCAGCAGGTTTACGATGAACTGAATCGTACCAACCAGGCCATTCAAAACGCCGGCGCCCCCAAGCCCACCCTGTTCCGTCCGCCTTACGGCACGGTGAACCCTACAATCCAACAAGCGGCCCAGGCACTTGGTTTGCGCGTTATTACGTGGGATGTGGATTCACAGGATTGGAATGGTGCAAGCGCCAGTGCAATTGCAAATGCTGCGAATCAATTACAGAACGGCCAGGTTATTTTGATGCACGATGCCAACTACGCCAACACCAATGCAGCCATTCCACAAATTGCCGCTAATTTGCGCGCTAAAGGTTTGTGTCCCGGTCGCATTGATCCCAATACCGGTCGTGCAGTAGCGCCTTCGGGTTCAGGCGGCGGTAATAATGGTGGCGGAAATAGCAGCAGTAGCAGTAGTAGCACCGGTGGCAATAACGGCGGCACTAACTGTCAATGTAATTGGTATGGCACGCTGTATCCCACCTGTCAGATTCAGACCAGCGGCTGGGGTTGGGAAAATTCCCGTAGTTGTATCAGCACCAGTACTTGTAACAGCCAAAACGGTGCAGGAGGCGTAGTTTGTAATTAAGTATTGTTGCATTAATGCTATGCGAAATGGTAAAGCGCAGATTATCCATGCGCTTTACCATTATCCCCTCCTAAAAATTTCCAACAACATTTCCCTCCGACTAATAGATCTTGCAACTGAACTTATTATTAACGATTAGCAAAAAAATAGTGGCGCAATTAGTTGCAGAATTACAATCCCATCTATTTTAATGAGCATGTTAAAAATTAATGCTTAATAAAACTTCCCAATCCATCGTCTCCCTTGCACACCGCCTCGAAGATTAATGTGCCATCCCATCAACAATAAATACCTGCAAACAAAATCAATCTATCATTTCAATATTTTTTAGAATTTATTATTAATTAACTTCACACGTTTGTAATAGTTTTTATGAGAAGGTACGCATCCGCAGACGGACAGTAAGAAAATTTTAAATCAGTTAAAAGCTTAAGGAAAATCATGCCAATAGATTTGTGTTCTGTAGAAATTATAGATACGCAGGAAAAAATTGAACTCCCTATCAATACCAATCTAACTGCGCTTGAAGAAATGGGCATTGATGCAATTCCCTTTAGCTGTCGTGCCGGTTGCTGTGGATCTTGCGCAATTGAAATAACACAAGGTATTGAAAATCTAGACCCACCGAACCCTGAGGAAAAAGATTTCCTTGCCTGCCTTGGCTACCAAAGCGATGAATACAGGCTCGCTTGCCAGTGCAACCTGTTCGGATCTATTTCATTAAAAAAAGCCGTTTAAAATCAACAATCCATACATAAGGAGATAAACCATGAGCAACAGATGCATTAACACCGGGCTTGGCCGAGACAAGCCATTTCTAAATCCGACTCAATCCGCGGTATTACGCGAAGAGATTAACAACATTATTGATAAACAGATAAAAGAATGGCAGGCCACAGTTCCCGGCACTGATCAGCATAAACGCAAGGATGATTTCAATTTAGAATATTACCAACGCGGTTTGGCAGAAACTGCTTTGCGCATTAGATTACTGCGCGTGGTAGAGTCCAAAGCGATTGCTGAAATTGCAAAAATTAGTCCTGAAGCGGCACAGATATGGGCCGACTACGAACGGGACGAGATGCTGCATGATGAAATGTTCATTCAAGACCTGATCAAATCTGGATTTACCCGCGAACAATTTCTAGAAGTCGAACCGACACTTTCTACTAAAATGCTGGTGGGTTTCTTCTCCTACTTACTGGATCATGAAGGGCCGTTGGGGGTAGTTGCCTACTCTTATCTTGTTGAGTATTGCAACGTAAAACTGGAACCGGAAAAGCTCGCAGGACTAAAAGAGATTCTGGGGGAGGATATGATCGCGGGTCAAATCGCTCATGCCCATACAGATGTCAACCACGATCATCCCGCTATGGTGTGGTCATGTTTGCGTTATCTGATTCGTAGCGAAAGCGATGTTGTCAACTTGAAGGTCTATCTAAAGGAGTTCCAGAAAATACTTGCTATGTTTTTTGTGGAGATGAACAAAGAGTTCTCCGTTGAATTAAATACAAGTAAAGCCGCATAAGGAAATATCATGAAAAAAGATGGCGTTCTCATTCTCAGTCATTGTGGTTATTCATTTGTAGACCAGATTGTTCCATTGGTAAGAGATGAAAATCTAAGTGCGTACGTACTATCCTCGCACCCCGATTTTGGCCATGAACATCGAGTACAGGCATTAAAGGACCTTGCCGATTGGGCGAGCATTATCGACACCCATGAACTCGAATGGCACGACATTGAGAGCGCCATAGATTCCCTGCAACAACAAGGAATTAAAATAAATGCCTGTATCACAGTGTGGGAAGGTTACCGACCCTTGATGGCCATGGCCAATCAGGCACTGGGTATACGAGACCTACTCCCCGGGAAGGTAGAAGAGCTTACAGATAAGCTATTTTTAAGGCAGCAACTTTGTGCAAATGGCCTAAGCAAAGCTATTGCTGAACCATTATCCAGGCAGCTGTTGATGCAATATCAGCATGAGAATGCCCAGAAGTTCATTAAACCTCGCAAGGGAATTGCATCCGTTGGAACCTTTCGTCTTACCAAAAATACCAACTGGGAAGACATCAAGCTAATAGAAAAGGAATGCCAGATGGATACCGTATACCGTTCTATCTTTGATAAAGAAGACAACTTCATTATCGAAGATTTGATTAATGGTATTGAAGCAAGTTTTGAAATCCTCGTTGTCGACGGATTAGTGTACACCATCGCAGTTCATGAGAAAGTAGAAACCTCGTCCAAAGAAATGACAACACTTGAAAATGCTTGTGTATGCCCACCAATAAATATCTCTGAGAACGTTGTACAACAAGGAATCGCATGGCTAAAGGAGGTATTTTCCAACTTGAAAATAAATTATGGCTGTTTCCATGTTGAGGCAAAGTATAACGAATGCTGGGAACTGATTGAGATTAATCCGCGCGTAGGTGGATCGCTTATTTCTTCCAGTGTAGAGCATTTCACTGGTGGTGACTCAATGCTGAAGTTGTGGCTGCAAACGCTGTTAATTACATCAGCCAATAGTGAAATGCTTATCGACCATCTAAAACGCCTCGACATCGCTGATCAAGGCACCTCCCCCTCTAATCGATCAACTTTCTTTAGGGTCTACTTTGGCGAAGCGGGTATTGTTGCAGATGTTAAACAAGCAGCCATAACTCCGGCCCCGTTGATATGTCAAATCCTCATTAAGCCCGGCACAAAATTTATTTCGGAGACGAAAGAAAATTTTGTTGGTCAAGCTCTGTGGGGTGACTCACTGGAACATATGACTCGGAATTACAAGCCGTTATTAACCAATTCAAGAGATCTTCTAAACATAACTTATACGCTAGCCAACCAAGGCGCAGCCTGACTTGTATATTATGCCAGGGAATAGATATGAGAAATCAAATGCACGCATTGTTAATCATCGATTATAACTTATCCAGAATTGAGGATGTGAAAGCCATCAGGCAATATGTCAGTGATCAATATGAAATGGCCTTGATATTAATAAGACCAAAACCTGATAAGGCAGATTTTATCGTTGCTGATCAAGTAATTGACCTGAATCCACTTCATCGGAATTTCGTGACCGATGCATTAAGCCAACTCAAGAATCTTCCTTACACTATTTGTGCTGGTCTGGTGTTCTCCGATAACGCCGTACACAATGGTGCAGCTCTACTGGAGGCACTTGATCTTTATACTGACTCAGCCACCCTCGCACATAACGCGTTTTGCAAATTCGAATACCGTGAGCAGGAACAGAAAATAAGGTCTTTACTGGAGGCACAAAAGCTTTTTGTTCCTAACTACCAGGAAATAAACGATGCCATAACACTTCAGGGGTTCATTGATAAAAATCCACAAGGTATCGTAATAAAGCCAAAACAAGAGGGTAACAATCGCGGTGTTATTGTGTTGCAAAATCCTGATGAAATTGAACGCAATAAAGCATTGGCAGAGGTAGACATATATATGAGTGCTGGCGTTATAGCTGAGCAGCTCATTCCCTACAGCTGTGAGTACTCGTTTGACGGTATTGGTGGACATCACTTTATCACTGAAAAATTTTCTATTCGTGGTCGTTATCCGGTAGAAATAGGACAACTGGTTCCTGCAGCAATAACGCCCTCTCGTGCATCCGCCATTATTAATGCTGGTCGCCTTGCAAATTTGATTGTCGGACAATCTAAAGGCGCATTTCACAATGAAATTCTGGTAAGCGACAACAACGAGTATGCTGCAGTAGTTGAAGCAAACCGCCGCCCCGCAGGCATGAAAATATGGACATTAGCCAGCCTTGTTTTCCAGCAAAATCTCTATGCAAGATGGGTTGATTCCGTTATTGCTCCTGACATACAGCCACCACCACTTATTCCCTGCGGAAGTGCAATGACGATCATGCTTCCGCCCGTAACGCCCATGCTCGCTGGATTCATTTTAAATAACCTTGAATTCTTGATTGAAGATTTAAAGGTAGATTTCAAGTCGCACTATCCCGATGTGTTCACAACAATTGAATGGGTCCATTGCGATGCTATAGCCTCCGAAAGTAAGTTTCTACATTTTCCACCCAGAGATAACAGCGATTTCATCGCCGCCTTGGTTATTTACTCCTCGTTGGCAGCTGCTGAGATAAAGCCTTACTTTGAAATAATTCGCTCGCTCTGGTGTCAGGTATTGGACCGCTTCCTGCAGCAATCCGAACAGCGTTTAGCCTAGGAGGGTAATCATGAATATCCTTATTCTGCATCGCATACCTTATCAAAAGATCAATTATCACCGCGGTATTGATCACACTCGTCACCAGGTGTATTACTTGGGCACTGAAAAATCATTATCAACTATCCCCGAGGATCTTCCCTGCATCCAGTGGCCCAGACCAGGGAAGTTGGCCACCTATCTGGAAGCTATTTTTGCTATTGATGAATACAAAATTCGTTTTGATCTGGTAATTTCATTGTCCGAATATGAGTTGTTAGACGCTGCGAGAATTCGCGAAACTTACAAGATACCTGGTGCTTCGGTCGCTGATGTTACCAAGGTGCGCGACAAGCTGATTATGAAAAAATGTGTCGCAGATGCTGGGCTGGCAGTACCCAAAAATATGTCCTTAGCGGCGTTTTTAGAACAGCCGCAGCTTTTGTCTGGAACCATAGTACTAAAACCAGTAGATGGTGCTTCCAGCGAAAACGTGCAAGTTTATAATTCACCTTCACATCTCGTAGCCGCCTGTGAAGCCTGTACCACGGGGATTCCTGTGGTGGATAACAAGACCTATACAGGTTTTCAAGTAGAAGAGTTTATTACTGGCGACATACTGCATTTTGACGGACTCGTCATTGATGGACAGCTAAAACTTGTATTGGCAAGCCGTTACCTGGGGACCTGCCTCGCTTATGCTATCGGAAACCCACTTGGCTCATATCAACTTGAAACTACCAATGATCACAAAGCCTGGGTTGCGCAAGTTTTAAAAGCCACCAGCCTGTTCAATGGCAGTTTTCATGTTGAAGCTATTCAAAACCGAAACGAATTGGTATTTCTGGAACTTGCCAATCGCGTGGGCGGAGCCGATGTGGTCGATGCAGTAGAACATGCTACTGGTATCCATATGCCCTCTGTTGAGCTGCAGATTTATTTAGGCAACAGGCCGGACCTGGTTATCAAAGAAAACAACACCAAATTTGGTTGGTTTGTTTTTCCCGGCCATCATCTTCCCGATGACTTTTGTCAAATCAAGGGAGAGGATGTATTTCGACACCATTCGCAGGTCGTGCGCTGGAATCAGTTACCCCCTAACACACCATTAACTAAACATATTACTTACCAGGCCAATGAAGTTCCTATAGCAGGGCTCATAAAAGGCGAGAGCAGCAATGAAGTTAGAGAATTTATGCAATCTCTATTCTCAGACATCAAGGTTGACGGTATCACTCCACTAACCCTAATTAATTAATTATACCTGGAACCAATGTGAACAACCTTACTATTCAACGCTTATTTGTTGCCAGGTTCCTAGCCGCGTTAGCGGATCAAATCATGTTATTTGCAGTGCCCGTTATTGTTTATTCACAAACAAAATCTGTCGCGCTATCGGGATTAGCTTTTTTTATTGAGTGGCTGCCAAGAGTAATTTCCTTACCACTAGCGGGCTCGTTAAGCGATCGACTAGGCTCCCGTCGCATCTATCTGGGAGCGGACGCTATTCGCGCCTTTTCCTGCCTGATAGCGTTCGGCCTGATCTATCTCTTTCACACTGGCTACTTTGTAACGCTGACTATTTTTATGGCCATAAGCGCTTTCTTCTACGCGCAGTCCTATATTTCTTTGGAATCACTTATTCCTAAAATAGTGAGTGCGCAGGAACTACCCAAAGCTCAAAGCAAATTACAAGCCATGGAACAAAGTGCAATGATTTTTGGCCCGGCATTGGGAGCAACGATGCTAGCGATATACGAGCCTCTATACGTTTTATTACTTGTTGGGTCACTCTATAGCTTGGCTTTTAGTGGAGTTCTATTATTGAAAATCCCAAATTCTGCTTTGGCTAAAAGAGAGCGTGGAAAGCTGATAACCCAACTTTCTTCAGACATGATAAAGGCCTGGCGCATTATTAGAATCCGTCCAAACCTCATATTACTCACGCTGCTCAGCATTAGCATTAATCTTATTTTTGGGGTGGCATTAGCAACTGCTGCTGCAATAACAACAGGCTATTTTGAACGCTCTACTACTGAATTCGGTATGCTGCAGACAATCACAGGTATTTTTACAATCACATGCCTGCTTGCCGTCCCTATACTTTTAAGGCGGACCACACCTTTTCATCTCGGTATATTCGCGTATATAGCGGTTGTTCTATGCGGCTTGATTATCAGTGGATCAAATAACTATTGGCTCTATCTGATTTGCTATATGGCGATCCTCGGTATTGGTGGCTGGTTCAATATTTTTATTCGGACCGAACGTATATTATGGATTCCAAAACGCCACCTCGGGAAAACCATTGGACTTATCGTTTTTTTCAATCAATTAACCTTACCCTTATCAGGCCTGATGGTTAGTTTTACAGCCAGCGAAGCTGAGGCAAAAGTATTATTTGGCGTACTTGCGTTATCCGCCCTAGCCGTACTCGCAGTCACCTTTCATAAACTGAAGTCATCTTCACGCATATTAAACTATGCATAAGGCAACAACGCATGAACATAGTCATTATCGGCGCAGGTATAGCTGCATTTTCTGTTGTTCAGTCATTGAGACGACTTAATGCAAACTACAAGATCTCTGTTATAACCGCCTGCAATGCTGATCAATATTACAAGCCCAATTTGTCGCAAGCGTTGAGTTGCAAAATTCCATTGGAAAAATTAACTACCGCCAAAGCGGAAGAATGGACCAAAAAGTATGACGTTACGCTTTTCTCGAAGCAAAACGTCAGTGCTATTGACGTAGGCAGCCAAATCGTTTACTTCGCAGACTCCAAAGTGGCTTATGATAAGCTTGTACTAGCAACAGGCGCTGGGCCTGTGGATATTCCGGGCTGTGTTAGCAATGAAATATTTCATTTAAATTCCTTGCAATCCTACAAACAACTACATGCAGCTTTGGCGCAAAACCAAAAGGCAACTATCATCGGGGCAGGTCTAGTTGGTTGCGAGTTAGCGAGTGATCTGGCGAGATCCGAATACCAAGCGCATTTACTTTACCCGCAAGATGAACCGTTAATGAAATTATTTCCTGAAGCGCTTTGCAGATATGTCAAATGCGCACTCGAAGCAGCGGGCGTTATATGCAGTTCAAACCGAAAGGTAATAAGAATAGATATCTCAAACTCGCAAAAAACTCTGCAATTTTCGGATGGAAGCTCTTTAAACTCTTCTGTTGTGGTCAATTGCGCCGGATTGAGGCCTGGCACACAACTGGCAAAAAGTGCCGGACTGGCTGTCAATAACGGCATTGTTACTGATTCTTACTTGCAAACCAGTCACCGTAATATTTTTGCAATTGGTGACTGCGCAGAGATCAATGGTGCATTACATCAATACATAGCACCTATAATACAATCGGCACGAGCCTTGGCATCCACACTATGTGGAGTACCTGTTGATGTTTCCTTGGGTAATTATCCAGTGGCGGTAAAAATCCAACAAATGCCGTTGCTATTTACTATGAAAGATAAGGCCGTTGAATGGGTAACGGAAGAAATTGACCAAGGCATGATAGCCAAAGGGCTGAATTCCCAGGGGCAATTGGCAGCTTACGCACTAGCTGGTAAAGCACAACAATATCGCAGCCAGCTATCTGCTGAAATTGTCAATCAGAGCTGTTAAACGAAATTAACCAAGTATCCTATGCATCCCAAAGATCTCTTACTGGCAGTACTTGTTACGGCAATCTGGGGCATTAATTTCTCCTTGATTAAATTAGGTTTGGTGTCACTTGATCCATTTACGCTGGCCGCCTTTCGATTCCTGTTATGCGCAATTCCTCTGGTTTTTTTCGTGGAAAAGCCAGATGTGAGTTTGATGTATATTGCCACTTACGGTTTCATATTCGGTGTCGGCTTGTGGGGAATCGTTTCACTGGGTATCTATTTTGGTATATCAGCAGGCGTTGCGTCCCTGGTGCTGCAATTCAGTGCTTTCTTGACAGTATTGCTGGGATTTCTGTTGCTCAACGAAAAAATCTCCCGATTTAAAAAGTGGGGAAGTGCGCTTGCACTCGCTGGCCTGGTATTAATTATTACTATTACCGATGGTTCCGTTACCTATATAGGATTGGCTCTTGTTCTGTTCGGCGCACTCAGCTGGAGCCTAGCCAATATTATCGTTAAGAAATCCGGAACAAAGAAAATGTTCGCCTTTTTAGTCTGGTCGAGCGTTTTTTCACCGATACCGTTATTTTTATTGGGTTCCATGACTCAAGATGAAAACTATTTTTCCAACCTGTTGCTGCAACTGGATCGAAATGCGATCTATTCCATTCTGTTTCAGGTTTACCCCACAACTCTATTTGGATACTGGGTATGGAATTCACTTTTAAAGAAATATCCGGCCTCTACAGTTGCACCACTTTCGTTATTGGTGCCTATATTTGGTTTGATTGGCTCGTCCGTGCTATTGGATGAAGCTATGGGAACAAAAAAAATCCTCGCTAGCATACTCATTATCAGCGGCCTGACAATCAGCGTTCTTGGTGAACGGCTGTATCAATCATATCGATCAGTAAACTCCAGACCTGCAAGATAATCAGCAATTGAGCAAATCTGCTGCCACGTTACATCTATATTCCCGTCACAATATCGTCATTCTGCGTAAATATTTGCTCCGTATCATCAGCTTTCCTTATCTCCTAACACTTACAAAAGGAACGCACCGTGTCATATATACACAAGATATTGGCAATGTTATTGATGTTTATTACCGCTCACGCAAGCGCAGATTTTTATGCCGACCTGGCTTTTCATCATGCCCCCATTCATTATCAGGATACTGACAGTACAAACTATCCGGCGGAATATATTACCGCCATTGATTATGACTCGGATTGGGTTTCGAATAACAACTGGGACAATCTCGGTGACGGCTTGTGGCCAGCCACCGTTTATTATTCGGTGGTAGAAAGCTGTTCGCATTATTTTATTACCTATGCTTTTTTTCATCCGCGCGATTGGGTGGATACGCCGTTTGATGGTGAGCATGAAAATGACCTGGAAGGCGCGCTGTTTGTGGTGCGCAAGAACGGCAGTACCTACGGTGCCATGGAAGGAATGATCACGGTATTCCATAGCGACTTTTATTCCTTTGTGCCTAACGGCAGTCCGTTAACCAACGGCCATGAAAATATTGATGGCAGCGTTACCTTTACGTTTTATGAGGGCTCAAATCGTGCGCGCACGGCGCAGGAGGCAAAAGGTCACGGATTAAAAGCCTGGCCTTATATCAACAACTTCACCGGTGCGAGCAACCAGGACGGCGTAATTTATTACCCAAGCCGCGGTACTGGTGAGACACCTTCATCGGGTAATGATCGGTCGGTGAAATATCAACTGGTAAATATCTTTACGCCCAATGGTTTCTGGCAACAGGCCCTGCATGAAGCAAGCATGAGCAGTGCCATGTCGAGCACCTTTCATGCGTGGGGAACCTTTAAAGGAAATAACAGCGGTGGTTGCGGTGGTGGTGCGATCTTCGCATCGTGCAACAGTAATTCGGCGAATGCGCCCTGGGGTTGGAACGATGGTAATGACGGTGCCAGTTATCGTGGTGAGTTTGCGTTGCATCCGACTAACCTGGTTGATCATTATTTCAATGGCGTGGGTAATTTCAGCCATCAATACATCAATAACCGCTATGCACAGGATTTGCAAAATGCGGGCTTCAACTCTTCCTACAAGCCACAAGGCTGGAGTGATAGCCTGGATCTAAATTCACTCTATAACCGTCTGACGCATTCCTGTCAGTAGGCGATCCATGCTTCAAGGGTGCATCGACTATTCGATGTACCCCTGCTATTTCCACGAGCACCTATACCGGAACTGCTCGTGCCTGCAAAAATGTTTTTGCGTTGGTTGGCTGCACAAGCCGCGTAATACGTTCGCGATCCTGCTTTAACACCTCTTTCACATGCGTGCCAAACCATTCCAATGAGGCTTCCATGTCTATGTCTGTAGCCAGATGGGTCAGGAAGGTCGAATAATCAAACTCACCGTCAAATAATGACACCATGCCGTCCCTAACTCCTGCGGGTGAATAGACATTGGCGGGTGAGAATATCGGCAACAAATGTCGCTCGCGAATATTCTTTAAATGAAAATGTTTAATGAAGGGTTTGAATTCCTGATAAACCGTCAGCGGATCGTCGCCCGCTTCCCACAGGTGTAATACATCAAAATTCAGTTTTAGCGAGGGGTGATCAACTTCCTGCAACAATTGTCGCGTAGAGGCTGCAGTATCAGCGAGCGTATTGGGATGGGTTTCTATCAACAATTCACAACCGTAATCGGCCAGTTGATCACAGAGCTGCTGTAAACGCCGGACCATCGCCTTACGTTGCTCAGGGCTCACCGCATTACTGGCCAGTTGTCCGGCAAAGCTGCGAATCTTGCGCGTCCCCCAATGGCTGGCACACTCGCACAATATGCCGGCTTTCGCCTTGGCTTGGTGCGGGTCGCCGTCCAACGGCAGATAATCACTGATCATTGCCGTATACAACCCGAACGATGCCAGCCATTGCTCATCGTACTCCGGTTGTTGCGCAAGATTGCGCGCGTGGATGCCCCAGAGTTCAAGGCCGTGAAATTGTTGCGCGCGCGCCCAGTCAGCCACTTGTTCGATGGAAATTAACTGGTGGCGAAATGAGATCGTACAGAGCGATAAATTAATCATCATGCCTCCGCTGGCGATAAACTGACATTACCGATTGAGGTTTTTTCCCATGTGGCACACCAGGTTTGAAAAACAGCATACAAGTGCTGTTTGATTTTGAATTCGCGTTGATCCTGCTCATCCAACAACTGAAAAATATCGCGCGCCAGATCTTCATCCGCCGTCACGGCCAGCTTCATGGCGCGGTATTGAATAATCTTGTAGGTCTCTACCAGCTTGCCGATAACGTCACACCAACGTTCAAATTCGTCATCATCCAGATCCATGGCTCGCCAAAAAAACGCAAACCCGTGTTCATAGGCGTATTTACGAATCGATAACACCGGTAATTCTTTCAGGGCTTCGGCGAGTTGGGATAATTGCAAACCCTGATGCCCATCGACATGGTGGCGAATGATTGTCCGCACGGCGTCGGTCATGGGATTGGTATCGAGTTTTATACACGTTGTGAAATACGCTTTGATCGCCGTGTGAGTTGAAGGCACGATATCCGAACTGTCAAAGTAATAGCCGCCGACGGCATGGGGCGAGCGAATGGCCTCAAGTATTCTGGCTTTGGGCAATTCACCTTCCCAGCGATAATCCGGGTCCAGCATCAGCCAGGTTTCCGGTTCTTCGGTCGTTTCCAGCATCACGTAATGTGGAAAGGGGTTTGCATTGAATTTATTCTCCCGCTCCGGCAACAGGTACATATCAAGCATGACCATGATGTTTCGCTCCGGCATTTTATTGTCCAGCAAGGACAGCAAACGGCGGACATTGGCCTCTTTGGATAAGGCGCTGTCATACCAGCGATGAATGGTGACGCCATAAATTCGCTTGTACCAATCAATAAAGAAGTCATGATTGATCGTGGCTGAGTGATAGGAAATCCGGCTGTCATCTGTCACAACTATATCGGCATCCCACACACCGAAATAAAAGGGTCGATGATCCACAAGCTCAGATTTCTTGATGATTTCGCACACACAACTGACGAAACAATGAACCTTGATATCATCAAACTCTACCGACGTTTCGATAGCGGTAGTCGTGTTTTCCAAACGGGCCAGAAGGTTAGCCAAGGTATCAACCGTTTCAAAATCTTCCTTGGCCAGGGCTTCATCGGGAATCACAAAACCGTGGTCCAGTTCCAGGTGCAGAAGTAGTTGCAACACCATTACCGAATCGAGATATAAATCTTCGTTCAAGCGGGCGTAAGGGCTGAAGGCAGATACATAGGGAGCGGCCATCTTCTCAGCCAGCACGTGATGTATCAGGTTAACAATATCTGTTTTGGTCATGCACAAACCTTTTGATCCAGAAAATTACGCTGGCGACACCGCAACAGCATTAGCCAGGGATTTACGATTGATCTTGCCGTTGGGCAAACGGGGAATCTCATCCACCTGTTCGAATTCGTGAGGCACTTGATGCGGCGCCAGATGCCTGGCACACCAGGCACGCAGATGATTGAAGTCCACTGATTCGCGGGCAACATATTTCAAACAGGCGCGTTCACCGGCGTAAGCGTCTTGCCTTTTATACACAACAGCGTCGGTGATGGGGCCGTACTCCAGCAGTACATCTTCCACTTCCTGGGGATACACATTGAGCCCAGCGACGATGATGGTGTCGTCCTGTCGGGCAACAAAGAAGAGTTCCCCTTGGGCATCCAGATATCCGAGATCCTGGGTAAAAATATTGACACCCTGTTTGGTTATCACAATTTCTGCGGGAGCATCACTGTTCGCTCCGGCAATGAGGTCAACATGAGGCAAGGGTTTACCCATAGCGTTGGCGGCACTCAGCGATTGGCCCAGCGCGACACAACCTGCTTCGGAGCAACCATACTGCTGAAACAAAAATTCAGTTTTCTGTTGCAGCGCTATAAACCAGGGCTTGGGCATCACCGAGCCGGATGTCATCACGGCATGGAAACGGGCATCGGCAGGTAGAAGCTGACACAAGGTATTAAGCAAAGTCGGCGAGGCATACAACAGGTGTTGCGGTTGCGTGCGTAATTTTTTTAGTAAATATTTCGGATTGATTTGGGTGATGACAATTGGCTGCACGCCGCGTTGCAATGCGACCAGAACGCCACAAATCAAACCGTAGGAATGCGTGACCGGGCATGCCACCACCGGCGTCATAGTTGCAGCCAAGGAGAAGCTTGAAATATAACTGGCAATTTCTTCATCTATCGATTCCCAGGTTCGCGCGATGGTTTTTGGCTCACCGGTGGTGCCGGAACTCATCTGCACCAACATGCCGGCGGCATCGGAACCGCGTTCACTCATAGCGATAGGATTGTCGAGTGAATGAAATAATAATTGATGGCAATCAGCGCGGTGCGCTGCACGACGTGCCGCCTCAAGTGGTGTCGCCGCATGGATGGGAAACACAGAGCCTTTTTTCTGTTTAATGAATAAACACAAGGCTATCCATTCAGCGGTATCGGTCAGGCACACGGCCAGACGTTGTCCTGCGCAATCGCGCAAGACAGGCAGCGTGTCATAGTAGTTAAAGCGCGCAGTGAAAAAATCGCGGCTGTAGTGATCGTCATTCACATAGATCATATTCGGGCAAGCTCTTAACCGGCTGGTGGGAATAAAAAGGGTTGCTGACCAGGTGATGGAATTCGGCAAAGGCTTTGCCGAATAATTTTCGTGTCAGCAAGGATTCAGTGTTGATACTGGCTGCATCAAAATGCAGTTGCGCCTGGCGACTGGCAAGCGCGGGATTATCATCCAGATAAGTCTGTAGCTGTTGGTTTACCCATTGCCAGAAACGCGCTTCGGCAAAACCATAGTAGCCATCCAGCAGGTGCGACACTTCACTGAGGTTGAATACAAACAAGGTATCCATCACCAGTTCGCGCAACGCTTCAATGCTGGTCATCCAGTAATAGCGATTGGGTTCGGCATTGGTATAGGCCGGATTTAATGCGCTGAAATCGGGTAGGTAATCGCGCGCGGATAAATAGTCATCCACATATTCCACACTCTCGTGAAAATCACGCAGAATAATTTTTTGTGGCCAACCGTCGCGATGCACCAACACCATATTCTGGGCGTGTGCCTCCAGGGCGATGCCGTGTTTTACCAGCAGGTGCCACACGGGCAACACAGCGACCTGAATCAAACGATTTAACCAGGGCTCCATGCCATAGCGGTCCAGCCATTCATCAATAAAGGGCCGACCATCTGCTTCCGTCAATGCCAAGGCAGTAAACGGCACGGCTTGTTCGTCGGGCATTAAATAATGCTCAATACTCTCGCGCCAGATGGCCGCCACCTGGCCATCAAGCTGCGCTGCTTGTGCAGTATCCGGCAAATAAAGTGTGCCCGCATATTCATCCAGCAATGCCAGGGGATAACGTTTTTCAAACAGTGGGTCCGTGCGCACTACAGCTTGCAGCCATTGCGAAATAGCGGGGGCAGAACATACGCCGTGCGATTCCAGCGTACGCAGCGACGAGGTATTCACCAGGTTCATCGGCAACTTGACGGTAGCGCGCAACGGATTGCTGACATTCAGCACACTGCGCACAGATTGTGTGGCTTGATAATAATCACCAGCCGCCCCCAGGTGAATTATTTCGCGATTGGTTAACGCCGAAGCCAGTGCGGAGTTTTTCAGATTTTCCCATTGCCAGGGGTGCATCGGCATTAACGTATAATCACTGACATCCCCGCCTTGCTGTCGCAACCGATGGGAAAGCAATAACACCACCGCTTTATCAAGTTCCCGCTGCCAGAAATTTTCTTCCGCTACCGGCAACGCGCTGCGCACGCGGTTGCGCGCAACAGCAAGCCAGACCAACTGAAAACTCTGGCCAGCTTCAGGCCCGAACTGCTGATGATCCTCCAGCGAAAAACCGGTGCGCGCTTTAAAACAGGGGTGATAGGGATGACCTTCATGAATAGCCGACTCCAACGCTGCGTAGCCCAGATTACGCCGCAGGATTTCAGCAATCGGCAAATGCTGCTCGTTCCAGTGACACAAGCGGATGGTTTGTTCAAGCTCTATCAGCAGTTGTTCCCGACGGGCATCACTCACCGGCAGGCTCATCACAATCGTCGATAATTCTGCGTTAGCCTGTGAGCCGTCTTTACGCAAACGGCAGATGCTGTCAGCCACTAAACGGATACGATCAAATACACCGACCTGGCCGCGACAGCGATAGTCTTGCTGTTCCAGCGTAAACTGAAAGATCACGTCCTGCGATTGCGTAATGGGAAGGGTGTTGTAAGCAATTAATTTTTCATACAACAAGGCTTCAATAAGTTGGCGCAGCACACGCTGTTCGGGGCTTTTATCACGACAGGTATCATGCCACTTCATAATCCACCTCCGTATTTGCCACATCTTCTAGGTTCGCCAAGGGATTATTGATGTGCGTGTAAACGGCCAGCTCCAGGTCTGCGGTCAGCTCATCAATATCGTGCAACCGCGTTAGCAGATTGGCTTTACAGGGAATCGCGTCTTTTTGTAAAAGGCCTTGTACAAATTGTTTTCCGGTGCCTTGCAATTGCTTTTCCAGAATGCGCAAGCGGCGACGCACGCACGCCAGCAATGTGGATTCATTGATAAAGCGATCTGCACCCAGGCGATGAATCACCGAATACAGTTGGTTGATGATCAGATAGTAAGAAAAGCGATCGCAGATCATGTCGTCATCGTAAAAAAGCTCCGGTGTTTCTCGAACACTTGGCTCGATAGCTACGAGAGACTCCCGATGGTTCGGCGACAAATAAAACCCTTGATTATCGCGATAGAAATAGGTTGTCGGATAGCCGTTCTTTACATCCAGCAGACTATTTTGCTGGTGCGCCTCCAGGGCAATACCCTGCTCTTCGTACAGCAAAATTAACGGCACTATCGCGCATTCCAGATACCGCTCAAACCAGTCACGCGCGACCTGCGATGGATTACGTTTTTCTTTAGTGGCCAAGGTGTCAATCAGGATGGCCAAACGCGATTGGAAACCGGGCAACGGGTCTTGCACCAGCGCGGCAATGGAATGCACACCGGTGTCCTGGTGCTCAAGGAAAGGATTGGAGCGAATAATTAATTCAAAACCGGTTTCCATTTGCCCAGGCAGTTGCACAGTCAGATAAGCCGGGTCATCAATGATTTGACATTGCGGATATTTTTTTGAAAACCCACAGCGGCGTAACAAATTTGCCATCACC
Organism: Cellvibrio sp. PSBB006; assembly: GCF_002162135.1. Lineage (NCBI taxonomy): Bacteria > Pseudomonadati > Pseudomonadota > Gammaproteobacteria > Cellvibrionales > Cellvibrionaceae > Cellvibrio > Cellvibrio sp. PSBB006. The sequence continues at coordinate 4,495,442 of NZ_CP021382.1, read as the reverse complement.
TTACCCGCGACCAGTTCCGGGTAGTGGTTCAAGCGGAGCGAATTGGTGATTTTTACCGGGATGGAAAATTTCAGCATCCACGGCCAGTGTTCAGAATATACAGTGCGCACCGAAGACGTGGCGGTAAAATGCAAACCCAGTCGCCCCAGATCACATATTGATCCTGCGGCTATGGCTTGCTGAATATAATCCTGATGCAACATCCACTGTGCCTGCAAGGGATGCGCCGGCACAAGAATATAATCATCGGATACTATCGGTGCCTCGCTGCCCAATGCACTGCGCAAAATACACTCTGCACTCTGCTCAGCAATGGAATCCTGTTTGATATAACAACGTTTTACGGCGAAATAATGCAATTGAAATTTGCCACCCATTTCAGGCGAGTAGCAACCTTGCAACCAATCCGCCATCCCCTGTCGACTCTTGGGTGTGGGGTGCAGCCAGTGCCCATAGAGCAGCGATTGTTCGGATTCAATAAACCGGTCACCCAGCAAACGACTGTCTGCCTGCCGCGTTTGCAGATAGCGTGTCATCAATTGCAAACTGGAAGTCACACGCAAGATCAATTCAATATGTTTTTCTTTTAATGCCGGCGAGGATTTTCCCGCATTGGTGTAGATCTCGTTAATTAAAAATAATAAAGCAGGGAAAAAATCGATTGGCTGCCAGGGCTCATTCGCTTGCTGTATCACCACAGCACCAATGCGATGACGCCCCACTAACGAGGAATAATCCACCGCCAGGGCAAGGTGGATTTTCTGGTGCGTTAATGCCAATTCAATAATGTGTTCGGCGGGCGCGTGAGTCAGGTCGGAATGCCGCGAGTACCATTGTCGCGCGTTATGCCAGACACCCCCATCAACCTCACGCAAATAACCATTGATAAATGCCTGAAAGGATGCGTGTTCTGCAATCTCACTGCACGACTGACTCATAGCTCACCATTGCTGCATGGATTTCCGTTGCCGGTCCGCGATCTTGTCGAGGAAGAGCCACGAAGTTAATGAGAATGGATCTCAGCTTCAATCAGTTTTACAACTGTTACGTTTACGAAGATCAGCGCGCCATGATCAGCAGCGCGAAGTAATCAATTCCTCAGCAGTAAATAACGCAGCGGGCTTAAAGCGAAAAAACAGCAGAAGCGCCACCAGGAATGTCAGCCACTCCGCCAGCGGCAAGGCAATCAACAATGAATAATCAGGCAGCCACCAGGACAGCAACATCAACAAACTGATCGGCAAAATCAGGCTGCGCAATAAGGCGATAGTGGCAGAGGATGCCGGCCGATGGATGGCCGTGAGATATGACGATAAAAGTACATTCAGGCCATTAACCAAAAAAATCGGCCAGATAACCAGAATAAAATCGGCGGCCAAGGCTATCACCGCCGTTTCGTGAGCACTGACAAACCAGCCAACCCAATGCGCCCGCCCTCCCAATAACAACGCAATTAATACGCCGCCCAGCGTCAATATCGCCAAAACAGACGTGAACATAAACTGACGAATACGTTGCACCTGACGCGCACCGAAATTTTGTGCCACCAATAATTGCATGGCGTCGGCAATGCCATAAAAAATCATCAGGCTGGCAAACAAACAATAATTAATTACCGTAAAGGCAGATACGCCATCCACACCGATACGTGTCACCAGCAACCAGTTCACCACCAGGATCACCAGCCCGCCGGACATTTCATTAACAAATTCCGAGATCCCATTAAACGCGGCTTGCCTCACTTCGGCCCACTGCGTTTGACGAAATTGAAAATGCAACCGGCGCGAAGGCTGCCAGAAATAGCAACATAAAATACTTAATTGTAACAACTGCGACAAACCGGTAGCCCAAGCCGCACCAGCAATGCCCCACTGAAAATAACCGATAAATAAAGCATCCAACACCATATTGCCTAGCGCACCGCTGGTCAGCGCGACAGTGGCCATCACCGGCTTACCGTCCGCGCGGATAAAGTAATACAACACCACCGATAACAATTGCGCGGGCAGAAAACAGGCGATGATATGAAAGTAGTCGCGCATCAGCGGATGGAGTGATTCAGGTGCACCCAGCGCCGAAAAAATCCAGCGGCTGAACAACAGGTTGATACTTGCCATCACCAAGGAAAAAACGACCACGGTGATAACACATTTGCTGAAGATAGCCGATGCGGCTTGCGAGTTTTTTTCTCCCAGAAATTTACCGGCGCGCACCGAACCGCCGATGGCCAGCATCAGCGCCAGACCAAAGACCAGTGCAAGATAGGGAATCAAAAAATTAATCGCCGCCAGTGCATCTGCACCGACAAAATTACCGATGAATAAACCGTCCACCAGATTGGCAGTCGTCAACGCCAGCAAGGCGGCTATGGAGGGAATGACAAAATAAAAAAATGTCGGGATAACAGCACCGCTGAGGATGCGGTCGGACGAAGCGTGTGTCAAAAAATAATCCTTGTGTTAGTGCGACCAGACCAGCTCGCAGGCTTCTTTGTGCGCAAAGCGATCAAAATGGCGTTTGATGACATCCATAACTTCATGCAAATTATCAGCATCTTCCGCTTCGCAATAAACCAGCAATGTCTCTGTTTCAGCGTGCAGTCGACATTGGCCGATACCGAAATCCAGATTGCCAAACTGTTCATCCCACTGCGCTGCAATTTTATGGCTGAAATGTTTACACATTTGGTAGAGATAGTGCTGCGCTCTGGCGGTCGTTATCTGTGCCTGACGTTCAAACATAACGCGTTTCTCCACATGATGCGTTTACTCAAGAGTGACAGCCGCCGATTCTATTTTTCAATTCAACCGACTGTGAAGTGTTGTTACAACTGTTACAGACCAACTATGCGCCGGGTCGGTCTCGGCAAGAGGATAACCATCTGCAATCCGCCCTGCGGTAAATTCTGCGCAAGGATGCAACCGTTCGCGGCTTCTATCTGACGTCGTGCCAGGGCCAGACCAATACCAAAGCCCTGGTGTTCGCAGTCTTCGTGTGCCACGCGAAAGAACGGTTTAAAGATATTATCCAGATGCTCCTGCGGCACACCTGGCCCCTGGTCATCAATCAACAAACACCAGTTATCGTTTTGCACCTGTAGACTGATGTGCACTACGCCATCGACCGGCGTGTGGCTGGCCGCGTTGCGGATAATATTTTCAATCGCTTGCCCCAATGAGCGAGAACAGGTTATCAGGGGCGCTTCCAACGGCAGTTGCGCCGTAATGCGCTGTGCGGGAAATTCAAAGCGTGCGTCGTCAATAATACTGTCCAGTAAATCCACCAGATCCAGATGCTCTTTCACCAGCACAGGTTTTTCATTTTCCAGCCACGCCAGGGTCAGAGTATCCTCCACCAGTTCGCGCATGATGCGCGACTCGCGCGCAATGCGTTGAAAGGTTTTTCCCGGCTTGACCAGTTCGCGCTCGGCACATTGCAGCGCGATATCAACACGCGTTAATGGCGTGCGTAACTCATGGGAAAGATCGGCAATCAATTGTCGTTGGGTGAGGATTAAATTGCCCGTGCGATCAGCCATGCGATCAAAGGTTTCTGCCAGCGCAGCTAACTCATCATTGCGCGAGCCGAGGCAATTGCGCACTCGCACATCGAACTTGCCCTCACTGAATTGTCGCGTCGCGTTTTCCAGCTGTCGCAAGGGCTGCATCAGGTGGCGGTATAACACCAGGCTGACGCTGATCAGCACCGCCAGCGGTAAGGCAATCTGTAATAACAGCTGTGCGTAATTCCAATATTGTCCGGGCCGCATGCGTTGCGGCAAGGTCATGACAAAAAATGTTTTCCCGTCGGCGAAGGGAATATCCATCACAGGATTTTCTTTAAAATACAGATGGATTTTCCAACTGACATCGCGGCCGAGACGAAAACGTTCAGAAAAAGCTGGCGCCAGCACGCTGCCGGCCAAGGGTTGAATATCTGCCGCAATCACCGCCGCCCAGGTCTGCTCGCGCGTTTGCAATTGCTGTAGCCAATCGCGTAACGCGCGGATGTCGCCTGCGCGGTACAAACGCTCCGCTTCAGCGCCGTAGTCCAACAAGGTTTGTTGATGCTGCGGATCAATAAAGCTCATCTGCGTTTCAGTATTGCGCGTCAGGTAATTAATGATCCCGTAAAGCACCACCGTGCCCGCCGCAATGGTGAGACACAGGGTCCACAGCAAACGCTTGTTCATACAAAGGCATAGCCTTTGCCGTGGATAGTTTGCAGTCGATCCGGTGCCAGGCCAGCTTCGGTTAATTTGCGGCGCACGCGGCTCAGGTGCATATCGAGACTGCGGTCATAGCAACTGAATTCCCGCTCCAACACCAGTTGATACAAATAAGGTTTGGTAAGGGTGTCGTTCTGGTGACTGACCAGCATCCACAATAATTTGAACTGGATGGGTGTAATCACCACCGGCGTGTCATTAACAAAAACACTTTGCGCCTGGCGATTAAGGCGCAGCGGACCCACGCAGAGTTCGGCAATGTTAGCGCGCGAATCGGTGAGCCCCATGGAACGGCGCAGGAGTGCATCAATGCGCAACAACAGCTCGGTAAAGTTAAACGGCTTGGGCACGAAATCATCGGCACCCTTACTGAAACCGGTGATGCGCTCCTCTTCTGCCCCGCAGGCGGTAAGCATCATCACCGGCGTCTGGCGGGTTTTGCGCAACTTGTTGAGGACAGCAAAGCCATCCATACGCGGTAGAAGCACATCCAGCAAGATCAGGTCAAAGCGACGACTGATGGCGGCCATCAAACCGCCCGGCCCATCGAAACACTGTTCCGTGCTGTGGCCGTGCTGCCGAAGCAATTCGGCTACCTGGGTATTGAGCGCGGGATCATCCTCCACAATCAGGATATGCGCCTTGCGATTCACTGCGGTCAACATGAGTTCCTACCCGAAAGTTCTTACCTGAAAGTTCTTACCTGAAAGTTCTTACCTGAAAGTTCTTACCTGAGAGCTGCTATCCAAACGTTCTTGCCCGAATAAATCCTGTGCATCGGCATGAGGTACCGATGGCGAAATTGTACATAGCCACCAAATTAACGCAAATGGTAATTATTATTATTTAGATTAATGCACGAAGATTTCAATCATCTTTCAATAACTTCGCAATAACGGTGACGAAGGGATGCCAGGCACGGTCGAACGTGGGAGAATTCACCACCCCAACGGACGGATTGCACCGAAACGCCCAGGACTTATATCCATGCTCACCATCGATTCACAAACAGCTCATATCTGGATTCTGGATCTTGCCCGTATTAGCGCCCAACCCTCCCTGCTGGAAAACTACCATCCGCTCTTGAGCGAGGAAGAAGCCGCTCGTCTGCAGCGCTTTGCATTTCCCAAGTTGCAACACCATTACCTGGCAACCCGGGCTATGGTTCGCACCTGCCTCTCCCGCTATGCCGACGTGGCCCCGCAAGACTGGCGTTTCGCCCAGCAGCAAAATGGCAAGCCTTACCTCATCAACAGCCCCCTCTCCTTCAACCTGAGCCACGCGGGCGATCGGGCGGTATTAGCTGTAACGCGGGACAATTTGATTGGTATTGATATCGAACAGTTATCGCGCAAACGGGATTGGCTGGGGATTGCCGAACATTATTTTCATGGGAGCGAAGTCGATGCGCTGAATGCCCTGCCGGAAGCGCAACAGCATGTGCATTTCTTTCGCTTGTGGACCTTGAAAGAAGCGTATTTAAAAGCGCGTGGTACCGGCATCTCAACCGGTTTGGATAAGGCGGCATTTCATCTGGAGCACGGCCGTGTCAACGCACAATTTGCCCCCGAACTGGCGGTGGAACCCAGCGAGTGGCATTTTTTCAACTACCAATTGGGCGACGAATACAGCTTATCGCTCGCTGCTCATTCAGCGACATCGCGCACGCCACCACAACTACAGTTTTATCAAAGCTGGCCATTGGCTACAGATCAACACAATGAAGCGCCGATTGACACCTTGATTAACTTGTTGAATGAGCCGGTAACCGAAGGGCAACTTGCTTGACAGGCCCGCACCCCCTGCCTAGGATGCTCGGCGTTAGCGGGGAAGCCCGCCTTTCCATTCGTATAAGAAGACCAGCCTATGTTGCCATTTCATGATGCTGTCAAAGAGGATTTTGCAGCGGTCAATCAACTGATCATCGACCGACTCCATTCCGATGTCGACCTGGTAGAAAATATCGGTCATTACCTGGTGGAAGCCGGTGGCAAGCGCTTGCGTCCTTTAATGGTGCTATTAACGGCCAGAGCCTTGAATTACGACGGCAAGCAACATCTTGATCTGGCAGCCATCATCGAATTTATCCATACCGCAACTTTATTACACGACGATGTCGTGGACATGTCGCAGTTGCGACGCGGCCGCCCTACCGCCAACGCCAATTGGGGTAATGCACCCAGCGTCCTGGTCGGCGACTTCCTCTACTCCCGCGCCTTTCAAATGATGGTAGCCATCGGCAGCATGGACGTAATGGCCATTCTGTCCGATGCAACCAACGTGATCTCCGAGGGTGAAGTCCAGCAGCTGGTCAATGCTAAAAAACCCGATGTCAGCGAAGCGGATTATTTAACCGTTATCGACAAGAAAACGGCCGTGCTTTTTGCTGCTGCCTGTGAAGTTGCCGCTGTATTGGGCGGCGCTTCCGCCGAAGTGCGCGCTGCCCTCAAGGCTTATGGCCATCATGTGGGTATGGCCTTCCAACTGGTGGATGATGCACTGGATTACACCGGCGATGCCGCTACCCTGGGCAAAAACGTGGGTGATGATCTGGCCGAAGGCAAGCCCACCCTGCCCTTGATCCATGCCATGCGCGCCGGCTCCGCCACTCAGTCAGCGGTGATTGCGGAGGCCATTCGTCAAGGTGACGCAACCAAGCTGCCCGATATCCTCGCTATCGTCCAGCAAACCGGTGCCATGACCTACACCCTTGAGTGCGCCAAACAACAGGTAAATGAAGCGCTGACACAGCTTCGCCTGCTGCCGGATAACCGCTACACCCAAGCGATGGCGCAGGTTGCGCAGTTTGCACTGGGACGCAACTATTAAAATCCGGCCCACCAGCCCGCCCCGTTCAACTGGACAAGTGCCGCACACAGGGTAGAATGCGCCCTTCGCGGCGGCTATACCTCTCGTCTGGGCGCCACTGAATAACACAACCGAGTCCATTACATGATCCCTTTTGAACCTAAAAGCTCATACAGTCGTGAAGACCTGATCGAGTGCGGCAACGGTCGCCTGTTTGGTCCGGGCAACGCGCAATTGCCTATTCCAAATATGTTGATGCTGGACCGTATCGTGCACATCAGCCAAACCGGTGGTGAATACGGCAAGGGCGAGATTGTTGCCGAACTGGATATATCCCCTGACTTATGGTTCTTCGATTGCCATTTCCCCGGTGATCCTGTCATGCCCGGCTGCCTCGGCCTTGACGCCATGTGGCAGCTAGTCGGTTTCTTCCTCGCCTGGCGCGGCAACCCCGGCCGCGGTCGCGCACTGGGTTGTGGTGAGGTGAAGTTCACCGGTCAGATCCTGCCTACCGCTAAAAAACTCAGCTATCACATCAATCTCAAGCGTGTTATCGAACGCAAGCTGATCATGGGCATTGCCGATGGTCGCGTATCCGTAGATGGAAAAGACATTTACTTCGCTTACGATCTACGCGTCGGCTTGTTCCAGAACACCGACAACTTCTAATTAGCGCAACTCGCATGGGCACTTTCCGCCAAATGACGGTCAAAGTGCCCACTTTGCATAAGTGACCCGGGATGCATTCAGATGATAGTTGTATGTCATAATTGCGCCCACTCAACCGGGTTGACCGAGAGACAAGCGTTAGTCTTGTACAAAAAGAGAAGGCTCTGTAAATACATAAGAGGTAGCCTATGAGACGCGTTGTAGTTACCGGTATGGGCATTGTGTCCTGTCTGGGTAATGACCAAACTGCCGTGTTGGACGCCCTGCGCGCTGGCCGCTCCGGCATCAAATTTCAGGAGACCTATAAGGAAATGGGGTTTCGCAGCCATGTGGCTGGTTCTGTCGATATCAATCTTGCTGAACTGATTGACCGCAAGATATTGCGCTTTATGGGCGATGCAGCCGCATTCGCTTATATTTCCATGCAACAAGCCATTGCTGACGCTGGGCTGAGTGACGACCTGGTATCCAACGAACGCACCGGGATCATCATGGGCTCTGGCGGCGCCTCCTCCATGAACCTGGTTGAAGCCGCTGACATCCTGCGTGAAAAAGGCCTCAAGCGCGTCGGCCCTTACCGTGTCACCCAGACCATGGGCAGCACCACCTCCGCTTGCCTCGCTACACCTTTCAAGATCAAAGGCGTGAACTATTCGATTTCCTCTGCTTGTGCCACCAGCGCCCACTGTATCGGTAACGCGATGGAGCAAATTCAGTTAGGCAAACAGGACATCGTATTTGCCGGTGGCGGCGAAGAAGAACACTGGACATTGACCTGCCTGTTCGATGCCATGGGTGCGCTTTCCACCAAGTACAACGAAACCCCTGAAAAAGCATCGCGCGCCTATGATGCGGAACGCGATGGCTTTGTGATTGCCGGCGGTGGCGGCTGCCTAGTGCTGGAAGAACTGGAACACGCCAAGGCCCGCGGTGCGAAGATTTATGCGGAGTTGGTAGGTTACGGCGCAAACTCTGACGGTTACGACATGGTCGCACCATCCGGCGAAGGCGCCATCCGCTGCATGAATCAGGCGCTGGCCACAACGGAAGGGAAGATTGATTACATCAACTCCCACGGCACCAGCACGCCTGTTGGCGACCTGGCGGAATTGAAGGCCATCAAAGCCACCTTCGGCGATGCCATCCCGCCAATTAGCTCAACCAAATCCCTGACCGGCCACTCTCTAGGTGCTACCGGCGTGCAGGAAGCGATTTATGCACTGCTGATGATGCAGCATAACTTCATCTGCGCCTCGGCCAATATTGAGCAGTTGGACGCGGAAGCTGAAGGTATGCCGATTGTGTTGCAACGCCAGGACAATGTGCGCCTTGAGCGTGTGATGTCCAACAGCTTCGGTTTCGGTGGTACCAACGCCTGTCTGGTTTTCCAGCGTTGCGAATAAACCTCGCGTAATAAACGTAACAATCAATAAAAAAGCCCGGCTCGCCGGGCTTTTTTATGTGCGTTATGCATCAACGTGGGAGTGCAGCCATTGCTTGATCATGGGTATCAAACTCGGCCGCCAGGTACGCGCCTGGATACCAAAGTAATCCCGCACCCGTCGCGCACTCAAAACCGCACTGACCGGCTCATTCTCCGGTAACTGATCCACAACGTTCAGCTCTGCACTCTCCGGCAACACCTGTTGCTGCTTCAGCACCTGTAATACCTGTTCCGCAAATTCTGCTTCGCTACAGGCATCGCTGGTGCAGTAATGCATCACGCCCCAGTTTTCAGCGCCGCAGGTGATCTGCTTGGCCATGGCCACGGCAACTCGCCCAGCATCGGACAGTGCCGTCGGTGCACCGCGCAAACGACTGCTGACAGTCATGTGTTGCTTCTCAACCAACTCGCGCAACAGGCGGCTCAGGTGATTTTCCCCATAACTGCCCACCACCCAGCTCAAGCGCAGGGCGATCCACTTGGTCAACTGCTGTTCGATCGCCTGCTCCGCAGTTAGAAACGCCAGTCCGGCGTCACTGTTGGGCTCCGGCACATCTTTTTCACTGTGGATACTTTTGTTATCACCGCCAAAGACTTTGTAACTGGAGAGGTGAATCAACGGAATATTATTTGGCGCACAGGCCGCCGCAATCTGTTGGGCAACCAGGGTCAATTGAGCTTGCTGGATAGCGCTGGGAATATCTTCCCAACCGGCACAATTGATGACGACATCGGGACGAAGCAGGCGAACATATTGTGTTACCGACGCAGGCTTGTGCCAATCCACCTCACCGGGTTTGGGCACAAACAGATTAAATGCCTCGCGTTCCAGCTCATGCTCAATGGCACTGCCGATTGCGTTACTGGCATCGGTTAACAATAGCTTTAACGACATAACACCTCGTCCAATTCCGATAGAAATCTATCTATTTTTAGCAGCACATCGATCCGACAGTTCACGTTTGCGGAAGCCCCTCAAGGTTTTCAAGCAAAACAATTACTTGTCAGCGGAATGTCATCCATATTAGCAGCTTCATCGGCAACAGATGTACTGTGTATGCGTAACAGACGTGTGCGGCAGCGCAAAAATGAAAAGGCCGATTGGGTTTCCAATCGGCCTTTTGTCGCAGACAGATTTTATTATCAATCAGATGTGTTCAACCGTTTCAATCTCATATTCAGCATCGCCACCTGGTGCGCGAACCACCACCACATCACCTTCCTCTTTGCCGACGAGTGCACGGGCAATCGGTGAATTTACCGAGATTTTGTTGGCTTTTACATCCGCCTCATCGTCACCGACGATCTGGTAAGTCATCGACTGGTCATTCTCCAGATTGGTGATGGTTACCGTGGTGCCGAAGATCACTTTCCCGGTATGGGGAATTGCCGTCACGTCGATAATCTGCGCGTTACTCAGCTTGGCCTCGATTTCCTGAATACGACCCTCGCAAAAACTTTGCTGCTCGCGCGCCGCTGAATACTCTGCATTTTCTTTCAGGTCGCCATGTTCACGCGCTTCGGCAATCGCCTGCACAATACGCGGACGCTGGACTTTTTTAAGGTCTTCCAATTCAAGACGCAGCTTTTCAGCGCCCTGATTAGTCATCGGAAATTTTGTACTCATGCACCTATCCTCTTGTGCAAATCCTGTAAACGACGGACTTGAATCTGCGAATCGCCCTTCAGCGCCATACACACCGCCTCACCGGCGGCGAGGGTGGTGGTGTAATACACGCGATGATTTTCGGCATTGCGGCGAATTGATGAAGAATCCCGCGTAGCCTGACGCCCTTCTACGGTGTTGATGATCATATCGATCTCGTCGTTCTTGATCATATCCACAATATGCGGACGCCCTTCCTGAACCTTGTTAACAATCTGCACCTCCAGCCCCGCCTGCTGCAAGACGGCTGCGGTACCGCGCGTTGCCACAATCTTGAAGCCGAGCTGCGACAGATCCTTACCAACCTGCACGATGCCGGTCTTGTCCATATCGCGCACGCTGACAAACACGGTTCCACCGGCAGCGATGCGGTTGTTCGCTCCCAATTGCGATTTGCCGTAGGCTTCGCCGAAGGTATCACCGACACCCATCACCTCGCCAGTGGATTTCATCTCCGGGCCGAGGATAGGGTCAACCGCCGGGAATTTATTGAAGGGGAATACCGCTTCTTTTACGCTGAAATAATCCGGAATAATTTCTTTGGTAAAACCCTGCTCCGCCAGCGACGTACCCGCCTGGCAACGCGCCGCGACCTTGGCCAGCGATACGCCGATACATTTGGACACAAACGGCACGGTACGGGAAGCGCGCGGATTCACCTCGATCACGTAGATCTTGCCGTCCTGATACGCCAGTTGAGTATTCATGAGGCCGATAACGCCCAACTCAATGGCCATCTTTTTAACTGTTTCGCGCATCTCGTCCTGTACATCGGCAGGCAGTGAATAGGGCGGCAGAGAACAGGCAGAGTCGCCTGAGTGGACGCCACATTGTTCGATGTGCTGCATGATGCCGCCGATAACCACTTGCTTGCTGTCGGACACGGAATCGATATCCACTTCAATCGCCGCATTGAGGAAGTGGTCGAGCAAGACCGGCGCGTCTTCAGATACCTGCACGGCGGTACGCATGTAGGTGCGCAATTCGTCTTCTTTGTAGACAATCTCCATCGCGCGGCCACCCAGAACATAGGAGGGGCGAACCACCAGCGGGTAACCAACTTTATCGGCCGCGAGCAACGCTTCTTCCAATGACCGCACAATGGCATTAGGCGGCTGACGCAGACCAAGCTTTTCGATCATCTGCTGGAAGCGCTCGCGGTCTTCGGCCTTGTCGATGGCATCCGGGCTGGTGCCAATGATGGGCACCCCTTCCGCTTCCAACGCGCGAGCCAGTTTCAGCGGCGTTTGGCCACCGAATTGCACAATCACACCCACCGGTTTTTCTTTGTGGACAATTTCAAGCACGTCTTCCAATGTCACCGGCTCAAAGAACAGACGATCAGACGTGTCGTAATCCGTTGATACAGTTTCCGGGTTACAGTTGACCATAATGGTCTCGTAGCCGTCTTCGCGCATCGCCAGGGCCGCATGCACGCAACAGTAGTCAAACTCGATACCCTGGCCAATACGGTTGGGCCCGCCGCCAATCACCAGGATTTTTTTCTTGTCGCTGGGGTTGGCTTCGCACTCTTCTTCATAAGTGGAATACATATACGCCGTAGAGGTCGCAAACTCAGCCGCGCAGGTGTCCACGCGTTTGTAAACCGGGCGAATATCGAGTTGCTGGCGATAGTGACGCACTGCCTTTTCGTTGCTGCCGAGCAGCAGGGCGAGGCGCTTGTCCGAGAAGCCTTTGCGCTTCAGGCGGAACAGGCTATCGGCATCCAGATCCTTGAGCGACTTGCCGCGCAGGGATTGCTCGATATCCATCAGCTCTTTGATTTGTACCAGGAACCAGGGATCAATAGCGGAGGTTTTAAATACCTCATCAACGGACATGCCCATACGGAAAGCATCGCCCACGTACCAGATACGCTCGGCACCCGGAGTCGCCAATTCGCGACGTACGCGCGCGGCACCTTCTTCGCTGGCAAAATCCACCTTGGATTCAAAACCGGCGGAACCGACTTCCAAACCGCGCAAGGCTTTTTGCAACGACTCCTGGAATGTGCGACCGATGGCCATGACTTCGCCCACGGATTTCATCTGGGTCGTCAGGCGCGCGTCCGCATCGCCGAATTTTTCGAAGGTGAAACGCGGCACTTTGGTAACCACGTAATCAATGGAAGGCTCGAACGATGCTGGTGTGGCGCCGCCAGTAATTTCGTTTTGCAACTCATCCAGGGTGTAACCGACCGCCAATTTGGCCGCAACCTTGGCGATGGGGAAGCCCGTGGCCTTGGAAGCCAGGGCTGATGAACGGGATACACGGGGGTTCATCTCGATCACCACCATGCGGCCATCCACCGGGTTAACCGCAAACTGCACGTTGGAACCGCCCGTCTCTACACCGATCTCACGCAACACCGCGATCGATGCGTTACGCATGATCTGGTATTCCTTGTCGGTCAGGGTCTGGGCCGGTGCGACGGTGATAGAGTCGCCGGTATGCACGCCCATGGGGTCAAAGTTTTCGATGGAACAGACGATGATGCAGTTGTCGTTTTTGTCCCGTACCACTTCCATCTCGTACTCTTTCCAGCCGAGCAGGGATTCGTCGATCAACAATTCGTTGGTGGGCGACAGGTCAAGGCCGCGCGTACAGATCTCTTCAAATTCTTCCCAGTTGTAGGCGATACCGCCACCGGAACCGCCCATGGTGAAGGAGGGGCGAATGATACAGGGGAAACCAAATTCTTTGGGGACTTCCTTGGCCTCTTCCATGGTATGCACGATCCTGGCGCGGGCACATTCCAGACCAATACGCTTCATCGCCTGGTCGAACAAATGGCGGTCTTCCGCCATGTTGATGGCTTCTTCTTTCGCGCCGATCAGTTCAACGTTGTACTTTTCCAGCACACCGTGTTTGGCCAAAGCCAGCGCACAGTTCAGCGCGGTTTGTCCGCCCATGGTGGGCAGGATGACATCGGGGCGCTCTTTTTCGATGATCTTGGCAACGGTTTGCCATTCGATGGGTTCAATGTAGGTCGCATCGGCCATAGCCGGGTCGGTCATGATCGTCGCCGGGTTTGAATTTACCAGGATGACGCGGTAACCCTCTTCGCGTAAGGCTTTACAGGCTTGGGCGCCCGAGTAGTCAAACTCGCAGGCCTGGCCGATCACAATCGGGCCGGCACCCAGAATCAGCACACTGTTGATGTCTGTACGTTTTGGCATGTCTGCTCCAGTTTAATGTCGGTCCGGGGGACCGTAGGTCGGATTAGCCGAAGGCGTAATCCGACACTGCAATAACAAATTCAGGTGTGGTGTCGGATTACGCCTTCGGCTAATCCGACCTACATTCAGCGCTTGGCCGCTTGCATCAATTCGATGAAGTGATCGAACAGAGCATCGGCATCATGGGGCCCGGGGCTGGCTTCAGGGTGGCCCTGGAAGCTGAATGCCGGCTTGTCGGTGCGATGAATGCCTTGCAAGGAACCATCAAACAACGACTTGTGTGTCGCCCGGAGATTTGCAGGCAGGCTGCCTTCCTCCACCGCAAAACCGTGGTTCTGGGCGGTGATCATCACGCGACCGCTATCCAGATCCTGCACTGGATGGTTGCCGCCGTGGTGGCCGAACTTCATCTTGATGGTCTTCGCACCCGAGGCCAGTGCCAACAATTGGTGGCCCAGGCAAATGCCGAATACCGGAATGTTGGTGTCGACAATGGTTTTGATCGCTTCAATAGCGTAAGTGCAGGGCTCCGGATCACCGGGGCCATTAGCGAGAAACACACCGTCCGGATTCATGGCCAGCACATCTTTCGCTGACGTCTGGGCGGGAACAATGGTCAGGTCACAACCGCGATCCACCAGCATCCGCAGGATGTTGCGCTTCACGCCGTAGTCATAAGCCACCACGTTGAATCTTTTGGCCGCTGTTGGTTTGGCATGGCCTTGGCCCAACGCCCAGGTACCCTCCTCCCAGCGGTAACTTTCCTTCACGCTCACCACTTTGGCGAGGTCCATGCCTTTCAGGCCGGGGAAACCTTTGGCGGCGGCCAAGGCTTTGGCTTCATCCACATCGTCACCGGCCATAATGCAACCGTTTTGCGCGCCTTTGTCACGCAGGATGCGCGTCAGGCGGCGAGTATCGATGTCGGCAATACCGATCACATTTTTGGCAATCAGGTGCTCGGAGAGGCTTTGTTCGTTGCGGAAATTGCTCGCCAGCAGCGGCAGGTCGCGAATCACCAGGCCAGTGGCCCAGATGGTGTCGCACTCGGCATCTTCGGTATTGGTACCGGTGTTGCCGATATGGGGGTATGTCAGGGTGACAATTTGCTGCGCGTAAGATGGATCGGTCAGGATCTCCTGGTATCCGGTGATGGAGGTATTAAATACCACCTCGCCGACCGACAGACCTTCAGCACCAATTGCAGTGCCACGAAAAACGCTGCCGTCTTCAAGAACCAGTAGCGCGGGCTTTTTTGAAGCCAAGTGGGATTCCCCGGTAATCAAGTCAACCTCCTCAGGTATGGTTGGCAGCGCACACTTTTCACACACCGGCTTTTTACAGGCCGAGAGAAGCAATCGCACGGCAAAAGGTGCGAAATCAGCGTGTATAAACAGGGCAAGAGTGAGTGAAAAGCCCGATCGTGGTTGTAAAAAAGCGAGATGAAACGCGCGGCTTCATCTCGCTTTTATTACTTATTTCCGTGCGACCATGGGCGCGGCTAGGGCCAAATACAATCTGACCGCGAATTCTACGGGAGCGAGTTGGATGTGTCCAATAGATATTGCCCCAATTTGGGTATTTGGCTTGTGAATAAACCGTTTAGCGGAGGTTGAGGACGTCCTGCATGTCGTAAAGGCCGGGCTTTTGTTGCACGAGCCATTGGGCAGCGCGTACGGCACCGCGGGCGAAGGACAGACGGCTGGAGGCTTTGTGGGTGATCTCGACGCGTTCACCGTCGGCCATAAACATGACAGTGTGGTCGCCCACTACGTCGCCGCCGCGCACGGTGGCGAAGCCGATGGTGTCGCGTTCGCGCGGGCCGATCTGGCCTTCGCGGCCATAGACGGCAACCTTGTCCAGATCGCGGCCCAGGGCATCGGCCAGCACTTCGCCCATGCGCAGTGCGGTGCCTGAGGGAGAGTCGACCTTGTGGCGATGGTGGGCTTCGTAAACTTCCACATCCACCTCGTTACCCAACACACGTGCAGCGATATCCAATAATTTGAAGCACAGATTTACGCCGGTGCTGAAGTTGGCGGCCAAACACAAACCGATGTTGTTTTGATAAGCCAACAGCTCGGCTTTTTCGTCGGCGCTAAAGCCGGTGGTGCCGATCACCATGCCTTTGCCTTTGGCTGCGCATAGTTTGGCATTGGCCAGGGTTGCGGCGGGGGTGCTGAAGTCGATCAATACATCGAACTGGTCAATCACCTGGTTTAGGCCACCTACCAAGGAAACGCCTTTTTTTCCAACACCGGCCAGCTCTCCGGCATCAGCACCGAGCAAGGAGCTTTCCGGACGAACAATGGCGGCGGCCAATTGGGCGTTGCTGGCACAAACTGCTTCGATCAGGGCTTTACCCATGCGGCCGGATGCACCGGCAATTGCAATGCGAATAGTCATAAACAGAATCCAGTGTTTCTAATTTTGATGGGGGTTTTCGTCGGGAGCATCGTCCATATCGACGTCGAATAAATGCCCGAGCTTGCCCTGTTTGGTCTCCAGGTATTTGGCATTATGCGGATTGCGACCGGTTTGATGCGGCAGGCGTTCGACCACATTGATGCCCATATCTTGCAGCGCTTTTACCTTGCGCGGGTTGTTGGTCAGCAACCGCAAAGCATTAATTTGCAGGTGATCGATCATGGGTTTGAGGATGCTGTAATCCCGCATGTCGGCACCAAAGCCCAAACGCTCGTTAGCCTCTACGGTATCCGCACCGCAATCCTGCAACTTGTAGGCTTTGATCTTGTTGAGCAAACCGATACCGCGTCCTTCCTGACGCAGATAGAACACCGCACCGCGCCCGGCAATGGCGATCTTGTGCAATGCCGACTGCAATTGCGGACCACAGTCGCAACGCAGGCTGAATAATGCATCACCGGTCAGGCATTCGGAGTGTACCCGGGCCAGCACAGGTTCATCCCCGCGAATATCACCCATGGTTAACACCAGATGCTCTTTATCTGTCGAGTCGTCGGCAAAGCCGTGCATCACAAACATGCCCCAGGGCGTGGGGAGCTTGGAGGATTCAATAAAACGAATGGTCACGCATGAACCTCAAGTAAACACTGCGTAGATTGCAGCGGGAATAACTCAATGGCGGGACTGTAACAACAAAATCCCGTTATCGACTTGCATATCAACCTTACCGAGATAGCTGTTACCCAGAAGAATAACCTGTGGGAATTCCGTGCTGCTGACGGCGGCCCTGATTTGTCGCTGCTCAAGGTCACCGATGGCTACCGAGTTGAGAATGACCTCGAATGCCTGAGCAACACCGTTAGCCGTGTTCACCATGATGGGGCGACCGGCGCGATAATCAATACCCAAGCTCTCTGCCACCACATAATTCATGGCGATCATGGTGGCACCCGTATCAATCATGAATTCGACCGGCATGCCGTTGATCCGGCCCGGTGTTACATAGTGGCCGCCGTGGGTACTGGCAATGCGCACCACGGTTTTTTCTGCCGTCGTGAAGTTGGTAGCAATACGTTTGGTGAGGGTTAACGCCTGACGCTTGCCATCCACCTCAATCACGGCTTTTTTGCCATCACTGGAAACCAACAGGACGCCCTCCGGGCTGGTGTTACCGTCGCGCAGCATGCGCTGTTTTCCGTCGATCTCCAAGAGCGCACTGCCGCGTGCCAGCATGCGCACCTGAATATCCATCGCCGATACCGCCTGGGTAAAAAACAACAATAAAACCATCAGGCATCGACGTAATTGAAAGCATCGTGTCATCTGAAAACATCCTTTCCTCAGTTATAGAAACCAGGCCAACGCCTGTAAGCTAATCCAGGCATACACCCCGGCAAGCACATCATCAATCATGATGCCGAATCCGCCGTGCACACGCCGATCCACGGCGCCAATTGGCCAGGGTTTGAGTATGTCGAAGAAACGAAACAGGATAAATCCGAGCAGCATCCACTGCCAACCGGCCGGTGCAAAAAACATGGTCAGCCAATAACCCACCATCTCATCCCAAACGATACCCCCGTGATCGTGAACGCCGAGCGCGCGGGAACTGCGACCACACCAGACCACCCCCAGCAAGAAGGTTACGAGCAACCAACTGACATACAAAGGCCAGGACAAATCCTGGATCACCCAAAAGATGGGAATCGCCACCAACGTGCCAGCCGTGCCAGGAGCCTTGGGCGCCAGGCCGCTACCAAAACCAAAAGCAAAAAAATGATTGGGATTGGTCAGCAATGCTTTCAGGGTCGGATTATTCATGGGAAAAGTGCTGGTAGCCTTGTCGGGTCAATTCAAAGATTTCGCCCTGCAACTCACAGGTTACACCGCGACCAGGAACGAGTTCTCCTACCACGCTCGCGTTGAGCTTGCCTTCAGCAATTAACATGGCCACATCGGGCATTTTTTCGGGCGCAACCGTAAAACACAACTCATAGTCATCGCCACCGGTTAGCGCCCAATGGCGCGCCTGATTGATGTCGCCCATCGCCTGCATAGCCAGCGACAGCGGCAGGCTTTCCACATCAATGATGGCAGCCAGATCACTGGCGGCACAGATATGACCCAGGTCGGACACCAAGCCATCGGAGATATCCAGCGCGGCACTGGCCAGACCGCGCAAGAGCGCAGCTTCCTGTAAGCGCGGTTGCGGACGATAGAACCGGTCATGTAAGTAGGCTTCATGCTCGGCGCCAAGTTGCAAACGCTCCTGAATAACGGCAAGTGCAGCGGCGCCATCGCCGAGGCAATGCGTGACCAACACATAATCGCCAGGGCTGGCGCCATCGCGACGCAATGCAAGATGCGGCGTTACCGTGCCCATCACTTGCAGCGTGATGCTCAGCGGACCAGCGGTGGTATCGCCACCCACCAGTGCGCAATTAAATTCCCGCGCAACCCGAAACAATCCACGGCTGAAGTGGCGCAGCCAGTGTTCGTCGGTATCCGGCAGCGTCAGCGCCAGCGTAAACCAGAGTGGGTCGGCGCCCATGGCAGCAAGGTCGCTGAGATTAACCCGCAAGGCTCGCTCGGCAATCTGCTCAGGGTCTGCGTTTGCCGGGAAATGCACATCGGCAACCAGCGTATCCACCGATACCGCCAGATGCTTGTCTGGCAGCGGTTGCAAGAGCGCACAGTCATCACCGATCCCCAGCACAACCCCAGCGTGCGGATTTTCCGCTTGCTCACGCTGAAAAAACTGGCGGATCAGTTCAAACTCGTTCATACCTCGCCGCTAGCGCCCCGCGCCCCGGTCGGCCTTCACTTCAATGGCTCGGACTACTGCAGCGGTTTTATCCAGTACACCATTGATAAATTTATGGCTGTCTTCCGCACCGAATTTTTTTGCCAGGGAAACCGCTTCGTTGATGACAACTTTATAGGGAACATCAATGCGGAACTTGAATTCATAGGTGGCCATGCGCAACAGCGCCTGGGTCACCGGATCGAGTTCATTCAGGGCGCGATCTACCAGGTGCGGCGCAAACAGCGCTTCAACATCGCTTAAATGTTGTGGCACGCCATGAAGGATTTCGTGGAAATATTCTACGTCCACATTTTTCATGTCATTGTCGGTGCGGAACTCCGCTTCGATGACATTAATGCTGGCGCCGGCCATTTGCCATTGATAAAGCCCCTGCATAGCGTAGTGACGCGCCATGCGGCGGGTAGCAGCGGTAGAACCTTTGTGGGCAGAAGCGCCGGAAGAATTACTCATCAATACTTACCTGAAAAACAAAACAGCAAAAATTTATTTCGAGACAGTCAATTAAATTCTGCCCAAGAGTGACACCATCTCCAGCGCGGTCGCGGCAGCTTCTACACCTTTGTTGCCCGCCTTGGTACCGGAGCGCTCAATGGCCTGCTCAATGGAGTCCACGGTCAATACACCGAAGGTGATGGGGACACCGGCATTCAGCGAAACCTGCGCAAGACCTTTGGTGCATTCGCCGGCAACATAATCAAAATGCGGCGTACCACCGCGAATCACAGCACCGAGGGCGATGATCGCATCGAATTCTTTTTTAGCAGCAATTTTTTGTGCAACCACCGGAAATTCAAACGCACCGGGCGCGTAATAAATCGTAACGTTCTCATCTTTAATGCCGTGACGACGTAAGGTGTCCAGCGCGCCTTCTTTCAAACTTTCCACCACAAAACTGTTCCAGCGACTGACGATCAGCGCATACTTGCCTTTGCTCGCCGCGAAATCACCTTCGATAACTTTTATGCTCATACTTGCCTCTTTTACATTGCCAGCATTGCATACTGGCCGTTGGTAATTGTTGATCTTTTTTGTCGGATTACGCCTGCGGCTAATCCGACCTACGGTTTGCGGTTGAGGTTATTCGCAGCCTTCCGGGCTGACGTATTCCACGACTTCGAGATCAAAACCGGACAGTGCGGAGAAGCGCATGGGTAATGACATGACGCGCATCTTGCCCACGCCCAGATCGCGCAGGATTTGCGAGCCGGTGCCAACCTGTTTATACAAGATTTCACTGGCACGACGCTGCTGGCGGCCCGAGAGCATCCAGTCGATGCTTTCTTCCACTTCTTCGGTGCTCTCGTCGTGGCAAATCAACAATACGATGCCCTTGCCTTCTTTATTTACGCGCTGCAGGGCTTCGTGATAGGTCCAGAGTTTGCAACCTTCCGGACTGAAACGCTTCATCGATAACACATCGCGCGCAATGTCCATCACATGCACGCGTACCAGCGTCGGCTCGGCTGCACTGATTTCACCTTTCACCATAGCGAAATGCAAATCGCCGCGCGCCAGGTCGCGGTAGGTATGCAACTGGAATTCACCGTACAGGGTTTCCACATGGCGAGTGTTGATGCATTCCACGGTACGCTCTTTCATGGCGCGGTAATGAATCAGGTCGGCGATGGTACCGATCTTCAGGTCGTGTTGTTTGGCAAAAGCTTCCAGATCGGGACGGCGCGCCATGGTGCCATCGGCGTTCATGATTTCCACCAGCACCGATGCGGCTGAAAAACCGGCCAGACGAGCCAGGTCGCAACCCGCTTCGGTGTGACCGGCGCGGCTCATCACGCCACCGGGTTGTGCCATCAGCGGAAAGATGTGACCGGGCTGTACCAGATCCTGGGGCTTGGCTTCAGGGTGTACTGCGGCACGAATGGTGCGGGCCCGATCAGCGGCGGAGATACCGGTAGTTACCCCTTCTGCTGCTTCAATAGAAACAGTGAAGTTGGTGGTGTGACGGGACTTGTTGTCCAACACCATCAACGGGAGATCGAGCTGCTTACAACGTTCCGGCGTCAGCGTCAGGCAGATCAGCCCGCGCGCGTGGGTGGCCATAAAATTGATGTCTTCCGGGCGCACCTGTTCGGCAGCCATGATCAGGTCGCCTTCATTCTCACGATCCTCGTCGTCCATGAGCACAATCATCTTGCCCTGACGCAGATCGTCAATCAGTTCATCAATGGTATTCAGTTGCATAGCACAGTCTCTAACGGCGAGTGTTAATCGCTAATGAGTTAACAGCTTTACATAAAGCCATGTTGAGCAAGAAATTCCATGGTAATGCCAGAGTCGCCGGACTCGGCCGCTTTGTCACCGAGCATCAGACGCTCCAGGTAACGCGCTAGCACATCCACCTCAAGATTGATCAATGAGCCGGGCTGGTATTCACCCATGATGGTATGAGCCAGCGTGTGCGGCACAATATTCAATTCAAATTCGGCGCCATCTACCGCGTTGACAGTCAGGCTGGTGCCATCCACCGTAATCGAGCCTTTATGGGCAATATACTTGGCCAGGGCTTTAGGTGCACGCAATCGAAAACGTTCGGAGCGCGCATCCGGATGGCGGCTAACCACCTCACCCACGCCATCTACATGGCCGCTGACGATATGACCGCCCAAGCGGGTTTGCGGGGTAAGAGCTTTCTCCAAGTTGACGTTTTGCCCAACGCGCCATTGGGGAATAGTGGTGTTATCCAGAGTTTCGCGAGAGACGTCGGCCCAATAGCCATCACCGGGCAATTCCACCACTGTCAGGCACACGCCATTGGTGGCAATAGAATCACCCAGATGAACATCGGCCAGATCCAGCCCTCCGGTCTTGATACGCAGGCGCACATCGCCGTTTTTGGGCTGCACAGCCACAACTTGTCCGACCGCTTCAATGATGCCAGTGAACATAACCACCTCGCGTATTAACCAACGACTGCTGACACATCTTAATGCTCCATGTCCGGTACGGCAGTGATCCGCCAATCATCGCCGACGGCGCGCATATCACGCACTTTTACAGGCAAGGCAGCAGACATGGTATTTAAAGGTAGATCAAACAGCGGACGAGCGCTGCTGCCCAAGAGTTTGGGCGCCATATAAATAATCAACTCATCCAACAGGCCGCGCCGCAGGAAACTGCCCGCCAAGGTCGCACCCGCTTCAACGAGGACTTCATTGCACTGGCGCTGAGCCAGTTCGCGCAAGATTGCAAGTAAATCAATGCGTCCATGGGAATCCGGCATAGCCAACAGCTCCACATGAGCCGGCCAGTCGTTTAAGCGGGCGGCATTGTCTTGCGCACCATTATGAATCAATAAGATAGGGGACGGGTGACGTAGGAGTTCTGCATCCCGACCGAGACGCAGGCGCGAATCCAGGATCACCCGCAGCGGCTGCCTGGCGGCCGCATCGTCCGCATTGCTTAACTGCAATTCATCAACTCGCACGATCAAAGCAGCATTATCGCTGATCACCGTATCGATACCGCTGACGATGGCACAACTACGGGCGCGCAACCGCTGCACATCTTCGCGGGACTTGCGGCCAGTTACCCATTTGCTCTGGCCGCTCGCCATGGCGGTGCGACCGTCCAGGCTCATCGCCAGTTTGCAGCGCACGAAAGGCAGTTTACGTTCCATTCGTTTAAGGAAGCCGGGGTTAAGCGCACGCGCATCATCCTCCAGCAAGGGGCCATCAATCACTACGCCCGCCGCGCGCAAACGCTCCAGACCACTGCCGGCTACCTGCGGGTTAGGATCTTCCATCGCGAAAACAACCCGCGCCACGCCGGCTGCCAATAGCGCTTCCGAACAGGGGCCGGTTCTGCCGCTGTGGTTACAGGGCTCCAGCGTCACATACGCGGTTGCGCCGCGCGCCTGTTCGCCAGCCTGTTGCAAAGCGTGCACCTCGGCGTGGGCTTCACCGGCACGGTAATGCCAGCCTTCGGCAATGACCTGATCGCCTTTTACCAGTACACAACCCACGCGCGGATTGGGCATGGTGGTGTACAGCCCCCGCTCGGCGAGACGCAACGCCTGCGCCATATACAGATGGTCGGTGTGGGTCAGTGGCATAAAACAGATTACTTGTTGTCCGGCTGTTGTTCGAGGCGATCGATTTCCTGGCGGAACTCGTTCAGATCTTTGAAGCGACGGTAAACCGAGGCGAAACGGACGTAGGCGACCTCGTCGAGCTTCTGCAATTGCTCCATGACTTTTTCGCCAACGGTCAAAGATTTTACTTCGCGCTCACCGGTTGCCTGTAGAAAGTGTTTGATGCTGTTGATGGCGGATTCGATAGCCTCAATACTTACCGGCCGCTTTTCCAGCGCCCGCAATAAGCCGGCACGCAGCTTAACTTCGTCAAACGGCTGGCGGGTACCATCCTGCTTGATGATACGCGGCATCACCAGTTCGGCAATTTCGTAGGTCGTGAATCGTTCGTGGCAGGACAGGCACTCGCGGCGACGGCGCACCTGGTCACCCTCGGCCACCAGGCGGGAGTCAATGACCTTGGTATCCTCAGCGCTACAAAAGGGACAGTGCATGAAAGGTAACCCCATCATCCGCAAAATTGCGCGCATAGTATCATAAATTAGTACTGTGAATTTACTCTTATAAGTCCCACCTCACATGCCTTACAAGCACTGGGCATCACCCGATACTATTGATAGCCTTTGAGTATTTTTTCAATCTCGCCCCGCTGCTCAAGACGCAAAAGCGCTTGGTCAATTTGCTGGCGAGTATTGGCAGGCATTTTCTTGTCCAGGAGCAGATAGAGTAATGACGGTGGAATAACACGTGAAAAGTCAATCAAATGGAAGTCGCTTAGCGCTATCTTCGCCCGCTTTACCTCCCAGCGCACACGCACATCTTCCGCCAGATAGAAGTCGCCCCGGCCCTGCCTCAGCATTGCAAGCGCATGACGGTGTGAAGGTGCACTGACCAGAGTGACATTATTGTCCTCTACCCAATCCTCGAAACCGGAAAAATAGTTGTAACCCAGGATGATGATGACTTTCTTTCCGCGAACATCTTCCAACGAAGGCAGTATCGCCTGCTTCATAGTCGCCATGACGTAATGGGTTTGCAGAATAGGTTGTTGTGTGTATTCACCCAACGCCTTCACCCGTTCATCCAACCACGACGGCGAACCGTAGCTGATCCAGTTTTGATGGCGGTTGGCGAGAATGTCCATGCGAATGCGTTTGTAGGGACGCTCCACAAATGTCAATTGAATATCCGTACTGCTCAATGCCTGCCGCAGTACATCTATAAGAATGCCCGAGTGCGGTGTACGCTCAGGATCGTCGCTCACTACCTGATATGGCTCGACAGTACCTGCCGCAATCAAAAAGGTAACCGTGTCGGCCCCCGCCTCCGCAGACAGTAAGCAGACAACCAGCAGGTATCGCCAGGCCATACGATGAACATGGATTCCCATAAGGTGTAATTGCCTCCATCAAGGTCCCGTTCACTATAGCTCAGAAATTATTCCATCAACGCCTGATCGGGAACCAGTAACAACAAATCTGTCGCCCCCATGTCCAAACCACACTGCGCCAACAAGCTGGTAACCTGGCCCCGATGATGCGCCTGGTGATTAAAAAAATGGAACAATACCTGGCCCAATATTTTTCTTGCGGTAATGCCTTTCATACTAGCGTAATGCAAGACGGAATCCAGATCTGCATCAGTCAGTGAATCCACCCACTGTTCAATAACACCATCCAGATACTGTCGATAATTTCTCAGCGCAACAAACTCTGAAAATAAAATGTCATCAAGTGCGGACGGCATGTTTAATTGGCGAACAGAATCAAGGGCGGTGAAGGCTTCCGAATGTACGGCAAAGCGTTTTAGCCAGATCGTATCAGCCACCACAAGATGATTCAGTGTTCCGCATATTGAACCAAAAAATGCTTTTCTATCTTGCGTGAACTCCGCAGGCGTTAACGCCTGGACCGTCTCATAAAGCCGATGGTTCATCCAAGTGTTGTAACGAGACATCAGCACTAGCTGTTCTTTAACCAACATGACAGTTCCTCCACGACTTAATCAGGCTAGCTGGAATTCATTCAACGATATTCCTGGCTGACTACCTTCTACAATTTATTACAACCTTACCAATAATCCGCAGGTAAAGTGCAACACTCAATGTAGTCACCATATTGCCTTCGCTTTATCTCAAAGCAGATCCATTGTGGCCGTCACAGACGATCTCTGCAATGACCCGCAAGCCAGCTACCGGATTATGAGTAGTGCTCATGAATATGCATCAAAATACGCTTCCCGCCAGACACGCCGACTACCTCGATGATGAGATCGATTTACTGGAACTTTGTGCCACACTTTGGCGAGGAAAATGGTTGATTATGGCAACCATGATGGTTTGCCTGATTCCCGCTGCCGTCTGGTTGAAATTACAAGCACCTGTTTACCGGGTTGAAGCGTTACTGGACAACACATCCATCTATGATATTCAGGCGCTGCAACCCACCGCGTTGGATGATGAAGGGAGACGCTATCAAGTAACATCCTTGCAGCAGGATGCGTTCTACACAGCATTCATAACCCAGGCAGGCTCCTTGCATACGCAACGACTGTTCTGGGAGTCCTGGTCACAGAAACCTTTGTCTACCGATCCGCGCACGGGCGTAAGCGATAATGATCGGCAATTCCGCCACTTTTTTAATGCATTAACCCTGACACCGCCCAATCCCAAAAAACCCGAATCCACCCTGAGCCAACTATCGCTGGAAACAACCGAACCCGCTCAGGGCGTAAAATTGCTGAGTGCGTATGTAGATTTCCTCAACGCGCGGGTTGTAGAACAATTTGTGACTCAACTGGAGAAAGGTTATGCATCCAGCCTGCAACAACTGGATTTTGATTACAACGCACGGCAAAACCGCGAACAACAAAAATTGCGTGATGAATTGATACAACTGCAAGAAGCACTTCGCGTTGCACAATCCTTAAAAATTATTGAAACGCCCTACGCGCAACTTGCCGGGGTTGAACTTAAAGTTGTTGATGATCGACAGTATTTACTCGGTACGCGAGTACTTTCAGAAGAGATAAACGCATTGCAAGCCCGCCAGGATAATCCTTTAAGCGCTTTCGTTCCCGAGCTGCGCAACATGGAGTACTGGCGCGCGATTCTGGAAAATGATCTGAATAAATTACATGGAGTGAAAACAAACACACAAGCATTTGAACTGGCCAGCCCGGCAGTTTCATCCCTGGACCCGGTAAAGCCCAGAAAGATGTTAATTCTATTAGCAGCGATTGTGCTGTCGGGAATGGCCGGCGTGGTGTTGGTTTTTGTGGTGCAGGGAGTTAGAGCGTATCAGGCACGTACAAACAAATAAAAAGAACAAAAGA
Organism: Cellvibrio sp. PSBB006; assembly: GCF_002162135.1. Taxonomy (NCBI): domain Bacteria; kingdom Pseudomonadati; phylum Pseudomonadota; class Gammaproteobacteria; order Cellvibrionales; family Cellvibrionaceae; genus Cellvibrio; species Cellvibrio sp. PSBB006. Next base: position 4,468,813 of record NZ_CP021382.1, on the reverse strand, counting down.
TCACCGGGATCTTTTGTTCTTATGGGTAGATTACTGACCGTACGCCTGATTCAGTAATTCAATCAAAGGAAATGGCGGGCTAACGAGTTCGTCGCCCGCGACGATATATTTCACACTGACCATATTCTCTATGCCATTTGGACCACTGACCGCCTCAATAATTAATGCGATTGGCTCTACGAAGTCATGTTGTTCAACAGGAACTGGAGCGTCCAAATACAATGTTTTCTGACCTTTACCTTGCCATAGCGCATCAATAGCAAAACCGAACTGCGGTGTGGTCTCACTAAAGCCCAAGCGGTCTCTCAGAGAAAGATTTACGCGTTTTCCATCAACAATCGCAAAACCAGTGTCTACCACTTTGAAGGGCGTCACGTCCTTCAGCATGCCGTGCGCAATCAACAAGTCCGGCCCTGAGCTGTTTGTAACAGGATTAAGGTAGGAAGTTCCCTCTACCACTTTAACCATAATATGAACTGGTGCATGCGCGGATAATTCCGGAATCTGCAATTCTACTAACACCTCTCTGAAAATCCATGCGCCGGAGACAAGCGCCCGATAAATGTCAGGCCCCTGCCGGGTAAAGCCACGAACTTTTAGCGTTGCTGCGTTAGGAAATGTAAGATCAAGGGAAACCAGCTCTGGAGTCGGATTGCCCTCCAGTTTTTCAACCATGAGAGTTGCAGATTGTGCATCATGAAAATCCAGACCAGGATAATTGATTTCCCCATTATGGGAAAAAATATCCTGCAATTCATACTTGAGTGTTTTGGCGTTGGTACTTGCAGCCAGCAACACCAACAGGAAGGTACATACAGATGAGAAGATTAACTTCATACGAACAAGCTCCTTTTTAAAAGATAAGATTACTCAGCATTGCGCTGAGCTATGAAGCTAGCAGATAAATTTTGCAGCAACCAGTTTTTGCTAAGAAATTCATTTATTTATTTTTTGATGTGTATGGAAAATGCGCTAAGGCAGATTATTCCGCCAACAGCCGGAAGGAAAATGAAGTCGGCTAACCAGATTCGTGCAGTCATGAGTAAGGGGGATCAAAAAAACGCGCAATAAAAAAGGGAGCTGAACTCAGCTCCCTTATTAGCAATGGTATTAAATGAACACCAATAGGATTTTACTCGGCGTACACCGGAAACTTCTTGCACACGTCCAACACTTTTGCTTTAACAGATTCAATCACCGGTGCGGCATTACCTGCCTCGAGTGCATCCAGGATATCGCAGATCCAGTGAGTCAGTTGAACGCACTCGGCTTCTTTGAAGCCACGCGTAGTAATTGCCGGCGTACCGACACGCAAGCCGGACGTTACAAAGGGAGAACGCGGATCGTTAGGTACAGAGTTTTTGTTGACAGTGATGTTGGCATTGCCCAACGCTTCGTCGGCGTCTTTGCCGGTGTATTCCTTGCCAATCAGATCCACCAGCATCAGGTGGTTCTCGGTTCCGCCGGATACGATCTTGATACCGCGCTCAATGAAGGTTGATGCCATGGCCTTGGCGTTCTTCACAACTTGCTGTTGATAGGTTTTGTATTCGGGGCTCATGGCTTCCTTGAAGCTGATGGCCTTGGCCGCAATCACGTGCATCAACGGACCACCCTGACCACCGGGGAATACCGCCGAGTTGAGTTTCTTCTCGATCTCTTCATTGGCTTTCGCCAGGATGATCCCGCCGCGAGGGCCGCGCAGGGTTTTGTGGGTCGTAGAGGTGGTTACATCAGCGATCTGTACGGGGCTGGGGTAAACACCGGCAGCCACCAGACCCGCAACGTGGGCCATATCAACCAGCAAGTAAGCGCCAACTTTATCAGCGATATCGCGGAAGCGTTGCCAATCCATAACCTGCGAATAAGCTGAGAAGCCGGCCACGATCATTTTTGGCTTGTGCTCCACGGCCAGACGCTCAACCTCATCGTAATCAACCAGGCCGGTTTCCGGATTCAGACCGTATTGCACGGCGTTGTACATTTTGCCGGAGAAACTCACTTTGGCTCCATGAGTCAAATGGCCGCCATGGGCCAGGCTCATGCCGAGCACTGTGTCGCCGGGTGCGCAAAGTGCAGCGTATACCGCCGAATTAGCCTGGGAGCCCGAGTGGGGTTGGACGTTGGCGTAATCAGCACCGAAGAGTTGTTTGGCACGCTCGATGGCCAGCGCTTCGCTTTGATCGACATACTCACAACCGCCGTAGTAGCGCTTGCCTGGATAGCCTTCCGCATATTTGTTAGTCAACTTGGTCCCTTGGGCGGCCATCACCATAGGGCTGGTGTAGTTTTCCGAAGCGATCAGCTCGATATGTTCTTCCTGACGACGACCTTCATTTTGAATGGAGGCCCAGATTTCAGGGTCAAAGGAGGCGATAGTCTGGCTTTTATCAAACATGGAGTAAGTCCTGAACAGGGAAGCGGATGAAAAATAGGCGCGGATTGTACACCATTCAAACAGACCTCTTCCACGCAAAAAAATCATGCCCAACCGGAATTTAATTCAGGTTAAAACCGCTTCAATCCCCATCCACTGACAACTTGCCGACTTACAGCAGGCCTGCTTATACCTGATGATTAATTGACCGACCCGGGCCGAGGTGCAAGAATGTCGGCCGTTTCTTCACAACGATCCGCTAACAACAATAATGACTCCCTGACCACGCCACCCTTCAATGCTGCCTATGGCATCGTCGGTGTGCTTGTTCCGGGATTTCGCGCCTGAAGGCATGGAATATGACCATCGATAAGGAAATGTTGAGGTGATCAATTATCACGTCAGCCAACCGCACCTGAGCGACCAACGCAGCGTCTTTTCTGACGCCAGCAGCGCTTTTGCCTGGATAACACGCACCGGTTTCCAGATACTGCACCTGGGCGTGGTGATCCTGTTTCTGCTAAACGCAGCGCTCGCTACGGCCGCCGGAGAACTTTCTGCGCTGCGCATCCATGATGATTTTAAGGAGCAATTGCTGGTAAATCAGTTGTTATTGTTGGAGGACCCATCCAAACAGCTGACTATTGACGATATCCGCAGCGAGAATTTTGCCGGCAGATTTAGCGCGCCGGGCAAGAACGGCTCCAACCTCAGTTTTACCCGCTCGGCCTGGTGGGTAAAAATCCGGGTAATTAATGATAGTGCGCGGGAAAACAAGATCATCCTGCGCCAGGCATATCCCTTGATCGATTATCTGGACCTGTGGGAAAACACCAACAACGGATGGCAGCACCACCAAACCGGTGACCGTTTACTTTTTTCCCAACGTGACATCCAGTATCACGACTTTTTGTTTCCCCTCGCCCTCGCACCCAATAGTGAATCTACTTTGTATTTACGCTACGAAAGCGAAGGGGCGATGGATATCGCGCTATCGGCGTCCTCACCCATTGAGTTGATTCAAAATATCAGCAAGGAACAATTTGCTTACGGCGTATATTACGGTGGCTTTCTGGTACTGGTGGTATACAACTTTTTTATCTTTGTCGTGGTGCGCGACAAAGCCTTCCTGTACTACTTGTTGTACATCCTGTGCTTCGGCCTCTACATGAGCGCCAACGACGGTTTCTTTTATCAAATGATAATGCCCGAGAGCCCCAACCTGGCAAATTTCTGCCTGTTGATTTTGTTGGGACTTTCACTACTTTTTGCCACGCAATTTTCCCGCCATATCCTGACCATCCAGCAATTTTCCCGCAAACTTGACCTTGCCGCGCTGAGCATGATTGCCGTGCTCGGCGTGGTCACCTTCAGCTCGCTGTTACTGCCCTACGCGCTGGTAGTTGTGACCCAGGCAACGCTCACGCTTATTGTCATGCCGCTAATTTTTATTATGGGCATTGCGCGGCTGTGCTCAGGCTACCCACCTGCACGCTATTTTATGCTCGCCTGGTCCACTTTTATCTTCGGCATCATGGTGTATATGGTAAAAGTCTTCGGATATTTCCCGCGCACGTTCTTCACCGAAAATATCTTCCAGATCGGTTCATTGATTGAAATGGTGTTGTTGTCGCTGGCCTTAAGCAGCCGGGTCAATGAACTCAAAAAACAAAGCCATACCGATGCCCTCACTGACATTCCCAACCGGCGTATGTTTGATGACGTAATGCGCCAGGAATTTTTGCGCACCCAACGCAATGGCCAGCCGTTTTCATTGCTGATGATTGATATCGATCACTTCAAACAATTCAATGATCTTTACGGCCACAGCCAGGGTGACCGAGTCCTGAAAAATGTCGCAGCGCAATTGCGCAGCCTGATCCGTAAACCGATGATGCCGTTTCGGTTTGGCGGGGAAGAGTTTGCGGTGATTTTGCCGCGTACTAATGAGAGAGATGCAAGAATTATTGCAGAACGTCTACGCCAACATATCAGCAGCAAGCTTATAGGCCGACATCAAATTACGGTGAGCATTGGACTGGCCTGCCAGGAAGACAGGAAGTTTCAATCATTAAGCGACTTGCTCAATGCGGCCGATGAAGCGCTCTATGCGGCCAAAGATAATGGCCGCAATTGTGTTGTTACCTTTTCCTGCATGCCGGAAAAATCTGTATTGACAGATTGCATCATCAGCACCCATTAAGAGCTCGCAATCGCCCTGTAGAATAAATACACGCTGGGTAGAATCGCGGCAACAAACGATAAAGAGCGAAGCAGATCAAGATTGGCCAGATAAAAGATACCGTGCAGAACCCGAAAGAGCAGCACAAGTATCGCTGCCAGAGAAAGATACTCAATCTCTACATTCGTCAAACTCACCGCCAATAAAGCAGCACTGTAAAACGCCAAGGCTTCCCAGGCATTTTGTTGTGCGGCGACGGCGCGCGCACCGGGGCCGCTGAGTTGGGTGTATTGTTGGCGGGGATTTTTATTGTCGATGGTGCCGAGTTGTTGGCGGCGGTAGAAGCCGGAGATCCATGCGAAGGCGTAGGGAAGCAGGCTCAGCAATAGCAGGACGATGAGGGCGGTTTTCATGGATGCCTCCTTTGATTTTCGTGAGAATGTAAAAGAGAGTTTGTCGGATTACGGCGCTTTTCGCCTAATCCGACCTACATGTTAGCGGCGGCCGCCGAGGAGTGAGCCCAGCAAGCCGCGGACAATTTGGCGACCCAACGAGCTGCCGACGGAACGGGCTACGCTTTTGGCCAGTGTCTCTGCAACCCCTTGGCGACTGGACGAGCGCGCTGTTTTCCGGGAGCTTGAACGTGAGGCAGGTTTATCCGGCATGCGCAGACCCCAGTCATTATCTTTCTTCGCCGCATTGTCTTCCGTCTGCTTTTGCAAGGCGCGTGCTTTCAGAACTTCGTATGCAGACTCACGATCGATCAATTTATCGTAAATATTTTTATAGGGTGAGCGCGCGACAATGGTTACGCGTTCCTCTGCGGTTAATGGACCAATTCGCGACTCAGGTGGAACAATCAAGGTGCGCTCAACTATCGTCGGCGCCCCCTTGGGATCAAGAACCGACACCAATGCTTCACCAATACCCAGCTCACTGATCACCGCTTCGGTTTTAAATGCAGGATTGGGCCGAAAGGTTTGTGCAGCAACCTTGACCGCCGCTTGATCTTTTGGTGTAAAAGCACGCAGCGCGTGTTGCACACGATTCCCTAATTGCCCCAGTACCGTATCAGGAATATCGTCGGGGCTTTGTGAGATAAAATAAATACCTACACCTTTCGAGCGAATCAAACGCACTACCTGCTCGATCTTTTCCAGCAACAATTTCGGTGCATTGTTAAACAGCAAATGAGCTTCATCAAAAAAGAACACTAACCTGGGGCGATCCATGTCACCCACTTCCGGTAAATTCTCAAACAATTCGGCAATCAGCCATAACAAAAAAATCGCATACAGGCGCGGTTGATGAATCAGACTGGTTGCATCAAGAATATTAACCGCACCGCGTCCGTCCAGAGTAACTTGCAGCAAATGCTGTAGATCCAGTGCAGGCTCGCCAAAGAAATCTTCCGCGCCTTGTTGTTCCAGCATCATCAAGCGGCGTTGGATTGCAGCAATGCTGGTCGTGCTCATTCCGCCGTACTCATCTTCCAGATTGGCGCGTTCGTCCTTCATCCAGTTAAGCATGGCCTGCAAATCTTTCAGGTCCAGCATCAACAACCCCTGGTCATCGGCAATGTTGAATGCGGCATATAAAACGGCGGATTGGGTTTCGTTTAACTCCAGAAAACTCGACAACAAGAGCGGCCCAAAGTCAGAAATGGTGGCACGCACCCGGTGCCCCTGTTTTCCGTAAATATCCCAAAACACACAAGGGTAGGATCGCTGTTGATAATTCTGGACACCAATTTTTTGAACGCGTTCATCAACCCTGGGATGAGGTTTGCCGCTAAGCGCCAACCCCGAAAGATCACCTTTTACGTCCGCCATAAATACCGACACACCCGCCCTGGCAAAACCCTCGGCGAGAACTTGTAAGGTGACGGTTTTTCCTGTACCCGTTGCACCGGCGATCAAGCCGTGGCGATTGCCCATCGATAAATTTAATTCGACGGGCCGTTCCGCATTACCACCAATAAGGAAGCCATTCATTGACATTCTATTCTCCGTAACTTGAAGCCATCGTATGATCAGCGACGCAAAAACTCAGCGTGCACTTCCACCTCTACCTGATCACCTACCGCCGGAATATATTGATCCATACCAAACTGCGAGCGATTAAAGCGTGTGACGGCTGAAAATCCCAGGGTGTAGCGACCGGTCAGCATATTGTCTGCACCGCCGTTAAATTGTACGTCCAGGGTTATTGGCGCTGTGACGCCCAACAGGGTTAAATCACCGATAAAACGGGCACGAGTCCCATCGACCAGTTCTACCGCGCGCGTTACAAATTGTGCCTCGGGAAAACGTTCGCTGTTAAACCAGCTGCGTCCGGCCAAGGTTGCCGAAAAATCCGTATCATTCACATCAATGCTGGCGGTATAAATAACGGCTGTTAATTTGGCGGCGCCGGGATTGGCGGGGTCAAAATCAAGGCTGGCGTCAACGCGATTAAAACGTCCGACAAATTTGGATAATCCCAAATGATCTACTTTGAACAGCACGGTGGTATGACGGGGATCAAGTTCATACTCACCTTTTTCCAGATTCGCCATTCCCTGCTTGACGTCCGGTTGCAACAGATACCCACACCCGTGGAGGAAAAATACTGTCAACATGAAGAAAAGACCACGCAGAATATTCATACAACGTCCTTTTTAAGGGGAGAGAGTTAACAGGTTTTGAGTAGTATTTTTTGAAAAAAACTCGGTACAGAACGTTTGGGAATTGTGGTCAGTTGCTGCATCACATTAAAGGTGCAGGCCGGCACTTTATACATGTGCGCTATGTCTTCCAGCAGAGCTAGCCACAGTTTTGCTGTCATTTCAGCGTCGGCAAGCGCACGGTGGAAAATACCATCGGTGGGAATTTTTTTATAATCAACCAAACCACTCAAGGTGTGATTCGGTGCGGTCTGGTAAATACGGCGTGACGCCAACATGGAACAGGAAAATGGATTGTCGCAACTACGCCGCAAACGCTTCAATTCGGCGCGCAAAAAACGTTGATCAAACGACGCGTTGTGCGCAACGAGATTGTACCCGCCCATAAACCCAGCGAACTCCTGCATAACCTCCGCAACTGGCGGGGCGTCCTGCAACATATCATTGGTTATGCCCGTGTAATTTTCGATAAAACTGTTCACACGTTTGCCCGGATTCATCAGGCGCTGAAAGCGATCAGTGATGACACCGTCCTCAATCAGCACAGCGCCGATTTCAATGGCGCGATCGCCCATCTCCGGTGAGAGGCCAGTGGTTTCGAAGTCGAGGACGATGACGGTGTTGGCGTTGTGCATAAGATAATTTGTCGGATTACGCCTTCGGCTAATCCGACCTACGTTAGTCCGGGAGGGTAATATTGAGTTCAAGTACAGAACAGTCATCGGTGTTGTCCAGATTGACCACCACCTGATCCGATGAAATATTGATGTACTTGCGGACCACCTCAATAATTTCCTGCTGCATTTGCGGCAAAAAATCCGGTTGGGGATGATTGCGGCGATTGCGCTCGTGAGCGACGATAATTTGTAAGCGCTCTTTTGCCATGGACGCCGACGAGGGCGCGCGCTTCTTGCGCAGATAATCGAAGATACTCACTACTTACCTCCCAGCAAACGCTTGAGAAAGTTTTTCTTCTGCACTTCCAGAAACCGGTGCGCAATCTCTTTACCCAACAACCGATCCACCGCATCACTGTACGCCTGTCCCGCCTGACTTTCATCATCCAGAATCACCGGCTGCCCCTGGTTGGATGCCTTAAGTACCGCCTCGGACTCCGGAATCACCCCCAGCAACGGAATCGCCAGAATCTCCTCCACATCCGCCACACTCAGCATCTCACCCTTCTCTACACGCTCCGGGTTATAACGCGTCAACAGCAAATGCTCCTTGATAGGCTCATCACTCCGCTCAGCCCGGCGTGATTTGCTTTGCAAAATACCCAGGATACGATCCGAATCACGCACCGACGACACTTCCGGATTCGTCACCACAATCGCTATATCCGCATAATACAACGCCATCTGCGCCCCCTTCTCAATCCCGGCCGGCGAGTCGCAGACAATAAAATCAAAATCCTTCGACAAATCATTCAACACCGTCTCAACACCCTCTGGCGTCAAGGCATCTTTATCGCGAGTTTGCGACGCAGGCAGGATAAACAAACCCTCCGTGCGTTTATCTTTGATCAACGCCTGATTCAAAGTCGCCTCGCCTTTGATGACATTCACAAAGTCATACACCACACGCCGCTCGCATCCCATAATCAAATCCAGATTCCGCAAGCCCACATCAAAATCTATCACCGCCGTTTTATGACCGCGCTGAGCCAGTCCGGTACTGATTGCTGCACTGGTGGTAGTTTTACCCACACCACCTTTACCTGAAGTCACTACGATAATCTTGGCCAAGGTTGGCTCCTCTATATTCTTGTTTAATCAAAAGTCACTGGTGTTCCAGCGCTCAATAAATTCAATTGCCCAATTTTGCAGCCGGCACTCAGTTCACGCCAACAACTTCTCAATCCGCACATTCTCCCCCTCCAGATAAACCTGCACCGGCCTCTTCATCACTTCATCCGCAAACGAATCCCGCAACAAAAAATTCCCCGCAACAGACACCAACTCCGCCTCCATACTCTGGCAAAAAATCCGCGCACTCTCATCACCACGCACACCAGCTAACGCGCGGCCACGCAAGGAACCATAAATATGAATATGACCATCCGCCAACACCTCAGCCCCTTCACTGACCTGCGCCAGCACAATCAGATCCGCACCCTCGGCATAAATTTGTTGGCCTGAGCGAACAGGCCGGGTAATCACCTTACTCACCCGCTGCACCCAGCGCTCCTCAACCACCGTTTCCACCTGCGGTGTACGCAGCTCAGGCTCCGGCATTTTCAAGGCACGCTCACCCTGACGCGGCAATATCGCCAGGCCCGTCGCACGCACCGCCTCCACCAATGCCTCCGGCACGGCGGTAAAGCCAAGTGGTTGCAACCCCAGGTCGCGGCATACTTGCAGCAACCCGGCACAATCATTCAGAGCGGAAGGATTTTCCAACTTATCCAGGTTAATCAACACCGGGGAATTCACAAAGAACTGGGGAGCCTGATCAATTTTTTCCTGCAACTGCTGACGAAGGGAGGCGGGATCGTAGTCGATAAGGGCCAGCACCACGACCGACAGGGCACTGCCTTTTAATTGAAAACTCACATCTATCATTCGTTTCTCACTGTAACGGACGCCCTACGGCGACGGATAACGCATCAGGTGGCCATTATCGAGGGCTTGGCTTATTAGTCAATACACGTCCGTCATGGATAACTTGTCGGCCATTTACCTGTCATAGCCGTATAGCAATCAGCAGGCTGCATTCAGCTTGGGTTAAGGCATCCGGCGATATAAACGATCCTGTACCTGTATGCCCGCAACCAGCGCAAGCGTATGCTATAGCGCGCAGCAGGATACGCGAGCCACAGGCTTGCTCCATCCATGTTGTGGTTATCTATCACAAGAGAGGCCATTATGAACGCCCTCGCCAAATTGGCATTGACCCTGTTTCTGAGCGGTTTTGCGCTGTTGAGTCAGGCGCAGACGCAAACCATCAGCACGGCACCACCGGATTTCAGCCGCGCCGAGCTGGACCAGATGCTCGCACCGGTTGCACTTTACCCGGACACAGTACTCTCCCACGTATTGATTGCCGCCACCTACCCGCTGGAAGTTGTCCAGGCGGCCCGCTGGGCCAGCGCCAACAGCAAACTAAGCGCGGAATCTGCGGTGGCAGCGGTGGAGAATGAAAACTGGGACCCCAGCGTGAAGGCACTGGTGGCCTTCCCCCAAATCTTGCAGCGCATGAGTGACGACCTCGACTGGACCCAGCGGGTGGGCGATGCCTTCCTGGCTGATGAGGCGGAAGTCATGACGGTCATCCAGGATTTGCGGCAGAAGGCTTATGCCTCAGGCAGCCTGGACAAGATGGAACACGTCAAGGTACAGCGCGAAGAAAAAATCATTGTGATTGAACCGGCCGTTGAGCGTGTCGTGTACGTTCCCTACTACGACACACGCGTGGTCTATGGCGACTGGTGGTGGTCGGATTACCCACCCGTCTACTGGCATCACCCCCGTCATCATGTATTTGTCGGCGGTTTTTATTGGGGTCCGCGCGTTTATGTCGCGCCCAGCTTCTTCTTCAGCTCCTTCCACTGGCATAACCGCCGCGTGGTGGTGATTGATTACCACCACCATCATCACCCGCGCTTTTACAGTGGCCGGCACATCGCCCATTACCACGGCGCCAGGCACTGGCACCACAACCCCGTACATCGGCGCGGGGTGGTGTACCGCAATGAGAATATTCGTCACCACTACAACAGCAACCGCCAGAGTTACCGGGCGTTGCAGGAAGAGCGGGACTACGGCCGTCGTCATACTGCAGAGGGCCACCCACGCCCCAACAGTGCACGACCACAGCATCGCCCGGAGCTGCAAGGCTCCAATAATCGCCATGCCGACACACCGCGCCCCGTTACGCATTGGCGCGGCCAAAGTGACGCGGAGCGTGTACGCGAGCGGCTTGCCAACACCAATAACCCATCGCGTGATGTGAGCAACGTAGAGCGCAAGTATCCCCAGCGCACCCTGCCCAACACCACGAAAACCGGCGGGCGCGAAGAAGTACAACGCAACCAGCCCGAGCGGCCTGCGGCGGTGTATCGCGGTAACAATACGGTGCAACGCAGCGCCGGCGACGTGGAACAACGACGCGACGTTATCCAGCGGGCGCAAGAAAATGCACCGCGTCAGAATAATTGGCAAGGAAATCCGCAGCGCCCCCAAAATATTGAGCGAAGTACTTATCAGCAACCACGTCAGGACATCATCCGCCGCACGGAAAATGTGCAGCAGCCCCAAAGAAGCCCAAGGCAAACGGAGCCGCAAGTCCAACGTCGTATTGAACAAAACAGACCGCAACCACAAGTTCATCGTGGTATCGGCGGTTCCAACCACACGCGGGCAAGCGGCGGCTCCTCCGGCGTGCGCGAGAGTCGCCGCATAGAACGCTAATATCGACAAGAAAGTCATAAAAAAACCGAAGCCGGCCTGCTTCGGTTTTTTTATGTTTACAATCAATCAGTTGATTGCTGTAAAAAATCTTCGCTTATTTTTTCTTATTCTTTAAATCTCACCAACAGCGAAGCGGTTGATAACTTTTCGTTGCTGCCGCGCATTCTTTTGTGCGCTAACTAACGTGCCGCTTGCGTCCGCTTAACGCGTTCATTCAACAGTCACACAAGCCAGCCACACTTTTTCCCAAGTTATCCCTGTCGCGAATTAAAAACATTTATTCAATTTTCAGCGCCTTTTTAAAAAACGGCACACGGCTTGCTATCAATTATCAAAGCAACGCACTGTTCTACAATCAGCATGATTAAAAAGTCGTAAGGGTAGATAATGATCACACCAAAAGAATGCGGAAAAATAGCGCACAGAAATGGAATTAACGCGCCAACACTGGACGGCAATCTCGCGAGTTTGCTGGGCACTGCTGGCGGCAATATTAGCGACAAAAAAACGTCTCACTATGTGCAATGGTGGGAGGGCTGGTACGAGTCACTGGATGAAAGCCTTGCACTGCAGCATGTAAAGTTTACAAATCCACGGCTACATCAACACTGTCAGTAATGTAGAAATCAACGAATGCATTCATGACAGGGGTCAGAAATAACAGGAATTTTGTCAGCGATTACACAACAAGTCATATTGAGGTTAACGCTATGATCCACTCTCCTCAACACCAGGAATACTCCGCTCGCTACGGATTAAAAAACGCCAGCGACAACATAGAAGCTGCGCAACAAATTGCAGAAGCTAAATATCGGGCATTGATGGGCCGGGAAATTTTTATCAGCGAAATTTCGGGCATCCATCAACTCATTGAAGAGTTACGCGGATGGGTGAGTCATTCGCCAATACCCGGAAAAAAAGAGACACACTGATTGTTCACTTGATTACGTGGCCATAGCCAAGTCTATGGCTCAACTTTTTTACGAGCGCGCTTATGCCAGAAACAACAACCAAACCAGGCTTTGCTCGGGAACTCAATCATAAACTGGACGAGATTATTCAATGGACGATTGAGAATTCACCGGTGCAGACACCGCCTTTAACACAGAAGGATTTCACCGAAGCCAGAAAAAATTTTATGGCGACGGCGATTGCCGGCCCACCGCAAATGCGCGAGCCGGAACCTTCAGAGGGCGGCGCTCAGTACATCAATGACAACCCTGCACCCTGGCCGTAACATTTTTCAAAGACAGGAGAACCACGATGAAACGTACAGCGTCAGCAATGTGGACGGGCAATTTGAAAGAGGGTAAAGGTAAAATTTCTACCCAGAGTGGTGTGCTGTCGCAAACTCAATACGGTTTCAATACCCGTTTTGAAGATGGCCCCGGCACCAATCCGGAAGAACTTATCGCCGCCGCCCATGCGGGCTGTTTCACCATGGCGTTATCTGCTCAGCTAACCGAAGCAGGTATGACAGTTGAAAGCATTAAAACCCATGCTGCCGTGACGCTTGATAAGATCGATGGTGGCTTTGCCATTACGGCAGTGCATCTCGACTTAACGGCGAATATTCCCGGCATTGATCGCAGCACGTTTGAAACGATCGCCAATCAGGCCAAGACTGGCTGCCCTGTATCAAAAGTGTTGAATGCCGAGATTACGCTTGATGCCAAGCTCGAATCTTAATCCGTTATAGATATCGTTCAATAATGTTGAGTGTCTTTGCCATCGCTCCGCGATTGCTATTGGCTACCGAAAGCGCGGCTTGACCGCGTTTTTTACGCTCTCCCTCATCGCTTATCAGGCACTGCACTTCCTGCGCTAATGCCTCGGCGGTGTCGACTAAACGCAACGCATCCGCTTCCTGTAGCAAGCGCGCTGCTTCCGCAAAATTGAACACGTGAGTACCGCTTAGTAACGGCAGCTGCCAGGCAGCGGGCTCCATAAAATTATGACCACCAGTGGGCACAAGGCTGCCGCCGACAAAGGAAATATCGCTGGCACCCAGCAGCAATAACAATTCGCCCATGGTATCGCCCAATAAAACATCGGTATCGGCCGCAATGGTTTTCTGACTGCGACGCACCATGTGATAACCGCGTGCAACACATAAATTCCCCACACGTTCAAAACGTTCGGGATGGCGCGGTACCAGCACCAGCAACAGTTTCTTTGCTGCGTCCGTACCGGAAGCACGCACCTGGGCAAACGCATTAAGGATTTGTTCGTCCTCCCCCTGATGGGTGCTGGCGGCAATCCACACTAAGCGTTCGCCGCCCTGGGTCCATTGGTGCTTGAGGATGTGAGCTTGCGCGAGTACGTCCTCACCCAGGGTCAAATCAAATTTCACATTGCCGGTAACAACCGTTGCCGCAGCTGGCAGGCCGAGTTGTTGAAAGCGTGCAGCATCATCGGTGTGTTGTATTGCCGCACAGGTCAATTGCTCCAGCATGTCCTTCGTCATAGCACCAAAGCGCGCATAGCCGCGTGCCGAGCGCGCAGACAAACGTCCGTTGATAAGCAATGCGGGAATCTCGCGCTGCGCGCAGGCCGCAATGGTGTTGGGCCAGAGTTCGGTTTCCATGATCAGCAGTAATTGCGGCTGCACCCGCGTCAGAAAACGTGCCACACAATCCGGCAAGTCATAAGGTGCGTAAACGTGGTACACGCTATCGCCCAAGGCCGCTCGCACGCGCTCTGAACCGGTTGGTGTGGTCGTGGTAATAACCAATTGCACCTGGGCCTGCTGTTGCAAGATACGAATCAGTGGCAGCGCCGCTAAAAATTCACCGACTGAAACTGTGTGAAACCAGACGACTTTTTTTTCCGTTTCCAACTCGGGAATAAAACCAAACCGCTCATGCCAGCGACGCGCATAAGCTGGCGCACGCCAGGCGCGCCACAGCAAACGCAGAAGAATGACGGGGATCGCAAGATAAAAAATCAGGGTGTAAAACCAACGCATAAAAAACATCCATTCGCAACGGCTGAAATTACCAACCCATTTTGTCTTTAATATAGGCCGTGAGCACCTCGGCATTTTCGCGGTGATGGCGCACGCGTGGATGCTGATAAAAATCCTTGAATTCGAAGATCATTACATCAATGCGTTTATCATCAGCCTCTGCCTTCCACCGGTCCACCGCTGCGTGAATATAACCTGGCCAGGGTGAGCCGGGTTTGCTGGCATCCATCGTACCAAGCGTGCAAATGATATAGGCTTCCGGGTAATGGCCGCGAATCCGCCGAACGAAATCGTAATACACGGCAATCCGTTGTTCATCGTCAGGCACTGGGTCAAGCCGCTCTTCCACCAGCACGCTGTCGTTTTGAAATAAATTAATCACCACCACATGGGGCGTCCAGCGGTTGAAATCCCACACGGAATTATTGTCATCAATGGCGCTGAGCTGGTCGTAAAATTCCTGCATGGTAAATCCCACGAAACTCGTCATCAGGCCGACACCACTTTGTGATGTACTGACATATTCCGCGTCCAGGTTGCGCGCTGTAATAGCACCGTAGGCGAGGAAATTATTTTTCTCTGCTTTGTTGTCATCCGGCCCACCTTCAGGACCTTCGTTACCCATGCCACTGGTAATGGAATCACCAAAAAACTCAATCCGCCGTTCGGGGCGAGGGGGCGGCGCCGTCAGTTGACCGTCATCGGCTAACAGCACGCCGTAAAAGGTGGTCGCGCCTTCTTCGCCCTCGGTGCGTTTGGTGATGGTCAATACATGTTCCCCATCGCTGAGACTATAAGCGATGGGATAGGTTTTTTTGCCCTTCTCGCCTTTTATCACAATGGGGTTATCCCAGTCCTGATCAATAAATACGTTGAAG
This sequence comes from Cellvibrio sp. PSBB006, assembly GCF_002162135.1. Classification (NCBI taxonomy): domain Bacteria; kingdom Pseudomonadati; phylum Pseudomonadota; class Gammaproteobacteria; order Cellvibrionales; family Cellvibrionaceae; genus Cellvibrio; species Cellvibrio sp. PSBB006. Next base: position 4,453,331 of record NZ_CP021382.1, on the reverse strand, counting down.
TAATTCATGCCGTAATGATCATCCATGACCAGCGCTATCGAACGGCCGGTAAAGCCTGTCTGGATCATGGTACCCGGCCAGGAAAACACTGGCATTTCCGGTGAAGAGAAATCAACGCGACCGGTGTATTGAAAATGTTCATGATTCGCCTTGATCAGCGGATCTTGCGGCAGGGTAAGGAAATATCCCAAGCCGATCAGCAGCGCTGCAAAAAGTGACCCGGTCAGCAATTTCGACCTCATTGTGCCTCCAGTGATGTATACCGATTTATGTATACCCATAGGCCCGGCAACGCGGGCCTGTTTGCTTGCCGGCAGTGTGCCATAAATTCCTGCACCTGCAAGTTACACCGCCAAGGATAAGAAAAAGCTTTATACTGCCCGCACTTTTAATCCCGGTTTCGTTCCTGAACTGACGAGTCTTTATGCCTGCAACGCCGATCCGTTTTCACTTCGATATCGCCATCATCGGTGGTGGTGTGGCGGGTTTGTGGCTGGCGAATCGTCTGGCAAATACCGGTTATTCACTGGCCTTATTCGAATCCAAAGCCCTCGGCAGCGACCAGACTGTTGCCTCGCAGGGGATGATCCACGGCGGCATGAAGTACACCCTCAGCGGCACCCTCACCGGCGCATCCGAAGCTATCGCCGAGATGCCGCGTCACTGGCGCGCCTGCCTGTGCGGTGAAGGAGACGTGGACCTGCGCAATACGCGCATCCTCAGCGACCACTTTTTTATGTGGTCCAGCGAAACCATGACGTCGCGCCTGACAACCTTTTTGGCAAGTAAGCTGACGCGCGGACGGGTTGAGCCGGTAGCTGACGACAAACGCCCACCCTTGCTACGCAACAACCATTTCAGTGGCAGCCTCTACCGACTGGAAGACCTCGTGCTCGACGTGCCCAGCCTGGTTACCAATCTCGCTAACAACCTGCCCAGTCGCGTTTTCCAGGTTGAGGAGAACAGCACGCGCTTAACGGCCGCAGCAAATGGTGAAGTAAGCCTGATTACCGAACAGGACGGGCAATCCATTGAAGTGACGGCACAGCGCATCGTGCTGACCGCCGGCAAGGGCAACGCTGCTTTGTTGCAGCAGCTCGGCCTGCAACAACCCGCCATGCAAGTACGCCCCCTGCAACAAGTGATGGTCAAACATCATTATCCACACCGTTTTTACGGCCACTGCCTGGGCGCTGAAACCACGCCCCGCCTGACGATCTCCAGCCACACCACCAGCTACGGCGCGCCAGTGTGGTATTTGGGTGGCAGCCTCGCAGAGCGTGGGGTACATCAGGATGCTACTGAACTAATTGAAAGTGCCAAGCAGGAGCTGGCGGATCTTATGCCCTGGCTGGACTTCAGTGAAGCTGAATGGGCGACCCTGCCAGTCGAGCGTGCGGAACCCCTGCAACGTCACTTTGCTCGCCCGGATAACGCGTTCGCGACACAGGTAGTCGGAGTTAATAACCTGATTCTCGGGTGGCCAACCAAACTGACCTTGGCTCCCAACCTCGCTAATGAAATATTGGCGCTATTGAACAAAGACGCCATTACACCCGGTAGTGCAACGAACGAAGCGGCTGAATTGGGTCGCCACTTGATGCGTGCGCCTATAGCAAAAACGCCTTGGGATATCGCCTTCCCGCCGCCACCCGATAGCAGCCTGACCGATGATGAGGCAACCGATGCTGATACCTAAACGCCTTGGTCAGACCGACCTTTCTGTCAGCCCTCTGGGCCTGGGTACCGTGAAGCTGGGCCGCAACCAGAAAGTGAACTACCCCTCCGCCTTCGACCTTCCCGACGATGATCAAGTGAAGCGATTGCTGGACATTGCCTGGGAGCTGGGTATCAACCTGCTGGACACCGCGCCGGCCTATGGCACCAGTGAAGAACGCCTCGGTAAACTGATGGCGGGCTCGGGCCATGATTGGGTAATCAGCACCAAAGTCGGTGAAGAATTTGCCGATGGCGAATCCTGTTTTGATTTCACTCCGACCCAGGTGCGCGTGAGTATAGAACGTAGTTTGCGACGTTTGCGCCGTGACTATATCGACATGGTACTGGTACACTCTGACGGCAATGACAGCGCGATCATTGAGCGTTATGAAATCTTTGATGTGTTGGCCGAACTCAAGCGAGCCGGCTGGTTGCGCGCCTTCGGCATGTCCACCAAAACCCTGGAAGGTGGCTTGCTGACCGCACGGCACGCGGACCTAGTGATGGTGACCTATAACCTGAACCACCGCGCCGAAGAAGCCGTCATTGATGAATGCCTGCGCTTGAATAAAGGGGTAATGGTGAAAAAGGCCCTGGCCAGCGGCCATTTGTGCAGCGACGACGCAACAGACGATCCGGTGCAGACGAGTATGAACTTCGTCTTTGCTCACCCCGGTATCAGCAGCGCGATTGTCGGCACCATTAACCCGCAACATTTACGTGATAACGTGAGCAAGGCGTTGCTCGCCCTGCATCAGGATTGAATCGATTTATGGTAACAACCGACAGTTCTAACGATTGGCTCAATAGCATTAAATGGGACAACGACGGCCTGGTGCCAGCGATCGCCCAGGACGCACAAAGCGGCCGCATTCTGATGATGGCCTGGATGAATCGCGAAGCCTTGCAACGCAGCGCCGAATTGAACCAGGCGGTCTATTGGTCGCGCTCGCGCAACCGTTTATGGCATAAGGGTGAGACCTCCGGTCACGTGCAACATCTGAGTGAAATTCGCCTCGATTGCGATGCCGATGTGATCGTCCTGCAAGTTGAGCAAATGGGCGGTATTGCCTGTCATACAGGACGGGAGTCCTGTTTTTATCGCGTGCTGAAAGACGGCGAATGGCAGGTGGTCGATGCCGTGCTCAAAGACCCGAAAGATATCTATCAATAATAACGCCCGACACAATTTATGAACGCTCACGACATACTGGAACAACTGACGCAGATCCTGGAAGCGCGTAAGAACAATGCCGATGCAGACAGCTCCTATGTGGCCAGCCTGCATAAAAAAGGATTGAATAAAATATTGGAAAAAGTCGGTGAGGAATGCACCGAAACACTGCTGGCTGCCAAAGATGCACAAGCCAGCGGTGACACCAGCGAGTTGATTTACGAAACAGCCGATCTGTGGTTCCACACCCTGGTGATGTTATCTCACCTGGGTGAAAACGCCGACTCGGTCCTGAACGAACTGGCGCGACGTTTTGATGTATCCGGCCATGCCGAAAAGGCCTCGCGCAAGCAATAACCCCTACTGAAAGACAGAGGAAATATTATGGGTATCAGCGGTATCAGTATTTGGCAATTGTTGATCATTCTGGCAATCGTGATCATGTTATTCGGCACCAAGCGTCTGCGTTCACTCGGCAGCGATCTTGGCAGCGCCATCAAGGGATTCAAAAAATCCATCGGCGATGAAGACGAAGCAAAAAACGACACCAGAAATGTTGAAGACAAAACTGCCCAGGACAACATCACCAGCGCACAAAAAGAAAAAACTGAGCAGAAGTAATGTGCAAACCAAGGTTGGTCATGCCATTTAGTTGGCATGACCCTGACCCGATCAACCGCGACAGGTAATTGTGTGTTTGATATCAGTTTTTTTGAATTAATCTTGTGCGCCATTGTGGGCCTGGTGGTCATTGGGCCGGAGCGTTTACCGGAAACGGTACGCGCCGTCAGCCTGTGGATTGGCCGCCTGAAACGCAGCCTGCGCGAAACACGCAGCGAGTTGGAGCGCCAGATCGGCGCTGACGATATTCGCCGCCAGCTGCACAATGAAGAGATTATGCAAAGCCTGGAAAAAACGCGCCGCGAAATCGAGAACGCCGTCAAGGATGGAGAACAAGCCGAACCAAAACCGCGCGCTTACCAGGAACATGTCGAACTGCCTGACCATGCCCATATGGATGAAAAGCCGGCTGACGCAGCCAAGCCTGATGACGCGCCATCTCCCACCGTCCCTGAAAAAAGCGGCCATTGATAGCTATGAGTGACAGAGAGCTTCCGCTGGTACAACATTTGATTGAGTTACGCACGCGGTTATTACATACCGTGATCTTCGTGCTGGTCGTTTTTTGTTGTCTGTTTTATTTTTCTAACGATATTTACTACATCATTTCGGCGCCCTTGCAAAACCTGCTGCCGGAAAACACCAGCATGATTGCCACCGATGTGGTCTCGCCTTTCCTGACACCACTGAAGCTGACTTTTTTTGCCGCTGTTCTGCTATCCATTCCTTACATCCTTTATCAGATCTGGGCGTTCATTGCTCCCGGCTTGTATAAACATGAACAACGTCTCGCCGCGCCACTGTTAATTTCCAGCGTATTCCTGTTTTACGCGGGCATGACCTTCGCGTATTTCGTGGTATTTCCACTGCTGTTTGGCTTTGTCACCGGGATCGGCCTGGAAGGCGTGGCAACCATGACCGATATCGCAAAATATCTGGATTTCGTTTTGCAGTTATTTTTTGCTTTCGGGTTTGCGTTTGAAATTCCTATTGCGGTGATCCTGATGATCCATGCCGGCGTGCTGACACCGGATGGCCTGGCGGCCAAGCGCCCTTACATCGTGGTCGGCTGCTTTATTATTGGGATGCTACTGACCCCGCCGGATGTGTTCTCGCAAATTCTGCTCGCCTTGCCTATGTGGATGCTGTTTGAGGTCGGTGTGTTTGTAGGTCGCATATTGCATAAGAATAAGGAAGCCCGCGAGATCGAAGAAGCAAAGCAGGATTGACCGCCTACCCATTTCCGTTCTAACCAAAGAGCAAAATAGTCTTTCTCTGCGGTTAGGTTTCTACTTAAGATAAGTGCCCACATGTTCTGGAAAGGAGAATGGCTATGACATTACGATTAGGCGATACCGCACCGGATTTTGAACAGGAATCCACCGCTGGCGTCATCAAGTTTCATGAATGGCTGGGTGATAGCTGGGGTGTACTTTTTTCGCACCCGTCTGATTTTACGCCGGTCTGCACCACCGAACTTGGCCTTACCGCCAAACTGAAAGAGGAATTTGAAAAGCGCAACGTAAAAGCCATTGCGCTGAGTGTGGACCCGGTCGACTCTCACCACGCCTGGGTAAACGATATCAACGAAACCCAAAACACCCGCGTTAATTTTCCGATCATTGCGGATGCGGATCGCAAGGTGTCTGACTTGTACGACATGATTCACCCCAACGCCAACGCAACACTGACGGTGCGTTCGTTGTTTATCATCGATCCGGCCAAGAAAATTCGTTTGATCATCACCTACCCGGCTAGTACTGGACGCAACTTTGATGAGATTTTGCGCGTGATTGATTCGCTGCAACTGACCGAACATCACAAGGTAGCCACACCCGGCAACTGGAAACCGGGCGAAGATGTTGTGATTGTCCCGGCACTGCAAGACCCGGACGAGATCAAGCAGCGCTTTCCGAAAGGTTACAAGGTCATCAAGCCTTACCTGCGGATGACGCCCGATCCAAGACAATAACTCTTCAAATAAAAAAACCGGAGTGGTGGTTAATCACTCCGGTTTTCCCCCGGTTACCCATCCTGTGGATTCTGTGTTTGGCCGGGCCGATTTAACAGGCCCGGAACCTAAACTGTTTCAGCAAAAAATTGTTGTAGAACTTGTTTATGCGCCTCGAATTTCTTCCAGCCCAACTCGTGGAAGTAGAAAGCGACAGTATTGACCGCAGGTTCAACCATCGCCACCGCACTGCCCACCAGGACATCACCTGTCAGGGCGTAGGCGACCGAAAAAGCGACGGTGAAGTGAATTGTTGCGAAAGTCATTGTCTTGGCCATGGTGCCTGCTCCTTTTGGGTTACTTGATGAACCCAGAATACGCCTGGCACCGCAAAAGCTAAAGACAATTGATGTTATGGATTAGATAGCCAATACCTATAAAGGCATTACGGCATCGGGGGAAAGGTCTGGCCTTCGACATTCAGCATATTTTCGACCACGGCGGCGTTGTAGAAGCCTTCCACCTTACGAATCTTGTCACCATCGACGGTACACCAGATAGCGATACGCACATCGCCAATGGGCTCAAAGTAGGTCTTGTAATCCAGTACGCCGAACACCGAATTGCCCTCTGCCGCGATCTCGCGCACCACAATATCCTTCTGAATACCGGCCATACCAAAGAGGTAGGCAAGCATGTCTTCCGGGTCAGTAAAGTACATGTTCGGGCCGATGTATTCGAAGCCGTCAACATGCAACAAGTGCTTGGCCTGATCAAAATGTTGGGATTTTATTCCCTGGATAAATTGGGTGACGATTTCTTTGGGCTGCATGATCTCACTCTGAATGACACTGCCGGGTTCGGACGGAAGGATACTGCGCGGAGGAACCCAATGAACAATTTAATTAGCAAATTGAACTAACAGCAGACGTAAAGATGCCTTTCTAATGTTCTGTTACTACTGAGTCAAGCAGAAAGTGTACTGATCTGCAAGCTTGGGAGAGGTTTACGTATTTTTTGCACAATTTCACCGCAGTTGGCGGGTTTATTGGACAATTAATCGGCACCGCCTCAATGAGACGGCTGGCCGATTGTTAACACCAGGGACTCCAGCGGAGCCAGCCTGACCGGCACGCTGGCATGGGTTTGTCGAGCTGCCAGTGTCAGCGTTTTCTGTTCGCCCAATTGATCCCGCAAGGGATAATCCCCTACCGCTAATGCCCAGGTTGTTAGCAGGCTCTTGGGTATCTGCAGGTTAAAGGCGCGCGTTTCTGTCGCGGAAAAATTGCTGATCACGATTAACTTTTGCGTATCTGCCCAACGGGCAAAGGCGAAGACGTCTTCTGTGTAGCCTGCCGTGGTCGCCCGATTGTGGGTGTGAAGCTCCTGATAGGAGCCACGCATCGCCGGGCTGTGGGCTGAGAAATTCAATAACCGCTGGTAAAAATCACGCAGGGCTTGCTCCTGATTACTCAGGCGCCCGCCGTCAAACTTACCGCCGTTCATCCATCGCTGATGGGCGGGTACGCCGGCGTAATCAAAGATACTGGTGCGCGAGGGATCGCCAAAGCCGGAATCCAGCATGCCGTCTTCGCCCACTTCCTGACCGAAGTAAATCATCGTCGGTGAACGACTGATCAAGGCCGATACCACCATCGCCGGCTTACCTTTTTCTGCACTGCCGGCAAAATCCGGGCTGGCGATACGCTGCTCATCGTGATTTTCCAGGAAGTGCAGCATATGCGCTTCGATATCCGCCAGGCCCGCCTGGATCGCCACCAGACTGTCGATAGAACCCGTGCCTTGCATAATGGTTTTGAGCGTATCGTAGAACTCCACTTTATCGTAGAGGTAGTCCATCTTGCCCAGATGCAGGTAGTTGCGATATTCCTTGGGGTTGTAGACCTCGGCCAATAAAAACGCATCCGGATTTTTTAATTTGATCGACGAATTCAAATAGCTCCAGAACTCTACCGGCACCATCTCCGCCATATCAAAACGAAAACCCTCGACACCCATGTCCAACCAGTAGTGTGTGATATCGCGAAATTTTTTCCAGGAATCGGGTACATCTTTATCGGCCCAAAACGCGGCGTGCGCGCGATAATTTTTTTCTGCGTAGGTTGCCGGCAATGACGGGAAGTCGTAACTGCCATCGGGCCGTACACCGTAATTAATCTTTACGGTTTCATACCAATCGTGAAAATGCGGTTGGGCTTTACGCGAACCATTACCGGTCCATTTGGCGGGCACTTCGGTAAATTTTCCGTCGGCGAGCGGATGCGCATCTCCACCCAGGGGACGATAATTTTCCAAAGGGTCGGGCACACGAAAAGCTTCGCCGGGCACATAATAGAAATTATTGCTACGCAGGTAAGCTACTGATGTATCGTCGTCAGCACCGAAATCCTGCACGCCTTCCGGTTTATGCAGGGATTCATAATGGCGCGCGACGTGATTCGGCACGATATCAATAACAACCTTCATCCCATGCTGATGCGTGCGCTCGATCAGCGCCTGAAATTCTTCCAGGCGCCGTTCCGGATCAACGGCCAAATCGGGATTTACACTGTAATAATCTTTTACTGCGTAGGGTGAACCGGCGCGCCCTTTTACGACATCCGGATCATCGTTACTGATGCCGTAAGCGGAGTAATCACGAATCACCGCATGGTGCGGCACACCGGTGTACCAGATGTGAGTCACACCCATGGCTTTGATTTCAGCCAGCGCGGTATCGGTAAAATCATTAAATTTCCCCACACCGTTTTCTTCAATGGTGCCCCAGGGTTTATTGGTGGTATTGGTATTGCCGAACAAACGGGTAAATACCTGATACACCACTGGCTTGCCCGCCGGTTCAGCCAGAGTTTGCGTCGGCGGTGCTTGCGTTGTGCAAGCACCGAGTCCTGCAAGGGCAGCGCCAATTAGCAATACATGTTTACGCTTCATCGATCAGTCCAACGCTTTAAAACGAATCGCGGCACCGCCGCTGGTAGCCAGGTCGAGTTGCAGTGTATCGCCACGCTTCATGGTTTTCTTTTCGATAACCATTGCATACGGATTGGTTTTCCAATCGGCGTCTGGCCCATCGCGATAAATCTGCGCCTCGTAGTTTTTATCCGGCGAAAGAAAATCTAGCGATACGCTGAGCTTGCGCGCGTCCTCATCAGTCAATGCACCGAGGTACCAATCTTCACCAGCGCGTTCTTTGCGTGCGAACACGACATAGTCCCCCACTTCTCCCGCAAGCGCGCGACTCTCCTCCCAGTCGGTGGGCACATCGCGAATAAATTGAAATGCATCCGTATGTTTTTCATAATTTTCCAGCAGATCAGCCACCATTTGAATCGGGCTGTACAGCACGACGTAGAGCGATAATTCTTTTGCGAGGGTGGAGCGCACACGGTTTTCAGCAGCGAGTCCGTAAGGAGCAAGATCAAAAATACCCGGTGTGTAATCCATGGGGCCGGATAACATACGCGTAAACGGCAGGATAGCGGTGTGTTCAGCAGAGTTTGGTGGCGAGCCCCAGGCGTTGTATTCCTGGCCACGCGCGCCTTCCCGTGCAATCCAGTTGGGATAGGTGCGACGCAAGCCCGTGTCCTTGATCGGTTCGTGGGTGTTGATACTGATTTTGCGTTTGGCCGCCTCGGTCACTGAGCGCAGGTATTCCCCCACCATAAATTGCCCGTCGTGCCACTCGTTACGCACAATGCCCTGTTCATCAATGCGTTTTATTTTTCCGCCATCAGCAACGTAGCCAGTCTTAACCTGGGCAACGTTATGCTGTTGATAAAGATCAAATGCATCAGCCATCTGGTTTTTATAGTTTGTTACCGCACCAGAGGTTTCGTGATGGCCGATCAAACGCACGCCTTTGGATTTTCCGTAAACGGTAATCTCCGGCAAATTAAAGTCCGGATAAGGTTTGGTAAAGCTGAAGATGTCGCCGTTGGCATACCAGTCGCCATCCCAGCCGATGTTCCAACCTTCGACCAGTACACCGGAAAATCCATGCTGTGCAGCGAAATCCATGTGGCGTTTGGTTTCTGCGGTGGTTGCACCGTGTTTTTCACCGGAGCCCCAGGTTGCAGTTCCCACATGCATGCCCCACCAGATACCGACATATTTGCCCGGCTCCACCCAGGACACATCGCCAAGTTTATTCGGTTCATTCAGATTCAAAATCAAATCAGAATTCAATAAGCCTGTAGCCTCCGCTGCAATCTGAATGGTGCGCCAGGGTGTTTTGAAAGGCAGCTGCGTCTTCACGCGAACACCATCCGACCAGGGCGTTAAATCCGCTTTCAACACACCGTTTCGCTGTTGGTCCAATGTCATGGCTGCGTAATCCACCAACGCGGCTTCATGAATACTCAGGTGCACGCCCGTGGATGATTTGAAAGTAACCGGTGTGTGTACCCGATCCACCACATCGAGCATGGTGGTGTTGTACAAATATTCATAGCGATTCCAGCCGCGCGACGGAATCCACCAGGTTTTGGTTTGCTCGGGTGTGGGCAAACTGAACGTGGTTTTTTCATCGATGATATCAATCTTGCCCTGGCGATTATCAGCCAGTTTTTTCTGTTGCGGCACTTCATAGCGGAACCCGATACCGTCGTTAAATACGCGCACGCGCAGGGTGAAATGATTGGAAGATTTTTTCTCGGTACGCGCAAAGGTCACCGTCAGTTCATTGTGCTGATCACGTACCAGGCGCCGTTCGCCCCAGGGTTGTTCCCAGGTAGAATCCTGCTGCGTTTTTTTGTGGTCGGTAATCTTCAGGTCGCGAACAAAGCCCTCTACCCCTTTGAACTCCAGCCCCAATGCAGACGGGCTAATGACTTCCTTGCCGCGAAAGTCGATCCGGTAACCCGGCAGGCCATTGTCATCACTGACATGGAAGACAATATTGCCGTCAGGTGATGCGACCTTAAGCGTTTCCGCTGCAAGGTTCAGGCTTATCAATGCTGAACAAAGCAGGATGCTGCGCCCTATGAAAGTTGCTTTTATCGTCATGGTGTTCTCCACAGGCTTTCACTAATAATTAACGAAGCTCAATAATCGTCGAGGATTTTTTCCCCAGCGTCAGGCCGGATGCCAGATTAACTTTCTTCCCCGTCAGCACATCTATACCCGATGCATTGTCGGCAATAAAATCGTTGAAGCGCTTGAGGTCAAGCGTTACTTCCGTGTCATTTTTATTCAAGACGACCATCAGTGTGTTCTCGTCGTCGTAACGAAAATAAACATAGACGCCGTCAATGGGTGCAAAGTGTTGCAGTTTCCCGCTGTGGGCTACCGTTGCGTTTTTTCGCCAGTTCAATAAGCGCTTAATAAATGCCTGGGTGTCCCGTTGCGCTTTATTCAAGCCTTTTCCAGTAAAAGCATTTTTATCATCACCACGCCAGCCGCCGGGCATATCGGCGCGCACCGCACCATCGTCGCGCTCGCGCGGGCTGGTCATTAAAATTTCCGAGCCATAATAGAATTGCGGGATACCCCGCATGGTAGCCATATACACCATAGCCATCCTGAAAAGGTCCACATCTTCATGCAAAAAACTGTAGATGCGCGACGTATCGTGATTCTCCGGAAAGATCACCAGATTGTATGGATCGGGATAAATAAAATCATTGGCCAGCGTTTCGTACAAACGAATCAAGCCGGTGTCCCAGCCTTCTTTCTCCAACAGTGCAATACGTAGCGCATCGTGAATCCCAAAGTCCATCATACTCGGTGCGTAGGGCACATGACCGCTAGGGTTATCTTTACCCTTCTGCCAATGTGCAACGATATTGGGATTACTACTCCACTCTTCGCCGACAATATTCAGGTTTGGGTATTCTTCCATGACCGCTTTGGCCCAGGCTGTAAGAAATTTTTCATCCGCGTAACCGTAAGTATCTTCGCGAATACCGGATAAGCCGGCGTACTCGATCCACCACAAAGTGTTCTGAATCAGATAGCGTGCCACCAGCGGATTGCGTTGGTTCAGATCCGGCATAGCACGCGAAAACCAGCCTCCGACAAATTGGGCTTTGTCTGCTGGTGCTGCATAGGGGTCTTGAATAGTAGTGCGGCGATGATTGGTTTCAACGTAAGTTTGCGGGTTGTTCAACCAATCCTGTGATGGTAAATCTTTCATCCACCAATGTTCAGAACCGATGTGGTTGAGGATAATATCCTGAATAACACCGATGCCTTTTTTGCGCGCCTCGGTTACAAATTTTTTGAAATCCTCATTACTGCCAAAACGCGGATCGATTAAATAATTATGGGTGGCGGCATAGCCGTGATAGGAATAAGCCGGTTGGTTATTTTCCAACAGGGGGTTGGGCCAAATTTGCGTAAAGCCCATATCGGCGATGTAATCGAGGTGACGTATCATGCCCGCAATATCACCACCGTGACGCCCACCCGGATTCTTGCGATCCGCTTTTTCTGTCAGTTGCGCGAGGCTGTCATTGCGCGGATCACCATTGGCGAAACGATCCGGCGTAATCAGGTAGATAACATCCGAACTGTCAAAGCCGCGCCGTTGCGCCGAATTTTTTTCACGCGCGTTTAACACATAATTTGTACTTACGCGGGTTTTTCCACCTTGTGTGAAATCAATCGCAAATTGTCCCACCTGGGCGGAAGGAGAAATATCCAGGGTGATAAACAGGTAATTAGGGTTATCAACTTTCTTGGTTTCAACCAAGGTAACCCCGGGATAATTTATGCCCGGCGTCAGCTCGCTGATATCCTCGCCGTGGACCAGAATCTCTACCTGATGGTAGCGCATGCCCACCCACCAATTAGCGGGCTCCAGATGCTGGATAGCATATTGTTGCGCGGAAACGGGTATAGCCAACAGCATGACCCAGGCAATCAGGATTGACTTCATATGAGCTCCATGGATATTTATTTATTGTTGATGCGTGCCAAAAATTCGCGGTAATCTAGCATCTGTTGCAGCGGTGCCTGTTTGATTTTCTTCATGTTGTTCAGCAGGCTACGCAATTGCGCCTCTGTCACCTGGTCTGCCATCGGGTGGTAGTCCTGAGGCACAACACCTTGCCCTATTAGCACTTGCAACCAGGAAGATTCAACAAACAACTCATCCTGGGTTTTAAACAGCGCACCGGTTTGCTGAAACAAATGGATTTTCTGCGCAAGGCTGTTGGGGATTTTCATATGCCGCAGCTCATCCCAAAAAGGATCATTAACCCGTTGGTTCGCGTGATAATGCAAGATAATAAAATCCCGTATCTGCTCAAGCTCAAGTGCGGACTGACGGTTGTATTCTGCAACGGTAGCCGGTTCAATTCGCTGACGCGAAAACAGCTTGAGTAACCGCACAACGGCGGACTGGATGAGATGAATGCTGGTGGACTCCAAGGGTTCAAGAAAGCCGCTGGATAAACCGATAGCCACCACATTGTGACGCCAGTTTTCTACTCGCCGCCCCGTGGTAAATCGAATCAAACGAGGCTCATCGGTAGCCGTGGAATCAAGCTGTGTTAAAAGTTGATGAGCGGCTTCGTCGTCGGAACAATGCCGGCTGCTGTAAACCAAACCATTCCCATTGCGATGCTGCAAGGGAATCCGCCATTGCCAACCCATGGGATGTGCAATAGAGCGCGTATAAGCCAAAGCTGCTGTCAGAGGCTCCGATGGCACAGCCACAGCACGGTCACAGGGCAACCAATGACTCCAGTCTTCAAACGCCGTACCAAGCGTTTCGTGAATTAACAAACCGCGCAATCCGGAGCAATCAAGAAATAAATCACCGGCGAGAACTGTTCCATCTTTCAAGATCAGCTGCGCAATATCTCCCGAAGTTGTATCGCGCTGTACCTGCTCTACCATTCCCTCGACACGTTTTACACCGCGCTGTTCTGCATAGCGCCGCAAATAAAGCGCGTAGCGGCTTGCGTCAAAATGATAGGCATAAGGCACTTCAAGGTTGGGGTCTTTGGTGGACACCGGCGCAAATTTATTAGCCTGAATACACTGATAATTCAGGTTGTAATCCCAGAGTTCCGAATGAATATTGGTCTGCTGCGCACGCAACCAAAAATGATGAAACGGACAAAAAGCAAAATCCTGTCCCACAGCGCCGAATGCGTGGAAGTAATCCTGTCCCGGCCTGTGCCATCCTTCAAATTTTATAGCCAGCTTGATCGTCGCGCCGGTTTCGCGCATAAAATCCGCTTCGTCAATGCCGAGCGCTTCGTTCAAATGACGAATCGGTGGAATGGTCGCTTCACCAACACCAATCGTGCCGATTGCATCGGACTCAACCAGCTCAATGGTTAACGCGTTACCCATTAACTTGCTCAGCAACGCCGCCGCTATCCAACCCGCCGTGCCGCCGCCAACAATGACAACTTTTTTTATAAAATTTTTCATCATGGCCAACCTGAAAAAAAGCCCCGTCAGCTGTCACTGACAGGGCCAATTTTTACCGACTTGCAATAAGCGCTATCAGAATTTGTAGTTGAAGCCTAACAAGTAGTTAGCACCGAAGTGTTGGTACTTGCTGACGCGACGCGGATCATCGGCATCAGCAGTTACGGTATCTTCGTCGGTGAAGTTTTGCGCTTGCAAGGTGATTGTCAGCCCTTCCAATCCGCGAATACCACTTTCACTAAAGTTGTAACCGACTTGCGCATCCCACAACTCAGCACCGCGATCCGTGATTGGCACCAATGAAAGACTGACACCGCGTTCTTCGGTAAGGAACTCATCACGCTTGCGTCCACTCACACGGAACTCGAAACCATTTTTCTCATAGTAAACGGTCAATTGGTACATTTCATCAGACAAGCCCGGAATTTCTTGCTTGGCACCGTCCACTTCGATTTCACCATCAAGCAATGTATAGCTGGTGGTTAAACCCAATCCATCTAAAGCATCGCTGAACAAGTGGAAGGGTAAACTCAACTGAAATTCCGCACCCGTTACGTAGCCATCACCCGCTTCAGCAATTGCTGTGGTATATCCTGTGGTTGATACCAGCTCAGGAATATCTGCATCGTGGTAGCCAGCGATGACGTAATCAGAAAAATCCGTCAATGTCCGGTTGTTAACATGCCAGTTCTGAATGTCTTTATGGAATAGAGCAACCGATGCAAGGCCGTCTTCTGCGTAATAATATTCGTAGGCAAGATCCACCTGAACAGCCTCAATCGGCTTCAAGGCTGCATCACCCGATGAAGCATCCCATGCACTGAAGTCAGGATCGGAACTGCCACGGCGCGCTGCATCAAAACTGAAGTTGATCGTATCACCCGGCTTCATGGAATCCATACGCGCCCGCGATGCAGTTTTCGATGCAGCAAAACGCACCACCTGATCGTCGGTTACCTGGAAATTCATGTTCAGGCTGGGTAATACTTTCGTGTATTTGTCGCCATCTGAAACCGGCGTCGCAACAACAGTACCTTCCTCACCGGTATAAGCGTCATAGCCGGTTGCAGTTTGGTCTGTATGAACAACTTGCACACCCAGATTACCGGAGATAATGCCCGACTCAAAGTTCGCCATGGCATAACCCGTGGTCACTTTCTCGGTGACCTCATAGGTATCACCTAAACGTGAAGGCTCGTATTGATCAGCGACCACTTCACGATAAATACCGTCGTTATACAAACCAATACCGTCATATGCCAGGACACTGCCCAACCCTAAAAAGCTGAGATCTGCCGCACCTACAATATAATCCGCAGGCACTGCAATATCGCCACCTGCAACCGTAACCCCATCAGCGGCAAAATATCCTGGTGCGATCAGGAATGAACCATAGTTAACTTTAGATTTACTGCGATCAGAGTAATTAACACCAAACTCAACGCTGTTGATGATAGAGAAATCAACTTCGCCTTCAGCTTGCAAACGCAATGTATCCAGATCTTCTTCAAACAGCGGATTATTAACAAAGCCGTCTTGTGCGTTGTTTTGACCAACCACCTGCGCTATAGCGCCACCCCAGGCCTGGGGTCCAGCTAAACGAATATTTGCCGGGTTGGAGTAGTCGGGCATAGAGATCGTGGAATGAGGTCCGTATTGCACACCATTGGCGGACAGTACATAAGATCGTGCTGCAGGATCACCCTGGGAAGCAGTACCTGCACGCCCAACACCGGAGTAGCTCTCGACATTCAACAAATCTTTTGATGACTCGCCGGTCGCTGCATCCAATGTTAGTTTCCAGCTATCAGAAAGTTGATATTCAACATTGAATCCAAACGTCGTCAGTTCACCGTCTTTTACTTCGCCATCATTGCGAATAACACTGTGAAAACCATTCCATTCACCACTGGTAACCAGGTTGTCCTCAATCGTTGAGTGAACGTTTGTTACACCACCACCCCATACCGTCCCCTCTTCCATACCGCGAAATACTTTGGAGTCGGTAAAATCGATGTACAGCGCGTCTAATGTAAATGTCCATTGATCATTTGGTGCGAATTGCACAACGCCAGAAAACGTATCACGCTCCATCATAGATGAACGAACGTAAGAATCGTGACCGCCTAAAGCAACCGTTTCACCGGGTCCCTCATTATCAAGGTCTGCGTAACCCCACGCACGAAATTGTTCTTCTTGACTGGGCGATTCCATAGTCGCAATTGAAAGCGCTACGCCGATGGTATCGTCGGCAAATTTATCCGAATAGGTAAATGCTAACCGATGGCCGGTATCATCATAATCCGGGTTGGATGATTCCAACTCGTTCATTTCATAACTGCCGGTAATGCCGATAATGCGGTCTTTCTCCAATGGGCGAAGAGTCTGTAAATCAACAGTACCGCCTAACCCCTGGTTAACCAAACTGGCATCAGGTGTTTTGTACACCATGGCACCGGAAATAATTTCGGATGGGTATAAATCGTATTCAACGCCGCGGTTGTCACCAATACCTAAAATTTCGCGACCATTCATCGTCGTCGCTACGTAGTTTTCATTAAAACCACGAACAGAAATACCACTGGTGCGGCCGTCGCGACGTTCACCGCCCAAACCGGGTAGCCGCGCTAGCGACTCAGCAATACTGGTATCCGGTAATTTACCAATGTCTTCTGCGTATACAGCATCAACAATGGACGTGGCCTTCTGCTTGGCAGAAATAGAATTTTGCAAACTGGCCCGGAAACCGGTCACAACCACTTCTTCAATGGGTGCGGCATCCTCGGCTTGGGCGTAGACATTAACTGAGCCTGACACCAATGCCATGGTAGACATTAACGCCAATGCGTGATTGAAAGTGCGCTTTTTCATGATGACTCTCCGTGGAGGTATTACTATTATTTTTTATGGGCACATGTTGTCGGCGATTGTTATGCCTGTTGTATAACCTGTGCCAGCTGCATAAACAGAGTTGTTCTGTCCTCTGGAGGATAGTAAGTCGTGGCGCTAATGCCCACAATAGCGTGCATACGTATTCAACGGTTCGCATACGTATGCATTGCCGTTCCAGACATTTATTCCCAAACGGGGCTTTCTACTGAGCTTAGCTGCATTATGGGTAATCAACAGGATATTAATTAATAAGAGTGGAAATGGAAAAGCGGAATAGTTATTAGCTGACGTGATAATCGTCAACCGACGCGTTCATAAAAAAACCGCACAGTTGTCTGTGCGGCACAACACTTCAAGACAATTAAAATGAGTAATTTGCCCCCAGGTAAAACGTTCTTCCGAACCACTGCAATGTCCTGGTTAGTTCTTCGTCAAACATATAGCTTCTATTAGGCTCGTTAGTCAGGTTACTTACTGAAAATATCACATCTATCCCATTATCAAATTTGTAGGATGCCTGATAATCCAGCAATGTCTCTGGAGCGTAGACAATGGGCTGGAGATTGACGTTACGGGTCTCACCAACAAAAGAGTCCTGGTACGTTGTTGACAACCGGGTTTCGAAGTTTTCATAACTGTAAAACACCGTAAAGTTTGCTGACTTTTCTACCAGACCGGGAAACGGTAGCGTACCTGCCGTTTCAATTCCTTCTAATGGGTTGCTCACATTGATTTCACTGTCGGTCAGGGAGTAGCTGGTGCTGACACCCAAACCGGACCACAAGTCAGGCAGGAAATTGAAGGTTTGGGTATAAGAAATTTCAATCCCGCGAATAAAACCGCCGTCCAGATTATTGATTGATGTTGAATAATCACCATTCTCTACCGGTACCTCAACGTCCACGCCACCTTGGTCGGTAATAATCCAGGTATCAGGCACATCGAATCCCGCAGCCCTGAAGTCGAAATCCTGATAAGTGATATCCTGAATAAACGATTTAATTTCACGATGATAACCGGCAATAACAAATGCACCGTTGTATTCAGGCAGATAATGTTCGTAGGAAATGTCTATCTGGTCAGCAATAAATGGACGCAGGAAAGGCGACGTATTGGAACCGTAATTAAATGTGGGAATATCACCAGCCTGAACCGTCACCGTACCCTCGGAGTCCGGAGCTGCAAGCCGTGCGATGGGCGGCCGCGACAGTACGCGCGCGAGAGCCAAACGAAGTTGATCGTTTTCTGCCAATTGATAATTCAGGTTCAGCGAAGGTAAATTATCGCTGTACTCAATACCTAATCGTTGATAAGCAAATTCACTTCTGCACTCACCTACTTCATCACAAATTTCTACTGCGCCGTTTTCCACGCTGCCATTCACATTAACCAGCGCTACACTGGATTGATCTGTGCGTACATGGCGCAGGCCGATATTACCGGTAAGGTCTTTACCGAACAGGCTGGTTTCAATATTGGCCTGGAGATACAGTGCTGTGATATTTTCATCAATATCGGAGCGTTGTTTCATTGACCAATCACGCCCTTCTCCCCATCGCGCAGCCGGCTCAAGTGAGCGGGGAACAGCTTCGACATCGGAAAAATCCGGCACACCGGTCAAGACCAAACCGTTTGCATGGGCTTCACG
This sequence comes from Cellvibrio sp. PSBB006, assembly GCF_002162135.1. NCBI lineage: Bacteria > Pseudomonadati > Pseudomonadota > Gammaproteobacteria > Cellvibrionales > Cellvibrionaceae > Cellvibrio > Cellvibrio sp. PSBB006. The sequence goes on along the minus strand of NZ_CP021382.1, from coordinate 4,434,920 downwards.
GATGATGGCATCACCATCAATGGCGAGGAATGAAGGAAACCGGTCAAAATCACCTTTCCATTCCACAATGTCAGAATTTTCCGTAGTAATCGGCAGTGAGAAATCCGTATCAATGGTACCCGCTGCACCGTCACCGTATACAAATACCTGGCGTTGATCCTGGTGATTGCGTTCCGAGTAACGCACGCCAGCTTCCACCGAACGTATCACCGGCATATCAAATTCATATTCCACATCCATACGTACTGCACTAATGACATCATCGTTGATACGCGGGTAGCGCTCATAGTTTGTCATGCGCAAATTACTGACGCCATTGGAATCATACTCAGCATAATTACGACTGAAATTCACACTGGGTAAATCAATACCGTCCAGCAAGTAAACCATGGATTGGTCAGGGTCACGCTCGTAAGGATCAAGACCCGGTACAGGATCTTCTATCGGTCGGTACATATGTGCGCGCACCACGCCATCCGCCTGCACGCCGGATGCTTCAGAATGAGACAAGTCCAACGACAGCGTCAACGCATCCTGGCGCCACTCCACATTGAAACCACCTGCAATCAGTTCATTTTCCAGGGTTACGTCATTACTGTTCACTTGCAAATCAAATGATGTGGGGCTCTGATCACTTACACCAAATTCACCGCCCACCACAGCGCTGTTGTTCCACAACACGACATTGGTAATGGTAGAGTTGCGCAACGGCTGTACACGGAATCCGCGCGAATAACTGTCCGAAGTAAACTTGGAATAAAAGACATCGGACTGAATACTCCAGTTGTCATTAGGCTCAAATTGCAATGCACCCACAAAACCATCTCGCACTTCTTCGCCACCAGTTTGAAATAACTCAAAGCCATCGCTAATGGCGACATTGAACGGCCGGTCCTCCGTAGGTAGTTGGTTAAAATTTTCGTCCACGACATGAATATTAACGCCAGCGTCGTTGATCAGCGATAGTGGCGTGGCTTCGTAATTGTAATGCTCGAATCGACTCGCTGCGCGCGGTTGTACGAGGCGCGCATAACCCAAGGCAACACCTAATGTGTCATCCAGTAATTTTTTCTGGAACGACAAGGTGTAACGTTGCCCATAGGCTTCCGCACCGTAGATATCACTCGCCTGATCGTTGTAGCTGCCGCGTACACCGATTACAAAGCGCTGATCTTCGGTCATATCCAGTGGATTCACTGTTTTTAATTCAACGGAGCCCGCAACCCCCCCTTCGATCAGGGATGCCTTGGGAGACATATAAACTTCCACCGATTGAATCAGCTCTGATGGAAACTGGCTGAACTCCATCGCCCGCGTACCGTTAGGCGATACCTGCTCCCGACCATTTAAGGTAGAAAACACAAAACCTTCACCCATACCACGCACCTGGATGGTACTGGCCTGTCCGCCTGACCGGGTAACCGTAATGCCCGGCACTCGCGCCAGCGCATCAGCAATAGAGACATCCGGTAAACCGGCCAGGTCAGCGGCAGAAATTGCTTGTACAACTGTATCGGCATTGCGTTTGGTATCAAGGCTGTTTTGAATTGATTTGGCGTAGCCAACTACCACCAACTCTTCAATAGGGTCTGCCGACTCTTCATCGTTTTGTGCGAAGGAAATCTGGCTCAGGGAGGCCAACGTCAACCCGGACATCGCAATTGCCAGGGGCTTTAGAGAAAATGTTTTCATGTGCGTGATCTCAGTTCGTTATCTTTGCTATTTGTTGTTCTGAGCCCCCTCCGCGCAGGAGGGGGATGATCGACAAGATTTAGGGATTAAGGGAGTCCACCTGGATGGTTATGGCGTCCGCGACGGTGGTATTTACGGTAAATAAGTAGTCACCATCGGCAGGCACGGCAAGCCGGATATTGTCGTTGCTGCCTTGCGTTAATTCGAAAGCGTCTCCGAGCTCTATCTCCGGGCCACCCAGATTGGGGTTGCTCCAATCCGAACCCGCTACTTTAAATTGGTAGTTACCTGCAGCAACGGATAAGGTGAGTTGATATAAACCCGCACCGCGATAAGTCAGGCGATTATCTTCTGAAAAATTCCAACCGACCGACGAAATCTCACCGGGTAAATAGGCGGGCGTTGCACTGAACAGATCGTCGATATAAACACGCAATACTGGCGCCGCCGGATTTTGCATATTCACTTCAAAACGATAGCGGCCCGACGTAGTCAACTGAATTTCCAAATTGTCATTGGAGCCAACGACCAGCGGCGTAGCATCCCCTAATGAAACCACAAGATCTCCGCCGAGGTTCACACTCGACCAATCCTCACTGGCCACTTTAAATTCGCGAGCCTGATCGGACGCCGTCACATCGACGATCAATGCATAAATCCTTTTGCCTTCATAGGTCAACATATTGTCGATACTCGCATCCCAACCGGCAGTAGAAATATCGCCGCGCACATGCGCCGTTACACCAGCAAATGCATCCGGGAAAACGCTCAGTATCGGACTGTCGGGATTGGCAGAGGTATCTAATTCAAAACGGTAAGTACCCGCCTCAGTGATTTCAATATTGATATCACTACTATTAGAAGCGTTGTTTAAGGTAATAGAACCACCTACCGCTAATGCTTGGGTACTGCCGAGGTTTGGACCACTCCAATTTGCGTCGGCAATCTTAAATGCGTAACTGCCTGGTAATACGTCCAGTACGACTGAGTAGATACCTTTGCCGTGGTATGCCATCTCATTACCACTGTCAGCACTCCAGCCCGCATCGTAAATACTGCCACGCACATGAATGGTATTAGCGTAGGTGGGCGGCTCTTGCTCGGATAAATCCAAGGTGCCGCGTGCATCCAAACCTACTCCCTGGGCACCCGCCTGGTTTTTTACAAACACGGCAGTGGTGTAAGCCGGTACAGTGAACGTGCCACCATCTTCCTCACCAACTGCTTCAGCAAACGTGGCGGTACGTACATTTGCATCAACAGAACTTTGCAACGTATCGTGCAGAGCAAACCCTGTAGAACCGATGACCTTGGCAGTTTTATTTTCAGCTGTACCATTGACGATGACGACCATTGCATCGACCGAGGGATCAAGATCAGCTCGCGCGGTTGAGTCAGTGCCATAAACGGTACCCGCACCATCATCAATGCTCATTACGATCAAACCGGCTTGATAATTCATACCGCCATCGTGGAAGCCGACCCGATCAATCACCTCTTCAGCCGTTTGCAGACTGAACAGCGGGCTGCTGCTGGCGATAGCCAGGAATTCCTGGAATACCATGGCTGCCATTTCAATATCCTGACTGCCGGCTTTGGTTTGCGGATTGGCAAACAAACCCATCACGTAATCATCGGTAATGCCATCGCGCAATTCCGGTGGCAAACCCACGGACCAATTATTGGTGGTACGGGTAAAATCCACCCGATTAAACCAGTCACCCGCGTTATAACTGTTAGGTGACATGGATTTGGAGCGCAATAAATCGCTGCCCATATGAATAAACGGAACACCCTGGCTCAATAATGGAATTGATAACGTCAGGTTATGAATCCGCACACGATTTTCCAGCGGAGTATCTACCGGAATAGCATCGGGGCGATGCATCCAGTCCCACAGGGTTTCGTTATCGTGTTTCTCAACGTAGTTGACGGCTTCCTGCGGATCAAGATTATAAGCACCCACCGCTTCTGCTTTGATCACCGCACCATTTCTGGCTTTGATTTCAAAATCTTTCAGGTTGCCGGCCATACCCGCACGAATCGCATCAACATTTCCGCCTTTGATTAAGTTGAACTGTTGCAATGGATTGCGAATGCGATCATTAAAGGTACCAATGCCCGTACCGGCCAGAGCCTCCTGCATAGCGCGTTCTGCGATACGGTCACCAGAGGTACCACCGTGCGGTGCCCAGGCTTCTGCGTAGAAATAATTATCCGGATCGACTTGTTTAACCGCGTCAAATGCTTCAACCAGAACAGATTTGGGCATAAAGCCGGATTGATCAAAACGGAAGCCGTCAAACTTATATTCCTGCGCCCATTGCACAACAGAGTCTTTTACAAACTTAGCCATCATGCGATGTTCTGTTGCAGTATCCGGACCAGCTCCCGTGCCCTGTTCCGCAAGTCCGGTGGCGGGATTGGTGCGATAGTAATAACCCGGAATCACTTTATCGAAGACAGAGTTCGCGACTTCTACGCCCGATGAAATCGTGTGGGGGTAAACCACATCCAATACCACGCGCAGACCCATTTGATGTAAGGCCATATTCATTGCACGCATTTCCTTGATACGGGCAAAACCGTCTGGATCTGTGGCGTAGCTACCTTCCGGCGCATTGAAATGTTGCGGATCATAACCCCAGTTGAAACCATCGAGGTTGGCCATAGCGGCAACAAGCGAACGGGCCTGGTCAGTTTGTGGATCAAAGCTTTCCAGGACACTGCGCAAGGTGGCTGAGTTACTGAATGAACCATCGCAGGCATTCACTGAATCCGGATCGGAAACACGTTGGCATAGTTCGTAGACAAAACTGTCGAGATTGATTTGCGCCGAGCCGTCTTCGTTAACACTGGAGAAGTCATTGGATGGCAACACATGCACGTAGGTTAATCCGGCATTGGCCAACTCTTGCAAGTGCATAACCGGTGCACTATTAGCCTCGGTAAATGCCATGTACTTGCCGCGATGCATAGCGGAAGTACTTTCATCGTCAACACTGAAATCGCGCACATGAATTTCATAGATACTCGCGGCTTCCGGCGCGGTTACCTCGGGCACTGCGTGGCCATCCCAACCGGCAGGCTTCAGATCTTCATCGGCAAAATTAACAAATTGCGAGTAACGGCTGTTTGTTGACAGGGAAATTGAATAGGGATCAGTCACTTCCAGGCGATATACTTTTTTGGTAACCGGGTTGTAGGTGGTTACACGGAAACGGTAGAACTTGCGATCTAACTCCGCTGCTGTTCCCTGGTAGTGCCAGATACCGGTTGCATTATCAAAGCTCATGGGTTGCGTATCCGCAATGCGCAACGGGTCACCGGAATAAATGCGCAGCTCTACATTTTGCGCAGTAGGCGCCCACAAGGACACACCAACGCCTTCGCCATAAGTAACACCTAACGTTGCTTCATCAGCGTCGTTTTCACCACTGGTGTAGAGCGCATCCAATACATGGGGCAATTGAATCCGTGTTGCACGGGCACGTTCTATCGTGACACTTTCGCCTTGCTCATCCTCTTCTATCGAATCATAACGGCCAACAATTAGAAGTTCGTCTTTGATGGCTGACTTGATGGTGTCGAGAGAAATATCTGGCGGTAAATCATAGGCAAAGTAAGAAGCCAAGTGCGGCACTAACGCTTTTTCTTCATCCGTCATCTCGCGGCCAGGGCTCAATTCAGCAACCAAGGTTCCGCCGGTAACGCTGCCATCTTCTGCACCGCTCATACCACCAGCGGTTGAGCGGTAAAGTTCGATTTTTTTATCGGGTGAAAATTCGCGATTCCAGATAATCGTGTGCGTACCGATCCAGTGGGCCTCCACATCGGTAATGGTCAATAGCGGTTGCTCTAGAGTACAAATATCGTTAATGCAAATCGGAATATCGCTGATGCGGCTGTTACGCATGTCAGTTGCGTTAACGATAATAAAAGCCATGCGATCATAATCGCCGCCATTGCGCTTTATCTGCATTTGCAGGTCGTTGGTCTGGGCTGCCCCGCCAGGCGTTTTAACAATATAGTTACCGCAAGTACCACCGGTTTCACTGGCAGGAATAACAAAGAAAGCACCGTAATAGGGATCATGTTTGATGCCGGACTCACCATCATTTCGGCTGCTTACATTCGGACCATCGGGCCACTCTGTGGGAATGCTCCAGGATGTGTTGTTTCCATCGACCGTTGAATCAGCCCAACCATTGCCGCAGGCCTGCCACAGGTGCAGGTTGTAACCAGCATAGGCTGCATTTTTTTCGTCTTCAGTACCTTCGATGTTGACGTAGATAACAACTTCATTTTCGCCAGGAAGCCGGCTGGGTGTCGGAAAATCCGGAACAATACAAGCGCCCAGGCTGTTGCGAATTTGTCCTTCAGGACAAGGTGGCGGAACATAAGGATCACGCGGCTCCCCACAAGACCCATCATCAAGAATAACCAGTGGATCGCGGCACGCCGGTAAATTCGCTTGTTCATTGTCCGTACCACTACCACCCCCGCATCCCGCCAGGCCTGCCAGGCCTGCCAATGAGCAGACCAGCGCGATGAGCCCCAATTTATTGCGTAAATTAAACATGGTTTGTTACCCCACTAATCGTTATTGTTTTAAAACGGTGTAGATGAATATGCTGGTTTACAGTGTTGGAAATTTTCTGTTCTTGGGAAAAATGTGGTTCTACAGCGAGACAGCGTTTCTCACTAACCTCAGAGAGTTGTTTATAGTTTTAAATTGTTCACAGTCTTGTTTATGGAAAAACGTACAATGGCTTTCGTTAAATCTTATATATCTTGTCGATACCATTCGCATGCGAGGCACGCGTACTGCAAGAAAAGCTGTCGTAGAAACTTCTGGTAATTGTTTGTAAAGATAGTAAATCCGCGCCAACCTCCCCACAATAGAATGCATACGTATTCAGCAAAACGCATACGTATGCAAAAAAAGAAAACCGAAAGTTGGCAGATAGAAGAAAAAGAAAAGGTAGCAGCGCAGACACAAGAATAGCGTAGGTCGGATTAGCCAAAGGCGTAATCCGACACTGCAAGGGAAAGGACTATGACTAATACAAATTTACGGCGACTGAGCCAGCAACACGTTTTCTACTGACGCATCTTCCACGGACATATTGACGCTTGCGAAGAACACACCAAAGCCCTCAACAATCAAAGACTCTTCTTCCATAGCGGTAGTGTCAAAGCCATGCCCATCGAGCAAACTTTTAATATTGATGTTGGCCAAAGCCACCGTCCTGGATGCTGAAGATAAATTAAAAACCGCCAGCATGCGTTCGCCCTCGTATTCACGCACAAACATCAATACATCATCCGGCGCATCAATAAAGTGAATGCTGCCCAAACGCAAAGTCGGTTGCTGTTTTCGCCACTGCATGAATTGTCGATAATGATTGAGCACCGAATCCGGAGCTTTTTCCTGTAGCTCTATCGCACGCTCGCGATGATCATCAGGAATCGGTAACCAGGTGGCAGCGGTGGAAAAACCGCAATGCGCACTGTCCGCTTCCCACGGCATGGGTGTACGGCAGCCGTCACGCCCTTTAAACATCGGCCAGAATGCGATGCCGTAAGGGTCTTGCAATTGATCCTGTTGAATATCGGCTTCGGTTAAACCTAACTCTTCGCCCTGGTAACTGCACACGCTGCCACGCAGGGACAGCAACATGGCGTTAAGCATACGGGCCAGTTTATCGTCGGGTTTCTTTCCGCCCCAACGCGACATTACCCGCACCACATCATGATTGCCGATCGACCAGCAAGGCCATCCCTCTTTCAACCCCGCTTCCAGTGTTTCAACCGTTTGGCGAATGTATGATGCCGACATTTTATCGACCAACAATTCAAAACTGTAAGCCATGTGCAAACGGGATTGTCCGGTGGTGTATTCCGCCATGGTTTTCAGTGAATCTTCCGCTGAAATTTCGCCAAGCGTGACCGAGCCGGGGTAGCGATCCATCAAGCCGCGCAGGGATTGCAAAAAGGCAATATTTTCCGGGCGCGTATTGTCGTAGATGTGGTATTGGAATGCGTAAGGATTATCTTCCTTAAATCCCCGTCCTTTACGTTCATGAACGGGCTTATGGGGGTTGTTGCGCAGCTGCTGATCGTGAAAGCAAAAATTAATCGCGTCCAGACGCAAGCCGTCGACGCCGCGCTTTAACCAGAACTCTACTTCATCCAGAATTTCCTTACGTACTTCTGCGCAATGAAAATTCAAATCCGGTTGGCTCTTTAAAAAATTGTGCAGGTAATACTGCCCGCGGCGCGGCTCCCACTCCCAGGCACAACCGCCGAAAATTGATAACCAGTTATTCGGCGGTGTACCGTCTTCACGAGGGTCTGCCCAGACATACCAATCGGCTTTGGGATTATCTTTGGAGGTGCGACTCTCCTGAAACCAGGCGTGTTGGTCCGAGGTATGGCTCAACACCTGATCGATAATCACCTTGATACCCAAACTGTGCGCGCGCTTGATCAAGCGGTCAAAATCATCAAGAGAACCGAAGATCGGATCAATAGATCGATAGTCACTGATATCGTAACCAAAGTCTTTCATGGGTGATTTAAAAAAGGGCGAGATCCAAATGGCATCCACGCCCAGGCTGGCAATGTAATCCAGCTTCTGGATGATACCGGGCAAGTCACCGATACCATCACCGTTGCTGTCCATCATACTGCGCGGGTAAATTTGATAAATGACGGCGCCACGCCACCAAGGGGTCTGACTCATAATGACACCTCACTACAGCGGGCAAAAACGCTGGTTACTCTTTCTGGAAAAATTGCGGGGCACATAAATTGTTATCCTGACGCTTTATTATGAATTGCTTTTTTCGGTTTTAATCCTGGGTACGTCTTCTGCCACGAAAGTTCAACAGCCCTGGCAGGAGGGTAAAGAATTGACTAAATCCAAAATACGTCAGCGCTGTTCCTGTGTGCAAGAGCTTACATACGTATGCATATGCTCGCGCCACGAAATAAGACCGCAAAACCCATAGAATACGTATTCATTTGATGGATAAAATTGGCGGCCATTGTTGCATACGTATGCAATACCGCCGCTGCGTTTCATCTGCGTGAATACGTATGTAAACCCTTGTATTTCAAGGAGTCTCCACCTAACGTATAAGCTGAATATTTCCCCTTCACGGGAACAATAACGAAGCGCCATTCAAATATCCCAGCGTCACCTACCAGACCAAGATCAATGCCGGATATCTCGCTCCCTCAGGGAATCCGTATAAACACAAAAAAATAGCAGGTAAGTTATATGAACCATCCGACAAAACCGCGCACCAGTTTTTTTCCTGCTGCTCGTCCGGCACTTAAATTTTTACTGGCCGGCAGTATGACGGCACTCGTCGCGTGCAGCCCTTCTCCTTCTGAAGATACAGACGCAAGCGTTGCGCCAGGCGCGCCGGGGAAAGAGTCCCTCTGGGCCTACTCAGGCAAGACCGGTATCGGAACTTCTTACGAGCAATATCAGGAGGGCCATTATACTGATAGCGCCGCTACCGGCCCGGTTTCCCGCGTGTGGTTTTCTCTTGCTCAAGGCGTCGTTACCGAAACCATGTTCGGTTTGATTCATGAAGCACAGTTGCGCGAGATGCAGTTCTTTGTATCCGGTGACGGTTTTGTTGACGAAGAGAAAAAAGACACCATCAGTCATATCGAATATTTGCACACCGATGACGCGGGTCGCCCGCTGTCGCTGGCTTACAAAATTGTCAACAAAGACAAAGAAGGTAAGTACGAAATTGAAAAACATATTTTCACTGATCCGGACCGCAACAGCCTGGTGATGAAAGTATTTTTCCGCGCGCTAGCCGACAACATCAAACCCTATCTGTATCTTGATCCGCATATTGCCAATACCGGCAGTGCCGATCGCGCCTGGTTTGACGATAACACCTGGTATGCGCAGGACGGCAGCACAGCCCTGGCGTTAAAGACAGATGCCACCGTTACCAAAAGCACGGTCGGTTTTGTCGGCGCTTCAGATGGGCTTGATGCAATAAAAAATAAAACCGATTTTATCGCTTATCAGGATACTGGCAAGCAAAGCGGTAACGTTGCGCTTTTGCTACAGTTACCTACGTTAAGCAACACCAATGCTGAATGGCAATTCGTACTCGGTTTTGGAAAAGATCCGGCCGAAAGCAAGGCAAGTGCACAGCACACATTGTCTGCCGGGTATGAACACGTGTTGGCAAATTATAACGGCGAAGGTGCTGCTATTGGTTGGGAAGATTACGTGCAATCCCTGCCGGCATTAACGCAGCTATCATCGACCACTACCGACAACGGTAAATTACTTTATGCCAGCGCACTGGTGTTAAAAGCACAGGAAGATAAAACCCATGCAGGCGCCTTGATTGCGTCACTGTCCAATCCCTGGGGCGACACCAAATCCGCCGAACAATCCAAGACTGGTTACAAAGCCGTTTGGCCGCGCGATTTTTATCAGGTGGCGATGGCTATGTTGGCCTTGGGCGATAAAGAAACCCCCAAGGTTGCTTTCGAATATCTGCACAAAGTACAAGTCACCAAGACGACACCCGGTTTTACCGGCACACCTGGCTGGTTTTTACAAAAAACCCAAGTGGACGGACAACTGGAATGGATTGCGATACAACTGGATCAAACTGCTATGCCAGTGATGCTCGGCTGGCGTTTGTGGCAGGAAGGCGTGCTCAGTGATGATGAAGCCACACGTTGGTATCACCGCATGCTAAAACCGGCAGCCGACTTTCTGGCAAGCGGTGGCAAAGTTAAACTGGATTGGAGTGACATTGACTTAACACCGCCCTACACCCAACAGGAACGCTGGGAAGAACAATCCGGTTATTCGCCCTCCACCACCGCAGCCGTGATTGCCGGATTGGTATCGGCTGCTGACCTTGCGCGTCTGGCCGATGACGAAAGCAGTGCAACGCGTTATCTTGCGGCCGCCGATAAATATTCCGCTATGCTCGAAAGCACCATGTTCACCACCAACGGCTCGCTGCAAGATGCACCCAGCGACGGCCGTTATTATTTACGCATTACTCAAAATACTGACCCCAATGATCGCGCCGCTTTGGGTACCGCCAATGGCCAACCCATGCCCGACGAAACCGACGTTATCGATGGAGGCTTTCTGGAATTGGTGCGCTACGGTGTGCGTCCGGCGAATGATCCCTATGTGCTCGACACCTTGCCCGAAATCGACAACATGAATCTGCCGGATAAACTGCGCGTAAAATATGAATTTACGTTTCCCGGCGTAGAAGGCACCTTCCCCGGCTGGCGACGTTACGGCATCGATGGTTATGGTGAAGACATCACCACTGGCCTGGCTTACGGTGCAGTGAATGATCAGATGAGCGATGACCAACGCGGTCGCGTGTGGCCCTTCTTTACCGGCGAACGCGGCCATTACGAACTTGCACGGGCGCAAGTCGAGGGCGATATCGACGCTGCAAGCATGGACACCTTGCGCAATATCTATGTCAAAGCGATGGAATTATTTGCCAACGAAGGGTTAATGTTACCCGAGCAAGTCTGGGATGGCGTGGGCAATAATGGCGGATACCAATACGGCTTCGGCGAAGGCACCAACTCCGCCACGCCGCTGGCCTGGACCCATGCGGAATACATTAAATTATTGCGCTCCTTTCACGATCAAAAAGTGTGGGACCGCTACCCGCTGGTAGAAGAACGCTACGCACAACCTAAGGACTAACACCTTCAACCCGAACAAAACCCGTAGGTCGGATTACGCCAAAGACGTAATCCGACACACAGGCCATAAAGTAATAATAACAGTGACACGATAATGACAAAAAAACCTCAGCTCAGCTTCTGGCAAATCTGGAATATGTGTTTCGGATTTATCGGTATTCAATTTGGATTTGCGCTGCAAAACGCCAACGTCAGCCGCATCTTTCAAACCCTCGGCGCCTCTATCGATGACATTCCCATCTTATGGATCGCCGCACCCGTCACCGGTTTGCTGGTACAACCGATTATCGGTTATATGAGTGATAAAACCTGGAATCGCCTGGGACGCCGGCGACCCTATTTTTTATACGGCGCACTGGCAGCCAGCTTCGCTTTATTTTTTATGCCGCACTCGCCGGTGTTGTGGATCGCCGCTGGCATGCTGTGGATTATGGATGCATCCATCAACGTCGCGATGGAACCCTTCCGCGCCTTCGTGGGTGATATGTTGCCGGAAGAACAACGCACCACCGGCTTTGCCATGCAAAGTTTCTTTATCGGCATAGGCGCCGTTGTTGCTTCAGCTTTGCCCTGGATGATGACCAACTGGTTCGGCGTCAGCAACACCGCTGCCGCTGGCGTTATCCCCGATGCAGTGGTGTATTCATTTTATTGGGGCGGTGCAGTGTTACTGCTCGCCGTGTTGTGGACTGTGTTCACTACCAAAGAATATTCACCGGAACAACTGGAAGCCTTCAGCCGCTATCAGGAAAGCTTGCAAGAAACGGCCACCCCAGACGCGCAACCAAAACAGCCGCGTTACTTATCGATTGGATTGGTTTCACTTGTCCTCGGCATCATCGGGGTTGTGGTTGTCGCACAGACGCAGATTGATCAACAGCTGTATATCCTGGCGGTTGGTATCGCCTTGTTCGGTGTGTTACTGATACTGACTAACCAACTACAAAAAAGTGGTAAAACCGAAAACGGGTTTTATCACATCATCCAGGATTTATTTGCCATGCCCGGCACCATGAAGCAGCTGGCGGTGGTGCAATTCTTCTCCTGGTTCGCGTTGTTTTCTCTGTGGATCTACGCCACCAGCGCCGTCACCAGTTTTCATTACGACTCACAAGACGCCACCAGCGCCGCCTACAACGCCGGCGCTGACTGGGTCGGCGTACTCTTCGCCGCCTACAACGGCTTCGCCGCCCTCGCCGCCTTCGCCATCCCGATTCTGGCCAGCATGACCAACCGCCGCGTCGCTCACGCGATTAACTTATGCTTCGGCGGCATCGGCCTGATTTCATTTTTATTTATCGATGATCCGCGCTGGCTGCTGGCCTCGATGATCGGCGTCGGCTTCGCCTGGGCCTCCATCCTATCCATGCCCTACGCAATTTTATCCTGCTCACTACCCGCCAAAAAAATGGGCGTGTACATGGGCATCTTCAATTTCTTCATCGTGATACCACAAATACTGGCGGCCAGTATTCTAGGTTTGATCGTGCGGGAATTATTTTCCGGAAGAACTATTTATGCGTTAGTCTGCGGAGGCGTACTGATGTTTCTCGCTGCTGCGGCAACCTTATGGGTAAAAGATGAAGGTGAGTAATTGAAAAGGCTAAGTTCTATCAAAACTGACGCTAGCACAATGCAAGTTTGGCGTTAGGCCTATTGTTTCGAAACCTTCAAGTCAGGGACGACTTGAAGGAGCTACAGGGCTGGTTCATTCGCCACATCCTTGTGGCTCACCCTACGGGCAGCTTCGCTGTGCAAATTGGCTTTCCTGCCAATTTGTCATGCGTTTTCGAAACTTAAGTCCTAATGACAAACGTTTACGAAGTAATGAGCTCTGAGTCCCTACCGTATTTGAATATGGTATATCTTTTAAGAGATTTTCTTTGAAGATTTTTTAGCCCCACACGACCCCCGCACCATCAACTCCGCCGGCAACAACAAAGACTCAACAGCCTCACCATCCACCAGCTTCAGCAGATTTTCTACCAGCAATTCTCCTGCCAAATGTGTATTTTGTTGCACAGTGGTCAACGGCGGATGCGTGTAAGACGCCATAGGAATATCATCAAAACCCATCACCGCCACATCATCAGGAATAATCAAACCAGCCTCCTCCAATGCCTTGATTGCACCAATCGCAATCAGGTCGCTCGCACCAAACACAGCATCAAACTCAATGCGTCGTTGCTGTAATTTAAGTGTGGCTTTATAACCTTCCTCTTCAGAAGTTTCTGCATTGATTTGTAGTTGTGGGTTTACCGGTAACCCGGCATCTTGCAAGGCTTTGGCGTAGCCTTCGTAACGCGCTTTGAATTCCGGGCTGTGTTCAGAGATATCACCAAGGAACGCAATATTCTTATGGCCTAACTGAATTAAATGGTGGGTCGCTTTGTGAGCGCTGTTGAAGTTATCGCAACCGATAGAAAAGCCCGGCTGCCCTTCCAGCACCGGACCCCAGGTAATAAAGTGCGCGCCTACTTGCGTCAAATAGGTGAGCTTTTGCACATAGGTCACATAGTCACCGTAACCTAAAAAGATAATGCCGTCCGCGCGGTTGGCGTACTCATAATCCGCATGCCAGTCTTCACTGAATTGCTGAAATGAAATTAATAAATCGTAACCGCGATTGGCCGAGGCGCGGGTAATACTCCCCAGCATTGAGAGGAAAAACGGGTTGATCAGTGAATCGCCAGTGCCGTGATCTTCACACAACAACAAGGCAATGGTGCGGGTTTGCTGCGAGCGAAGGTTGCGCGCATTTTTATCAACCTTGTAATTTAATTCTTTGGCAATGGCCTGCACCTTGAGGCGGGTTTCTTCATTAACCAAAGGGCTGTTGCGCAGGGCGCGCGAGACGGTCGATTGGGACACTCCCGCGAGATAGGCAATATCAAACGAAGTCGGTTTGTCATCTTTCATGGGATTGATATCTCCATCTCACGCTAGCTTATAGTCAAAAGCTAAACGCGGAGCAGCTTCTTATAGATTATGAACCGGCTGATACTACACCAGCCGATTGTGAAAAGACAATGGCGGCAGATTGCGCTTTCTCAACGCCGCCCATCATTTTACATTTGGACGGATATCCCTATACTCCGGTTCGGTAAATTAATGCAATGGCAGGTGACTCTTCGCCTGTGTTGTGGTCTGAATGGAGCTAAAAATACGTATCCTGGAGCTGATTATATGATTAACAACGTGGGTAAACTGCTTGAACAATTTATGGGCGGCAATACACAAGGGCAAGGAACACAGCAGGCACCTTCTGCTTCTTCGGGCAATCAGGGTTTTGGTATGCCCGGTGGTAATTTCGCTGGCGGCGCCGTGGCCGGGGGCATCCTGGGTTTGTTGGTGGGCAATAAAAAAGCGCGCAAGATGGCCGGCGGCCTGATTGGGTACGGCGGTGCGGCGGCGGCCGGCGCCCTGGCTTATAAGGCTTATCAGAATTGGCAACAAGGCAAGCAAGTGGCTACTGCTCCAGTTGCGACGCCAGCGGATTTGAATAATGTCGATCCTCGTTTTATCCCCACGCCTGAACCTACCGGCACCAATAATTTTGGCTTGACCCTTATTACGGCCATGATTGCTGCGGCCAAGGCCGATGGTCACATTGATGCGCGTGAACAGACGGTGATCTTTGAGCATGTGGAAAAGTTATCACTGGATGCGGAGAGTAAGGGTTTTGTGTTTGATGCGTTGCGGCAGCCGGTGGATCTGGCCACGATTGTTGCGAAGGTGCAGGGTGTTGAGCAGGCGTCGGAGGTTTATCTGGTGTCGCGTTTGGTGGCGGATGGGGATCATCCGGCGGAGCGGATGTATATGGAGGCGTTGGCGCATCGTTTGAATTTGCCGAAAGATCTGGTGGCGCATTTGGATCATCAGGTGACGGGAGAGTAGTTGGTTTTATTGTACTTCGGAATCCGTTTGTCATTCAGCGCTTGGTTTCGAAAACGCATAACAAATTGGCAGGACAGCCAATTTGCACAGCGAAGCTGCCCGAAGGGTGAGCCACAAGGATGTGGCGAATGAATCTTCCTTGTAGCTCCCTCAAGTCGTCCTTGACTTGAGGGTTTCGAAACCAAGCGCTGAATGACAAACTCACATCTTGCCAATATCAGCTTAATTTTTAATAACAGGAAGACTTGAGAAAAATAATGCACTCAAATCCCGCTCCGATTTTTATCAATTGCCTAAAACAATTGGAAAAGATGCTGGTGAAAATCGAGACTCATTGTTCTGGTCAAGCGGATATACTTCACAGCAGCTTACAAAAAGACATGTTGCCGTTTATTGCTCAGGTGCGCACGGCAATTAATTTTTCACTGCGCACGTGTTGTCCGTTGGTTGGTCGGGAGCGGTTTAGCTTTGACAGTGAGCCGACTTTTGCGGGTTTGCGTGAGCAGCTTCTGGAAACCTTGCGGTATCTGGAGGCGTTGACGGATGTCGATTTTGAAAAAGCGCCGTTGAGGATTCAGGATAAGGCTGGTTTTAATGATCTGGACTTGACATGCGATGAATATGTCAGCCTTTATGCGCTACCGAATTTTTTTCTTTCATCTGTCCATGAGTTATGCCATTGCCCGCCAGGCGGGTATTCCCTTGAGCAAAGCCGACTTTGATGGTTACCACAGCTATCCGGTGGGATTTTCATTTGTGTAGCTGATGTTTTATTTATCCAAAATTAACTGCCTTCGGTTTTATCCATAAAAATTCCCGCTTACTAAACTAAAAATATTGCTATTCAAATTTCCCTATTTATACCGAAACCAAATAAGTTGGATTTATTTTTTAACATAGCAAATCAGCCTGAGAACATAGGCGTCAATTAGCTATCCAGCGTTTGACCTGTTGTAAGTCCTCTTCTATAGATCATAATCCGCAGATTCGAGAATATTCATCATATTCTCTGCGGCCTAATGATAAAAATTGTTATTCAATTTTCAACTATGCCCCCAGGAGGACCCAACATGCAGAGGATTACGCATTTCCTATCTGTTATTTCAAGCGGAATTTTGGTTACAACGTTTTTGGTTTCATTTGCTGTTGCACAAGAAAATAATGAGGCAAAATCTGTTACACCAACCAATTTATCAATCACACCACTCGACGAAAAAACGGCATTGATCAATGCGAAACTGCCACGAGAAAAACCCGGTGGCCAGGTGTTTATCAGTATCGGTGATAAAACCCTTGTGTTGTCAGACACAGGAAAAGATGGCGATGAAAAACCCGGTGACGGTATTTTTTCTATCAAGGCCGACTTTGATTTTGACGCGTTTGCCAAAGCTAATTTGCAATTAGCCGAGACTCATAAAGGTGAGACGCAGGCCTTGTTTTCTGCGGGCGGACGGCAACAAATTGGCACCCGCCGAATAGTTGCTAAAGAGGATCATCTACTGTTTACAGAGCAAACCGGGCGAGAAGAGCAACAATTTCAGTTGCCTCTCGCACGTGATTTATTTCGCGCAGACCAAAATATTGATTTACCGCTGCTTGGGCAACCGCTCGGTGTACCCACTGGCGGTGGCAGCAGTCGGGCGGCCAGTGTTCCGCATTCGCTGATGATTACTGACCTTAATGTGGTCAACGATCCAACACGCACCTGGGCCTGTCGTTCGCCTAATCAACCACCGGTCGGTAATCCCACCGGTGAATGGACTTACTGGCGATTGATGGAAAATATTGCGAACGGCACGGCGTCTACGTCTGATTACATCAAACGCTTTTTTGATCATTGGAATTCTGTGCAAATCATCAATAACCAAAATGTTTTGGCACGGCCACTGGTGTACCAGCAAATTATTCGTGAGTGGGAAATTCGCAGTGGCGGCGTGGGTGCACCGTTGTTGCCTGAAGAAAGTCCTTTTCGCTTGTTAGGTATTGTGCTGCGAATTGATTTGCGCGGCGAAGGCGGTGTGTATGGCGGCGGTGAAGCGGGCGAAGGGCGCTTTGTGTTTTCGCTTCATGATGGCAACTGTAACAACAAATCCAAAACGCTGATTCTGGAGTACAAAGTGCCGATTGCCGGTTGCACGAATGTGCGTGATTGGGCGCAGCAGTGGGTCGACCTCGCCGGCTCCGCCAACTACAACGACGATCTCGCCCAGCTGACCAATGTGTTCACTGCCGCCGGCGCTAATCCCGCTGCACCCAATCAAAGTGCTATCGGGCAAATTCGTACCAACGAATTATTACCCGGCTCGCCGGGATGGGAATTGCGTGAATTTGTCTTGCCGCGCACGGGTGGTTTGATGGAACAGACAACAGTGAAACAGGAACCGCAAATTCAACACAATAATTCGTCATTGCTGGCAGATTTCCTGAATGCGGAATGGCCACTTTTGGTTGGGCCACCACCGGCACAACATGAAATTACCCATACTTACAATGGCGATCATTTCCTGGCCGGCGCTGCGCCCGCGGCTGTGTTGTGGAATGTGCCCAACTCAATGTTAACCGTACCGACTACACCGTCGCCCAACACACCACCACCGGCAACGGTGCGTGATGATGCGTTATTTGAATTGGCATTAAATACTTGCAGTGGCTGCCATGTGATTGAAACCGGTACTCCTTTTGCGCATCTGGATTACAACACTCCAGTGGGTCAACCGGCATTGCTATCGGGCTTCCTTACCGGCATCACCCTCCCCGATCCACGCAATCCGGCCATTCCACGCACATTTAACGACCTCGCCCGTCGCGCTATTGATCTTGATAATGCGGCGAATATGAGTTGTGCGATTGATGGGGAGATTGCTGTGGGGAATTTGGTGTTGGAGCGTTTAACAACGCCGCCACGAGTGCATGCGGTGCATTAAAACTTTGATCATCGTAGTGGTACTTCGTAGTTCGTTTGTCATTAGGGCCTGTGGTTCGAAAACGCATGCATACATCCTTGTAGCTCCCTCAAGTCGTCCATGACTTGAGGGTTTCGAACCACAGGCCCTAACGCCAAACTTGTATTGTGCCGAGTACGATATCTATTCTGCGAATTCGCCATCTAAAGAAATAAGAAATCGAAAATTCTTCTTATAGCATTCCGCACCAATGACAGCGCTGCCATCGCCAAAATATATCCCATCCTGACATAAGAAAAATGCTTTTCGCTTTTATCTAGTGACTTAAATCATATTTGTTCCGCCGATTGCTTGCATTGTGAACACACGGTAAATATGCTGAATCGGCTTTACGGCAGTAACACAATAATTTCAAAGTAAAATTCAAATCAAAAAGGTCAATACCATGAAAACCACCCTCGCACTGGGAGGGCTGTTAGTGACAGCCTTTCTCTCTTCGAATGTATTCGCCGTCGATTGCAGTAGCCGCCCCACCTGGAGCAGCAGCACTGTGTACACGCAGGGCAATCAGGTTAAACACAATAATCGCGGTTACACCGCAAATTATTGGACGCAAAACAACAACCCCACCACCAGCTCCGGCCAATGGCAACATTGGGCGGATAATGGTGCTTGTGATGGCGTGACGAGCTCATCCAGTTCGGTGTCCTCGGTTGTCAGCTCTTCTTCCAGCAGTATCGTCAGCAGCTCAAGCTCGTCTATCGTGGCCAGCTCATCGAGCAGCACCGGGGGCGGTTCTTGCCCGCAATATGCCGCAGGTACCAGCTACACATTGGGTCAGGTTGTGACTAATGCCGGTGCTAATTACACCTGCGATATTCCCGGCTGGTGTTCGTCAACGGCGGCCTGGGCTTATGCGCCGGGTACCGGTACCTACTGGACCTCGGCCTGGTCTGCGGGCGGTTCTTGCAGTGGCGGCAGCTCGTCAAGCGTTGTACCGAGCAGTTCATCATCCAGCTCGGTTAGCTCGGTGGTTTCTTCAAGCTCCAGTGTGTCTTCCAGCTCCAGCAGCGTCGCACCTACCGGTGACAGTGAGTTGGTCGGGTATTGGGAAAACTGGCATTGGCCGTTGCTCACGCCCAGCACGATTCCCAATTACACCGTGCTGAATATTTCTTTCCCACGCATCAATGCTGATGGTTCACTCACCCTGACCAATGCTGACTTTACCCAAAATAACCCGACGCCAGCTCAGGTTGCCGCGGCTCAGGCCCAGGGTAAAAAAGTATTGTTAGCCATCGGTGGGGCGACCACGCCGCTGGCGCTGACCAGCATGGCTCACGAAGATAATTTCGTGAATTCATTTATTGCGATTGCCGATGAGTGGAATCTGGACGGTATCGATATCGATACTGAAAAAGGCCTGCATACCGCACCGAACGCATTGATCAACGAAACCAATCCGCAATACTCAGCGGACCACCTCGTGCGCGCAATCAAGCGAATCAAAGCGCATTACGGCCCGGACTTCATGGTGACCATGGCGCCGGAAACGGCTCACACCATCGGTGCGATGCTTCCGGCCAACTGGCAAGGCAGCATCAACTGGGGTGTTTACCTGCCGCTGATGAACGCGCTGCGCAATGAGATTACCTGGGTACAAATGCAGAACTACAACACCGGCAGCATGCCCGGCCTGAACGGCAGCTTCTATAACTCTGCCACGCAGGATGCCCTGGTCGCCTGGACCGAAGCACTGATCGAAGGCTTCCCCATCGCCAACACCGGCGTGAACTATCAAGGTCTGCCCGCCAACAAGATCGTCATCGGCTTACCCGCTTCCAGTGCGCCCAGCGCTGCCGGCAGCGGCTACACCGACCCGACCGTTGTGAAAGCAGCATTGCGCTGTTTGCGTTCCGGCGATTGCGGCAGTGGCTACACTCCCGCAAAAACCTACCCGGATTTGCGCGGTGTTATGGCTTGGTCCGTGAATGAAGATAACCTGGTGAATTACTTCTTCTCCAACAGCATTCAAGCGTGCGTGTTGCAGAATCAGTGTAATTAATTAGTCGGTTATTGTTGTTATAAGAGAGCCCCGCCAGCACGAGTTGGCGGGGCTTTTTATTACGTTTAATCTCCTCCTCCACCGCAACCACTACTGCAACCCGAACCACCCGCACATCCGCCCGCACAACTACTGCAGCCGATATGAGAGCCGCAATAGTCACCCTTGTCGGAACCTCTGCAGTCGAGCGCGTATTTGAATCCATTAGGGATATTCAACTCAGCATCTATTGCAAACAGCAACGGCAAACGATGGGGTGATTTCGGATGGATATGCTCCCGCGCACAGGCAACCTTCCACGCCGTTTTAATGCCTTGCTGGGCGACGGTTGGTGACTTCATTGCTTCTGCTGGCGTGTGATGCAAGAACCGTCCAAGGGCTTTGTTACAGAATTGCTGATACTGTCGAGTGAACAAAATAAATTCATGCCAGGCAAGATCAACAACCTGGGACGGCATGGAAACAACGCGTTTACCGGCCACGTTACATAATTGGAAATACTCACGTAGCGCTTTGATGACCAGAGCGGCTTGTTGATCGGTTAAATGTGGGTAGGCTTGTAAGATTTTAGTGGTGATCGTTGCTGGAAACGGAAAGCGGTCGATCCACCGGGATCGTTTGCGCGCAACGGATTTTTTATAAAACATATAGGAAGCCATGAGTAAAATGGCTCCAAAAAGCAGAAAAAAGAAATTCTCCATATTCAATACCACTGATGTACTTATTGTTTATGCGTCACCCGACGCGTAGCTATTATAGTCCGTCAATGTGAAGCTTGTTTTCATTATATCTTTGACAATGCTCCTCCTATTCGCGGTTACGAAAAACTGGCAAGTGAAGATTCCATCGAATAGCGATCAGTCGCAATACCACCACCGTCACCATGCCACCGCCGAACGAAACTACACGCGGCACGTCGATGGCTTGCAACAGCAAATAAACAGAAATGCCTGCGATAGCTGCAGTCGCATAGATTTCCCGCTGCAAAATTAATGGTACCCGCGCGGTAATCACATCTCTGATGATGCCACCCATGACGCCTGTCATTGTACCCATGATTATGATGATCAGCGGAGGGCATTGCGCCGCTTCGGCATATTGTGCACCCGACAGTGCGAATAACGCTAATCCCAGCGCATCCGCCACAAGAAGAATGACGCCGGGCGGTGGCCATTTGCGTACATAAATAATGGTCATGACGGCGGAGACAATGATGACCGTCAGGTAAGAGGCATCGGTCACCCAAAATATCGGATGGCGATCCAATAAGAGATCGCGGAGCGTACCACCACCAATCGCCGTAATGGCAGCTACCACAATGACACCGATAAGATCGAGACCCCGGTCGCGGGCCGCCAACACACCGCTGATTGAAAACACAGCGACACCGGCAAGATCGAGTAGATACAAAAACATATTGCACCTCAATAGTTCATTGATGTTGGTGCGATTCTAAAATAGCCTGTTAGCGGATTTACCACACATACATGCTCGATCTTTTACCTAGAATCTCAAGGTTATAAATTTTGGTGCAGGGCGACTGGGCCACGCCATAACATACATGGAGTGGCAAAAGATGCTCTTCTCTGGGATGACAATAACGCGCGCCCGGTGCATCAGCCCAATGCTCCAATAGCGCCTGCCTTTGCTGCTCCGACAGATCCTGATCACTGCACACATCGTGCAGCCAATTCTCAAACGCCTCATTGAGGCGATGCGACTCAGTGTCGGTCGGTCCAAAGAATGCTCTCATATTATGGAACGAAAATCCGGACCCCATAATCAGCACATTCTTATCCGCCAAACGTCCCAGCGCATTACCCAAGCGGATGTGAAACGCAGCATCCAAGGTATTTACCAGAGACAATTGTACGCAAGGGATATCAGCTTCCGGGTACATGATCTTTAAAGGTACAAAGACACCGTGATCAAGCCCCCTCACCTCGTCCAGCTTTGCATTGATGCCTTGCTGCTCAAGCAACTTATAAATCTCAAGAGCCAACGCCGATTCGCCGGCGCAGGGATATTGAATTTCGTAAGACGCCGGAGGGAAACCATAGTAATCATAGATTAGCGAAGGATTCGGGCGGGCAGTAATGGTAGGTACACTTTCTTCCCAATGTGCACTGACGACAAGTATGGCTTCGGGACGAGCAATACTTGCCGCGATGTTTTGTAAACAGGAAACCATTTGTTGGTGTCCCGCGTCACCGAGCAACGGCAGGGGACCGCCGCCATGAGAAATAAATAAGGCTTTGGGACGTGATTTCATTGGCGTACCCCGGAAAATGAGAAATGGGTAGTTAATTAGGGGACAAGGCTCTCATTGTCTGAGAATTTTCTCCATCGCCTTACCCTTTGCAAGCTCATCAATCAACTTATCGAGATAACGAATCTTTTGCATCAGCGGATCATCGATTTCTTCAACGCGAATACCGCACACAACGCCTTTAATAAGCGATACATTAAGGTTGATGGCTGGTGCCTCGCTGAAAAACGTTTCAAAATCTTTTCCCGCATCGATCTGCTTTCGCAAACCTGCCTCGCTATAACCCGTCAACCAACAAATGATCTTATCAACTTCTTCCTTAGTCCGGCCTTTTCGTTCAGCCTTTTGAATATACATTGGATAAACTTTTGCAAAGGGCATTTCAAAAATTCTATGCTTGGACATCGGCACACCTTCTTTAATGAGATGACTGAGCCCACCACCTGGCTCACGCCATAATATGAGAAACAGGTTACTGACATATCTCAGCAAACACACCATTTGATAATTTTTTAAGATCCATCGGACTTAATTCTATCTCCAGTCCCCGGCGACCGGCGCTGACGTAGATAGTGGCGAACTTCTCCGCCGAGGAATCAATAATGGTTTTGAGCCGCTTCTTTTGACCCAGCGGGCTCACGCCACCCAAGACATATCCCGTTGAGCGTTCCACATCTGCCGGGTCAGCCATAGCCGCTTTTTTAGCACCGGCAGCTTTCGCGATAAGCTTCATGCTGAGCATAGATGAAACAGGAATTACGCCGACGGCCAGCTCTTTGCTATCAAGTGCCACGACCAGGGTTTTGAAAACCTGTGCGCCTGGCACGCCCAACTTATCCGCCGCCTCCAACCCGTAGGATTCACTTGATGCATCATGCGTATATTCATGAACGCGATGAACAATTTTATTTTGCCTGGCAACATTGATTCCGGGTGTCATATCTATCTCACTATCGATGCAACGAAATTATCAGGAACTAAACAATCGGTGGCGCCAAAACGTTATATTAAGATCTGTCCGTCGCGGAAAGCCACTCTTTTCATAAAAAAATCACTAGCAAACCTATTTTTTATCAATGTTGAATATAATATTTTTGGTAAGCATATGGATGATGTTATTCGTCGTAAGTTTGGAGTAGTCTTAGTGCAGCAGTGAAATCTAGCCGATAAAGCTTAGTTGATAAATTTCAGATAATTAATGCGCCAACCTAACGTTCTAATTAAAGGAGATACTATGAATACGAAAATTATCGCCAATAAATTTTCCACACACACCAGCGTCGAAAATCCACTCACATTGACATGGCTACCGGAACATACTCCCGCGACCATTAAGCCTGCGGTAGGCACATTGAAATTGAAGAGTATTGGTGGTGCCACTCAAGAGCTCGTTAAACTTTTTCAATACTTTCCTCCAAACGCTTCCAACCACCAAAATATATCAATTCTCAATGACCCATCCATATCAGATTACAACGCTATCCTGTTACATTCGATAATACCTATTTATAAACTGACTATTGAAGCAGAATCAATGAACGGTGATGGAATTTGCATATTTCTATTTAACCAAAATGGTGAATACCTTCGTCTTGAAAATGCGAATTTTACGACCATGGATAGCAATCAAAATTGGTCACTGGAACAGACTTTCGAATTTTCTGAAGCTGTTGGTTACGTCCTGCTTGGTGGAAAAAATGCCGCTGCTTATATCAATATGATTAACTGCTTTAGCAGGTACAAAAGTAGAGCCATTCAGCCAGCCGGGTCTATAGAAAAAAATGAAACTGAAGTGGTGTAAGAATTTTAAGTTACATTAACGCTATATTCTAACTACAAATAAAAATAACCATATAAAAGTACAGCCCTGCCATTAAATATTGGGAGGGCCTTTATATCCAGCCAGTGGGACCGCCTATCACATTATCACCCATTAACCGAACGACGCTTTATGTTTTACCCCAGTTCTGATTTTATCTCGCTCAGAAATTTTTTAATTTCAGCGTTGACAACCTCCGGATGCGTTACCGGTGCCATGTGGCCCAGCCCCGGAAACTCTACGACGCGAGCGTTGCGCAAAACGGGAATTAATACTCTTGCCACCGCATGAGCAGATTCGGGAGAAGAACCGCCAAGCATATAAAGAATCGGCACATCCAGGGCGGCAAAGGCATCGACCGGAGTAGGCTCGGTGAACAGCGCATGGGACCAACGCATAACGTTTGCGATAGAAGCGATGATCGCTGGCTTGCGCTGGGGCGGCATGGTGAGCCAACTGCCGGGCCCCATCCAGAAATCAATAAAATGTCCGGCTGCGGCGTCCCGGTCCCCAACGTCCAATGCTGCACCTGCGGCGAACACCGCATTGCGAATGCCATCTGCTCCATTGGGTGGAGGACTCTCCGCATCAACGAGCTTGAACAAGGTGGGCTCGTATACCGCAACGGCGCGAATACGCTCTGAATTTGCCAATGCTGCCATCAACGCAACACACGCACCGTAGGAGTGGCCGACAAGAGTGAAACGCGAACCGGCGCGCGCAAATACCGGCTCAAGAAAGTTAACTTCATCTTGTAGAGTGATCTCGCAGTCAGACTGCCAATCGGGACTCTTTCCGGAACCATACGAATCGGGGGCAAGCACGCAATAGTCACTGGATAGCAGGTCCATGAGGCCGCGCCATTGCGTTGAGCTGCTGGCGTTTGAATGGATGCAGACAACTCCCGGCCCCACACCTGCTTCGCGGACGTAAGGATTAAGGCTCGTCATAAAGGTATTCCGTGGTGTTGATGTCGTTACGAATCATTGTGCTTGAACTAGCGCTGCCAGCATATTGGCCGACGGTGTAATATGCCACGACAAAAAGCTAATATCCGACAGGGTTTTTAATAAACGCCCACAGTATTTTACAAGCGATACTCCAACTATTGGCCCTCCTCTCAACCAGCCCTTCTATATCATCCAGACGCGCCCTATCGTAAAGATTGCCATTAAATATTACCGATTCGATGGACAATGAATTCCTGATATCTTCCAATGGGTTTTTCCGCAACAGCATAAGGTCTGCACTCATGCCTTGTGCAACCTTGCCATACTCATTTTGCAGCCCAAAATATTCGGCCGGCAATATAGTCGCGGCACGAAGCGCTTCAAGAGGTGTCAGGCCAGCCATAGTCAATTGCTCCATCTCATGATGAACCGTTATGCCAGCCACAATATAATCGGTCCCCACCAGGACTTTTACACCTGCGCGATGAGCGTCGCCAGTGAGCTCAAGACCTTTATGGTAAAAGTCCCGGTATGTTTGACGCGCTTCAGCAGACGGTTCTTCGTTGATGACCTTATTAACATCCTCCAGCCATTGCCATTTCATTAACGGATGTAAATATTTAATGATAGGGTCATTCAAAATGATAGGCTCTTCGCCATAAGCATCGACCCTGCGGGTAAGATGCGTCGGCACATACCATGTTCCCGCGTCCTTCATAGCCTTGAATATGGCGGATGCCATGTGCGGATCATGCTCATCCAGCATCCGGCGCCGATCCTCTTTCCACTCGCCCTTTTCTGCCGACTCTCGCAATTCCCGACTACCAGGAAATGATTCATGCAAAATAAAACGAGCATGCTCAATACTCTTTTGCGACTGTGCCGCTTCGATTGCACTAACGGCATGAGGGCGATGACCCACGACATCCAACCCCACCTTTCTTGCCTCATCTACCACCGCAAAGTAGGCATCCCTCGGTATATAGTTATAGATTTTCAGGGCATCGACTTTTCCCGCATAATAACGGGCAAACTCCCTGGCTTGTTGAGCATTCGACGTACCAAAAAAATCCGGCAGATCTTTCATGCGTTCGTGAATGCCAGGACCATTAAGTTGCCAGCTTGAAATCCCCTGTATGCGCGGCCCAACGAGCTGATCATTAACAGCGGCCTGATTCCAGCGTCTAAGATCCTCCGGACATGAAGCAAAGGGATCACCTTGTTTCGGACAGCTCGTCATATCCCTTACATTGGTCACACCATAGGCAACATATAACGGTAAATCCAAAAGCGGTGTAACTTTATAGATGTGGGTGTGCATGTCCCATAAAGCTGGCATGACATACTGATTGCGCGCGTTTATTTTTATAGTGCCATCTGAAAGGTCTATTGTTTGCGATTGACCGACAGATTTTATTTTTTTATTTTCAATAAGAATTGTCTGCTCTGGGAGTATTTCACCAGAGTAAAGATCAATAACAGAAGCGTTAACAATTGCTATAGGTGAAGTGTTTCTAACAGGTTCAACTTCTTCAAGCGGCCACCATACACCTACAAAGAAAAGCGTAACAATAAATAACAAAGAAATCGAAACGCCGAATAACACCTTCCTTAACAATCCAATCATCATCATTCAATTCCGTTTAGGTTCCAGGTAGCGCAAGCTACCACCATTAATTCTGATTCAGGCCAAGTTCTCTCTGCTTCGCTTTGGGTAACCCCAGCGAAACAATGCGATGAGACTCTTTGATGTAATATTTGAACTCATCTACCTGTTTTTCTGAAATCTCGTACTGCTGTATCCACTTCATGCCGCGAGAAGCCAAATAAGGCGCTGGCCTAAAACCTGGCTGATCTTTTAATACCTCAAAATTATGCTCCGACACTTTAAAGGACACAGCAAGGTTATTCAATTTCGTTGGTACACCGATTGCAAAAACTTTTCCTCCTACTTTCCACACATGAGAGCCACCCCATTGATTAACGTAGGAAGTCACTGGCAGAGAGCCACAAAATTCATTGTACTCATCGTAAGTCATGCTGGTTTTATACCTCCACAGATAAGGCTTCTATCTTGTTGCCAGTAGCGCCTCTTAATAGCTTACCGATTTATTTTTTCTTTAACGTTCTATTTCGCGCAGAAAATGTTCCAGGGTCTTTCTGCTTTCAGCAAGCTTCGCCGCCTTCTGATTAGCAATATGAATCTGCTCGCGCAAAATATCGCGTAACTCATCACAGGGCTCAAAGACCGGACCTTCACCTCTCACACAAGGTAAAAACTGCTGGATCGTCGCAAGAGTCATTCCAGCCGAGCCAAGCAATTTAATACGTTCGACAGTCTTCACCTCATCTGGATCGTAATCGCGATACCCGCTTGCGGTGCGCGTCGACTTCAGCAGCCCTTCTGCGTCGTAGTAGCGCAGCATCCGAATACTCACGCCGGTGCGCTTCGACAATTCACCTATTTTCATTTTGCTCTCCCCTTGACCCTCACAGCGCTGTCAGGGTTTAGGGTAGTGACTCTTTACTATGAATTCAATCAGGAGCCAACGAGATGTCTATAGAAGCCAGTACTTACCAAGCCCATATCAATGGCCACCCAGCCACCCTTTCAGAGTTGATTCCCGTGGCTTTTGCGGGATTTGCCCACTTTACGGCAATGCAGGTGCGAGATCGTAAGATCAAAGGGCTGGATCTTCACCTAAATCGCCTGCGTGAAGCATCCAGAGAATTTTTTGGAAGAACACTACCTGATGACCAACTACTGTCCTACATCAAAACAGCAGTTGATGCCGGCCCGAAAGACCAGTCGTTAACAGTCAGCGTCTTTTCGCGTAGCGGCGAATTTACGGGAGCCAGCATGGATGTGGAGCCAACCGTGCTCGTCCGCACAGGCGCGCCATCTCATGGACCCGCCGGTCCGTTAAGGCTAAGCGCAGTGAATCATGAAAGACCTCTGGCTGAGATAAAACATGTCGGCGAAGTCGGCAAAACTTATTATCTGCATCAAGCCATACGTCAAGGTTTCGATGACGCAGCGTTTATAGACCGTCAAGGGCGATTGAGCGAGGCCACCATATGGAATCTTGTTTTTTGGGATAATGAAACGGTTATCTGGCCAAAGGCCGCCATGTTGAAGGGCACGATGATGGGCATAGTCCAGCGGCAACTGGATCACCTCAATATTCCCCAGCGTCATGAAGCCATCACCCTAGAACGATTCAGGAAACTGTCCGGCGCCGCCGTAATGAACTCATGGACTCCCGGCATTGCAGTTACCGCGATTGCTTCTACCGTTATCGCAGAAGCAAAGCCGTTTATCGAACTGCTTCATGAGGCCTACGCGGCTGAGCCTGCGAATCAGCTTTAAGGGCATCTCTTAATACTCTTGCAGCCATAAATGCGGATGCAAGCTTTGCCAGGGAAGGATCAGCGGTGTTGAATTTTCAGATTTTTCGACCTTGACGAGTTCGACTTCAGCAAGAGCTGAGTTAGCAGACAATAGGCACAACATTCCGATAACTTTCATCTCAAAAAAAAAGCAGGAAGCATGAATATCGCTTTCGCGTAATTTGTTACACAGCCTGCCTGTGATGCTCCAGCAATGTGCTGGCTTCAATCATTGAGTAGACCCTTTCAATGCTCTGTAAACTGCACTGACTATGGGCCAGGTAGACACGGCACCCGCCAACAATAAACCAAATATGCAGACTAGATTCTTGATCCATCCTGATAACGAATAGTTGAAGGCCGAGTCTGCTCCAAACCCAATATTCAATTCATTTACGAACAAGCCGTATATCGATCCGAAGAAAACGAATAGATATAAGAATGCGAGAAGGTAGAATTTCATATCAAATATATTTCCGAGCAAGTAATTTTTGCGTCACCGCGCCAATTATTTAGGCGTTTTGGTGCGAACTCTTACGGTCTTGCCAAGACTATTACACCTTCCATACATCGCTGTCAGATAGGCCCCACTTTCAAATGCTGGTTGCAAGATCACATGAGTCATATAGCCTTCCTTCAAACGCTCCGCTTTTAATGGAATTAAAGCCTCATCATTTACCAGATCTCCGATTTTAAGATACGCGCCGGTTAAAGATTCTCCATTGTGAAGCTCTGGAAGGGAAATAAAATACGTCACCGCTCCAGTGGCTATCCTCTGCTCACTGATCTTTATACTTATCGCCTCACCGTTGGTCAGCAGATTTTGGCCAATAAGACAGCTGCCGAACACGGATTTAGGCATTACAGATAATAAAAACAAGAATAAAATTTTCACAAAATCACGTTGTTTTATATATCGACTCATAGCATTACATATACACAAGAGGTTTAAAGGAAAAGAATCTATTGGTTGAGGTATGTTACTTTTCCTTTTAAAGGTATCGCAAATAACCTGCTTGATCATCAAAAAAATACAACCTGATCCATATAATCAATAGACTTATTTCATTGAATGCAACCCAATCAGATTACCTTCCGTATCACGGACTACGGCGCAGAAACCGTGCTCGCCGATGGATGTTTTCTCTTGAAAAACAGTGCCTCCATGCTCCGCAGCACGAGCAGCTTGCACCGCACAGTCATCACAACCAAAGTAAACCAGAGTACCACCACCGCCTGGTGTAAAGCCGTCCATTTTGATCAGCATGCCACCCGCGCCGTAACTGCTCATCCCGGTATCTTTATCCATGGGGAAGAACCACATGTCCATCTCCATCTCGGGAGTCGGATTGGGCATCTGCTCAAGTCTGGTTTCGAATACAGCCTCATAAAACGCTTTAGCGCGAGTCATGTCTTCAACATAAATTTCGAAATGAACAACAGGATTACTTTTCATCATATGTCTCCTTAAGTTGATTCTAATTAATAGGCTGATTAAATCAGCGGTAATTAAACTGAGTGATCACTTGGAAACTGGTCGCGAACCAAATTGAGCTCAATTCCATATTCAAGCCACGCTTTGAGCCCCGCGAGTACCATTGAATAACCGCCCTTGGCATCAATTGCTTGAGGTAACACACTGTCGCAATCTCCAGGGAAACCCCAATTAGATATTTTTACTAACGTAGCTTCATGTCCATGGGCTTCAAAACGCCATTCAACTGTTGTTGGATCAGATTCCCACTGGATCAGTATCCGGCGATTTTCTTCAAATTCTTTAACCGTGAGCGAATCACCAACGCCGAACATTTCCCAATACCAGCGTATTTTTTTGCCAACCGCAAGGCGACCACTGCTTTTTTAAACCAGAATTTCGTAGTAATTTCCGGATTTACAAAAGCCTCAAAGCAATCGGATACTGGCCGACGAATAAGCATTTGAGCTTCTACCACTGGGTTGGTAATTTCCATTAAATGACTCCTTTTATCCAAGGGGACCACTAAGACTGATTAGATTTCCAAAAGGATCTGCCATCTGGCACAACCCAAACCATCCTAAACTTTAGACGTTCCTTTGAGAATTTTTCATTCAGCACAGTTTCTAAAACAGATATTTCATTTATTGAAATTCCCATTATTTCTCTCCTGTGTGTGCTGAAAATAGAGCGGCCAGCTTGGCATTCAGCTCTTCGCTTGTTTCTGCGAAAATGCTGCCTGCAGGTTCTGATTCATTAATGGTCCCAATTCGTACCTCAAATTCTTGATTGTCGAAAGAGTCTACGAATACAGCTACACCTGAATCCTTATCGATGAAGGATGCATAGTTATCAGTAATTGACATATCAAATTTCATAAATTCTCCTTTTGCGAATAGGTTTACGCTAACATTCGAACATGAATGGATTTCAGCGTTTAACGCACGTAACGGCTTCAGCCAGCGTAGCTAGTGAGTTGAATTTTTTGTTAAACATTTTTTACAAGTCGAATATCTATCTCGCGCTCGATGTACTCCCACTCCTTTGACGAGCGCAACTGAACCAATAGCTTATTGAACAAGTCAGTATGCTCTGGAGCGAACTCGAACCAGGTTAGGAAATCGAAAGGCTCGCCGAGATCACGTGAGTGATGTAATTGTCGTGCGATTTCGGGAAGATATGCCAGGCCAATTTCTGTGTGGTGTGACTGTGCTTCAAAAATTTCGCGTCGCTCATCCTGGGACATGGCCCACCACTCGGCGGACTTTTTAATTGGAATGAGCGCAGCGCATGATGACGCTGGACGATTCAAATCTTCCTGTTTTGCGCGAAGCTGGTTTATTTCATGCCGTTCGGCGTACCGAACATTGCTTGTAAAACCTTGAAGCACCCAGGTGCCACGTTCGGCCAAATTAATTGAGGGCATATTAACGACATTGACCCTCTGTACCGTTTCAAGAGGCGCACCAATGACAGTTTCACAGCTGACGACCTGCCAAGCCCCTTCGGAGCCGCCGATAAATGAATAATGGTTGTTCATGTGATGAGATGTCCTGAGTGTTTAATGCTTATATTGCACGCATGTTGCGCAAAGGTGCGCTTAGCGAAGCCCGCAAAGCCGCATAATGTAAGCAGCGCCGCGAAGGCCTGATCTACCTTGCGAAATACTTGCCATCTTTTACCACCACAGGCTCTGACACAGAGTACCGCTGACCGCCACGCCAAGCTCGCGCTCTAAAGTTAACCATTTGAAGGATGATTGCCAGATCTATTTTTGACCGTCTAATTTATCCTGAATATCGCCATTATTCTGCAAAGTACCGTGCTGTTGCCATTAATCGAACGTTTCTGGTTGCATTGATTGAAGGCGTATGTAGAACCCGCATATCCATCAGGTAGACATCTCCCGGTCGACCCGACATCTCCATAATCGATAGCTCGACCCCACCAATATTGACACTATGGTTTACACCATGACTCGTGAGCACTGATATCCCCTCCTTTGCTTGAGATTGGTTTTTCAACCTGTGTGAGCCGACCAACGCTAAGGTTGCTCCTCCATTGACTGCCACAGTATCCAATAGAACGAAAACTTGAACCCCCGGAATCCCCCTCAACGGAGATGTAGAAATATCACGATGCCAGTTTAATCCCTCAAGCGTCCAAGCAACTTGATGCGGTAACGAAATGAGCAGTTGGCCAATCTGGGCCTGTAATGATGCGCCGGCCAATATGCACATATCAGAATACAGCTCTTGCGAAACAAGCTTCTCATTTAAGTCGGGATAGTTTATCAACTGACCCAGTTTTCCAGTTTGTTGGAACACCGGGACGCCTTTTAATTTTTGGGACAGAACTCTCCCCGTCGACCAGATATTCAGCCTCTTTAGTTCTTTGAGCACATGATCCTTAACCGGCTGAACCACGTTTTTCTCCAGCGCGCCGGGAATATAAATACAACCTTTTTCGCGAAACGCTTTTTCTTGTTCTGTTGTCACGCCTGAACCTACTGATCCTCTATGGTATAAAGCTTTCTGAAATAACCCTTTAAGTTTTTTTAAAAATCTGATCAAGTACGCAAGCTTACTTCGCGAAGTTCTCAGCCTGTGTGTGTCACACCAGGTGCAAATGCCTTTGTATAAGTGTCGCTATTCTGCTAATTGTTAACGGCCAAATGTATTATTCAGATGAGCCCCGCTGACGCTACGACCATCTTTGAGTTTGATCGTAACGACACACTTATCCGCACCCCTACATTGCCCCTTGAAATAAAACTCGGCAAATGCATATTGAACATCCGCGTGGCTGATGCCGGCCGAGCGGAGTATTGAAAGCAGCTTCTCTGATGCAGACTGCATGAACATGACTTCATGGGGAAGCTCAGGGGTTCTCCGGCCAATATAGCAACTTTCAACTCTAAGCCCGATCGACGCTCATCCAATGTTCTTTCAGGTGCTCCGTAGGCACTTCCGCTCAATGCGAAATGGGCAATATTTCTGGTAATACCTTTAATCACAGAAATTCGCATAATCTCTGACTTGATTGTGTATTAACGTCCGCTTCAGCTGCGCCGAAGGCGAAGTGTTTTTGTATTAATGTTTGGGCGCATTGAATAACACAAAAATACGGAGGTTTTGGCGTCAGACTGCAACGCTTGTATGGGTACTTTTACCCGGCAACCTAAGGCTCAATATAGGGATAGAAATGCTTGGGGTCGACATTGATCTTTAATGGCTCCTGCCAATCGTTATTCAAATAGTTCGTTGGGAATATCACTATTCTCCATTCATCTTGGGAAATAAAAGGCTCTACGGGATCTTTACGAAGGACATCTGTATTTACGGACTTGACGTACACTGAGGATTTCCTGTGAGTTCGATCGCCGCTCCATGCGCCGAGTATGATTGACAGAGGGCGGTTCTTTGATATGCAACCTGACCAAACCGATAGGAGTGGACAGACAACTGTTGCGACGTTTTATAGATTATTTCTGCGGCAAGATCAGCGATGCAGCTTATACCGAGCGTGAAACCGCCGAAGCCTTTTCGAACGCTCTCGGCAATACTGGTGCCATGCATCGACATTATGTAGTGAGGAATGATTTCTTGCCCCACTGAGCCTTCTCCCTCCCAACGGATTCCCTGCGCGGAATCTGGCGAAAAATGGAGGGGGAAAAGGACCTGTGTACCATTTACGCCTTCAGACTTATCTTGGCGCGCAAGATTCTCAATATTACGGTAGTAGCGACTCGACCTCATCCAGATTTCACCGCTTTTCAATGTGGACTCGTACACGATCTTGTCGCAGGTTCGGAAGATTATAGGCCTATCGAATTTAGTCTTTATTTTGGTCGTAGCCATTTGTTTCCCACACGCCCGAACGTTAAGGTAAACGGCCGCCAAAGGCGGTCCAGAGAGCGAAGCGAACGATGGTTGATCAGTTATTACTCAACCAGCTTGAAAGACGTTTTTAGAGGCACTGACACACCTCGCTTTACGTCTTTGATTTCAAAATGAATAGTCCAAACACCAAAAGGATCACCTTTTTCACCTATATACCTCACAACGGTCTGGGTCAAAAATATGGACATAGGGTCCATTTCCATTTTTCCGGAGGCACATGGAGTATTTTTTTCGTTTATTGAATAGGTGCCATCAGGCTTTTCAACTTGAATTGTGCATACAAGCTCAAAATTAGATGATTTATCCAATTTTGGATTGGCAAAAAAAGGTAGAATTGTTAGCTCTTCACCTATTTTTACTTCACTTGCTTCAGAAAAATGCGGAACATGCTCTCTTGGGGTATTCCATTTTTCTTCCCAGTCTTTATCCGACGTTACTATAAGCCACCCACCAAATCCTTTGATACTTTTTTGGTTTTCAGTTTCGGGAGCTTTAGATCCATCAGTTAATCTCCAAAAGAAATCATCGCTCATTGCGTAGGCAGAAAGCGACATCAGTAATATTACCAGTAAGTTCTTCATGACCTTCCTTTTAGTTAACGTCGTTCCTTAGCGGCGAAATCATAGTGGAGTGCCTTTTGCGAATTCTGCAAAGGCATGAAACTATGATTTTGTCCGACTGCAGGACTTTGTTATATGCCTACTGCTTTATAGATTGATTGCAGTACGGATGCGTAAGTTGCCCGTTGTCTGCAGACCCAATTCCGCCCTCACGAACTCTAACAACGTGGTCGTAAGAAACAGATTTTTCTGTATCAATATATCCGCAGCATATTGGGCATTTAATGCCATGGATTAATGCGACATTAATAAAGAGTTTGCTCTTCTGTTCATCGCCGAGCTTCGTCGAGTTTTTCACAAAGTCCCCGGCAATAATTTTTCCTTCCAATTGAGAGAGCTTGATAATGATTTGCTCATCTACAGACTCGCCGTTCGACAGCGCATTAATGATGCTGTCCAAAAACAAGTGATACCTTGGAACGCGGTACTTGCTAATGTTCTTCTGAAGAATAGTTGCAATTAAATCTTTATGCTGAATTAGAACATGTTCTAGGTCGGCGCGGACTTTTGTGAACTTCTGAAAGAAATGCTTGTCGTTATTAGCCAGTTTTTCCGCAATCAGTGATGAAGCCCCCAAGAACATAGGAGTTGAATGTCGACCAGTTGGGCCATAGTAATAAATTGCCGGATGCAGGCCTAAGCTACCTTTATCGTTCCCAGTTATTCTTGAAGCAAGGGCTGTTACCTTCTTCATCGTTGCAACAGTATCCAATCCTTCAAGATCGTCAGGAAATGACTCGACTGTTGGAACGCTAGCTTGCTGCTTACGATTTGCAAATAGTATGAAATCAATCAGAACTTGGATTGCTGTTCGAACACCCTTTGAGCCCCCGAGCGGCAAATCTAGAGTTTTAATCGGCCTCTTTATTTCAGGGCTGAACAGAAGCCTGTGAAGATCCTTCGCTTCATTTTCAATTTTTTCTGCAATTTCGGGAGCGAAAGATGACCAGTATTTATGGCCACGCCCAGATCGAATAATTGCTCTTGCAGCAATTGGCACCGGCTTCTTTCTATTACGAAGTAGAAGCTCTTCCAACTCGTCTAATGGAGTGCCTTTCATATTTATATTGAAAAATGAAGTCTCTGCTTTGTCTGCGTTTCCCTGCACCCATTGAACAGGGAGTCCTCGGCTAGTTAAGGTAAGGAGTCTTGTTCTTTGCTCCTGGGTAATATCTTCCTCATTGTCTTGGAGGCTTTTGTAGTATGCCCATGTATTAACGCGCTCCCTAACAAGCTTTCTGGTTTTATCTGCAGCCTTCTTTTGCTCCGATGAAATGTCATGACCGAACATTTTGTGTGAAATTTGTCCATCGCCGTAGTCATCTTCCATCCATGCCTTAAGTACGCTGAGCCTATGGCCACCGTCTATAACGAACAGAAATGATGGTGATCTCCACAAAATTACGGAAGGTATAAGGTCGCCATGAATATAGCATTCAAGAAGAGACTCGACTTGCTCAGGCGTCCAATGGTTTGTTTCTCTTTGGAAATCAGGTTTTCGCAGTATGGAGCCAGTTAATCCCCCGGAAATTAACTCTCTTGCAGGTATGGTATTGAACTGTTCAAAAGTTAATCCTTCGTCCTCACTGAATGCAAAATCTGCTCGCTTAATCATCGCATCGAGATTAACTAAATTTGACTTTCCGGTCATAACTTATCCTCAGGGCTTCTCTGGCATATAACGTTCCGCACATGGGCGCTAGTTCAGCGTCCCGCCGACGCTAGCGGCGGCAGCGTAATGGTGTGGTTTGTTAAACCTAGCCACCAAATAACCCAAGGAAAAAACCCAGCACAACAAATATACAGCCCCACATCATTGTATATTTTGCGAATAATGCCTTTTTAAGAGCAGCCTTACCCAAATTAACGATTTCAGCATTATGTGATTGCTCATAACCGAACCCAAGTACCCAACTATATACACCAATAGTTTTCCCAAGGTCAGCAAACGAGATTCCAACTGGAGCACCTAGAGTTTTCCACTGGCTTTCGTCGTTTAGCTTAAGAGCACAGCATAGATCTGAAAAGCTAATAGATACGGCACCAACAACAATTAACAACATACCTATACTTAAAATAATCATATTTTTCCCCTTAATGATTCTCAGCTATTAAAACTTAACACTTGCATATCGCGCATGCGCGTTTCCCACCTAACACCCTTCCTCAAGCAAACCCGATAACCCATTAATATTGAAAGGAAAAATTTTAATTCCCCAAAACTTTCCCCGAAACAAAAACGCGCATGCGCGTTAACCTCCAACCCTTTGCGCGTTATCTCTCTCAACGAAGCCGTTAACCCATTGACTATAATCAGCTTTCCCAAAAACGCAAGGAGATTAACGCGCACTCAATAGGAAGGTAAACGCGCAAGGTTTCAGGCAGATTTTCAATACACTGTATAAAAACCTCGATAAACATAATCACCAAAAACAAAAAAGCGCCGAGCTTTCACACGGCGCTTTCTCGCATTCCACACTTCCTTTTACATCACGTCTCACGCAACGCGGTGGCTACGGGCAATTTCGCAGCACGTATCGCCGGGAAGAACCCACCGATGATGCCGATGATCGCGGCGAAGAAAACGCCTTGAATCAGTAAGTCGGCGGTGACGGCGAAGTCGAATACGACCTGGCTGAAGCTGGAGAAGTTCAGGGTCGAGACGGAGTAGCCGTTGAATAGCAGGAACACGACCAGCGAGCCGATGGCGCCGCCGATAAGTGATAGCACGAGGGATTCGAACAATGTGGAGAAGGCGACAGGGAATGATCCGAATCCCAATGCGCGTAGCGTGGCGATTTCACGGGTGCGAGTGGAAACGGATGCGTACATGGTGTTGATCGCGCCGAAGATGGCGCCGAGCGCCATGAGGATGGCGACCGGGTAGCCAACGGCTTTGATAAACATGCTCACGGGTTCGGCTTGTGCTGCGAGGTAATCCGTTTCCAACTGTGCGTCCATATCCAGTTGCGGGTTGGAGGCGAGTTCGGTTTTTAATTCGCTCAGGGCTTCCGGGTCGGTGAGTTTTACGCGCACGCTTTGAAAGCTGTTGCCGCGCCGGTAGGCGTTTTGCAGAATGCGCACGTCGCACCAGAGTTCTGATTCTGACAAGCCGCCGCCAGCACTGAAGATGCCGACCACAGTCCATTCTGTTGGGCCGAATTTAATGGTGGAACCGACATCGAGGTTGGCAAATTGTGTGTGAGCACCGCGCCCAACAATCAATTCGTTGCGCCCTTCTTCAAAGTTTCTGCCTTCAATAATTTTTACACTATCGCGCACTTTGAATGCATTGGCGTTTACACCACGCAAAGGCACGTTGGCTGAACTTTGTGTGGCGCGCTTGATTAAATCCACGATCACATAAAGTTCTGCTGAGGCAATTGGCTCGCCGTCGGCGCGTTGAATACCCGGTGCGTTGGCGATCAGTTGGCTTTGTTCGTAGCTGATGCCGCTGTTTAATTCCGATGTGGCACCAGTGCGCATAACAATGGCGGTGGTGGGTGAGCCGGCGTTGGTCATGGTGCGCTGGAATCCGCTGGCCATGGACATCACACCAATTAATACACCAACCACACAGGCCACACCAAAAACCGCAACTGATGAAGTGCCGATACGTTGAGGCAGGTTGCGCAGATTCATGCCTGTGATGATGGCAATTTGTGATAAACCGTTAAACATGATCAGCGTCTCCCTAATGCGTTAACGATGCTCAGGCGCATGCCTTGTAAGGCGGGCAATATGCCGGTGAGCAATCCCAGTAATAACATCACCACAATGCCCAGGGTCACCACGGATGCACTCATCACAAATCCCGGCATAAACGCAGCGACCTGGTCGGCCATGCCACTGGTGACCAGCCAGGCGGCGCCTAATCCCAATGCGCCGCCGATGCAGGAAATTAATAGCGATTCGGCGAGCACCATGTTCAGCACCGCGATGTCGGAGAATCCCAGGGTTTTTAAAATCGCCAATTCGGGAATACGTTCGCGTACCGATTGCGCCATGGTATTGCCTGCGACCAGTAACATGGTGAAGAACACGGCACCGAGGATATAACTGGTGATTAAACCGATATCGCCAAACTGTTTGGCGAAGGACGCAGCAAAATCTTTCTCGCTACTGGTTTTGGTTTCCGCGAAGGAGTTGGCGAACTGGCTGTCGATCTCGTCGGCGATGCGCGCGGATTCTGCCGGGTTTTCCACTTTCACAATAATCCAGCCGACGGTGCCGCTGTCAAAACTTTTTGCTTCATCGTAGTAGTCGTAATGAAACAGAAAGGCGGTGCTGTCAGCGCGCTTGTCTTTTACGTCATAGATACCTTCGATCTCGAACTCCCAGGTATAACTGCCGCTTTTTTGTGGAAATATGGTTGAGATAATCGGCACCCGGTCACCCACTTTCCAGCCAAAGCGATCAGCCGTCGCGCGCCCGACTACGGCGCCGATACGGTTTTTCATCCAGGCGTCCATCTGTTCCTGCGGTACTGTCATCAGGTCACTATAGATGGAAAAATATTTTTCGCCTTCTACGGCAAATTGCGCAAATTGATTTTTGGGGTCTTGATAGTAACCGCCAAACCAACTGGCGTGGGTCACGGCTTCAACACCGTCCACAGCCTGAATCTTGGTGACATGGCTGAAGGGCAAAGGTTGGATGAGTGAAATTTTATGGATGGTCGCCAGGCGATCTTCACCTGATAATTCCGTGCCCATTTCGAATGCACCGCCCAAGGTACGCAATAAACCAAACAATAAAAAGGCGATGGTGATCGAGAGAATCGTCAGTAAGGTACGCATTTTTTTGCGCCCCAGGTTCTTCCAGATAAAGTAGAGATATTTCATCGTTATGCTCCTGTGATCAAAGAGCCTTTATCGAGATGCAAGGTCTGTTTGGCGTGGTCCGCAGCGCGCGGGTCGTGGGTGACCATGATGATGGTTTTCTGTTGCTTTTCGTTCAGCTCTTGCAGCAGCGACAGAATTTCATCCGCTGTGGCGCGGTCCAGGTCACCGGTGGGTTCGTCACACAACAATAAATCCGGGTCCGACACGATAGCACGCGCGATGGCGACGCGTTGCTCCTGACCGCCGGACAATTCGCTGGGGTAATGTTTGGCGCGCTCACTCAAGCCGACCAGTTCCAGCGCAGCCGCCACGTGTTGCATACGCTTTTTCTTGGAGAGATTGGTTAACAGCAGCGGCAGTTCCACGTTACGCTCGGCGGTCAGCACCGGCATTAAATTGTAAAACTGGAAGATAAAACCCACGTGACGCGCGCGCCAGCGGGTCAATTGCGCCGAGGAAAATTTATCGATGCGCTGCCCGGCAATACTCAACTCACCTTCGGTGGGGCTGTCCAACCCGCCCAATAAATTTAACAAGGTGGTTTTACCGGACCCGGATGGTCCCATCAACGCGAGAAAATCGCCGCGCTTGATATCGAGATTTAGATTGGCTAACACCTTGACCAATTCCTTGCCTTTTTTGTAGGACTTGCCTACCTGATGCAACTTGACCAGTACTTCCGATGATTCGGGTGCGGACATAGCCCATGACCTCCACTGTATTTAGATGTGTGTTAAATCGTTATTGTTAAAACTCGCTATTGTTAAAAAAGGCGCGCTTAAAAAATTACCTGGTCGCCGTCTTCCAGATCGGTCGGCATCTCCACCACGTAATCCTCGCCGGGATTAAGGCCGCTGGTGACATACATCTCGCTGCCGAAATTACCGCCCAACTGCACAACACGTTGGTGAGCAATATTATCTTTCACTACAAACATGATGCGTTCGCCACCCTGGGTTCTTACCGCCGAAGCCGGCACACGAATACCCTGTTGTTGCGCGACACCCTGACTGGCAGGTTCACCGCTCATAAACGCAACCTTCACACCCATGTCGGGCAGGATGCGCGGATCGAGTTCCTGAAAAGCAATGCGTACTCTTACTGTCGCTTTCTGCCGATCGGCGGTGGGAATAATGGCAATCACCCGCGCCGGAATTTTCCAGTCCGGATAAGCTTCCAGTGTTGCCTGAACCGCCTGCTCCGGACGCACGCGCTGAATGTAAGCTTCGTTGACATCGACTTCGATCTCCAGCGAGGCCATATCCACCAGCGTACAAATACCGGTGCGGGTAAAACCGCCGCCGGCAGATACCGGTGAAATCATTTCACCGGGTTGTGAATCTTTGCTGATGACCACACCGGCAAAGGGTGCGCGTAATTCCAGGTCGTCCAGATATTGCTGTTCAATGGCGATGCGACGCTCCGCCAACACCACACCCGCTTCACGATTGGCCAGTTGCGCCTGCAAGGAATCGTAATTGGCTTTTGCGCGATCCAGTTCGGCGGTGCTGACCAATTGCTTGTCCGCCAGTTCGGTCGTGCGTTCCCAGGTTAATTTTGCTTCGGTTAACCGTGCGCGTGTTTCCGCCACCTGGGTTTTGGCGGACACGAGTTCCGCTTGATACAGTGCCAGTGTTTTGCGTGTGTTTGAGTCGTCCAAGCGCGCAACGATCTGATCCTTTTCCACGCTCATCCCTTCTTCTACCAATACTTCCATCACCTTGCCGGTCACCTTGGATGATACCGTGGCATAACGCCGCGCTTTTACATAACCGGTGGCGTCCAGCACGCTGGCGGAGGCTGGGTCAATCACGGCCATTCGCGCCATTTGCACACGCACTTGCAGGGGATCAGGTTTGGTAACGAACCAGATAACGCCTGTCACCAGAAGTACAACAACCAAGGCTCCGATAATCCAACGCCACCGATGGCTCTCAACATTTTTGTCATTGTGGTCAATGCGCAATTGCGCCAGCAGATCACTTTTATCGTTCACAAATAAGTCCCTAACCCGTGTTTAACCAGAAGTGCCGATGATTAAAACACCCTTAACTGACAAAACCAAGCATTCCATGCCAATGCCAGGCTGGCGATGAGTATACGCACAGCCGACTGACACCTTTTGTCAGCAGAGCGTGTTACTAGTAAAAAAGGCGGTCGTAAGCAACCGCCAAAATAAAGGGTTGACGAAGCCTGTCGCCACAGCGGCACAACAGCAGGCTTCAGGAACAGAATGCAACAGATGCCATACCCACGACAGTAGCGAATGTCATTAAACGCCAATGACAAATGTCATGCGCCGCTCATCACACTTCTACATTTTTTTACAGTTTGCTGTCGTGCAAATAAATAAGCGGAAGGCGCTACCGCATTTCATTGACTAGCATCTAAGGGCCTGGCAACCGCCGCTATCACCACGGTGGTTTTTTAACCCCAATCATTTTTATAACGAGGGACAGCAATCATGAAATCTTTATTCCGTTGGTCAATAACACGTTCGCTAAAAATGTGTCTTGTCAGTTTGCTCGCTTTTTCGCCCTGGCTATTCGCGCAAGATGTCATCAGCCCGGCGCCTAATGAAGGCTCGACTTATCTGGTTAAACCGGATTATCGCAAGTGTGCATTCCCAATGTGTGGCGGTTGGTTTCTGACGCCGGTGAATCAGTTCTCGCGTCAACTGGAAGACGACAATACCGCGTATGAACACTCACTGTTACCGCTCAAATCTATCTACGTCGCTTACATCGACTATCGTCGTTTGGGATTAACGGAAGCGCAGATTCGCGAATTGGAAGCACGCATGCACGGTGAAGATGTGTTGCTGCGCGGCCTGCTCAGCCGTAACGGCATCACACCGCAAAATTCAACGCGCCTGGCGACCTTGCACACCAACGGCGCCTGGACCAGCGCCAACAAGCGCGAGGCTTATGGGCCTTATTTGCGTATCTCCAGCACCGGTATTGTGTGTATCACCACGCCCTGCCCGTATTACAAAGCAGAATTAATCAACACAGCTTATGCCACGGTGTTTGATGATTTGAATTTTGAAAAAGCCGAACTGGATCGCGAACAAACCAGCCGCGCCTGGCAGGCAATAGCCAGTGAAGGCTTGGTGATTACCGGTGTGAAGTATGAATCTGAGGGAATGACCGGGCCGGGCACCGGCATTGCAGCAACCAAAGTTTTTTTCAGTTACCCGGAGAAAAAATAATTTTTCGATTGAAGGCGGTTTCTTCTTGAAGAAAGCATTTACTTGAACAGCTGATTCTACACAAAGTCACCTATCCTGTGACTTCTTT
Organism: Cellvibrio sp. PSBB006; assembly: GCF_002162135.1. Taxonomy (NCBI): domain Bacteria; kingdom Pseudomonadati; phylum Pseudomonadota; class Gammaproteobacteria; order Cellvibrionales; family Cellvibrionaceae; genus Cellvibrio; species Cellvibrio sp. PSBB006. The sequence goes on along the minus strand of NZ_CP021382.1, from coordinate 4,392,055 downwards.
GTGGTGGCAAGGCTTATGCTCTGCCGCCACCTTTTTACAAACACGCTTTGTTATTCAAGCCGCACATTATCCAGATAGATGATGCGCGGTTCGGTCAATCCGGACGCAAAGATTTCCACTCCACGAATCAACGGCAATTCCATTTTTCGACCTTGCGGTGCGTCAGCAATGGTTTGCAATGCAAACCGGTATTCGTTCCAACCGGGCTCAAGGACAATGCGTGTGTTAAAGCGGTCCGTGTGCGCGTAGTTACCCAACTCATGGCGCGCATCGTGAACGCGCAGGGTCATGCTCAACGGTCCCGCATTCGGGTTATAAATATCGAAGGCAAGATAATCGTGTTCACTCCAGTTGCCAAAAAACTGACGCAAGGCCGCCTTGGCAAAACCTCGCGTACCCAGGGTGACTTTTGCGGCATATTGCCCTTGGGTAACATGTTCGGTCGAGCGCTCCAGGTTGCCATCCCAACGGGTGAAATCGCGAGGATGTTCAAAGCCGCATAACAACGGAAATACTTGTGCGGTTTGGTATTGCAATAACGCCAACCGGCCTACCGTGAGCAGCGGAAAAATCAACAGGGCACATACAGCAGCTCGGCCAACCCATACCATAGGTTTTGGTTTTTGAAACCAGAATAAACCCAGCCAGGCGCCGGTAAGATTTCCCAACACATCGCCCCAGTTGCCGTCGCGGCCCACTTTGGTTTGCAGGAATTCAATCACACCGCCCACTGCAAAAATCACCAGCGTAACCCACAGCCACCAGCGCCAATGGTCCAGCGGGTGACGGCGCTGGATCAGCATCAACAGCACAGCAAAAAAACCGATATGGCCCAGGTCCCACACAGCGCGGTATAAGGGGCCGGACATCCAATCAGGCCCGCCGATAAAAAAGAACGGCAGGGCCAGAATCAGAGCCAACAAGGGAATGGATAACGAAGGATCACGCGCGAGCAAACGAATGGAAGGCAGCAAAGTAGAGTCCTGCAAAAAAATCAGAATTGACTGCCTAATAATACTGAATAATGCGGCTCATTAATATCAACGCGTCCGTTAAGACCGAAATCCAGGGTGGCGTTGACATGGCGCACGCTGGCGCCGAGAGAAAAGCCGTTGGGAAACGTAAATTCAACACCCGCACGCTGATAAATATTTAAACCAATGTCATCGTTATTGGAGCGCGTATCAATAACAAAACCATCATCGCTTTGTTCATTGTCATCGCTGTTGATCTTGCCCCAATACAGGCTCGGCCCCACCGCGTAAAAAAAACGTAGCCAGGGTTGCGGCTTGACACTGACAAACGTGCCCACAGAAAAATCGCCCGTCCATAAACTGCTATCAATATCCACCACTGAACTCTCGCTGCCCAAACGAATAAACAAACGACGGTCGCTGTTGTAACCCACATGCGCGCCGCCTTCGAAGCCATATTCAATCGCGCCATTTTCGCGCGGGAATTGCAACATCAACCCCAGGTGATGGATGGCATCGACCTCGGCCACATATTGATTACCCGCTTCATCGTGCAGATACCAGGATTGGTCCAGCGGTTGGCTGCCCAACGATAAATGGGCATAGCGTTTAGGCAATACCGACGGCGAGGAATACCACACATCTGCGCTGGCCCACACGCTGCTTAAAAGTCCGATTAACACGAACGAGGATCGTACTATCGCAGCGCGAAAATAATGTACACCCATGGCTGAACTACCTCTTGCTAAACGTTATCACACAGATATGAAAACAATGTGGCTTATTGCGTTTGTCGCGAAAAGCCTAAACTACACGGAAACATTTTCGGTGTCTGTTAAAAATATTGTGCCGCGCGCTTTCTATAGTGAAATGTACCGACTATCTTTATTGTTCGCCTTATTGAATCGCGCCATCAATTTGATGGTCAGCCTTTAGATTCATGCGACTATAAAAACGGCTCCTTATATACGCATACTAACAGGAGGTTACCTATGTCCGATATTCATAAGTCTACTCGCCTCGGCGATTTGCTGGTTGAACGTGGCACGCTGACGCGCCACCAGCTAATGCGCGCGATTGAAACGCAGCAGGAGCGATTGTTCAAGGCGCAGCATGATGAGGATGATGGCAGCCATAAAGAATTGGGCGAGATTTTAATTGAGTTAGGTTTTATTAACCGCTCGCAACTGGACAGCGGCCTGACCTGGCAACGCAAGTTACGCAAGACGACGCTGGTTATGGCATTTATTGCGCCGTTGCTGACGGCAGCTTGCGGTGGCGGTGCGTCCGGATCTACCAGCAATAACGACAATACCCAATCTCATGCGGTTAGTTCGCAATCTATTGAATCGCCCGATTCCACCCCCAAACCCGGCATACAATCTTCCTCGTCGTCCAGCCAGCAATCCCTGTCTTCGTCGGCTCAAACCTCTTCGGCACCGGCTGCGGTAAGTTCTTCATCCGCCGCATTTTCTTCAGCGGCATCCAGTCAATCTTCCTCGGCAGCAGAAGTCCCGGAAACCAGCGGTCCGCTGGATGGCCCAGCCGTTATTTATTGGTCAATCCCAACACAGCGAGAAAATGGTGACTATCTGGATATTACGGAAATCGGTGGTTATGAATTGCGCTACAAATTAAAATCCGCTGACGACTTCACCAGCGTCAACATCGATAGCGGTTTTACCGATACCTATTATTTTGATTATTTACAAGGCGATTATGAATTTGAAATTGCGACGTTTGATGTGAATGGTTTGTACAGTAGTTTTGTGAGTATTCACCCAGCGCAGTAAATAAAAAATCCCCGGCAGCGTTGTAGCTGCCGGGGATTTTTAATCACGCTCTGATTTTATTCCGTTACTTCAGGCGGCATTACCGCCCCTGCCGAGGAAAATGATTCAGACTCTCCGAATACCACCACCTGGTTAATACGTCCAAATTCCGGTTCTTCTACAGAGCCCGCCAATACGCGAATAGTAAGCTGTGAAGTTAAGGTTTCCGTAATAGGATGCGAGCGATAAACCTCCGTGTTACCTCTCACGGATTCCAACAAAACCTCACCACTATCCAAAATATCGTAGTCCGTTACCACAAATCCTTCCGTGGAATAAATATCGACGGTGTTGATCGTTGCCGAAGACCAAAATAGATTGATATCTGAAGGAAATTCATTTTCAGCATGGGTCCAGCTGGTTTGTCCACCAGGCGCTGTACTTAAGTCGGAATCTATCATGTTAAAAGCGTCGTAACAGTTATCAACATCTTCTACATCCGGACAATAAGTAGATGATGTCTGCATAGAGACGAGTGACTCAACAGCAATATTCCCCACCAACACGCGAACGCTACTGGTACCAGTATTGTCATCACTATCCGTCGCAGAATAGGTAATAACATGCGTACCCATACTTAACGTATTAATATCAAGTGCATCACCATTGCCGAGGAAACCATCCAGATCGGACTCCCAAGTCAAGGATGTAATCGGCTGACCAGTCGCAGAGCTTTCGTCGATTTGCGCCTGAGTTGGTAAAGAGCCATCTTCTTCGTCGACGGCGACACCGAATAAATCTAACGTCGCGCCCAACTCGATGGATACAGCCTCGTCGGGCTCAATGGTTACGTTATCGGGAAGTAAAATAGTGACTTCCGGTGCAGTACCACGCGATATCACTTGTATGTCATAACTCGCACTTGCCGATAAATACATATCATCCGCTAACTTGGTTGCGGTAATTTGCGCTTCACCAAGCCCAACACCAGTCACCATGCCATTCGCATCCACGGTAGCCACGTCAGTATTGGACGACGAATACATAATGTCGCCGGTACCGGGAGACGGCACTTCGGTATTAAAGGGATTGGTGTATTCATCATCCAGATAAATTGTTACCGGGCCGGAATCGGAAAATGCCAACTCCTGTGTCAGTTGCGGTTCAGCACCATTACGAATAATCGCAATGCCCACATTCGCATGGGTTTCTTCACCATTGATCGCGGTAACGCGCAAGCTAAAACTTTCACTATCCTCAATAACAGTATCATCAATTAACGCAACCGCTACTTCCTTCATCACATCGCCTGGCTCGAACACCACCTCACCCGAGGTAAATATATAATCGGTTTCACTGTCGGCGGTTCCGTCTTGCGTAATGTAAGCAACACTTACCGGTGTTGTGCTGGCCGCATTTAATCGGATGGTGAAAGTCGCAACGCCGTCCGCTTCATTAAACACACCGCCGATCACTTTAACGAAGGTGGGTACCGGTTTGACCAGCACGGAGGTGGTCGCGGAATTAATACGGTCTTCGCTGTCCAGCGCGACTAACCGGAATTCCAGTTGCACGGCCGTATTCGTATCCGGCATCAGGATCAAATTCCGCAGCGATAACGGCGAGGGAATTTCTACCGTCGGTCCACTGACCTGAACCCATAAGGTGCGTACTATCTCTGCACCTTCGGCAGCCTCAACCGTGCCGTCCAATGTCAGCAGCACATTAGGGTCGGCAAATTGCCGCTCGCTGACAGTTACTTTGGGCAAGAGCGCAAGCTCATCCGTGTCTGCCGGTGGCTGGCCATTTTGGCCCGGCGTTACGCCGTCATCATCAACACCGCCCGGTACCGGTGACGGCAAGTCGTTATTTAATGAAGCTTCGGAAGAACCACCGCCACCACAACCGGCCAGCGTAAAGAGTCCGGCAAAGAGTAATGCCATCCAGGATTTTTTTACCGTCACTGGCCAGACGTTCGATAAATTAGAATTCATAGCGAATACCTGCCTGTACCTGATAAGCGGACAGGTTGTCGTAACCCACCACCTGTTGATATTGGAAGAACCCGGAGACACCGCCTTTGAAGATGGCCGAGGAGCCAACGGCGATTTGCGAGTAAGCACGGTCTTCACCGTCGTTACGCAGGGTGAAGGTGTTGTTCGGGTCCGGGTCGTAGGCAAAACGCGCAGCCACCGGATCGAAGCCGGAACTGACTTCACTCAACAACGTCACCTGCGCCATGGGAATCAGCACACCCCAATTTTGATTCAACACATAGGTGGTTTGCACACCGGCGCCCAGGGTTAATTGATCGGTAGATTGCGAACCGATAATCATCGGCAAGCCCGTCTCGCCGGTTTCGCCGTAGCCATCCACATCGTTTTTCAGATAATCAAAACGGGCGAAGGGATACACCGTTAATGCGTTGCGATTCCACTCCCACTGCAATTGTGCGTTCACCAACAGCTGATCGCCTTCGGTGTAACCATACATGGTGTCATCAACGGAGGCTTCGCCTTCGCCGTAGGCAACATGACGCACCGAATCAAATTCCGTACTGGCATAACCCAACTGGGTTTCCAATGACAGGCGATCCCAGTTGTAGGCGCCGAAGAAAATAAAAGAGGTGATTTCGCTGTCGAGGCTGCCGCCCTGGAAGGTGTAATCCAGTTCGTTTTGCGTGTAACCAACTGCCGCACCCATCACCAGATTTTCGCTTACGCGGTAATCGACACCGGCGGTAAAGGTATTGCCGTCAGAATCGTAACCGGCTTCGTATTCACTGCCATCGCGATCGGCTGCTTCGTATTGCGCGCTGATAAAGAAGCCGATAGCCGACCAGATGGGGTCGCCATCGCCCGCCGCGCCGCCACTGATTTGCTCGTGATGACGCGAAGCCATGCCGTTAAATGTAAACGCATTATTGCCCGCTTGTAATTGCCCGATACGTTGCGACACCGCGGCGGTTTGCGAGCGATTGGCTTCCGATAAAACCCGCATCAACGCGACGGTTTCTTCCGGCGCAATCTGGTTCAGCGCGTTGTTTACCGAGTCCGGATTATTGGTCGCCATTTCTTCCAAGGCATTACAGCGCTCTAACAGGTTGCGGCGGCCGGCACCCTGCTCACTGTCGGAGTCTTCACGCAAGGCCGCACAGGCCTGGTTCATCACCACCGCCAGGCTGCGGTTATTCTCGCCTTCCGAGACCTCAACGTAGCTGCCTTCCACCACATTAATGGTCACCGTGCCGACTGCGGTCAGCGCTTCTTCGGTGTCTTCCTGAATGGTGTAGGTAAACGTGTCAGTGCCCTGGAAACCGCGATTGGGGGAATAAAAAATACTGCCGTCGGGGTTCAGGGTGATGGAGGCGTTGTTGGAGGAATCGACGCTGACCACCGCAATGGGGTCGCCATCGGCATCAAAGTCGTTAGCGAGAACGTTGAGCGTGATGTTGCTGTTGACCGGGATGGTGCGACTGTCGCTAACGGCGGTCGGCGGGTCGGCCAGCACACTGGCAGCGGCAGTCATGAACACAGCGCCGCAACCAAGGGAAAGCCAGCGCCGTGCCGAGATCGGGGAGCTGGGACGTTTATCCAGAAAATTCATGAGCTTACATTCCTTTCAGATTAAAAGACGCTGATCATCGATGTTATTGGAGAGAGTGGCCCGAGCCAGCACAACCAATCAGGCGTGCTATTCACAGCGACATCGGGTGAGATCGTCCGGCGGATTATGCGGAAGCGGCCGGCGCACAAGACGGGAAATCAAAACATAAAACGCAGCCAAGTAAAAGGGGTTGTTTGACGCCTGCAGCCAAGCCCGTGCAATAAATGAAGAATCAGTCAAAAATTCGCCGCCCGGACCGCCCCGGTGAGGACAGTATCAGTAGCGGGATTCACCCATTCCATTAAATTGCTTGGCTAGGTTGGTGGCGTAGTTATCAGTCATGCCGCTGATGTAATCGATCACCGCCATGATGGCGAGGTAGCGATAATTGCCTTGTTTCTGTAACACCTGGGGATGGAAGTTGTTGTCACCGATCAGCGACATCACGCGGCTGTCTTTGTAGGTCATCTGCTGGGGATCGCGGAGGAAGGCATCCACCGCACTGCAAATCGTGCTCAGCAAGGTGGCGATAGTGGCGTAGGCGCCAATCTCCAGCTCCACGCGCTTGGAATGGTTGAAGATCTTGCGTTTGGCGAGATCCTTCGCCGCCTGCACGGCTTCCATCACATTTTTATCGCACAGCGAAATTAAATCGCTCTCAACTGTACCGTTCAGAAAATCTTTCTGGTGATTGAAAAATGCCTGGGTACCGGCGTTGATAAACGCATCAATCGCCTTGCCGCGCAGGATCGCCGGTTTGCGACCGTCACTGACTTTGTTCAAGGTTTTTTCCAGCTCGGCAATTTGCGCCGGATCAATTACATTGCGCAGGATGCCGTAGATCTCATCCCAACTGATGATGCCCATCTCCAGGCCATCTTCCAGATCAATAATGCCGTAACAAAAATCGTCGGCCGCTTCCATCAAATACACCAGCGGGTGTCGGCAATACCAATCCTCACCTTTTTGAATCAGGCCAGTCTTGTGGGCGATCTCATGAAAGTAGGTTAATTCGGCCTGGAAGATGCCGTACTTGTTGTGCTTGGGGCGCTGCTGGCTAACGGTAGCCTCCGAACACCAGGGATACTTAATCGATGACGCAAGAGTGGCGTAGGTGAGCCGCATACCTTCCTGATATTGGTAATACTCGGAGGTGGTCAACACGCGCAAGCCCTGGGCATTACCCTCAAACACACGGATGTCGGTTTGCTCTCCCGGGGTGAGCGTGTCCAGGTAGAACGCGCCTTCTTTTTGAAACCAGTTGCGAATCGCTTCTTCACCGGTGTGACCAAAGGGCGGGTTGCCGATGTCGTGCGCCAGACAGCTCGCCTGCACAATATCGCCGATATCCGTCGGCACAATATGCGCCGGCAAATCACCCGCTGCTTTTAAGGCGGCACCGACACGAATCCCCAACGTGCGCCCCACGCAGGCGACTTCAAGACTGTGGGTCATACGGTTGTGGATATGATCATTAGTGGCCAGCGGATGCACCTGCGTCTTGCGCGCCAGCCGCCGAAAGGCACCGGAAAAAATAATCTTGTCGTGATCCGAATGAAACGGCGAGCGCCCCTCTTCATCCTTAACCGGCCGATGGCCAAGCCGCTCGGCGCAGAGGAGTTGGTGCCAGTTCATGGTCATAAGATGTCCTTAGGGTTTCCAGTGTTGTTGAATATCGTCTTGATCGAGCAGATAAAATACCCACTCGCGCCCCTCTTTTTTCTTGCCGAATAAATTCAGATCAACAAGACCATTTAATACGGCGGAAGCAGTGTTGTAGGAACAGCCCAGATTCTCTTTGACGTTGGTCGCGGTAAATTCGCGCTGCACCTTGCTTCTCGCTACCTGAAACACCACTTTTTGTTTATCGTTCAGTTTTTTCAGCGCGCCGGTTTTCCACAACCATTGATTGAAGGATTCGATATCGGCAATGGCTTTTTGGCAATGGTTTTTAAAAGTACTTACGGCGCGCATGATGATGGAACACTGGTAATCGATGAAATAAGTCATGTCCATCTCATCGGTTTCGGTGTACAGATACGACTTGCCGTATTGTGTCGCCGCGTCTTTCAAGAGGTTGCTGATAGAGATATAACGAAACGCACCGTACTCTTTTCTAAACATAAACCAATAAAATAATGCGCGGGCAACACGGCCGTTGCCATCCTGAAAGGGATGTTCGTAGCCAATCACAAAATGGATGACGATGGCTTTGATCAGGGGATGTAGATAGGTGTTGCTTTCGATTTCATCGTGATTACTATTGACCCAATCGCAAAATTTTTGGAAGCGCTGCTCGATGCCTTGGGCCGGGGGCGGCTGGTGGACAATATTGCCATCGCGATCTTCTACAACAACCTCATCATGGGAACGGAACACGCCCGGCAGATAATGCTCATCGTTGATGCCCTCAACGCCAACGGCATGGAATTCGCGGATTAAATCCGGGGTGATATCAGCTGCGCGGTTTTCCCAGGCAAAACGCATCATCCTGAAATTTCCCAGAATCATTTTTTCATCCATGCTGCGCGGCTCGCGTTGCCGCTTGAGCATGTCTTTGGCGACCAGCGTTGTAGTGGCCGCGCCTTCGAGCTGGCTGCTGCTAATGGCTTCGTCTTCGATAAGGTCGGCGAAGAGGTATCTTAGATGCTCAGCTTCGCCCAGTTTTCCGATAGTCCATTCCAAGGCTGCGGTTGTTGTGGATTGGTCCACCACAGTCGCTGTTTTCTGGATAGTGGGAGTCGATACAAAAGTGCATAGCTGTATAGGGTTGCCCAGAAAAAGAAGGTGCTGCCTCGTAGCTACGCGAGTGGTTTTCGTTAATGCCCATGCAAGGTCAACATTTAGTTCTTTTGGAATCCGATGGCGAAACTCATCGTAATGTAAATACCGGCCTTTAAAATCAACAGCTTCCCCAAATGCGCGATAGGCATCCATCTGCTCAGGGTGATTCTCGACAATAAAGAAATATGGTCGCTTAACCAACAGTTCCTTCGCGGGAGGCTTCTTAATCATCTCTATCTCAAAATTAACGAAATTTGAGTTGACTATAGTCCTTTCTCCCGGACATCTCAATATTCATAAAAATTGAGATAAGAAATCGGTCCTGCATTGCACCAAGCTGGCCCAGAAACCTTATCTTGGTGCACAAATGCAGCGCAAGAAATCACGCGGAAATTCTCTTAAAAACCAGCATTGTTCCAATTCCCTGCGTCATTTAACGTATTGAATTATCTATACTTTTCAAATATCAAGCCGCAAATTCCACTCGTCAAAAATCCCTTGGCACAGTTTCTGCTGAATACCATCTTGCATACAAGACGGTATTTCAATGGGGCATCCACCCCGTGCATGAGTGGCAGGAACAATAATGAGTGACCAATTGGGTTGGACCATTGGCGAGTGGCTGAGCGCCTACCGCGAACAACAATTGAAGCCGCGCGCTGTGCTGCATGCATTGCGCCAACAATTACGCGGGGATGATCCCGCCTGGATTTATATTCTTTCCACCGCAGAGTTGGATGCACAACTGGATCAACTTGATGCTGCCGGTGCCGATGCCTTGAAGCTGCCGCTATACGGTGTGCCTTTTGTGGTGAAAGACAATATTGATGTTGCCGGTATTCCCACTACCGCCGCCTGCCCAGCCTTTACTTATATTGCCAATGCCGATGCAACCAGCGTCGCCAAACTGCGTGCTGCCGGTGCCATTGTGTTGGCCAAAACCAACCTCGATCAGTTCGCTACCGGGCTTGTCGGTACACGCTCACCTTACGGTGCTGTGCCAAACACGTTTAATCCCGATTACGTGTCCGGCGGTTCCAGCTCCGGCTCGGCGGTGGCGGTAGCCTCCGGTTTATTTCCGTTCAGTCTCGGCACAGATACGGCGGGTTCCGGTCGCGTGCCCGCCGGATTCAACAATATTGTCGGCTTGAAACCCACCAAAGGTCGCTTCAGCACCCTGGGCGTGGTGCCCGCGTGTCGCAGCCTGGATTGTGTATCGATTTTTTCATTGACGGTGGATGACGCCGAGCAAGTCGCGCGCGTGATGGAGGGCTTTGATTCCGCCGATGGTTATTCACGCACCGCTCCCACACCGGCCACTTTTTTTGCAAGCAAACCGCGCTTCGGTATTCCCGCCGAACTGATGTGGTTTGGTGATAGCGAATCCGAATTCGCTTGGCATAAAACCCTCGCACAATTTATTGAACTAGGTGCTGAATTAATTCCTATCGATTTCACGCCCATGCAAACCCTGGCGCAATTACTTTACGGCGGCCCCTGGGTGGCGGAGCGTCATGCGGCCATCGCTGAATTTATGGCCGAGCATGCAGAGCAAATGAATCCCGTGGTGCGCGGTATTGTTAAACAAGCGGTGAATTTCACGGCGACAGATGCGTACAACGCTGAGTACGCCCGAGCGGATTTAGCGCGCGCGATTCAAACACAAATGGCCTCCGTGGATGCGCTGTTAGTTCCCACCGCACCGCGTCTGCCAACCATTGCCGAGGTCGACGCTGACCCGGTGATCGTCAATAGCCAATTGGGTACTTGGACCAACTTCGTCAATCTCGCGGATTGTTCTGCACTCGCCTTACCCGCCGGATTACGCAACGACGGCTTGCCCTTCGGCATCACCTTGATTGCACCGGCCTGGCAAGACGCCGCGCTGGCTGAATTTGGTCAACGCTGGGAAAAAGCCGCGCCCTGGACATTAGGGGCTACGCGCCGTGTTGCACCACCAACAGAAATAAACGCGCAAGTTCCCGCCGGTTATGTGCGGCTTGCTGTTGTCGGTGCGCACCTCACCGGCATGCCCTTGAATACGCAATTGATTGAGCGCAAAGCGCGCTTTGTCGAAAGCACGTTTACGGCAGATTGTTATCGCCTCTTCGCCTTACCCAACACCACACCGCCCAAACCCGGTTTGATTCGCACCCACGATAAAGGAGCGGAAATTATTGTGGAGCTATGGGATGTACCGACGCACCACTTCGGCAGTTTTGTTGCATTGATTCCCGCGCCTTTGGGTATCGGCACCTTGACCTTAAAAGACGGGCGCGAGGTGAAAGGTTTCATTTGCGAAGGCGCGGCGGTGGAGGGTGCAAAAGATATTACGCAGCTGGGTGGATGGCGGGCGTATATCAAGTCGTTGACGGCTTAACAAAAAACACAACTAAACACGCATCGGAGAACCAAGATGTTTCATACAGTCCTGATTGCAAACCGCGGCGAGATCGCCGTGCGTATCGCCAAAACGCTGAAAAAAATGGGCGTAAAATCGGTCGCGGTGTATTCCGATGCGGATCGCAATAGCGCGCATGTGTCTGCTTGCGATATGGCCGTGTGTCTCGGCGGGAACACCGCTGCCGAAAGTTACCTGCAAGTAGATCGCATCCTCGCCGCCGCGAAAGAAACCGGTGCGCAGGCAATCATTCCCGGCTACGGCTTTTTATCGGAAAACGCAAAATTCTGTGAACAATGCGAAGCAGCCGGCATCGCCTTTTGTGGGCCCACACCGCAACAGATTCGCGAATTCGGTTTAAAACATACTTCCCGTGAAATCGCCGAGAAAGCCGGCGTGCCATTAACACCCGGCACCGGTTTATTAGGTTCAGTTGACGAAGCCGTCAGCGCTGCCGCCACGTTGGGTTACCCCGTTATGTTGAAGAGCACCGCTGGCGGTGGTGGTATCGGTTTAACACGCTGTAATGATGAAGCCACGTTAATCGAAGCCTATGAAACGGTGAAACGCCTCGGGCAAAATTTCTTCAGCGACAGCGGTGTGTTCCTTGAACGCTTTGTCGATAACGCCCGTCACGTGGAAGTGCAAATCTTTGGTGATGGCAAAGGCAATGTGTTGGCATTAGGCGAACGCGACTGCTCGTTACAACGGCGCAACCAGAAAGTAGTAGAAGAAACACCCGCTCCCAATCTGCCCACCGCCACGCGCGAAAAATTATTGGCAGCCTCGAAGAGTTTAGGCGAAGCCGTCAACTATCGTTCTGCCGGCACGGTGGAATATATCTACGATGCCGCACGCGATGCGTTTTATTTTCTTGAAGTAAATACCCGTTTGCAGGTTGAGCACCCGATCACCGAAGCCTGCACCGGCGTTGATCTGGTGGAGTGGATGATCCTCACCGCTGCCGATGAGGCACCGAACCTTGATATTGAGATTACGCCAAAAGGTGCGGCTATCGAAGTGCGCTTTTATGCGGAAGATCCGGTGCGTGATTTCCAACCGTCACCCGGTGTGCTAACCGACGTGCATTTTTCCGAAAACGCGCGCATTGATACCTGGGTTGCCACCGGTACTGAAGTGTCGCCCTATTACGATCCGATGATCGCCAAGATTATTGTGTACGGCAGTGACCGCGCCGATGCCATTCAAAAAATGATTGCAGCTTTGAATGAAACCCGCGTGTGCGGCATCGCCACCAACCTGGATTACTTGCGTCAAATTGTCGGCTCGGACTTTTTCGGCAAAGGCGATGTAGCCACCAATAAACTTGCCAGTTTTGTTTATCGCGCACCCGTGGTTGAAGTGCTGCAACCCGGCACCTACACCAGTGTGCAGGATTATCCCGGCCGCAGCGGTTACTGGAGCATCGGTGTACCGCCGTCAGGCCCCATGGATGATTACGCTTTTCGTTTGGCCAACCGCATCGTCGGCAACCATCAAAGCGCCGCCGGTTTGGAATTCACCATCATTGGCCCCAAGTTGCGCTTCCACACCGACACGGTGATCGCCCTGACCGGCGCAAAATCCCCGGCAAAACTTGATGGTGAACTAATTCAATTCTGGTCACCCATTGCGGTAAAAGCCGGCCAGGTGCTGGAAGTCGGTAAAGCCGAAACCGGTTGCCGCGCGTATCTCGCCGTGCGCAACGGTTTTGATGTGCCGGTTTATCTCGGCAGCCGTTCAACCTTTGCGCTGGGGCAATTCGGTGGCCACGCGGGTCGTACATTGCGCGCGACTGATATGTTATCCATCAGCAACCCGAACATTGCAGCCTGCACAACACCGGCTCCGGTGTATAAGCCTGGCGCAGCGCCAGCCGGTTTAATTCCGGAATATCCGAATGAATGGGAAATCGGTGTGCTGTACGGCCCTCACGGGGCGCCGGATTTTTTCACTGACGATGCGATAGACATGTTTTTCAGCACCGCGTGGGAAGTGCACTACAACTCCAACCGGTTAGGCATTCGTTTGAATGGCCCGAAACCCACCTGGACACGCAGCGACGGCGGCGAAGCTGGTTTGCACCCCTCCAACATTCACGATACCGAATACGCGGTAGGCTCAATTAATTTTACCGGCGACATGCCAGTGATTTTGACCAAAGACGGCCCCAGCCTCGGCGGTTTTGTTTGTCCTGTGACAATTGTGAAAGCGGAACTGTGGAAAGTTGGCCAAGTAAAACCCGGCGATAAAATTCGCTTTAAACGCTTAAGTTTTGATACGGCGTTAATGCTGGAGCTGGCGACTGACCGCGCCATTGATGCGCTGGCAATACAACCGGAGATTCAACACACACCGATTACCGAACCCGAACACGATTTATCTCACTGTATCCTCGCGGCGTTACCGGAAGAAGGCAGTCGACCCGGAGTGGCTTATCGTCAAGCGGGCGATAAATATATTCTGCTGGAATATGGTCCCAACATTCTCGATTTGCGTTTGCGCTTTCGCGTGCACGCCTTGATGGAAGCCTTGAAAGCTTCACCCATTAACGGCGTGATTGAATTGTCGCCGGGCGTGCGCTCGCTGCAAATTAATTACGACAGCCGCATTATTCACCAACGCGACCTGGTCGCGGCGCTATTAAACATTGAAGCCACCTTGCCCGATGTCGACACCATGAGCGTGCCGAGCCGCGTCGTGTATTTGCCCATGGCCTTTGAAGATTCTGCCACGCTGGATGCGGTTGCGCGTTACCGCCAATCCGTGCGCGATAAAGCCCCCTGGTTGCCGAGTAACACCGAATTTATGCGGCGCATCAACGGCCTGGATAGTGTGGAGCAAGTGCGTCAGATTTTATTCGAAACCAGCTACATGGTGTTGGGCCTGGGTGATGTGTATCTCGGTGCGCCCTGCGCCGTGCCGGTCGATCCGCGTCACCGTTTATTGACTTCAAAATACAACCCTGCCCGAACCTATACCGCCGAAGGCACGGTCGGCATCGGTGGTGTTTATATGTGCATCTACGGCATGGACTCCCCCGGCGGTTATCAATTGGTGGGCCGCACGCTGCCGATCTGGAATAAATTTTTGAAGAACCCGGTATTTGAAAATGGTGAACCCTGGTTGCTGAAATTCTTTGACCGCGTGCGTTACTACGAAGTGAGTGAAGAAGAGCTCACGGCACAACGCGAAGCTTTCCGTGAGGGGCGTCTTGCTATTCGCATTGAGGAAGAAGATTTCAGTCTCGCCGAGCACGAAGAGTTTCTGGAAGAAAACGCAGAGAGCATCGCCACCTTTAAAGCCAAACAACAGGAAGCCTTCACCAAAGAAGTCGCCCTATGGCAAGCAGATGAAGCTGAGCAAGTGGATGCGGCCCTGCAAGTCAAAATCAGCAGCGGCCCTATTGAAGTCGACGGCCACGCGATTACCGCCGACATCAGCGGCAACATCTGGAAGTTATTGGTCGAACCGGGTCAGTTGGTTGAACCGGATCAGCCCTTGCTGATTGTGGAAGCCATGAAGATGGAGTTTTCCATCTACGCCGACCGCAATGCAAAAGTCAGCGCGATTCATTGCGAGCCAGGCAAGCAAGTAAACGCCGGCGATTTGTTGCTAGTTTTAGAAGAATGACCCGTAGGTCGGATTAGCGTAGCGTAATCCGACAACCAGCTCCGAATAGAAATCCATGTCGGATTACGCTGCGCTAATCCGACCTACGCAAATATTTCGCGACGTCGATAGAGATATGAAATTGATCAAGAACGACAAAACACCCAGCGAACCACGGCAAAATTTGACGGAGCGAATTTATCAGCAAATTAAACAGGATATTTTTAACTTTCGCCTGTTGCCGGGTGATCGTTTCAGCGAGAACGAGATGGCTGAGCGTATGACGGCCAGCCGTACCCCCGTACGGGAAGCCTTGACGCGTTTGCAACGCGAAGGCTTTGTTGAAGTGTCGTTTCGCAGCGGCTGGCAAGTAAAGCCGTTTGATTTTCGCCAGTTCGAGCAGCTGTACGACGTGCGCATTGTGTTGGAGATGGCAGCAGTCAAGCGTTTATGTGAGATGGAACCAGCACCGAATCTGGAAGATTTAAAGCGCATCTGGTTAGTGGCGCCGGAGGATCGGTTGGAAGATGGTCCTTCCGTGTGTGCATTGGATGAACGTTTTCATGAACAGTTGGTAGAAGCCACCGGCAATCTGGAGATGGCAAGAATCCATCACGACTTGACCGAGCGGTTGCGCATTGTACGACGCATTGATTTCACCAAACGTTTTCGCATTGAAGCGACTTACGAAGAACACGCCAAAATTTTACGCACGATCATTGAGCGGCGCAGTGAAGATGTGCAGTTGTTGTTGAAGACCCATATTGAAGCGAGCAAGGCGGAAGTCAGGAGAATTACCTTGCATATGCTTTATGAGGCGCAACAGCAGACGCCTGATGTGTAATAAATTATTAAATTTGTCCGTTAACAAGCAGTCGTCAATAAAAACGTCAGTGGTGTGAAAGTTCACGAGGAAATTTCAACGCTGATCTAACAAAGACACAAGCACCAACAAGGAGTCACCCTGCGTTCCCAGACGCTTATGGTTGTTTTTAACCCACAACAGACACAACGGAGTTTGACCCATGAAACTGAAAAAAATAGTGAAGCACGTCGGGGCACTAGGTATTGCCTGCGGCATGGCGGTAACCGCGCTGACAGCGCAAGCAGCGGACACCATCAAAGTCGGTGTATTGCATTCCTTGTCTGGCACCATGGCGATTTCAGAAACCACACTGAAAGACACCATGCTGATGCTGATTGAAGAGCAGAACAAAAAAGGCGGTTTGCTCGGCAAAAAGCTGGAAGCCGTAGTCGTTGACCCCGCATCCAACTGGCCGTTGTTCGCTGAGAAAACCCGCGAGTTACTGGAGAAAGAAAAAGTCGACGCGATCTTCGGTTGCTGGACATCCGTATCACGCAAATCGGTATTACCCGTGGTAGAAGAACTGAACGGCATTTTGTTCTACCCGGTGCAATATGAGGGTGAAGAGTCCTCGCGTAACGTGTTCTACACCGGCGCTGCACCAAACCAGCAAGCCATTCCTGCCGTTGATTATTTGATGAATGACATTGAAGTCAAACGTTGGGTATTGGCCGGTACCGATTATGTTTACCCACGTACCACCAACAAAATTCTGGAAGCCTATTTGAAATCCAAAGGCGTGAAAGATGAAGACATCATGATCAACTACACGCCTTTCGGTCACTCCGATTGGCAGAACATTGTTGCCGACATCAAGCGCTTCGGTTCAGCCGGCAAGAAAACCGCTGTGGTATCCACCATCAACGGCGACGCTAACGTACCTTTCTACCGCGAACTGGGTAACCAGAAAATTTCCGCCGAAGATATTCCTGTGGTCGCTTTCTCGGTCGGTGAAGAAGAGCTATCCGGTATCGATACCAAACCACTGGTTGGCCACCTCGCTGCCTGGAACTACTTCATGAGCGTGGAAAATGACGCGAACGATGTGTTCATCAAGCAATGGAAAAGCTTCATTAAAAATCCGAAACGCGTGACCAACGATCCGATGGAAGCACATTACATCGGTTTCAATATGTGGGTGAAAGCGGTTGAGAAAGCCAAGTCTACCGACACCGACAAAGTGATCGACGCGATTGTCGGCGTTGAAGTGCCCAACCTGACCGGCGGTACCAGCAAGATGTTGCCCAACCACCACATCACCAAGCCGGTGCTGATCGGAGAAATCCAGGAAGACGGTCAGTTCCTCACTGTCTGGGAAACCGAAGGTCTGGTTCCCGGCGATGCCTGGTCTGACTACCTCGACGGCAGCAAAGACTTAACCTCTGACTGGGTTAAATTGAAGTGCGGTAACTACAACACCAAAACCAAAAAATGTTTGGGTGCTGCAGTGCAATAAGTTCGCGTCATCATGGGTCATGGGTGTTATTGCCGTTGCAGGGATAACACCCAACCCGATCATTCTTTTGCAGGGTAAATCGCACCAGGATTTGCTCTGCAAAAAACGCATAAAAAATCCGGCCGTTAATAAAGGCCTGAAGCCAGAATTATTCAAAGCCAAAATTTTTTACAGAGAGACGCGTTATGCCTAACCTACAGTGGCTGTTGAAAAGTTTGCTTGGTCTATGCCTGCTGACAAGCCTGGCTCACAGTGCCATGGCGCAGACTGACGCTGAACCCGGCGAATCGACACCCGCCGCGACGACTGAATTTGAAACCCTGGTGCAGGCGTTGTCCAAAGGAAGCTTATCCAAACGTGGCCAAGCCATCAAAGCGCTGGCAACGGTGAATGATGAGCGTGTGCCGTCCATCATTGAAGCACTGCAACAAGGCAATTTATAT
Source organism: Cellvibrio sp. PSBB006 (assembly GCF_002162135.1). Taxonomy (NCBI): domain Bacteria; kingdom Pseudomonadati; phylum Pseudomonadota; class Gammaproteobacteria; order Cellvibrionales; family Cellvibrionaceae; genus Cellvibrio; species Cellvibrio sp. PSBB006. Next base: position 4,374,142 of record NZ_CP021382.1, on the reverse strand, counting down.
GCAGACAGGGACAACCCACCCACAGTCGCCATTGATACCGGCAAGGATAAATTTATCGATGCACTGTCAGGCGAGGCACTCGCCGCTGACACAGCTGAAAAACTAAAACGTATTCCCATCAACAATCGCATGCGCGGTCAATTACGCACCTTGCTGGCCGCGATAAATATCAACCACGCGCAGCCTGATAGGCGACTCAATGCGGTTAAACAATTGATGAGCGATGGTGTTGATGACGAGAGTATTGAGTTATTGAAAACCCGCCAATCCACCGAACCCAATACCAAGGTGCGTGATGCTATCACTATCGCCATTGCGCTGTTTAATGTTGAAAGCGAAGATCCCGCCGCACGGCTGGATGCCATTGCGCTATTCAGTGGTTCCCTGGAACCTGAAGTGCGTACCAAACTCACCGCGCTCGCCGCTAATGACGACAACAAAGACGTACGCAACAAAGCGCAGCAAGCGCTTAACGCCATTGAAGATCGCATTGCGGTCTACCGTTTCGGCGAGAATGTTTTCTTTGGTTTAAGCCTGGGTTCGGTGTTGTTGTTATCAGCGATTGGCCTGGCTATCACCTTCGGCGTGATGGGCGTTATCAATATGGCCCATGGCGAGCTGATGATGATCGGCGCTTACACGACCTGGGTCGTGCAACAAATTTTTCCCAACCAAATTACCTACAGTTTATTAATCGCCGTTCCGGCTGCGTTTGTGGTAGCTGGCCTGGTGGGCATTGCCATTGAGCGCGGTGTCATTCGCTTTTTATATGGCCGTCCACTGGAAACCCTGCTCGCGACCTTTGGTATCAGTTTGATCTTGCAACAAGCCGCCCGTAGCATTTTCTCGCCGTTGAATCGCGCCGTGAGCCTGCCGGACTGGATGAGTGGCTCGATGGAAATCAATCCGGTGTTATCGATCACCTATAACCGGTTTTATATTTTGATCTTCGGCCTCGTGGTGTTTTTTGTGTTGATGATGATCCTCAAAAAAACCTCCCTTGGTTTAAAAGTCCGCGCGGTTTCGCAGAATCGCTCTATGGCACGCGCGGTGGGTGTACGCGCCAATTGGGTCGATGCCTTGACCTTCGGTCTGGGCTCCGGCATTGCGGGCATCGCTGGCGTTGCCTTATCGCAACTGACCAACGTCGGTCCCAACCTGGGTCAGGCTTATATCATCGACTCCTTTATGGTGGTGGTGTTCGGCGGCGTGGGAAATTTGTGGGGCACGCTGGTCGGCGCTATGGGGCTCGGCATTATCAATAAATTTTTGGAGCCTTACGCCGGTGCGGTGTTAGCCAAAGTGTTGGTGCTGGTATTACTCATTCTGTTTATTCAGAAAAAACCCAAGGGGCTGTTCCCGCAAAAAGGTCGCGCAGCGGCAGATTAACTGCTTCTGTTGACAATACCGAACCGACAAAACGCTTATCAAAATTGAGAACGGATTTATGTTGACTCAACGTTTATTACTCAGCGATCGCGGCGGCATGATTGTGTTGGGGCTGATTGCGCTGACCGCCACGATTGTGCCGATCCTGAACCTGGCGGTGCCGCAAGACTCGGTATTCCATGTATCCACTTACACCGTCACCCTGCTCGGTAAATTTCTCTGTTACGCGCTACTGGCCTTGTCAGTAGATTTGATCTGGGGTTACGCCGGTATCCTGTCGCTGGGCCACGGTGCGTTCTTTGCCTTGGGCGGCTATGCCATGGGCATGTATTTGATGCGGCAAATTGGTGACCGGGGCCAATATGGCAACCCGGAACTGCCGGACTTTATGGTGTTTTTAAATTGGGATGGGCTGCCCTGGTATTGGCAAGGCTTCGATATGTTCTGGTTCGCCATGCTGATGGTACTGGTCGTTCCAGGGTTACTTGCTTTGGTATTCGGTTGGCTCGCATTTCGCTCCCGCGTGACCGGTGTATATTTTGCGATTATTACGCAAGCACTCACTTATGCGTTGATGCTCGCCTTTTTTCGCAACGAGATGGGTTTTGGCGGAAACAACGGCTTGACTGACTTTAAAGATATCCTCGGTTTTTCCATCACCGCCAGCGGTACACGGGTGAGCTTATTTGTGATGTCTGCGTTGATGTTGATCCTCGCTTACCTTGCCTGCCGTTACATTGTGACCTCGCGCATGGGGCGCATTATCGTATCGATTCGCGATGCCGAAAGCCGCACACGTTTTTGTGGTTACAAGGTGGAATCTTACAAGCTCTGGTTATTTGTATTTTCGTCGATGCTGGCCGGTATTGCCGGTGCACTTTATGTTCCGCAAGTCGGCATCATCAATCCCGGTGAGTTTTCGCCATTGAATTCTATTGAGTTGGTGGTATGGGTAGCGACTGGCGGGCGCGGCACCTTGTTCGGCGCGATTGTCGGTGCCTTTGCTGTCAATTATGGCAAAACCATTTTTACCTCCTGGTCACCGGAAGCCTGGCTATTTGTGTTGGGTTCCTTGTTTGTGTTGGTCACGCTGGTGTTGCCCAAAGGTTTGGTCGGTTTGGTTGCACGATTTAAACGCACCGACAAGACACCGCCTAATGACACACCTGAAGACACACCCAACCCACCGACACTCAAACCGGCGGAGGAGACGCACTGATGAATATTTTTAACCAGGCGCGCCGCACCCTCGGACAAAGCGACCCCAACTTCGGCGCACCGCTGGATACTACCCACGGTCCGATTTTATATGTGGAAGGTATTACCGTCAGCTTCGATGGCTTTCGCGCGCTGAACAATCTCAATCTGTATGTTGATGAAGGCGAGCTGCGTTGCATCATCGGCCCGAACGGCGCCGGCAAAACCACGATGATGGATGTGATTACCGGTAAAACCAAGCCGGACAGCGGCAGCGTTTATTTTGGCCAGCAAATCAATTTACTCGAACTATCCGAACACCAGATTGCGCGCGGCGGTATTGGGCGAAAATTTCAAAAACCAACCATCTTTGAAGCGCTGACGGTTTATGAAAATCTCGAACTCGCCACCGCTGCAGATAAACGTGTGTGGTGGACATTAACCCAATCGCTTAACAGCAATCAGCGCTATCGCATTGATGAAGTGTTGGTACAAATTGGTCTGGCGGATCTTCGCCATCACAATGCCGGTGCCTTATCCCACGGTCAAAAACAGTGGCTCGAAATCGGTATGTTGTTGATGCAAAACCCGCGCGTGTTATTGGTAGATGAACCTGTGGCCGGTATGACCGGGGAGGAAACGGAAAAAACCGCCGAATTGCTAGTGTCGCTCGCCGGTGACCATTCGGTGATTGTGGTGGAACACGATATGAAATTTGTGCGTTCCATTGCGCGCAAGGTAACCGTGTTGCACCAGGGTTCGGTGTTGACTGAGGGCACCATGGACCAGGTGCAAAATGACCCCAAAGTGATTGAAGTGTATTTAGGGGAGTAAGGTAGGTCGAATTAGAGGCGCAGCCTCGTAATCCGACAAGTATTTGAAAAAAATATCAAGCAAGTGGAGAACGCCGTGCTGCACATCCAACACATTAATCAATACTACGGCCAAAGCCACATCCTGTGGGATTTGTCGCTCAACCTGAAGCAAGGCACCTGCGGCTGCCTGATCGGACGCAACGGCGTAGGTAAAACCACTCTATTGAAATGCATCACCGGTTTATTACCCGTGCGCGATGGCCAACTGCAATTCAACGACCAGGACATCAGCAAACTCTCCACCGAAGCGCGCGCCCGTGCCGGTATCGGCTATGTGCCTCAAGGGCGGGAAATTTTTCCGCTCTTAACCGTGGAAGAAAACCTGAAGATTTCCCTCGGCGCCCGCAAAGATAAAGCGCGCTTTATTCCCACACACATTTACGAATTATTTCCCGTACTCAAGGAAATGAAATACCGGCGCGGCGGCGATCTGTCCGGCGGCCAGCAACAGCAGTTGGCGATTGGGCGCGCATTGGTTCTTGATCCAAAATTATTGATCCTCGACGAACCCACCGAAGGCATTCAACCGAATATCGTGCGCGATATCGGTGATGTTATCCGCCGCCTGAATCGTGAGTTGAATTTGACAGTGCTATTGGTTGAACAGAAATTGCCCTTCGCGCGCCGCGTCGCCGATGATTTTTTTATTATGGAAAAAGGCAGCGTGGTGGCAACCGGACCAATCGCCGACTTAAATGAAGGATTGGTGCAGCAGTATTTAAGTGTGTAGCGGTGTATTTAAAATAACTCTGAAAATTTATGCACCAATAGCGGTTTTAATGCAAAGGCAATGAGCTTACCGGCCTGTTCAAGGTAGGCTTTTTGCTCTGCATCCCAGACCATAACCTCACCCACTTGCTCACAGCAAAACACACCCACCAATTGGCCGTTAAAGACGATGCCGATATCGAGCAATGAATAAATGTCGTTAGGCAGAAAGTAACGCTCATTGAAACACTGCGTAGCAGGATGCTCCCGCGCGTTGGGTGCATCTATACAACCCGCTTGCCGCATAGCGGCAAAGTACGGCTGGAAAGTTTCTTCGTATAACCGGACACCCGCCGTGTGGGTGTTTTTATCACGATCATAGAGATCAACCGCTTCAATCTCATTCAATAACAAATCGGAAAACAACCATAAACTGGCACGACTACAACCGATTTCGTCAGTCAATATTTCAGTAAGCGATTGATAGAAGGCACGATCATCAATGTGACGATCTTTATAGCTTTTAATCAGTAATAACAGCGATTTTTGTTCGAGCATAACTGCTCCTGACATTCTTCAGTGAGAAGCTGTAAATTTTGTTATATCCGCACGATGGGTCACCATCTGTTATGTAAGTATGCGTCAGTTTTCCGCTTTAGCCAGCGACTTATCTCACACCTCGACCTTCTGCCAGCGCTTGTCGCATACCACCAAAACGTTTGCGGTAGGCCGAGGGTGTGATGCCGACTTGCCGACGAAATAAACGGCTGAAAAAACCCGCATCTTCATAACCCACTTCATTGGCCACCGCTTCAACAGGCAAATCGCTGGCTTCCAACATTTGCTTTGCCTCTTCCAAACGCAAGGTGTGAACATACTCCAAAGGTGCCATGCCGGTAGCCTGCTGGAAACGTCGCTTAAAAGAACGCTCCGCCAAACCGCTGCGTTGTGCCATGCGAGCGACAGGCCCCGGCTGTTGATAATTTTGCGCGATCCACACCTGGCAATCGGCAATGACGGCGTCACCCGCCTGGCATGAACGCGCAAGATTGGCGAAGGGTTGTTGCCCCACGCTGTGCCAGTCAATCAAATGAATACGCGCTACCCGCATGGCTTCTTCAACCCCACATAATCGCGCTGTCAGCAATAACGCAAGATCAAGCCAACTGGTACCACCACCCGCCATGATCAAACGTTGTTCCCGCCCGGACGCCACCAACGCGCGCTCCGGATATAAATGAATGGCGGGATAGCGTTCGCGTACATAATCGCAATAACCCCAATGGGTTGTGGCTTCGTAACCGTCCAACAGTCCCGCCTCTGCCAACAATAAAGCGCCCGAACAGGCCGTCGCAATAATGCTGCCCTGGTTATACAGGGTGCGCAGATAATGCAGTTCCGGTTCAAACCGGCCGGCCAACTCCGCGCCGGGCGGCACAAAGGCATCGGGCACGCACACAACATCCGGTTGCGGGAAATCGTCGGCATGGCATTGCGGATCGAGCGCAATGCCGTTAGCGGTGATAAAACTCCCATCGCGCGCGCCGACGATGACTGGCTGGATCAACGATTCCCCCGGCGCTCCCGATGTCAGAAAACCCCAATCGCGGCCCACACTCATAAACAAATCATACATGCCGTAAATCGTTGATACCGTCGCATCAGGAAAGGCGAGGATAGCAATGCGAATCTGTCTGACGGGTTCGTTCATGGCAGAAATGTCCGGTTTGTTGCGTAAACGGCTTTATTGTCGTTACGGGTTTGGCAGTAGATTACTAACATCAATAGCGCCGACCAACTGATATGTATGCGGTAGCGTTATTGTCGGCTTTGGCTCTTCGGAGCCAGGGATAACCTGATCAAGATGGAGCATAAAAATGCCTACTCCCCTCGACCTTTTACGTGATCCGATATCGATCACGGTTTTCATACTTTACGCCCTTTTAATCGTGGTGGAAGCGCTTTTTCCAGCACGCCGATTACCACACAGTCCCTGGTGGCGTGTGCGCGGTTTGAGCGCGTTTATGGTGTTCTTTTTTATCTCTTCTTATTTGCCCCTGGTGTGGGGCGAAACCATTGTCCAATGGCAAGTGTTCGACTTGACCTGGCTGGGCACATGGGCGGGCGCATTGGTGGGACTGCTGGTTTATGAAGCGGGCGTTTACGCCTGGCACCGGGCCATGCACCAGCATAATTTTTTATGGAAATATTTTCATCAGATGCACCACAGCGCCGAGCGACTCGATACTTACGGTGCGCTCTGGTTCAGCCCGTTGGACATGTTGGGCTGGACTGTTCTGAACAGTTTGTGCCTGACCGTGATTATCGGTATTACACCGGAAGCGACTGTTATGGTGCTTTATATCACGATGTTTCTCTCGGTTTTCCAACACAGCAACCTGCGCACACCGCGTTGGCTTGGTTACATTGTGCAACGCCCGGAAAGCCATTCGTATCACCACGGGCGCGGCATTCACTCGCACAATTATTCCGACCTGCCGATGTTTGATTTGCTGTTCAACACCTTTGTGAACCCGAAGGAATTTATTGCCGAAAACGGCTTTTATGACGGCGCATCACTGAGGCTCGGCGACCTGTTACTTGGGCGGGATGTCACCAAGCCCAAAGAACCCACGGCCAACCAATTAATCACTGAATAATCTGTGCAGCCCATTAAGGAAAAAATCATGGCACGTTACCGACACAACTTACCGCAGTTCAATAACACCTTATTGGTATGCGACGGCGGAATGGAAACCACATTTATTTTTCACGAAGGTATCGAATTGCCCGCCTTTGCCTCGTTTACATTATTGAATAACGAGAGCGGAATAACCTCGCTGAAAAATTACTACGCACGCTATGCCGACATTGCGCGTCAACATAATACCGGCTTGATTATTGAAACCGCTACCTGGCGAGCTAACGCGGATTGGGGCGCGCACCTGGGTTACAACAACACTGAGCTTGAAGAAATTAACCGTCAGGCAATTCACCTGCTGAAAACATTGCGCGATGAATGGCAAGCCGATATTCAACCGATTGTCATTGGTGGTGTAATCGGCCCACGCGGCGATGGTTATGTCGCGGACAAGCGCATGACGATCAGCGAAGCGGCTAATTATCACAACGCACAAATGCGTACCTTTGCCAAAAGCGATGCGGATATTGTTACGGCCTATACCTTGAACTACGTTGAAGAAGCCATCGGCATTACACTGGCCGCCAAGATTCACGGTATGCCTGTTGCAATTTCGTTTACGGTTGAAACCGATGGCGCCTTGCCATCAGGGCAGCCGTTGCGCGAAGCCATCGACACTGTAGATCGAGAGACAGGCGGCTATCCTGTTTATTATCAAATCAATTGCGCTCATCCCACGCACTTCGAAAATATTCTCAACGACGAAGGCCCCTGGCTTGATCGCATCCGCGGCCTGCGCGCCAATGCCTCGCGCAAAAGTCACGCGGAGCTCGACGCATGCACAGAGCTGGATGATGGCAACCCGCAGGAATTGGGACAGAGTTATAAAGCCATGACCAGACAGCTGCGCAAGCTATCGATTATTGGCGGCTGCTGCGGAACAGATCATCGGCATGTGAAGGCGATGTGTGAGGCGGTGGTGGGGTAACGAAAAAAATCAGCGGGCATGATGCCCGCTGATTAATATCGTGACAACCATCGGCGATGAATTACTCAACTGCTGGAAATGACCACAAGCTGGTTTCGTCGCCATATTGATAACCAGTCGCAATCATCAATACTCGTGTTCCATCGCCAGAGATCTTTAAACCTCTACCACTCATGAGCAACGACATGGAGTCTATGGAGTAACTTTGCAATAACTCTCCCTCCAGATCATAAGCGTTGGTTCCACCGTAAAGAATATTGTTATCAGCAATCTCGACGTTACTGCGATCAGTAGTACCTGGCCCATCAGATAATCGCGTGATACCAAACAAAGTATCAAACTCAAAGAGATCATACGACGATCCGGTGGCATAAATGAGATCCCCCGCTGCATTCACGGCGAAATCATTTCCGTAAGATATGCCATATTCCGAACTGTGTGTACGCCAGACTACCAGTTCATTTTTATTGTGGCTGTAACTGAGCGACCATCGATGTAATGCTGAGCCGGACAAGCCCAAATCTGCGCCAAAGAGGGTAAGCTGATCACCGCTAGCCTCTAAAGCACCGTAATAAAACAGCGGTTGAAAATCATTTTTTTCTGCCAATACCTGAGCCGTTTCTGGATCAACAATTGAATACCCATCCTGGATAACAAGCAGCGGCTTGCCATTAGGGTGGATCTCAGTAATGCGCGAAGGATTACCAAAGTTCGCCGGATAAGAGAAATAAGTCCAGGTGTTTTCAAACAGGTCAAGCATGTATATTTGCCCTTCAGTCGTGTGCGCATAAAGGGTTTCGCCGTTGGAGCTCACTGTCATGCCGGAAAAGGAATAGCCTTCCACAACAGGAAAAGGAGAATCAACCGCGCCTGTATGCACATTGACACGACGGATGGTGCCTGTTTCGTCAAGGATATAAAGGTACGGGCGCAGCGGATCAACAGCAGTCACAACCCCAGCGCCGTAATAATCATTCCTGTCATTAATCTGTAAAAGTTTACCTTCAGCCGATGCGTCGCTGCTTTTGAATAAACCCACATTGATTTTTTCAGTCGATACGATTCCTTCAATTGTTGAAGAAATATTGACCTCGGCAAAATGAATTCCATCCTCAAGTTCACTCGGGTCCGCAGAAATACTAATAATATTCCCGTCAATGCTATCGATAGATAACCAATCGTCGGAAGGCTCTACCTGCCAATCGGGAGCAGAAAACCTGGCAGGATCAACCATCGTTATGCTACCGGTCAGGCGGCTTGTATTCGCGGTGGCAGCAAGGGCAACAGCTTGACGCTGTGCATAAACATGCCGAGCTTCAATATTCAAGGTTACAGAAACACTGGCTTCTGTTTGGTTATCTGCAACAACCGTGATTTCTGCGGTATAGGTTCCAGCAGGTAAAGCGTTCGAATCCACGGCAACATTGACTATGCTGCTACCCGTTCCTGATGCAGGAGAAAAACTCAACCAGTCAACATTGGATTCAATACTCCATCCCAGTTGTTGACCTATACTGCTGACCTCAATCGACGTGTCTGCAAAATTTTCCGCCGGGATTAATTGATTAAGATAAATTTCTTCACGATCAACCGAAATTTTATCCTGAACGGTCAGTGCAACAGAGAGATCTTTGTAAACAATATTCTCACCATCTTCAGAGCCTGTGAGAAAGCGGAGCGTAGTCCTGTGAGTGCCAAGCGCCAATCCGTAAGCATTGGCGCTCAATGAAAACCTTGCTTTTCCTGACCCGGTAGGAACCCCATCGGAAATGCTTAACCAGGGTGGCAGAATCGCCCCCGGTAAAGTACCGACAATCACGCCATCTCCTTTATAAGTGACATCAATATCCTGGGTGGCATATTCCCATTGCTCATAGGCGGCCGAAAGTTCCACGGAGGATTTGCTAAGGGATATGGAATACTTCCCGGATTGGCCACCACCACCGCCAGAATTTCCACCTCCACCTCCGCCACCGCAGGCGGTAAGTAAGACAATCAACATCACACTGAGTAAACGTCCTGACATCATTATTATGTGCTCCTAAAATCTCGACAAAGAAAATTGCGCCATCTTAACGACATCCCTGATTTATATGCAAGCGAGAGCCTGGCTTGTCCGCGACCGTTCGTCTTATAACCATTTTAAATTTGATTGCACGTATGGTCAGGCAATAATAAAAAAAGCAGAAGCAAGCCGCGCCCAGTTTTGCGGCTTACTCCCGCCAAGGAAATCAGAGGCGCAATACATCTTTAGCCAGTACATCGACGCATTGATTGGCACCTTTGGTTAAATAGTCTTTTAAGAGACTGGCGTTGTTATCCAGCAGTTGATCATGGGTGGGTGGGTTTTTATCGTCACCCTGCACGGTTTGGCACATGGTTTCAGCTATCACTTTTCCAGCCTTGGTATCGATAAGGCGCAGACGAGCGTTATAGATGATGCGGTAGTGGGTCCAGTCCGTCGGGTAATAGCTGAACATCCAGTTAATGGTTTTAATGTCCAGTAGATAATCAGCGTGCTTGTTGTTGGCAACAAGGGTTTTTACATCGTCTTTTTGTACCAGGTTTTGCTTTGCGGGAACCACAGCAACATGCCGTGATTCCACCATTCGTTTCAGAAGCCCTTCGCCAATTGTCACAGCCGGGTCGGGAATATTATTTTCCTTAACGATCTTATTACCGGCAGAAATCATCGCTGCGGCACCAACCAGCGCAAAGGAAGCCTTGCCAGCAGTCATTGCGGTAAAATCGGGCGTGGGATAATGCGTTGTTGTAACACTCGCATTTTGCAGAGCTTCAGAGCCCGCCGTTGTTAGGGGTGTATGTTTGACGCTAACGCAGCCTGTAACCAAAACGGCATTCAATAAAAACGTCAGGAAGCCAAATTTTTTGAATAGCATAGCGTTCTCCTTGTAGAGAAGGTGGTGAAGTTATAAGTGGAAGATAAAGCGTGGTTTTGCTCGCTTCAGCGCAAGTGTTATCCACCTGCGCTGAGGTTGACGTCTTGTGCTATTGGGGTAGCGGTTGCTTGATGATGATATTGTCGATCTTCAAAGCGTCTTCAATTGACCAATCAATAAGCGTGGAATCAAACGTTAGTCCTACATATTTCAGATTATCGTGCTGAGTTTCAGCGGATAAAGGTATGGACACTTTATTCCAATCATCGGGCGTCATATCCGCCATGGAGAAAACGGTGTCTGAGAGTTCATAGCGTTGAAGACTTTCATCCAGCACATGGAATGTAAACGACAGGCTTCCGTCATCAACATAACTTTTGGGAACAAAAATCTCTAAAGACAGAGTGCCGGCGGAAGAGCATTCAGACAAGGTTGACGGCTCGATAAGATCACCGGTTGTGTAATCCATGCCTTCTGACATTGAAAAGGCCCACACGCCTTGCATCAAGCTCCAATCAGGCTTGAGTTCCACTGGATGAACACCGATGGTAGCCCCAAATCGCTGGGAATCAGGAACGAGAAAATCCACGTCTTGGATGGTGATTCCCGGCCCTTGAACACCACTGATCCATTGCAAGTCAAAATGATTGGCAAAACAAATCGATTCGGTAATTTCCATATCACCTTTTTCCCAACGGATATTATCAACCTGATAATGCGCACCCGATGACTTTCCCCAGGTAGGAGCGATCATGAAGCCGGTGGTGACTTTAGTTAGATCCAGGCCACGCTCAACCAGATCCTGCACTAGAACCTCGATAGTCTGCCATTCATTGATGACATAAGATTTAATTAATTTTGGTGACGTTGCACAGGGGTAGACGCAATCAAGATAGAACTCAACATCAGGACTCTGATCTCCTGCATTGACTACCTTCAGGTCAAAAATAAATGTTCCACCGGCAAACTCGCTCATGTCGTAACCGCTATTTTCCGGTGAAAGCATACGAACGTTGCCTGCATAAGTGGTTTGTTCTGCGAATTGAATATTCAGCACCTGATTATGCTCCGGATCATCGGTATCAATGATGGCGTAGGTAACAGCGTTGCCTTCGCCATCCGTGACCTCTTCCCACTCAAACGGATCTTGCCTTTGCTCATAAGCAGACACATCTCGCCAAGGCGAGCAGACATCATTAATAAACACACCACCTTCAGCTTCCGCACAACTCGCATAGGGTTCACTGGCAGTCGATGACTCGCTTGAAGATGAACTAGATAAGGAGGATGAGATACTTAAGGATGAAGATGAAACTGACTCAGAAGAGTTGCTCAACGATGACGAAGAATTACTAACAGAAGAACTCGGATTATTAACCTTGCCCCCATTACCACCGCCGCAGGCGGTTATTGCCAAAGCCATGCCGATCAAACAAAGATATTTATAATGTTTCATTTATTTCTCCGGAAATGAAATTCAACTGAACTACACAAGCCCCATCACATGATGGGTGCTTAACTGGGCACCGGTTTTACGATTGCTTAACGAGAATTTCCCTGGGATGTCTTTGGGCGAACTCCGTCGCCCTGATGTTTTAAAACGGGTGGCAACTCTCCCTGGCGTGCAAGGGGTTCATCCATGGCACAACCTATTCCTATCGGTCCTTCTAACCCACAACAGTACCTCTGCCACCTAGAAGACACAGTAGCGGCAGACCCCCTCCACTTTTTTTAAGAAATTTTTATATTTTTTATTATGGGTCTGCGGAAGTGTCCTGCAGGAGAACCACACCGGAACCCGCTTGAGCAGGTTCAACGCGCAGGTTGAGCGATTGACCCACTGCCCGGAGAGTGCTGGTGAGGTCGGAGAGCTGAATGACGGCGGTAATGCGCCGCTCGCCCAGAGCCGGATCATCCAGACGAATAGGCTCAGGAAAATAACGGCCCAGGTCGGCAACAACATCGGCCAAGGGTTGATCGCGATAAATCAATTGTCGGTTGCGCCAGGATAACGCAGCTTGGGCATCCAGCACCTCAGCACCTTTGCCGGCTTGCGCCGCGTCCAAACTTGCGCGCTCATTCGCGTTTAGCGTCAACCTTGGAACAAATTCATTTTGGTCAGCCGGTTTGCCACCCAGCGCAACGCGACCTTCAACCACAGTAACCACGGCATCGGCATCCAGCCGACGTACAGCAAAGCGCGTACCCAATACCCGCACCTGCCCCGAGTCAGTCACAACATCAAACGGCCGCTGTGGATCGGGTGCAATATCAAAAAAGACTTCACCTTGCTGGAGCTGTGCGATGCGTGCGTTATCTGTAAACGTCATATCCAGTTTGGTGTCAGTATTCAGTGTAATCCTGCTGCCATCTTCCAACTGGATCTCGCGCTGCTCGCCAATAGCGGTTTGGTAACCCTGGTGTGAATCCTTGTGGTTGAACTGGGGCAATAACACCAAGCCCACTACCAACAAACACGCACAGGCAACGGCCCAGCCTTGCCACTGTTGCATGGGTACTTTCAGGAAAGTGCGGGGTGGCGCAGCAGAAACGCGCCGTAATGCATCGCCCCGCTGCCAGAGTTCTTCGGCTTTAATATAAGCCGCCTGATGCAATGGCGACGCGTTTAACCATTCAAAAAAGCGGGCTTCATCGGCGGGTGAAAGATCAGGCGCATTTAATTTGGCTAACCAGGCAATGGCTTCGTTTTCTGCGCGAGTCAATCCGGCATTTTTTCGACTCATGATTTCACCTCCTCATCCAACTGATCCCGCAAATACTTCAGCGCCTTGATGATATGTTTCTCCACCGTGCTTTCAGCGATGTTGAGCTGTTCACTGATTTCGCGGTAGGACTTGTCGTGCATACGGCTTAAAAGAAATGTTTGCCGATATTTTTCCGGGAGCTTTACCAATGCCTGTTCAAGCCGCTGCAAATCGTGACGCGCCAGCACAGAACGCTCGGGCGATAGCTCATCCAATTCTTCCGCCTCGGTTGCGCCAAGGTCATTGAGGTATTGGTGATGGCGCTGATGCTTGCGGATACGGTTTAACGCCAGGTTACTGGCAGTTTGATAGAGGTAGGCTTTGGGGTTTTCCAGTTGCTCGACATTGTCCGCACGCAGGATATTGTGAAAAGCATCCTGCACGATGTCTTCGGCCTCATGATGCATCTTGCCAAATTTGCTGGCAATCAAGCGCTGCAAATCCAGCTGATGCTTTGCAAAGAGTGTGGCTAAAAAGTGCGATGCTTTCATTGTTCGATAACGACCCTGTTAAATATCCACGCGCAACGAACCGAGAATCGTTCGACCTTCGGATTCGTTCATGCGCAATCCGCCCAGAATGGCAGTGTAATAACGCTCGTCCAACGCATTGTTAACCGACAACTGCACTTTTGCATCGCTGCCTAACGCAGTGAAGGTGTAAGACACGCCCAGATCCAACGTGGAATACTCACCCAACCAAAATGCGTTGGCGTCTTCGGCATAACGCTGGCTGACATATTTATAACCGCCATTTAGTGACAACCCATTTTGCCATCGATAGCTGGCAAACATACTTGCCGTTTGCTCCGCCGCCAACGCCGGCTGATTGCCCTGGTTTTGACCAGACATAATTTGGGGATCACTTAAAGAGAACGCGCCTACCAGGTCAAACTGGTTCGATACCTGCCAGGTGATATCCATATCGATACCGCGCACCTGTTGCTCATGGCTTTGCAGTAAGGTGCGGAAGCCTTCTATCACTTGAACGTCGATGATATTGCGTTTATTGATTTCATAGATGCCAATGGTCGACAAGAGTCGTCCATTAAACAGCAAGGATTTCACACCCACTTCCACCTGATCGGAAAGCTCCGGATCAGCCAACTGCGGGCCAACCTCATCCAGATGGTAGTTCGCGCGCATGGCTTCGCTGTAATTCAGGTAGATGGAATGATTGTCAACCGGCTTATACACCAATCCAAACTGCGAGGAAAAATGCTCGTAAGTTTCCAGTTCGGTGAATGCCCATTCGGTGATGTCCGTGTAATCGCCGGTGATGATGTTATAGCGGGTACCGATGTTGGCCGTCCACTGCTCGCTTAACTCAATGCTGTCATGCAAGTAAAAGCCAACATCGTCGTACAGCAAACGCAGCTCTTTATATTCCAGTTCACCCAGCGGCTGATTCGGATCGAACATCACCTCCGCTAACTGCGGAAGAATCGCAACAAACTCGGATTCAGGTAACACCAGATTGGGAAACAAATCGCGCGCTTCAATCGTATATTGCTTATAAAGATCCTGCTGATGCCAATCGGCACCGAGTGTCAGGTGATGCGTCAAGCCACCGGTAGTAAAGGAACCCTCAAGATTCAGGCTGACATTATTTTCCGTTTCAAACGCTTGTTCATCATAAATGCTACGGAGTTTGCCAAGCCGGAAAAGCCATTCCGGCGACTGCGGATAAATCACCAGCGGTATCGCTACCTGGCCACCCAACACAAATACAGCAAAATCATTACCTAATTCTTCGCGCTTGAAAAACATGCCGTTGGTCAGCAGATTTTCCGAGGTGGTGCGAATACCCAAGCGCTCTTCGTCATGCCACACGTACTTCGCGCGCAATCGCCAATCCGGCGAAAAATAATGGGTAATAGCTGCATCAAACAACGTGTAGTCGGTGGTGAAATCCGGCCGCGCCTGTTTGGCGCTTGCGCCCAGAGACGCCCCGGGAAAAATATCCTCGTAAGCATTGAAGATAAGAAAATTCCGATCCCACTGCTGCGACGCCCGCTGATATTCGTAACCCATATCGATAATCGTGTCAGGCGTAAACTCCCAGCTCAGCGACCCGGCAATCAGTTGTCGGTGCACATCAGTAATATCTGCCTGTTCGTCCTGCGCGTCGTCCGCCAAGATCAAACGCACATCAACATCACCCGGCCCCGGCAATTGGTCGTTCATATCCAGGCTCGCAAAGCGTCGCCCTGATGAACCGCCACCCACCTCGGCGGAAATAAACGTCTCATCTTGCGGCCGTTTCCGCACAACATTGACCACCCCACCCGGCTCCGCTTGACCATAGAGCAAGGTAGACGGCCCTTTAATAATGTCGATGCGCTCAACATTCGCCGGTAACTGTTTAACGCCCGTGCTATCGCTCAAGCGAAAGCCATCGATATAAATAGCGTGCCGCTGGAAACCGCGAATGAAAACGTCGTCGTTAGAATCGGTCACGCCATCGCCCGGCGTAACGCCGCTGACAAATTTAAGCGCATCACCAATGTCCTTGGCCTGTTGGTCTTCCACCAAAGCACGGGGAACAACATTGAGAAAACGGGACGAATCGAAATAGGACATGCCGCCGTGCAAATGCGTATTGGTAACGGTGTGATAGCGAAAGGGATAGCTCGCCGAGGTCACCACCACCTCATCAAGAATCGGCATGGCAGGTTTGGCAACAGGAACCGGTTCCGCTGGATCGGCATCGGGCAAAGAAGGTTTCTGCTGAATAATAAAGGTGGCCGTGTCCGCGTCGAAGCGAAACGCCAGCGGCGTATTGACGAGCAGCCCCGACAGTGCCTTGCCGACTGGCTGCGGACCCACCACCGGACCGGAACGATAACTCGCAATCAGGCGGCTATCCGCAACCACCGTCACCCTGGCCTGTATCGCAAACTCTACCAGGCTGCTCTGCAACGCCTGACCGGGCAAGTCAAAATAACTGATTTGTTGTGGAGATAAGCCGACATCAGCGTTCACCGCTGCCGCCATCAATCCCCCAAGAACCACGCCGAACCCCAGGAACTTCACTGTCTTTATCATTATAGAAATATTTAAAAGTGGATTTTGAGGCCATTATGCAAGCGAGCCGACCAAATTGCGACCCCCGGCCAACAGCAGCCGACAGACGGAAAAACCGTAAAAAGTCACTGGCATTCCCCGCCCCAGCGCCCTACAATGCCGCCCACGTCGTCGCGAACCAACGCCAACAAGACTTGTCTTAAAGCAGGTTCATGACGAATGGGGCCGATTAGGATTCGACGCTGGTAACAAAGTCCAAGGTGCATGTCGTGAGGGTAGCCAATCACGTTAATCCAAAGCTGCAAACTTACAGTTGCCAATGATGACAACTACGGTGCCCAATTAGCTGCGTAAGCAGCTTTTGAAAGCACCACTTAGCGGTTCGCCGCTAACGGTCTCTAACAAGGTGCCAGTACCGCGTTAAAGCCCGTCATACAGAACTGGATCGCAGTGAAGCCTGCCTGGGGTGGATCAGCTAAAACTTATCAGGATCGCGTTTTACGTCCCGCCCGCTGGGCTGTATTACGCTAAATCAATAGGCGGTTCTAAACATGTAGAGCTGCGGATAGAGTGCTGGCGGACGGGGGTTCAAATCCCCCCGGCTCCACCAATAACAAACCCGGTGCCCAAAAGGCACCGGGTTTTTTATTGGCCGCAAAGCAGCGGTTTGCACTTGCAAAGTCGGGGTTCACAAAATGCCTGGAGCATTTTGTATCGCGTAGCGCCCGCAGGGGCAGCGCCATGGATGGCGCTGGGTACAATCCCCCCACCTCCACATTCCCCCATTTCCATAACAGATGTTATATTGCACCACCAACTTCCCCAGCTAATAACTCATACCCAAGGCACGGAAATGTCACCCACTTCCAACGACTTCGCCTCCACCGTCAAAGCCCTGCGAACGCAACTCCACCTATCACAGGAAGATCTGGCAAAGGAGCTAGGCGTAAGCTTCGCCACGGTAAACCGCTGGGAAAACCAAAAGACCCAACCGTCCAAGCTGGCCAGGAGGCAGTTGGAGCAATTCATCGCATCACAAAAGGAGCAAGGAGCGCTAACGCATGAATAATCAGCAACAAATTCAGCTATACACATCTGAGGATGGCCAAGTGAGACTGGAAGTCACCCAAGATGCCGATACCCTCTGGCTAACACAGGCTCAGATTGCAGAACTGTTTGTGGTTTCTCCGCAAAATATCACTATGCATTTGAAGAAAATCTATGCAGAGCAGGAACTTAAGGAAGAGTCAACTTGTAAGGATTATTTACAAGTTCAATCTGAGGGTGGACGAGAGGTTAAAAGAACAAGAAAGCATTACAACCTCGATGCCATCATCTCCGTTGGCTACCGGGTCAACTCCAATCGCGCCACCCAATTTCGTATCTGGGCCACTAACACGCTCAAACAACACTTGGTAGAAGGCTACACGCTAAACCAACGCCGGCTTAAGGAACGCGGCATAGAGTTTGAGCAAGCACTTACTCTGCTCTCGCAAACTCTTACGAACCAAGCGCTAATCAATGAACAAGGGCATGCCATTATTAATGTGATCCACGACTACGCCCGCAGCTGGAGCTTATTGCAAGGCTACGACGAGCAAAGTCTGAAAGACGTCACCAATAAGCAAGATGCCATGCGTGCACTCAGCTTGAATGATGCACTTGAAGCTATCGGACAACTAAAACGCGAACTAATGAATAAGGGCGAAGCCACTGAGTTATTTGGTCAATTGCGTGGCGAAGGCTTGGCATCCGCCATCGCGACGATAGAACAAGGTTTCGGCGATGACTTGTTTTATCCCAATATCGCAAGCCGCGCGGCACACCTGCTTTACTTCGTTATAAAGAACCACCCACTTGCAGACGGTAACAAACGCACAGGGTCGTTTTTGTTTCTGTGGTACCTACGAATCAATCAACACCTATTAGCAAAGTCTGTAGAGCAACTCATTAATGACAATACGTTAGTTGCGTTGGCTTTATTGGTAGCGGAGAGCAAACCCGAGCAGAAAGAATTAATGATTAGATTGGTAGAGCACTTTGTGATGTTAGTTGATTAAGGTGCGCACCATGGATAGCAAAGACAAAAGAAAGCTGTCAGAGCGCGACATTTGCAGTAAATACATTACTCCCGCACTTATTCGTGCCGGGTGGGATCTGCAAAGACAGATACGGGAAGAGCTTTCCTTTACTGCTGGCCGCGTGATTGTGCAGGGAATTGTGGCAACGCTACTGCCAATGGAAGGGTCTAACACCAGAAGCCCGTGAAGTCGTCGAGGCTCCTTATTATGATGACGGTCGTGGCCGCGCCCCCGCTATTATCAAATGAACGCTATCAATCGTACCGTAGAGGCCGTTGTGCGCGGCCAAGATCGTATTCTATTCGTTATGACCACTTGTTGGTATGAAGGGCATAAACATGAATCAGTTGGATGAGATAATAAAGAAGCTGCGTCAATTTTCATTGGATCGAGAGTGGGATCAGTTCCACTCGCCAAAGAACCTTTCTATGGCTTTGGCAGGTGAAGCTGGAGAGCTCTTAGAAATTTTACAATGGTTGACAGAAGAACAGTCGAAAAATTTAACGCACGAGCAGCTACTAGCGATAGAGGATGAGATTGCAGATGTTTTCCTATACTTGGCTCGATTTGCAGACATATTAAACATTAATCTATTTGATGCTGCTGAAAATAAAATCAGCAAGAATGAATTAAAGTACCCGGTAGATAAAGTAAAGGGTAGCGCTAAAAAATACACGGAATATTAATTATGCTGGTTTACAGTGGTGACAAGAAGAAATTTGTTGAAGATGTAAATTCAAACCAAATTGAGCACATCATACTTTCGGAATTTAAAAGAAAATTATTGAAGCGCCCATCCAAAAGCGAGATTCGCTCATGGAAGAACTCGATGCAGTATATGTTTAAAGTAATTATTGACCCTGAGATACCACAGGATGCAGGTGTATCAATTGAATACACTTTGCCATTAACGAACAATCGTATTGATTTTATCTTGACTGGAAAAGACTCTAACAAACGAGAGACGGCTGTAATTATCGAGCTAAAACAATGGAGCGAAGTAAGAAAAACGGAAAAAGATGGAGTGGTTGTAGCTCTGTATCCTAAGCAGGAAATAGAATTCAATCATCCTTCATATCAAGCTTGGACTTATGCTGCATTAATTGAGGATTATAATGAAACAGTGCGAAAGGAAGACATTCGATTAATGCCTTGCGCGTATTTGCATAATGTGGATGCTGATGCTGCTATCAATGATCCATTTTATTTAACACATACTAGTAAGGCTCCTGTTTTTATATCCTCAGATGCAAGGAAGCTTGCTGAATTTTTAAAGAGATATGTCAAATACGGTGATACTGACAATATTATGTACCGTATCGAGCATGGAAAAATAAAGCCATCTAAAGGGTTAGCAGACAGCCTTTCTTCGATGCTAAATGGCAATCAGGAATTCCTGATGATAGACGATCAAAAACTGGTTTATGAAGCTGCTATTGATCTAGCGCACAGGGCTCAAAAAGGTAAGAAGCAGGTTTTAATTGTAGAAGGCGGGCCTGGCACTGGAAAATCTGTAGTTGCTATTAACTTATTGGTTGAGCTGACTAAGCGAGAATTGGTAACCCAATATGTATCCAAAAATGCAGCCCCAAGAGCCGTGTTTTCAGCCAAGTTGACGGGCACACTGACTAAAACAAAAATTAATAACATGTTTAAAGGTTCAGGTTCCTATATTGACACCGAATCCAATTTTTTTGATGTGCTAATTGTAGACGAAGCTCATCGACTAAATGAAAAGTCAGGACTGTACCGCAACAAGGGTGATCACCAGATAAAGGAAATTATTCTTTCCTCTAAATTGGCAATTTTCTTTATCGATGAAAACCAGCGGGTTACTTTAAGTGACGTGGGATCGTTAGGTGAAATACAGCGCTGGTCATCGGAGCTAGGCGCAGTTTTACATACGATGAAGCTAACTTCTCAGTTCCGTTGTAACGGATCAGATGCATATTTGGCGTGGATCGACTCCACTTTACAAATCAGAGAGACAGCCAACCATACCTTGGAAAATATTGATTATGATTTTAGAATTTTCGATTCGCCAGTAAAAATGAGAGAAGCAATTTTCCAGAAAAATGCTATCAACAATAAGGCAAGAATGGTTGCAGGATATTGCTGGAAATGGATAAGTAAAAAGAAAGATAAAGATGCAATGGATATCAATATTCCAGAACATCAGTTTGAAGCACAATGGAATTTAGCTACCGATGGCAGTCTTTGGATTATTTCACCTGACTCGGTAAAGCAAATTGGATGCATTCACACATGCCAGGGCTTGGAAGTTGACTATATTGGAGTGATTATTGGTCCTGACCTCGTTGTTCGAGACGGCGTTGTAATGACCGATGTTAGTAAGCGAGACGGAGGAGACAATTCAGTTAAAGGGTACAAAAAGCTCTCCAAAGAAAAGCCAGAAGAGATGGCGATTATCACTGACAGAATCATCAAAAACACATATCGGACCCTAATGACACGCGGACAAAAAGGATGCTATTTGTTTTGTACTGATCGGGAAACTCGAGAATATTTTGAAAAGATGATTGAGCTATCTCAACAGGTTCGTAAGCTAACACTTGAAGAAAAATATCCGGGGTTAAATCTTAAAATATTGCCAGTACAAGAGGTTAAGCCGTTTATCAACTCTGTCCCAATATACAATCTAAAAGTTGCGGCGGGTGATTTTAGTGATTATCAGGAGGAAACTGATTTTGACTGGGTTGAGCTACCAGAGCATATCAGAGTATCAAAAGACTACTTTGTAGCTCAAGTCATTGGTGAATCCATGAACAAGCGAATCCCAAATGGATCTTGGTGTTTGTTTAAATCTTGTGCAGGAGGATCACGCGAAGGGAAAATAGTGTTAGTCCAACACCGCGATATTCAAGACCTAGAAACGGGTGGTCAGTACACCATAAAAGAATATCATAGTGAAAAGGTTGCTGTGGATGACGACAACTGGGCTCATTCTAAAATTGTATTACGCCCTAAAACTAGTTCACTCGGATATAAAGATATTATCCTTGAGCCTCATCAAGCAGAAGAATTGAAGGTGATTGGGGAGTATCTTTCTACGCTATCCTAATTAATGGATTTTCGGTTTAATCCGTCAACATAAGTTGAAAATACTGGAAACAACCTCAGAAAGAAGCGACAAAGAAAATTTCACCAACTTTGGGTAACAAGTGGCGAAACAGGTGTAGAGTACATTCGAGACACTAAAGAGAAGTTTTCTTGGAAAGCCGTAAAAGAAACTAAAGTCTCCATTTATCCAGCTGGAACGTTAATAATTGCAATGTATGACCAAGGAAAAACCAGAGGTCAAATTACGGAATTGTTAATTGAGGCAGGCACAAATCAAGCTTGCGCTGCTGTGCGCCTATTAGACAATTCAGCACATCACAGAGAATACATAAAATTATTTTTATCAAATCTTATGATAAGTTGTGTGAGTAATCATCCGGTGGAGCACAACCCAACTTAAATGTAGGTAAAGCTTTGACAACAGTTATACCGTTACCGCCTCTCGATGAACAACAACGCATAGTCGCCAAAGTCGATGAACTAATGTCTCACTGTGACACATTAAAAGCAAAACTCGCTTGAGGCGCATTACGCCGATATTGCCGCCTTTAGCTTACACAAAGGTGTACCAGACAATATTGCCACTCAATACGACATCGCACGCAATATTTACAGCTACGCATGGTTTGAGTATCGCTTTTTCAATGTAGCAGAAGCTAATGTACTGACCGTGTTGGAACTCGCGCTTAAAGAGCGTATCGGCCAAGAAAATATCAAAGCATACATAAGCAAAAGAAAGAACGATGCTAAATCTGAGACCGGCAAAAACATCCATCTCCAAAAAGGTTTAAGAACTTACATGGAGTATTGTCGCGACAATCAATTGGTTTCGAACCGTGGATTTAGCGCGTGGCATCGCTATCCCACGCAGCAAGCTCGTCATAAAGCGGAGCAAGAACAACTTGAATGGGCTATTGCCGAACTGAATAGGACGGGGAAAACCTGGATTGAAACACCGGGCATCACTGTTAAAAAGCTGCCGCCTGATGAAAACTATGATCATGTTCAGCATCTAATTAACCATGTAAACCACTTGCGTAACGGCTACGCCCACGGCAACACCAGTCTCTATGCTGAAGTTCTGCAGACATTTGAGATGGTCTCTGAGTTTATAAATCAGTTATATCTAATATCGAATAGCGTATCCGATTCAGAATAATCGCAGCCAAAGTATCGGAATTGTGAAAAGAGCCCCTCCCTCCCCATCTGGTGCCTATTTATATTATGATAGGTTGTAGTCATCCAGACTTTTTGGCGATTACGAGGATAAAACATGAATAAACTCATCGGCGCTTCACTACTGGGGCTCGCGGCTGTACTAATCGGCTGTGACTCCACCAACAACACCGAGCCTGGCGCGCAAGCAACGCAGGTCCCCGCGAGCAGCGCGGCCCCTGAAGCCGCAAGTGGCGCCCTCTCTGATAAGACGGCGCGCTTCACCAGCTTTCGTTACGAAGGCGAATCCCAGGAAAAAGTCACCGTCGGCGAAGGCGAATTCCGCAATCCTATTCTCTCCGGCTACGCCCCGGACCCCACGGTGGCGCGCGTGGGCGACGATTACTATCTGGTGCCGTCCACCTTTACCCACTATCCGGGCCTGCCCATTTACCACTCTAAAGACCTGGTTAATTGGACCCACATCGCCAACGCGATCAACCGGCCGGACCAGTTCGATTTTTCCGGGCTTAATGTGTCGCGCGGCATTTTTGCGCCTGATCTGTCTTATCACGACGGCACCTACTACCTCACCTCCACCTGCGTGGATTGCAAGGGCAATTTTGTGATGACCGCCAAGGACATCACCGGTCCCTGGTCTGATCCTCACTGGCTGGGCTTTGAGGGCATAGATCCCTCGATTCACTGGGATGACAGTGGCAAGGCTTATATCCTGAACAACGGTGCGCCCAATGAAGAGCCTCGCTACGACGGCCACCGCGCGATCTGGATTCAGGAGTTTGACTACAAGAACCTGACCATGACCGGCGAGCGTAAACAGCTGATCAACGGCGGTGTGGACATCTCTACCAAGCCGGTGTGGATCGAAGGGCCACACATCATCCAGCGCAACGGCTTTTACTACATCACGGCGGCCGAAGGCGGCACCAGCGTGCATCACTCGCAAACCATCTTCCGTTCGGACAATGTGCTCGGCCCATACAAGCCCGCGGAACATAATCCGATCCTGACTCAGCGCGACCTGGATGCTGATCGGGATGATCCGATTATCGCTGCGGGCCACGCCAAGTTTGTGCAGCTTCCTAATGGTGACTGGTGGGCGACTTTCCTGGCGATCCGCCCCTATGATCGCGAGATGTTCAATATCGGCCGTGAGACTTTCCTGCTGCCCGTTCGCTGGGAAAACGATTGGCCCTACATTTTGCCGCAGGGTGAGCGCATTCCTTTTGCGCTGAAAAAGCCCGCGCTGCCCACGCAACCACAAGCTACGCCACCCACCTCGGGTGACTTCGGCTACACCGATTCATTCGATGGCGATTCACTTGGCCTGAGCTGGATGGGTATTCGCGATCCGCAGGCGTCGTTTTATCAAGTGGAAGGCGGCGCGCTGAATCTGGCTTGCCACGGTGGCCTTGGCGACGTTAACAAAGTGCCGTCGTTTATCGGCCGACGCCAGCAGCACCACATCGCCGAAATCTCCACCACGGTGTCTTTCGCTCCCGTAGCAGAAGGCGACGCTGCCGGCTTGGCCGCCGTACAAGACGACCAGCACCTGATGCTTATCGGCATTACCCAACACGAAGGCAAGGACCAGGTCGCGCTTTATCGTCGGCAGGGTTCCAACGATGACACATTAATTAATGCCGTACCGATTTCCAGCACGCAGGATGTCACCCTGTCGCTGGCGTTTAATGGTGGAAAAATGCAGGCGTTTTATGAAGTGGACGGGCAGCGTCAACTATTGGCCGAAGGCGTCGATGCAACCAACCTGAGCACCAACGTGGCCGGTGGATTTGTGGGCACGATTGTTGGGCCTTACTGTACGAGTAATTAACGGCTTATTTGTTTAGGCTTTCCTGCAACTATCGAGGGTTCCACGGTAGTTGCACTGCGCAAGCTAGATCGAGGGTCAGATCAGATATCGGCTAGTGCAGTTAATTAGAAGCCATAGCATGCGCTATGGCTTTTCCCAATAGAAGCATAATAATTCTTATTCTTCTATACCCGTGAGAGGCGCAAGTTTTTGCATAGCGGGACAATCCCATTCTTTTCCCAACTCCGCTTCGGCACCGGTTTTAAAAATCTCGTAACGATCTTCGGGTACGGCATAGCTGACAGCCTCCCAAGATACTGTCACAGAACTGGAAGGTAGATTTTTATTTAGTCTCTCTGTGATAAATTTATTGCGTTGGTCCAGCGACATTGCCGACTTGCTGTCGGCTTTATCCAGCTCCTGGAAATATTGACACACCATGTCAAAGTCATTTGGTTTTTCATTGTCAACGCAGCCATATAACGATGAGGTAACAACCAAGAGCAGGATGCTATTACGAAGATAATTCATTTGGTGATTCCCCATACAAATTTTCCATTTTTCCTTATAAGAGGCTCTTTGGGTTGATAAATCACGACGTAGACATTCGGCTTGAAGTCTTTGACCATACGACCACGTGCATCAGTGATATATACCCACAACCCATTAGGATGTTTCCATGCAGTTCCGCCATTGCTGGCGATAATTTGGGCACTGATAGCGGGAGCTGATGAGCTAAAGTGATAACAATTTTTAATATAGGGAGACCATTTTGAATTCTCTTTTTTTTGAACCTCTGTCAGCTTTTTATTCATATCATCATCTACATGAGCTTTAAGTAAGCCCACAGCGACAGACGCTCCAGCCGACAGAAAGCCGGTGGCATATATTCCGACATCTGTTTTATCTGGCTGCGCCCCTGTTGCACTGTGATTGAGTGCCCATACGGCGGGCGTGACCAATATTCCGCCTATTTTCTTACCAGCATGATCCAGCCCCATTGATGCAATAGAACCCGCTGCTGATTGAATAAGATTTTTATGGTCCTCTAAAACTCTAACTGTTTTTTCCATAAAGTTGCTCCATGATGGTATTGTCGTTAATTAAATTCCGTTAATAGCCAGTGTGGTTGCATCAACTATTGATTCCAGCCATCGAGAGATAAACTGGAGGCGCGGCAATCTTAGTCAATGTGGTAGTTTGTTGCAATAAATGCCACTGGTACATGATCTATATCACAGATTCAACCCTAAAAACCTCTCAAAGGCTGCACCAATAACCAGATGGCTTCCGATAAAGGCATTTACATTACATGAACGTGCTTATTCCGCTCGCTTTAGCTTTGATTCTAATTAACCATCAGAAAATCAGAGATGATCAGTACTACCGGTTCTCTGTGCTATCGATTGTTGGCATAACCTATTTTTTTATTTTTAGGTACATTGATTACTATTTATCAATATTTACGCTTGGAGATATATGGCATTCGATTACCAAAGTAATAGTGGTATTGATAGCTGTCGGGATATGCCTTAGCCCATGGATGACTAAATCAACAACAGTTAAGGCTGGAGTTTGCGTATTTCTTTTTGTCGTAAGTATTTTTGCCGCCTTCGGCTTTGATCGGCTTATTAAAATAGCTATCACTGATTTGGGGGGATATTTCGGCGAACCACCTAAGATAGGTGCACCGGAGTATGCCGGTGATGCGGTACGGTACGTCAGCGACACCGGAGGCTATTCCCTAAGCATTCCGATCCACTGGGAAAAAAGAAGCCATGAATCTCAGGCTGATTACTTCGTGATCCAGCACGAAGACATCACTTTGGCGGAGCTGCGTCCAAGGTGTTTCCATGAAACAGGGATAGTGATGGCGGAGGTTATTAAGAACCTGAAGGCCGATGCGTTAATTGAAAGCAGGCTGGCCGAATCACACTGCTTTAAGCAAGCACAAGCCCATGTATGCTTAGTAAAAAGCATTGCCTCCGCGCCAATCAGTCCGCTAGAGCGATGGCGCTGGCTGGTTATGAATCCTAAAACGCAACAGAATATTGATATTGATGTATTAATTTATAGCGATAATACCGCAATAAAAGATGAGATAAATTTTGTATTTTCTTCATTAAAAATCAATTCGTTACCGACACCAACACCGACTTGTTTAACTAGCATGGACTGGTTTTAAAAACCTTATCGTTTTCCCCGGCTGATGGCACTCAAGAGTGAGTCCGACTGTGTACGACTATACGTGGCCGGAGCTATCGATGGGAATCATTGACGTCTACTTAGTCTTGGAACTTAAACCCCAGCCCTCTCGGACTGGGATTCATGACCAGCACTAGACATCAATACAAATAAACCCGCCAGTTAGTGCAATTCCCTTGAACATAGTAACTGCTGTTGCCGGGATAGAAAGTGCACTGATACGGATTTTGTTGCGTATTAAAATACACACCAACTTTATAAGGACCGCCCGCTGGACAGGTTATTTGATATTCATCGTACAGGAAGCCACCACCGCCTGTTGAATAGACTTTTGTGAAGGTACAACCCGCGTATGAATTGCCGATGACAGGGTCACCGAATTCAGCAACTTTGGTTGCGTGTGCGGAAGACATAAAACCAAAGAAAAGGGATATTGCAATGAATAATTTAAATTTCATGTTTGCTCCTTTGCCTATTGAATTGACCTTGCTTCCTGCAACCTTGCCCCAACCATGAGGCGATAGATTCGGCCTTCATCTATCACGGTACTGCTCCTTTTTACAAACTTATAGCGTCGATGCTTACATGACTTTTTTTGTAGTGTCTTTTCCTGTAGTTTCTTTTCTTGCGTAGATTTTTCTTGTGGCTACCTTTCTTGTTACTGCACTAAATCCATAACCCCACCCTGAGATACATAAATAATCATCTGGCCCGCAGCCGGGTCAGAAAAATAGGAAACTGTTTGATTAGGGGAATCCTGATGGGTAGTTACAGCCTTTAACATTGCGTCATACATAAAATCAGTTTGCTGTTGGTCGCCCGCTGCCAGGATAATTTGGCAATTTTTAGATTTGCAGCTTATATCCAAAGGTTTGAATGTGTGCAAATTTTCACTGGTGTCAAATAAGGAAAGTATCGCGTTTTCTTTATTAACTGCCCATTCATAGTTCAGCGGTTCAGATGCATATCGGTTTTGAATAAACTCCAGAGGACTGGCATCTTTGATCTTATCCAGCTGGCTTCTGAATGCAGCAATCTGATCTTCGGTGTCTTTAACGGGTTTGGCGGATTTTGATACTTCGGAGTGATTACTTTCAGGGCTTTGTTTCGAAATGGTTACATCGTGGGTTATTGTTCTGGGGATGGGTTGAGTTTGTTCGAGGTCGTCAGCGATTTGAATGTGCTTCGTAAGTTCATCTGCACTTTTCACTCCAACCAAATTAGCATCTGGCGTTTCGCATGAGGAAACAGACGTTGAAGCATCAACTGCCGGCTGAAAAAAATGATACGTTCCTACCGAACTGATTAAAGCAGTGGTGATGATTATTAGAAATAATTTCATCGCGCTCAATTCCTATGGGCTACTGGGCCGCATAGTAGAATCTTTATTATCGTAAATAAAGTGAATCTCCCGCCAAATTACATTTCCCTGGAATTTAATGAGAAGGCGCTTTAAAAAATTTTATCTATTAAACAAATTTTATTATTTTTTAATGTTTGGATTATTTTAATAACAAGAAAGTGATTAATCATTTATTAATATTCCAAAGAAAAAACTGTAAAGAATGAGTCAGGCCTTCCTTGGCGAAAAATACTTTTCCGCGTAATTATCTAAAACACGCGAGCCTCCATCAATACTTCCACTTCACCGTAAACGACACATTCCTCGGCTCACCATAGTTGGCGTAATCGATATTGGCCCAATAGGTTTTATCAAACAAATTGGTTGCGCTTAACGAAGCGGACCATGAGTCATCGAAACGCCAGGTGGCATAAAGGTTGGCGAGGGTGTAGGAGCCTTGTTTGAAGGTTACGCCATCTTCCTCCAACGGGTGGCTTACGCCATAACCCACAATTTCACCAGCCCAATTAAATCCACCACCGAGGATCAGCGGTTCGAGCACGCCGGCGAAATCATAATGCGTCGACAGTTGCACACTGTGTTCCGGCAGGTTGGTCCAGATGCGGTCATTGCCGTGGCGTTTGGTGTCCACGTAGGTGTAGCCGGCGTTGATGCTCCATTGATCGGTGATATAACCACTCACACTGAATTCCACGCCCTCGCTCTCGGTGCCATCAACCCCAACGTAAGCCGAGCTGCCGTCGGGCAGCGAGTTGTCCGGCTGGGTCATATCGCGCACGGCGTAGTTGTCCTGTTTGGTTTTAAAGAGCGCTGTGGACATCGTCAATTTGCCATCGAAATACTCGGCTTTTAAACCGACTTCTGCGTTGCTACCCAACACTGGCTCTAGCAGATTGTTGTCTTTGTCCTTGTAATTTTGTGGATTGAAGATGTCGGTGTAGCTGGCGTAGAGCGAGTAGGTCTGATTAATGTCGTAGACCAGACCGACGTACGGCGTTAATTCATTATCAACTTCAAATGAGCCGGTCGTGTTGACGAATGAACCCGCGGTATCGAAATTATCGGTGCCGGTTTCCCAGGAAGTTACGCGGACGCCAATGATCGCGGAGAATGAATCCGTCAGGCTAAAACGGTTCGCGACGTAAACGCCGAACTGCTCAGTGTTGGCGATGCGGAAAGAGCCGGTGCGCGAATAAGTTGGCATCGGCGCGCTGCCATCATAATTCCAGGCATCCGGCACCTGATAACTCCAGGAGGCGACAGAGGTGTACCCCGGCGTGACGGACTCGATCTCATAACTGTTAGCGCCCAGCACCAGGGTGTGGTTGCGACCAAAGAGGGTGTAATTGCCGGTCAGGTACACATCAAGGCTGTCGCGAGTGTCTTCACCGGCACCCACACCGGCCAGCAAGGTTAAGCCCTCGCCGGTATTGAGGTCCGGAAAACCTGTGGCGTAAACACGCAGGCTGAATACTTCGCCTTCCGTGCGGCTCACGGCCGCGCGCAGTTTCCAGTCTTCGTTAAAACGATGCTCAAGGTCAGCGAATAACGTGCTCGATTCCCGTTGCCATTGCGTCCAGCTGGGCGCGAGACTGGTGGATACCGGCAACTGCGCCACGGAACCGTCGGCGGCAAAGATCGGGATGGTTCCCCAGATAGTACCTTCGGGATTGTTGTCCTGATTCTGGTAACCCACCGCCAGGGTTGTGTTCTCGCCGATATCGCCTTCCACTACGGCAAGTACCGCCGTTTTATCCTCACGATAGCGATCGCGGAAACTGTCGGCATCCTGATAGGCCACCACAACACGGCTGCGTAAACCGCCCTCTGCACTTAAGGGCGTGGAGACATCCACCACCCCGCGCTGCCGATCCCAGGAACCCAGGCTGCCGGACACAGAAGCACCGAATTCTTTATCGGGGCGCTTGCGAACCTGGTTCACTGTCGCAGAAGGTGTGCCGACACCAGAGAGCAAACCATTCGCCCCCCGAATAACTTCGACGCGCTCGTAAAGCGCCGTGTCGTACTCCTGATTGGTGGAACCGCTGTAGGTGGGGATGCCGTCCACCTGGAAGTCGGTGATCTGAAAACCGCGCGAAAAATACAGCGGGCGTTGTGAATCGTAGAGGCTGACGTTGATGCCTGTGACATTCATCATGATGTCGTCCATGTCGGTCATCGATGCCAGCTCTATCATCTCCCGGCTGATTTCACTGACCGACTGGGGCAGCTCACGCACAGTGAACGGCAAACGCATTGAGGCGACAGTTTTGGTGGCTTCACCGTTGACTCGCATCTCTTCAATGCGCTCCGGGGATTTGTTTTTGCGGGATGTTGACGAGTCTTTTACATCCTCGGCGGCGCCAACTACCGGAGCCAGGCCAAAGGTCATTGCGGCAATCGCTAAAGCCAGATAATGCTTTTTAAAAGGTGTACCAGATGCAGCTGTTTGCTGCCCTGCGGAATGTGTGTGGATCATAGCGGCTTTGTCCTATTAACAATTATTTTCAAATACAAATGAGAATTATTATCTTAATGGCGCGGATTGTGCCTGTGCGATATCTGGTCGTCAAGGAAATAGGCGTCAGAGGTTGGAAAAATTTAAAGGGAGTGCCGAAAGAGCGATGGTTGGAGCGGATACAAGATATAAAGGCCCGCCATATGGAGAGCCTTAGGCCTGCCCGGCTTAAGAACCTGTGGGCCAAAACACGCGCAATAAACCCGGCCGCCAGGTAAGCATCATGCTGATTGATGGCGCCGAAGCAGCCAACAGCATTATCCACACCAAGGCTGCCATGGAGGGGCGATCTGCCATAAAACAAAACACCGCTGACACGAACAGGCCGGTGCAGCCGAGGCGGCGTAACAAGCTGACAGGCCGTGCGGCAGAGGAAGCCTGATGGACCGCCTTCCAGTGAGGCTCCATCGCCAGGGCCAACCAGGCCATGCCCGCAAGAGTGGAGATCGCGGCTAAACAGAGGAAAACCCAACTATCAACCACCTTTCACCTCCGCCGCCATATCAATGGCTCCCGCTACCGGTGCTCGCGCAGGCTTCTCCGGCATATTTTCCGTAAGGCGCGCGCGCTGTCCGAGTTTGCGGGCGGCAACTATCGACAGGAACGCCGCCGCCAATAGGCTCAGGTCTACGCCCGCCACAGCAAGATAGGTATCGGTAAACAACGTCTTGATCAGGTGATCGCCGGTACTCATCCAATTCAGCGCCACGGCGGCAATGGCCAATAGGGCGATAACCCAGCACTGCTCCCGCCACGCCGGATTAAATGCCGCCCGGGCGACCGGCGCGCTACGCCAGGCAGCATGCACAAGTGCCAGCACCCAACTGCTCCAGAATACATTTTGCTCAAAGCCACCTTTGCCGGGCAGATCAGCAGGCAATAAACGATTGGCGACCAACATGGCGATGGCGGCAATCACCATCCCTGTCACCGCTGTCACGGCCAGTGCATCCACAATACGAACACCCTGGCTGTTGGTTTTAGCGTGTTGCTGCTTGCGTTTTTCGACAAAAAAGATGAAGCCGGTGGCGATACACGCACAGCCCAGCAAGCCGCCGATCACGTACAACCAGCGCAGGAACCAGTGCTCGAAGTGCTGCAGGTGTAGCCCGGTCAGAAATTCGTTGATCTCAGAAACGACGGTGCGCGGCGGATCTTCTCGCAAGACCTCACCGGTGCTGGCTTTAAAGTGAATAGCCTCGCCCACCAAGGCCACGCGATCGCTACCGGCGCGGTAAATACTCACGTAGCCGTTCTCATCGCCGAGGTGATCCATATACAGATAACCCACCTCCCCCGCCATATCGCGCGCCGCCCAACGGCGCTTGGCCTCTGCCACCATGGCATCCACCGAGGCTAAAGGCGCGACAACGCCGGCTGGCTCATGCGGCAAACCGGTACGCTCTGACTCCAGCACCTCATGCTGATCGTGCAAAGGTTTAAGCATGGTGTGGCCGACCGGCAGGTAAATACCTGCAAAGATAATCAAACCGGTAAGCGCGAAGAAAAAGTGAAATGGCAGCGCAACAACGCCGGTCATGTTGTGCAAATCCAACGCGCTCCGCTGGGTGCGCTTTTTCGGGCGGAAGGTGAAGAACTCTTTAAAGATCTTGCGGTGCATGATGATGCCGGTCACCAGGGCCGCGAGCATGACCAGCGCCGCCAGACCCACAAACCAGTAACCCAGGTTTTTCCAATGCCAGTTCAGGCTGTAATGCATGGGATAAAACCAGCGGCTGCCGATCTTGAGTGCGTCGTCCGGGATGGCTTCACCAGTGCGCGGATCGATAGTCGCCCAGCCATGCACATGCTGGTGATCATCGGAGAGATCTTTGGGTTTATTGGGGATACTGAACTCAGCGCCGATAGCCAGCACCGGGTCACGGTGAGTGGTGTAGGCATAAAGGGAGGCCATGGGCATGGTTTTGGGATCAGGCAAGTCACCAATCACTCGCTGGGCAGTCGCCGCCATATCAACCGGATGGGGCTCCAGCTTCTCGAATACCGGCTTCAGCAAATTATCGAAAGACGGCATAGGCTGCGGCTCGAAGCGAGTCTTGGGAATAGCCCAACGATCAATCTCCCGGTCAAACACCGACAGCGCGCCAAAGAAGAAGCAAATCATCAGGACGTAACCCAACACCAGACCAAACCAGGTGTGTACCCACGTCATTGAAAGGCGAAAATTGTTATACATAGCGAATCTACCTAGCCCACCAACAGTTGCTGAATCGCCAGTGCTGCGCCTGTCATCGCAGCAGCACCCCCGGCGAAAACCACCCACACCTTCACCATGCTGTTCGCCGCGAAGGCCCACAGAAACAACCCCAGGAACAGCAAAAAGGCCAGCAACATCACCCCGGTTTCGGCTTCATGAAAGCTCACACCCAGTGCCGCGAGGCCCGCGACGCCAAGCGCGCAAAAGCCCCAGGTAAAGCTGTAACCGCCCAACAGCGCAGCGACAACACGATTAATGATGGGGAGATATTGAGTCATGAGTGATCCCGGAGCCATGGCCAGAATTAACGGTGATGAATATTGCGCATGTTTCCACAAATGATACATATTCGCAACAAGAAATGATTCTCATAATATCCCGAGGCGGCCATTGGGGAAAGCTGGCGGGGGAGGCAGGCTAGCACAGCGAAAGCGGACCACCGGGCGAGGCTTTGGGCACAAGCAGTCAACACACCAAGACTTGTATTAGTCGTTCTACTAAAAATTTATTCATTGATTTCTATTGTGTGCGTTTATTTTTCTTCGATCATTTACGGGGCATAAAAAATAATAGCTCCGTTGCTCGCGATCACACACCTCATCAAAAAAATAAAAACAAACAGAAATAAATACAACACCTTAGATCAATTCCACCGCGCATAAAAAACCTTGGCATAAAAATCGCGTAACCATAGGTGAGTTGTTATTCCTTGTTAATACAAGTTGATGCTCACGGTTAGTCATTCGCCACACTCCGCGTGGCGCCGCCAGCGGTAATTACATTTAATCAAGAGGGCGTAAGATGAAAGCAAAACGGTTTTTGGCAGTCATTATGGCAAGCGGCGGTTTATGGTGTAGCCATCTTTTTGCGGCTGAGCTCAATGATATTTTTGAGACCG
This sequence comes from Cellvibrio sp. PSBB006, assembly GCF_002162135.1. NCBI lineage: Bacteria > Pseudomonadati > Pseudomonadota > Gammaproteobacteria > Cellvibrionales > Cellvibrionaceae > Cellvibrio > Cellvibrio sp. PSBB006. The sequence continues at coordinate 4,340,300 of NZ_CP021382.1, read as the reverse complement.
GCAAGGTCAACGGCAACATCCGGGCTTATTACAACACGCGCGAGTATGATTACCGAACAGATGAAGGGGCGTTCTCGCTCGGAGGTGCGCTACGCGCCGAAACAGGCAGCATCAGCGGAATAAAATTCGGCGTTGGTTATTACACCGCGCAGGATCTTGGCACTAATGATGATGATCCGGCAAAAGTAAACACGCGTTTGGGCAGCGATCTTGAAGTGCTCGGTGAGGCTTATGTCAACCTGTCCGGCTTTAACACAGCCGTTACGCTCGGCCGCCAGAAGATCAATGCACCGCTCGCCAATCCGGGCGATGCATTTATTATTCCTTTCACCTTTGAAGCTTTCAGCCTGGTGAATACCAGTATTCCCAAGCTGACGTTGCAGCTGGATCACATCAATGAAATCAAAAATCGCAACAGCGAAGAGTTTGTTGATGTGGGGGAATGGTCGACGCTGCGCTATGGTATTGCGTCGCAGGAAACCAGCGGCACGACCAATCTCGGCGCTATTTATAATGCTAATCCGCTCAAGCTGGAATTATGGCTAACGCGCTTTGATAATTTATTTGACAGCATCTACCTGCAAGGCAATTACAACTTTTCCGGCACTGAAACAATTAAACCATTCCTCGGCGCGCAATTTGTGCAGCAGGAGGACTCGGGTGATTCACTGCTCGGCACCGTTGATTCAACGCTCTACGGTGTACAAGCCGGTGCATCAATGGGTAAAGCTTCTCTCACCCTGGGTTACAACACGGTTGCCGAGGAGGAAGGCACTTTCAGGAATGGTGCATTTCTGGCGCCCTACAGTTTTTCCACCAGTCCTATTTTTACCAACAACATGCTGGAAACATTTGAGAATGTTGATTCCGGGGATGCCAGTAAGATTACGTTCAATTACAACTTTTCCCCCGCGCTCGCATTTAAGCTCAGCTATGCAACGTTCGACTTTAATCTTGCGCCGGATCGCGATGCGACCGACGTTGATATCACTTACAGCTTTGATGAATATTGGAAAGGTTTGTCGCTTCGCTGGCGCGTTGAAGTCGTCACATCGGATACCGAAACGGTTGAGCAAACCAACCATCGTTTGCAACTGCAATTTGTTTTTTGATGATGGGTTTTCACACCGCATCACTGCCGTAACAATCTTCATGACTACTCCAGCTAGTCAAACACATTGGGGGCTCACTGAACGCCTTGGTAAAAGCCCCCGTTTTTTTCTTATTTACTGTCCGCCTTCTTTTCCGCCGAGCCATTTTCCCGCGCAACGCATCGATTCGCTTCCCGCCTCCATGCGTGACTTGTACTAAAAAAATTTCAGTCATTTATCCATTCCTGCCCGTCCCCATGAACGCTTGCGTGCACGCGCTCATTCCGAGTGCAGAATTGATCGTTATCGTGAATGGAGGAATTTTTTGGGATCAGGCGCGGGTAGAAAAAACACTTTAGAAAATAGGGAGTTACAAAACTAATAACCACTCTTCCCGTTATTGGCATGACTTATGCGTTTTTATTGGGAGTGATTATAACATGCCAATACAAGTTGAAATTTACGCTAACAATACAATTCGGGGATTGCATGATGATATCGATAAGATTGGTTTCAATGATTCTGGGGATCACCCTGGCAGCCGGCGCCAATGCCAAAACGATCAATATTGCGATTGGCCACCAAAGCATGTGTACGGATACTTACACCGCAGGCATCGTGGTAAAGGAATTGAAACTACTGGAGAAACACTTGCCCAAAACCGGCAAGTACGCCGATGCCACGTACGACGTTACCTGGAGCGATTACTCCTCAGGCGGTCCCATCACCAACCAGATGATGGCCAACAAACTTAACTTCGGTGTTATGGGCGACTACCCGCTCATCGTCAACGGTGCAAAATTTCAAGCCACTGAATCCCTGCGCACAAAATATATTGCCGGCACAGGTTACAACCTCAAAGGCAGCGGCAACGCCATTGTGGTACCCGTCAAATCCGATATCTTCAGCATTGACCAACTCAAAGGCAAAGACGTATCTGTGCCGGTTGGTAGTGCCGCCTGGGGCATGCTGCTAAAAGCCATGCAAGACAACAAGATCGAAATCAAGGATTTTGGTTTGAAAAACCAAAGCCCTGCCGTGGGTGCAGCCAATATTGCTGCCAATAAAATTGATGCGCACGCCGATTTTTGCCCCTGGTCTGAATTAATGGAATTTCGCGGCACCGGCCGCAAGATTTATGACGGCAGTGAAACCGGTGTGCCTTACCTGCACGGTGTAGTGGTGCGTGAAGATTTCCTGAACGAGTATCCGGAAGTGGCGGTGGCATTTATCAAAGCCATCTACGAAGCTGGCGAGTGGATTCGTGAAGATCCGGTGAGAGCCGTGGATATGATGGAAGGCTGGACCGGTGTGGAAAAAGAAGTGCTCTACATTTATTTTTCCAAAGGCGGCCACTTGACCCTGGACCCGACCATCAAAGCACAATGGGTTGATGCGCTCAAATTGAATCACGGCGTTCTCGCGCGGGAACAAGCTATACCCGCCCTGGATTTCCAGGCGTGGATTACTGAAGATTACATCAAGTCTGCCTACACCAGCCTCGGCAAAGATTACGCTGCGGAAAAAGCCGCTGTGGTTGACCCCGCTGTAACCAACGCGGCACTGCCGATGGAAATCTGGCATGCGCGAGAAGGCATCTCCTCCTACCCCACGCTCACGGATTTTTTGCATGCCGCTGGAAAATTCAACGAGACCGGAGCCAAGCTTAACGCCACCTATGTTTACGACAAAAAAACCGGTTTGAAACTGTTTGGCAAGACCGCATTTTTTGTGAAATCCAAAGAAGGATTCTCCACCTTCCTGCGCAAACCGGACGCCGATGCCTATGCCGCAGAACATCAGGGCGCGGTGATGGATATGGATAAAGCGTTGGATTCAATAACCAGTGAAATGGTGACATCACTTTAAATAGACCGGCAAGGATGCCACCCCAATGCGCTTTAATCCGATGTTCTTCTACTCCAATGCTCTTCTAATAAGGTTAGCTTGCAGGATGGGTGATCAATTATGACTATGACGTGCGAGAAAGTGGTTATCCGTGAAGACACGGTTACACACGGGGCCACTAATGAAAAGACAAACAAAAACGAAATACTCACAGCAGGAACCACGCATCATCAATTTTTGAAAGATGCCGAAAAGCAACCAGAGGGCGATAAATCCATTGCGCATAGCCGCGCAGCTCCAAGCGCAACAGCGCCTGTGTCACTAACCGCTAAATTGTCATCCTTGCTGCCAAAGCTCAAGCTGGAGATGATAGCGATCGGCCTCGCATCAATCCTTGGCGGGATATTTATCTGGCATGTAGCGACGCTCTACAATGTCAATTATTTTATTAATTTTGAAAATATTCCCGCGCCATTGGAAGTGGGCTCTGCCTTTCTCACCCATGCCGCTGATACTGAATTCCATACGCACATTTTGGTCAGCTTACGTCGTATCGCCATCGCTTACTCTCTGGCGGTAGTGTCGGGCATTGTGGTCGGCTTGTTAGTGGGTCGATCGCGTTTTGCGCGCGCGGCAGTCCTGCCCTATATCGAAATTATCCGCCCTATTCCCGCTGTTGCCTGGATTCCCCTCGCAATCCTCATGTGGCCCACTGAAGAGTCTTCCATTATCTACATCACGTTTCTGGGCGCGTTGTTTCCGATCATCCTCAATACAGTCCACGGCGTTGAACAAACACCGGAAGTGCTGGTACGCGCGGCATTATCCTTGGGTGCAGCGCGCTTAAAAGTTTTCTGGCATGTGGTGTTGCCGGCGGCATTGCCCAGCATCGGAGCCGGGCTTGCGATAGGCATGGGTGTGAGTTGGTTTTCATTATTAGCTGGCGAAATTATTTCCGGCCAATACGGCATCGGTTATTTCACCTGGAATGCCTACTCATTAATTAATTACCCCGACATTATTGTAGGGATGTTAATCATCGGCGGCCTGGGCTCCCTATCAACCTACCTGATTCGTGTGGTGATGGCACCGGCGTTGCGCTGGAAAAAATCCACTCGTTAGCGTGCACAATTTTATGCTGCCTCGATTAAGACGTATTGCACAGATAGTTCGCCGGAATTTGCTGGTGTGGAGCATCGCCACCTGCAGCATTACCGCGCTGTATTACGTCGGCCTGTTAATCGCGGTCATCATAAAATTTGGTGATCTACCGAATTACGTGAATTACTACCACTGGTTTGACAATGTGCAACGCATCATCGCGTCAACACCATCGGTAAAAGACCAGCTAGCCATCATCAAGGATGAATGGTTGATCGAAATTGGCTACATGAATTATGACTTTGGCATTGGCCTCGCCGAGTGGAGTTTATTTATTGTGCCCATCATCTTATTGGAGATTGCCTTGCTGTCAGCACTGATGACCACTTACTGGTTGCTGTTACGCGAACGACGTAACAGCTGCGCAGCAACTGCATCGCATTCCACCAGCATCGTCGGTGGTGTGGGTTCAAGCTGTGTGGCATTAACGTCCATCACACTCTCATGGGTTGTGTGTTGCTCAACCCCCACCTGGGTCGTCGGTCTCGCGATGATGGGGTTAGGTGTTTCCACAGCCTTGTGGCTTGAGCCTATCGGCGCCTGGGTAAATCTTTTCGGTTTTGTCTTGTTGATTGGCGCCATCGTAAAACTGGCCGGTGATGAACAGCCACACCTTGCAGCCAGACCAATGCGCTTACAACGCGTGTGAATCCATCAGGAGTGACAATGAATAGTAAAGCCATGATCGCTGAACCCTTAACGCCATCGCGTGCCAATCGCCGCTCGATGGATAAAGGCCACATTGAAATTAAGGATGTCACTATCGCGTTTGGCACAGGCACATCCGCCAATATCGCGGTGGAAAAAACCAGCCTGGATATTTCGCCGGGCCAGTTTGTGTGCATCCTCGGGCCATCCGGTTGTGGCAAATCCACCTTGTTAAATTCCGTTGCCGGTTATGTAAAACCCACCTCCGGGCAAGTATTGGTAGACGGTGGACTGGTGACCAAACCCGGTCCGGATCGCGGCATGGTATTCCAACAGTACTCGTTGTTTCCGTGGAAAACCGTGCGACAAAACATTGCCTTTGGGCCAAAGATTGCAGGCCACAGCGCGCGTGAATGTGACTCCATCGCCAACACATTTTTAGCCATGATCGGGCTGAGCAAGATTGCGGATAAATTACCGGGTGAACTCTCCGGCGGCATGCAACAACGCGTGGGGATTGCCCGCGCCTTGGCGAATTATCCCAGCGTGTTGTTGATGGACGAACCCTTCGGCGCACTGGATGCACAAACACGTTTGATCATGCAGGAAAGTCTACTGAATATCTGGTCGGAGTTTGGCATTACCGTCCTGTTTGTCACCCATGATGTTGACGAGGCGATCTTTTTAGCGGATCGCATCCTGGTGATGAGTGCAAGCCCCGGTTCAATCATCGCTGACCTGCCGGTAAAACTGGAACGGCCACGCACGCCGGAACTGGCTACCACAGAAAAATTTATCCAACTCAAAAAAGAATGCCTGGCATTGATCCGTGCCGAAAGTCTAAAAGCCTTTGAAAAGGTTGGAGAACACTAATGCGTAATTCACGGTGGTTTTCAGTGCTGGTTATCGCGCTGGCGCTCAGCAATAGCCTTACGGTTTTCGCCGGTGCCAATCAATATAAAACCCTTGAGGAACCTAAACCCTTAACCGCATTTTCATTAAAGGATCAAGCCGGTAACGATTTTGGGTTGGCACAACTCCAGGGCCAGTGGTCATTGGTCTTTATTGGTTTTACCACCTGCCCGGATATATGTCCGCTGACGCTAATGCAACTGGAAGCAGTACGCGCCGACCTGGGTTTGCGTTTTACACCGGAACGCATCCCCAACATTATCTTTCTCGCCGTCGATCCCAAGCGTGACCAGGCAATATTGGGGAAATACCTGGCGCACTTTCATCCGGACAATATTGGTGTTACCGGCGAGAGCAAGCAAATCGATATCTTCGTAAAAGGTATTGATGCGTTTTATCGCTTCGACCAAAAACCTGGCAGCGACCATTACGATGTTATGCACACCACCGCTATCGCGGTTGTTGATCCTGAGGCACAACTCGTCGCCAAGATAAGTCCGCCGTTTGAGGTTAATCCCATCGCGGAATATTTAACACACATGATTCGCCAGGCTAAACGTCATGAATAAATGTCGTCCGTGGATTTTTTTAGTCATTCAATTCATGAGCGGTTTGATCTGCGCAGTGGACGTTGCGGCCGAACAAGGTGGCTTTACCGAACATTTTATTATCCGGGATGCGCGCCAACCGGAAATTTCCTTACAACTGGACAGGCAGCTGGATAATCAACAGAGTCATGAATAAAGGGTATCGAGCTTTGGGTATCGCTGCGACGCTGCTGATGCCGACTGTGCCAACATTGGCAGACATGATTGACACCAGCGGCATGGCGGCGTGGGAAACCTGCGCGCTGTGCCATAGCGCTGATGGTATTAGTCCGATGGGCAAATTCCCCAAACTGGCGGGGCAGAAGCAGGCTTACATCAAAAAGCAAGTGCTGGATTTTCGTCTCGGCCAACGCAGCAACGATGGCGGACAAATGCAGACCATCACCGCCGAGGTGGAATTGGCATCGCTGAACGATATTGCCGATTATTTTGCGTCGCTCCCGCCATCACAAGGAGCGACCTGGGAACCAAACGATGCGCAACAAGCGCAAGATTATGCGCTCGGCAAGCAGCTATTTGAAAAAGGGCGCGAGGGTTTACCGGCCTGCGCCAGCTGCCATGCAGACAAGCGTCATGTTGCGCCCTGGATCAACGCCCAACATCGGGATTATTTGAAAAAACAACTCAAGGATTTTAAACAGCGCGAACGGAAAAATGATGCAGGACAGCAGATGCAAAATATTGCTAATGCATTGCAGGAAAACGAAGTGGACGCCGTGGTTTTTTATCTATCGACCACGCCATTAATGCGTGATTAAGGTGCAAAAATCAGAAATTTATTGCGTTGTTTTTGTGCGCGCGCACCGCGATAGGACAACACAGAAAAATGATGTTTTTACCGGGTTTTTTAGCGTTTTTTAACTTGTTATGACAAGTAATGATAGGTAGTATCGGTGTTAAATAGCCGTTAAAAAATTATGTATCCAAGCAACCAGACTGATTAGCGGAAGACTTACATGCTGCCACAAAATATGTCTCACCAACCGCTGTATTTGCAAATCAAAGAAGCGCTGAAAAAGCAGATTCTTGCAGGGGAATATGCGCCCTACCAACGCATGCCTTCCGAGAGCGAATTGATGAACAGTTTCGGTGTCAGCCGAATTACGGTTCGCCAGGCACTGCGGGATTTACACAGCGAAGGTTTGATATTCACCTCACAAGGTAAAGGCACATTCGCCAGCAAACCAAAAGCCATGCAAGACGTGCAACATCTCGAAGGTTTTGATGAGGCAATGAAACCCAAGGGTTACGAAACCTCTGCACGACTTATCAGCATTCGCGAAACCACAACCAGTAAAGACGTGCAAGAAAAACTCGGGCTCAGCGCCAAGGATCGCGCGGTAGAAGTGGTGCGCGTGCGCTACCTCAATCGCGAACCCGTGTCGGTTGATCGTTCCTATTTTCCCATCGCCATCGGCCAGGGATTATTTTCCAAAGACTTGAGTCGCGACATTTTTCCCATGCTCGAAAACCAATTGGGCATCGCACTGGGAAGAGCTGAGATCAGCCTGGAAGCACGGCCTGCCGATGCAGACATCGCAAAATTTTTAGGCTTGGAACCCGGCAGTCCGATTATGTGGGTCGAGCGACTCACGCGCGACCGCGACGACAACCCCATCGATTATGAATACCTTGCGTTCCGCGGCGATTCTTACAAATACCGCTTCCAAATTGAACGTGACCCACACAAGCACGCCAACAATCAAGAGGATTAATCATGATGCTTCCCGATGATATTTCATTAACGGATGTGGACATACTCGTCATTGGCGGCGGCACCGCTGGCCCTATGGCGGCAGTAACGGCCAAAGAAAAAAACCCGGACGCAAAAGTCATGCTGCTGGAAAAAGCCAACGTCAAACGCTCCGGCGCAATCAGCATGGGTATGGATGGACTGAATAACGCCGTGGTGCCGGGCCATTCCACGCCGGAAAATTATGTCAAGGAAATCACCATCGCCAACGATGGCATCCTGTTGCAAAAAGGCGTGATGGCCTACGCGCAAGGTTCCTACGACATGATCAAAAAACTCGATAGCTGGGGCGTTTATTTTCAGAAAGACGAAACCGGCGAGTACGACATGAAAAAAGTTCACCATCTGGGAACTTACGTGCTGCCCATGCCCGAAGGCCACAACATCAAAAAAATTCTCTACCGCCGTTTGCGCCGTCACCGCGTCGACATTGAAAACCGCTACCAGGCAATACGTTTACTGAAAGATAAAACCGGCACCGTGTGCGGTTGTATTGCACTCGGCACCCGCGATGCTGATGTCATCGTGATTCGTGCCAAAGCAGTCATTATGTGCACCGGCGCTGCAGGTCGTATTGGCTTGCCCGCCTCCGGTTATTTATTTGGCACTTACGAAAATCCATCCAACTGTGGCGATGGTCATTCAATGGCCTATCACGTCGGCGCCGAGTTAAGTGGTCTGGAATGTTACCAAATCAATCCGCTGCTGAAAGATTACAACGGCCCGGCCTGCGCCTACGTCACTGGCCCCCTGGGTGGTTACACGGCCAATGCCAAAGGTGATCGCTTTATCGAATGCGATTACTGGAGCGGCCAAATGATGATGGAGTTTTATAAAGAATTGCAGGGCGGTAACGGCCCGGTATTTCTCAAGCTCGATCACCTCGCGGAAGAAACCATCCAGGAAATTGAACACGTATTACATACCAATGAGCGGCCCAGCCGCGGTCGATTCCACGACGGGCGCGGTACAGATTACCGCACCAAGATGGTGGAGATGCATATTTCCGAAATCGGTTTTTGCGCCGGTCACTCGGCATCCGGTGTGTGGATCAACGAAAAAGGTGAGACCAGCGTACCGGGACTTTATGGCGCAGGCGATATGGCCTCGATTCCCCACAGCTATATGCTCGGTGCGTTTGTGTACGGGAAAATCTGCGGCGAGAACGCCACTGAATTTGCACGCGACCGCGAATTGCCTGAGCTGGATGTGGAATATATTTGCGCGGAGCGGGATCGCATCCTGGCACCGCTCAAACGCACCGACGGCATTCCGCCCAATCAATTTGAATACAAGGTGCGCCGCTTGGTAAACGATTATTTGCAGCCACCTAAAGTCACCAAAAAAATGGATATCGGCCTGGCGCGCTTGCAAGCCATGGAGAACGATATTCCTTACCTCTACGCGCGCGATCCGCACGAATTGCTGCGCGCGAATGAAGCGCAACACATCTTTGACTGCGCGCAAATGGCCGCCTTTGCATCGCTCTATCGCCAGGAAAGTCGCTGGGGTTTGTATCACAACTACGTCGACTATCCAGCCACTGATAATGACAACTGGTTTTGTCACGTGCAGCTATACAAAGACAAAAACAACCAGATGGCCTGCAAAAAAATTCCCGTTGAGCCCTACGTTGTCGAACTGGAAGAGCATGAAAAAAATGCCTACCAACAATTGCGCGTTAAAAAAGCCAGCTAGTCAGAGGAGCAGTCATATGCCAACAGCATCCCAGATCTCCATGGTTCCCGTCGTCGTCGACGAGGAAAAATGTATCGCCGACAAAGGTTGTCGCACATGTATTGATGTGTGCCCGCTCGATGTCTTGTGGATTAACGAAGAAACCGGCAAGGCGCACATGAAATACGATGAATGCTGGTATTGCATGCCGTGCGAAGCCGACTGCCCCACCGATGCGGTCACCGTTAACATTCCGTATTTGCTGAGATGAGGTAAGCCATGTTCAATTTTGCAGATCCCTTGCTCAGTTCCATCGCCGAACGTCTTCAGGATGCTGACCCCGGCATTCGCCGCGTGGCGGTGATGGAATTGGTAGAAAGCCCGGAACCGGAAGCGGTCGATTTATTGGTCATGGCCTTGAGCGATGCCGATGAAACCGTGCGTATGGAAGCCGCCAAAGTGATTGATGAATTTGATCCGCGCGACATGATGGACGCACTGGTCGGCGCGCTCACCGCCAAGGACGAAAATGTGCGCAACGCTGCGGCCAATGCCCTCGCTGATTTAAAAGATAAAAATGCAGCGCCCGCATTAATTGCCGCACTGAAAGAAGATGATCCATTTGTGTTGGCGGCGATCCTGCGTTCGCTGAAACAACTGCGCATCAAAGAGGTAAAGCCGCATGCTATTACCTTGTTAAAACATCCAGATGCAAGTGTGCGACGCGAAGCAGTCAGTGTATTGGGCTATTTGCAGGAAACCGAAAACCTGCCGCAATTAATGAGCATTGCTGTTGGCGATAGCGACCCGGAAGTACGCCGTACTGCCGTCGGCACACTGGTGTATGCGGAGCCGGATCAGGTTGCCAGCGCGTTGATTGCCGGCCTGGCTGACGATTATTGGATGGTGCGCGTTGAAGCGGCAAAAGGCCTGGGACGTTTACATATTCTCAAAGCCGTCGATGCATTAATTACTGCGACGCAAGACAGCATGTGGCAAGTGCAGGAAAAAGCCGCTGAAGCCATTGGCAAGATAGGTTCACCGCGCGGCATACCGGCACTGAGCCAATGCCTTACCAACCCTATCAGTAATTTGCGCAAAGCAGCCGTGGCCGCCGCCGGTGAAATTGCACATCCCAGCGGCATGCCCATGGTGGACATTGCGTTAAATGACAATGATCCCGACGTAAGAAAATTAGCGCGCTGGGCGAAGGAAAAAATCCAATCTGCCAAAACTGCTGTTGGAGAATAATCATGACCTTTGTTGTGACTGAACAATGTATTCGCTGCAAATTTACGGATTGCGTGGCTGTGTGTCCGGTGGATTGTTTTCGCGAAGGACCAAATTTTTTGGTTATCGATCCGGAAACCTGTATCGATTGCGCACTCTGTGTGCCCGAGTGCCCGGTCGATGCCATCTTTGATGAGCATGACTTGCCCGACGAGATGACGGAATACATCGCCATCAATGCCGAACTTGCCAAACAATGGCCGGAAATCAGCGACACCAAAGATCCCCTGCCCGAGTCGGGCGAATGGGCCGACCTGCCCGACAAGCGCCAATGGTTAATAACCGAAGCAGAAGAGGCTTAAGCTCGCGCCAACTTGTCATAACGAGTGTGCGCGAACCATTCGAGCCATTGAATAGCGGTGAAAAAATTGAGCGAGCTTTTGTATCCACCACAAAAAATTACGCTACGAAAAGCGCAAGCCGAGCTGGACATTATTTGGAAAAATGGCGAACACAGCCAGATTTCCGGTGATGACTTGCGCCGCTATTGCGCCTGCTCAAGTTGTCGCGCCCGACAGTTAATGGGCACACGCCTGATCACCGAAAGCGCCGAAGTAAAAAACCTGGTCATGATGGGCGGCAACGCGATTCAAGTGGTCTTTGCCGATGGCCATGATCGCGGCATCTTTCCCTGGCCTTACCTTTACGCCATCGCCAGCGGCCGCGCCAAGGAATATCTAGATGAGTGAAGGTGAAGTCGAAAAAAATCGCGCATTTCGTTTTACCACCATCAAACACTACAGCCTGACGCGCGCGCCCGGCATTTGTTTCTGTCTGGTGCTGGTGTTGGCTTCCAGTTATATCTCGGAGCACTACGGCATCACGCAGATTTTAGGCGCGTTGCTGTTAGGTATGGCATTTAACAGTATTTCGCGTTACGACGAATTCGCGCCCGGCCTGGATTTTTGTGTCAAAAATATTCTGCGTTTCGGTGTTGCATTATTAGGTGTGCGCATTACCTTTTCACAAATTTCCGCACTGGGAGCCAAACCGTTGCTGGTGGTCAGCGTCGCCGTTGTTACCACGTTATTGTTCAGTGTGTTATTGGCAAAACTACTTAAAGTTGATCGGGCGCGCGGTCTTATTTCCGGCGCAGCGGTGGGCATTTGTGGTGTATCCGCCGCACTGGCAGTTGCATCGGTCATTCAGGGTAACAAAGACACCGAAAAACATTTGTTGTGCACGTTAATTGGCGTAACGGGCATGAGCACCATTTGCATGATCTTGTACCCCGGCATCCTCGTGAGTCTGTCATTAAGCACCGAACAGATGGGTTTATTTTTAGGCGCAAGCATTCACGACGTGGCCCAGGTATTCGGCGCCGGGGATATGATCTCACCAGAGGTTGCACAACTCGCCACCTACACCAAGATGCTGCGCGTCGCCATGCTGGTGCCCACCGTGATGGTGTTGGCTTTTTTATGTCGCTCACGCACGGTCGGCCAAAGCCGATTTAAACGCATCCTGCCACCTTTTCTGATTGCGTTTGTGGGGTTTGTCATACTCGCGAACCTGCATATCTTCCCGGCGCAAGCTATCAACGCGGCCAGCGATTTATCACAAGTGTGTTTATGGATTGCGATGGCGGCGCTGGGTGCAAAGACCAATTTAGTGGAGTTATGGCAGGTGGGTAAAAACACGTTTATTTTATTATTTCTCAATACCTGTTTCATTGCCGGTGTTTCGATTCTCTTAGTCATTTAATAAAAGTCAGTTAATAAAAGCCAGCCAACAAAGCCCCATTAACCTTAACCAACTGGTGGTGAAAAAAATGATTGCACAAAAAGCGAGAAGGTTTACCGAAGCTTCGGTTATAGCAGCCTTGCAAACGATTCAACTGCCGTGGCTAGCGGAGGACTACGTCGCACTGAAGGCTGTCTCGGCGATAAAAATCCATGAAAACACTATTGATATTTCTATTACGCTGGGATTAATAGCGAACTCACAAAATCACTTGCTCGCCATGGCTTTAACCCATCATCTGGAGGAAGCCGGATTGCCTGGAGTGAATGTTCATATTCATTCCGATGTTTACGCATCACCGTCTATCACACGCCAGGGACAACTTGCTGCGGTAAAAAATATTGTTATGGTCGCCTCCGGCAAAGGCGGCGTGGGTAAATCCACCACCGCCGTTAACCTGGCACTCGCCCTGCAAGCGGAGGGAGCAAAGGTGGGCATACTCGACGCCGATATTTATGGCCCCAGTATGCGTACCATGCTCGGCATTGCCGCTGAGAGTAAACCGACGCTGGTGGATGAAAAAACCATCGAGCCGATACAAAAATATGGTTTGAAATCCATGTCGGTGGCTTACCTCTCCGAAGAAAAAACACCGATGATCTGGCGCGGCCCCATGGCGGTACGTGCACTGCAACAATTGTTAGAGATGACCCGCTGGGGTGAGCTGGATTATCTGATTATTGACATGCCGCCGGGCACCGGCGATATCCATATTTCACTCGCACAAAAAGTGAATGTATCCGCAGCGGTAGTCGTCACCACGCCACAGGAGATGGCTTTAATTGATGCGCGCAAAGGCGTTGAGATGTTTAACAAAGTGAATATCCCCGTGCTGGGGATTGTGGAAAATATGGCGACCCACATTTGCTCTCACTGTGGCCACGCCGAATCCATCTTTGGTGAAGGCGGCGCGCAACAACTGGCCAGGGATTATCAGGTAAGCCTGCTAGGCTCCCTGCCACTAGATCGCACTGTGCGAGAACATATCGACGCCGGTACACCGACGGTTATCAAAGATCCCACTGGTTCGTTAACAACCGCCTATCTGGCCTTGGCGAACAAGGTGAGCGCAGCGCTGTGGAAAACTAACTTGCAGGCTGCGGCCGCACCACTGATTCATATTGTTGATTAGCGCTTTCTCGCACCATTACCGACGGCATTACCGCGCCGACACCACGCCAGGCCCAGAAGCCCCAAACCCAGTAACACCAGCGATGAAGGCGCTGGCACGCTGGTGTATTCATAAGCCAGGTCATCAATCATGGCCGAGGTTCGCAGATTATAAAAACCCTCAATAACGATAGAGGAAATTCCCTCTGCCGATGTAAAGGTCATCAACTGATTGGGTGTGTAGGGCGTGTCGTTGTAGGGCCCCGCATAACCGCTGGTTTGTTGTTCGTCTATCAGGCCGCCCGCACCGAAGACATCAAAAAAGATAGCCTCTTCGTGCGCAGCACTGACGATCATACTGACAAAGGTGGGCAAGGCTCCCACAAAGCTGAGCTGCAGGTAATTGCTTCCCAATAAATAATTTGGACCGGACACAATATTCTCGTCCCACTCCGAGTATTCCGCCAAAAAGCCACCGTCGATCACCAGGCCTTGGGACTCGTACTCATTCGTCAGTGGATAATCACAAAAACAGGGAAAATCGGGATCACTGGGTACTAATGTCAAATCATCAAAATTAATCACTACCGCAGAAGCGGGAAGTGCAACAAACAAGCCGAGCGGGATAGCTAAAAACAGTTTTTTTATTATCGCAAGAAACCCTGGATTGGCGCGCATGGTAACCTCCTGTTGCTTGGCTGAATATGAAGATAAACGCCTGAACAATAGAACGGCACCTGTGCAAAATCCAGTGATTTGCGTCGCGTTTTAAGAATCTATCTTGCTTAGGTTTGCCGCCTCACATAATTAAATAATAGCGACAGCGGAGGCAGGCTATTTAACCCCGACCGCACGATGGGTATGGGAAGGGGACATCCGTAACAAATTTGTCACCTTGGCGCCATAAACTGTATCCAACGCCTGAAGTTCAGCGTGATTTGCGCAACGCCCTCATGCAGCACATCATCTTTTGACGCAGTCGTTTCCGCAATGTCTCACTCGCCTCATCTCAATTAGCGGGTTTTAGTTTTGATAGCATAGCTTCGGGTGCCCCAGGGCACCCATTTTTATTATCATCGTTAGTCTCTGCCGAGTATTTCCTGTATTCATTTTTTATAGCGAAGATCTATTTCTGAAGAAGGTTGGCGCAATTCATGAAGCCCGCGTTTGGTTTATTATTTTTTTCCTGTCTGATTATCTTCGGCTGCACCACCACACCCACAACGACACAAACAGAAGACTTGTCTATTGCTTTTATGCCGGACATCCATTTCCATGACATCTATGGAGACTTTGTCGATCAGGCATTTGTGGGGTTGCCCACGGACACGCCCGACGGAAAAAAATTGGCCACCATACGCTCGATGAGCGCCCAATTAAATTCAACCCGGCTATTTAACGAGAATTATTTCGCGTTGCTGGCTGCACTGGATGACATCGTCGAGAAAAAAATTAAATATGTGGCTCTGCCAGGCGATTTCAGCGATGACGGCCAACCGTTACACATTCGTGGATTAAAGAAAATACTCGATTATTATCATCAAGAGCACGGCCTGGAATTTTTTTCCGCCCCCGGCAATCACGACCCTACCCGACCGTTCTCTCACCCGGCGGGCAAATGGGATTACCTTGGCGAGCAGGGCAAAGAGCAACCTGTCTTTAGCCATCAACATCCTGCCTGTACATCGCAAACCCAAAAGCCCGACGCCCACCCTGTTATCTGTTCCGATGACGTTATGGAGTGGGGTTACGAACCCATCATGAGCCTGCTGGGCGAGCACGGCTTTTATCCGAAGCCGGACTATGTGTATTTCGAAACCCCTTACAGCGATTACGCTTATGGGGATTACGATTATGCGACAGCACATCGCCAGGCGGGTTTTGCATTACGGCAATATGAAATTTGCCATCAGGGAACTGGCGGAACCTATAAACAGCAAGGTTACACTGATTGTTATTCGGTACCGGACAGCAGCTACCTGGTTGAACCGACGCCCGGCATCTGGTTGCTTGCTATTGATGCTAATGTGTATAAGCCCAAATCAAATAGCAGTGGCGATGCACAAGATGCAGAAAATTATCTTGGTTCCGGCAATGCAGGATATAACAAGGTTGTCACGCACAAAGCGCATCTACTTAACTGGATCAATAAGGTAGTACAACGTGCACACGTGCAGCAGAAAACCTTGATTGCATTTTCTCACTTTCCCATGCATGAGTTTTATGATGGTGCTTCGGATGACATAGCAAAACTGGTTGGAGACAGACAGTTCCAACTCGACCGTAAGCCAAGCTTGCATACCAGCAAAATCCTTGCAGAAACTGGCCTTAAATTACATGTAGCGGGTCATATGCACATTAATGATACAGGGATCTACCGAGATGAAGACAAGGTTCTATTTAATATCCAGGCCCCTTCACTGGCTGCCTATGTTCCCGCCTATAAAGTGTTGACCATCAAGCAGCAACATCAGATTGAAGTACACACCGTTATCCTCAAAACGGTTCCACGCTTTAACGAACTTTTCGAGCACTATTATGCAGAGTGGAAGCATTTACATGATGTAAATGCACCACATATCTGGGATCGAGAGATATTACAATCCGATAGTTACCAGGCATTCACGGAGTGGCATTTACGGGAACTTGTGCGATTGCGTTTTTTACCTCAAGAGTGGCCCAGCGATGTTCGCGACCTGCTGTTAACTCTTGACGGAAAAGATATATTGATACTGTCACAGCTTAATATTGATATCGGCCTTGAGCAGATTAAATTGTTGCGTTTGGGAAAGTCTCAGAATAAGGCTTTACAAAAAGCATGGCATTCGGCAACAGAAAAAGCCAACCAGGTGGCCAGCCAGTATAGCTGGAAGCTGGAAAGCTTTACGTCATGGACAGGCCAGGATGTAGGGCTGGACCTCTACCGACTACGCAATGCCGACCAGCTCGCCCTAAAGCACATCTCCGCACTGCGGCTGCAACAATATCGCGTTATCTCCGATCAATTGGCTACCAATGCCGCCCCCGGCATCAATAAACCGGGAGATGATATAGGTTGGGTGACCTATCGTGAAAAGCTCGCCGCGCTGTTTACCATATTGCAGCAGTTTTCAGTTACCCAGCCCAGCGACCATTTTTTGCTGGATCTCGATAAAGGGCAGATAATCGATTTAACGGATAACACACCAAGCGCAAAATAAATGGCGTGACCCGTGCGAAAAGCGCGGCCTGGAAGGATAAGTCGGGCCGGCGACATATAACTAAAAGATTATTTTTATCGAGCAAGTCCCCGCCGCAGTTATTAAATGGCTGGCAATAATCAGTAATAATAAATGAATTGACTTAGATAGCCTTTTGGCTAGACTAAATCGCCACGGCCCTCGCGCCCGTGAGTATGTTCTATTGTGGATGGAGCATGAATCCAAAAAAGGCAAGGATAGCGCACAACTTCCTGACGTTTCCTTTTCAATCTCCACCATCCATGTACCAGGCTTTTAAAGTTTGGAGAGCGAGCCTTATTCAACGATTAATGACAAGAAACTTCAGATCAGGATGAATCTAATGATTAATAAAAATTTTAGACTCTTTGCCTCATTGATACTGGCTTTAGGGGTTACTGCATGCGGCGGTGGAGGCGGATCGTCCGATACACCGCCCATTAATACAGGAGGCAGCTCATCATTGGCTGCCTCCAGCACACCATCAAGTTCACCCGCATCGTCAAGCGCAGCAGCATCCAGTATCGGGGCTTTGCCACCTTCCGCAAAAATTACCTTTCCCAAACAAAGTGCAAAGACTGACTCCAACACGATCACTGTCCGGGGTACCGCCAGCGACGACACGGGCATTAGCAGTATAAAAGTCAATGGTGTTGCAGCTACTCTTCAGAATAACCAAGAGAGCAAGCAGGCCAGTGGATTACAAAAGTCCAACGACACAACGGAAATAACCTGGGAAGTAACCCTTGAGCTGCCCTATGGTGAAAGCGATATCGAGCTAATAGTTGAAGACCAGGCGGGAAATATAACCCACGGTGAACAAGAAAACCTCGTACTCAACAATAGCCGTTATCCCCACGTATTTTTACTGGACGAAGCTAATAATCGCTTTGTAGGTTCTGCATACGACGCTCATTTCTCCTCGCGTGAAGAATTTTTCATCGATACCGCAACAATGGCGATGTCTGCATCAACTCCATTTCAGGTGCTTGAGGCTCCTCAAGTCAATACAGCAGGAACCCATATCTTATCCGCCAGAATTACTGGAAGCACACTGGTCGTTCAGTCAACAAACGTAACAACCGGCGCAGAAAACCAGGAAGCCAATCTGGATATCGAATTAGATGATAGCTTATGGTCCTGGGCTACGATTGTAGATTCCGCTATTGCGCCAGATACCGGCTTTTATTACATGCTGGTTTCCTATTTTCCAGCGGAAACCTCATCATATGAAGGCCAAAAATCAGTGATTTTTCAATACAACGCAAATGACAAAAGTATTTCACAACTAACTGCCGCTGAGAGCACACTGAAAAATGCAAGAAGTATTGCTTACGCAGAAAGCTCACTACTGGTTAACGTATGGTCATATAACGAATATAACGAAGCGGTTATAACGGTTAATCTGGCGAATAAAAACGAGGCGCTTCTCATTGGCGATTTAAATATCACCGGCATCGCTATCGTTGTTGATAAGGCTTATGAAAATGCTTATGTCGCGGGATTTAAAAATATCGTTAAAATTCCCCTTGATGAGCCAGAGCTTATTTATATATCCCCCGATGATGAGCAAGACTTTTTCAACATCGCACATATCAATTACATGATTATGGACAATGAGAATCAACGCTTGTTGATTGGCGATGACTCAATGAAAGAAATTTTAACCGTGGACATTAATTCTGGAGAGAGAGGCTTGTTATTTCATAATGGCATCGGTGAAGGCCATAAGATGATAGCCCCACGCCAACTTGCCTTAACGAGTAATAATGAGTTCGTGTTCGCCTTGGACGATGGGGGCAATGCGCCAGAAGCACTCTTTAAAATCGACTTGCAAACCGGAAACCGGCTCGAAATTTCTAATGTCGCATCAGCCTATAACGAAATTGCCAACGGGCTGATTCTTGATGAGACGAACAACCGAGCTTTTGTATCCTTTGGAAATCGAATTGGAATGGTTGATCTTATAACAGAGGAATATTTTTCTGTATTTGAACCAGTAGACCCATTGACGCCCGCAGTCGGCGGCATGACTTATGATGCAGAGAATAATCAATTGATTGTGATTGACGACGTTGAAGGTGTCATAACAACCATTGATGCAGATACTTTCGCGCGCAATGTATTGTTCGACAACTCAGCCGGAACGGGACCAATGATTAAAAATGCCGTGGACCTGGTTCTTGATCGCGAAAATAATCGCCTGCTCGCGCTCAGCCAATTCCTGGGAGCCGTTATGGAGGTTAATTTGGCTAATGGAAATCGAACAGTGATGTTTGATGAATGTGTTGACAGCTACGGTACCGACCGATTTTTAACCGGCGAAGAATCGGCGTCCACACAGAATTTTGATTTTAATTCCAGCAAAGGAAAATTATTGATTACCGGGGAGTTTTCTGTACTCGAATACGATTTCGCGACGCAGAACTGCCGAGTCATTAATGGAAGCGTCTTCGACGCTTTATATCTCAACGACGGCACTATTCTCGGCAGTTATTTCAATAGTTTGAACCAGATTGATCCGGTAACCGGATCAATGGTCACCATTTCAAAATAGCGCTAAGAAGATGTAACCTCCCGATGGAGGTTACATCGCTAACATCAAGCTGCCCGTTTAATTCTAACCCTCTTACCATTCACGCCCGTTTTCGGCCGCTTCGGCGTCGTCGGATCAAACTCATCCAGCTTTCGCTCAAGGTAACTGATGATGATCGGGGTTAAGTCACCGATCAATTGTTCAACACCCTGGGTACCAAAGATGCGATTGAATTCAAACAGATAAGGATGCTCGCCCACCATCGCCACATCAAAGCCGGCGTGATCAACACCCAATGTGCGCGCGACTGACTCTACCAGTGCAATCGCCGCCGGTGGGATAAAGCCGGGCATCATCGTGCCGCCCCGGGCGATGTTATTGTGAAAACCATTATCCGACTGGATTCGCCAGTAGCCACCGACCACCTTGTCACCGATCACGACCAGTCGCAGGTCACGATCTATCGGCAGGTATTCCTGTGCGTAAAGCACATCGGTTTTTTTACAATAGGCATTCCAGTCGGCGCGGTTCTCGATCAGGAACACGCCTTCGCCCATGCTGGCCTTGGGTATTTTTGCTACAAAGGGCAACGGCATCGCATCCCACATATCATTGGCTTTATCGGGGGTGTTGCCGTGAATCAAGGTAAAAGGAACATGATTGGGTACCAGGGTTTCAAAGACGCGGGTCATCTCAATCTTGTTGTGTCCGATGAGGTAACTGGGCAAGCTGGGAAAGATGCGCGCTTTAAGTCCGTACACCAACGGGTTGAGTTGCCAATAATCTGGAAATAACACCCAGTCTGCCGACTGAATGTCTTCTTTGTGGCGAAAAAAAAGTTCGGGTTTGATATAGGTGTGCGATGGAAATTTTAAGGTTCGCAGGGCATCGAAACTGATCAGCTTCATATACGACCGGAGGTGGGTTGGAATCGCGCTATTATAGAGAGGCCCCAACCACTGTCCAGTAGGCTTAAAAAATAAAGTTACCGCTACGTCCGGGTGTCGGCTTATGCCAATAATGCAGCCACTACGCCAATAAACTGTTGATCAACCTCACGCAGGACGACCGGTAACCCGCGACAACCGCCGGTACGCGAATCGTATGAGTGGCCTGTATCTGTTCAAGTGCCTGCGCTTCTGCAGCAAAAAGTTGATGATGGCGACGATTGATTTTGACGAAGTATTTCTGATCTTCGCCGTGCAAAAAATAATTTTCGTTAATATCACCACCGCCGACCGGCACAGCGTTTGACGGGCTGAACTCTTGCCACGTATGACCGACAAATGGCAGGCATTGTCGCTGTAGTTTATACTCTCCCAACATAATCACTAACGATGCTATCACCTTGAATACCTTGTCTCCCGATTCGCTATTGTTTAATGCGCACGATCTTATCCTGCTCATGGCCGCCAGTCAGTATCTGTTATTGGCTGTGCTCCTTGAAAGTACGCGCCGGCGCAACGATATCAGCAGTCATTTGCTGGCATTAATCCTGGTATTAAATACATTCAAGGCCATCGACGTTTTACTGGTGTGGAGCGATTCGCTGCGCAATATTGTTCTGGCCTGGGACCCGGATATTTTGTTACTGGGTGGTTTCGCCTACTGGCTAGAGGGACCATTACTTTATGGCTATGTTTCCACCGTATTGTATCGGGATTTTCGTTTTAAACCCTTATACCTGATACATCTGGTGCCTGTTTGTGTGCTCGGCGCCATCTTGCTCTGGCAATATTATTTGCAGCCAGATACCACGCAAGTGGAGATGATGGGCGATCTGGAATTTATGTGGGGTGGATTAATGACCCATACCATCACGCTGCGCAATTTATCGATCATGTTGTACGGCAGCTGGTGCCTGTATGAATTGCATCGCTATCGTCGCTTGCTGCGCGATAACTATGCCAACCTGGAGGATCGTGAGCGGCGTTGGCTGACCTGGTTTGTCAGTGGCTTTGTCCTGATTGCAAGCTGGGCGTTATTGATTCATGTCATCGGCAATCGGATCGGTTCGGATCTGGCCAACATCCTCGGTATCTGCACCAATTACTTCACCTTCTTTTTTGTGAACTCGCTGGTGTTTATCAGTATTCGCTATACCCATTTATTTGATGGCATTGACGATCAACGCAATATACCCGCAGAACCGGCGTCGCCTTTTTTTAAACAGGAGCAAGTCGAGCGTTTACAAAGTTTTATGGCAAAGGAAAAACCTTTTCTCGATTCCAATATCAGTATCGAGCTGCTGGCGAAACGCCTCTCGCTGCCGGAGCGGACGTTATCACGCATATTGAACCAACATTTTGGCAAGAATTTTTTTGAGTTTATCAATGGTTATCGTGTAGAAGAAGCAAAGCGTTTATTACGGGATGCGGAGTACCAGAATGCGTCGATGTTGGATATCCTCGCCATGGCCGGTTTCACATCCAAATCGACGTTCAACACTATCTTTAAAAAACACCTCGGACAGACACCGTCACAATATCGCCAGGAAAATTCCTCCGATAAGCATACCCCGACATAAAAAAAGCCCGGCGTAGCCGGGCAAAGTACTGAGGTTTGGGGTTGCACCTCCCTGTGAGTACAACGGCCTTCAGAAGACGCTATGCCCTAAAATTGCAATCGGGCACCAACACTGTAGCGCGCACCATTTTCATAAAAACCGACTGGGATTCCGTCATCAGTGCGTTGGTAAATAATTTCATTCGTCAGGTTGACGGCGGTAAAAAATAACGAAACCTGATCCGTGATCGACCAGTTAGCTGTCGCGTCCCATTGATCGTATTCATCCGTCACCAACTGCGAACCGGATGTCAAACCGCCGAAAGCCTCCGAGCGATAGTTGTAGGACAGACGCACACTGAACACATCGTCCTCGTAATACACGGACGCGTTTAACTGATCCTCCGAGTTACCGGGCAATTTTAATTTTTGCCCACCATCAACAGCCGGCACAGTCGCATCGGTATAGGTATAGTTAGCCACCACACCAAAACCCATGCCCAACTCCTGCTGCCATTGCAGCTCCAGCCCCTGGATATCTGCACCGTCCGGCGCGTTATAAGGCCGCGTCACCGTCAATGTTTGTCCGTCGATAACTTCTTCGGCGGTACGGGTAAACACAAAGGTATCCAGATCCTTAACAAAATACGTCGCCGATAAAATGGCTGCTTCCGCAAAATACCATTCCACACCTGCCTCATATTGATCGGTGTAGAAAGGTTCAAGCGCCGGGTTGCCTGCACTGGCCGATGAGGTTGTGGCGTTGATGGTCAGGTTGGCACTCAGGTCCTGAAACGTCGGGCGCGCCATAACTTGCGACGCGGCCATGCGCACGATCACATCATCCGCCGCATCGTAGATCACATTCAGGCTCGGCAAATAATCGGTGTAACTGCGCGAAATGCTACCCAATTCTCCGTCGATATAAGCCTGCGATGTTTGATCTGTTTCTACACCACGCACACCCACATTGCCGCGCCATTTGCCGGTTTCAAAATTTGCTTTTGCATAAAAAGCCATAATTTCTTCATTGATTTCGTAATAGGCTTGCTGGTCGAAGGTGTAAGTCATAGCCCCATCGAGGAACATCGGATCGATGACGGATTTTGCCAGACCACCGTCAATCCAGGCGTATTGGGTTAATGATCCTGCGGTGGCGGATTCACCGTGCAAACGCGGCGTTAATCCACCGGATACTTCATCCATAGTGATCGTGCGCCAGGCCGGATGGGTGCTGTCGGTAGTGCCTACTGTGCGGTTATTGGTGATGGTTTCATCGCGGAATTTAGTGCCCAGTTTAACGCTGGTAATCGGCCCCCAATCCACATCAAACTCCACATCGGCTTGCGCATAATTTTCCTCGTCTTCCATGGTGCGAATCCAATCGCGGGCACTCATCAGCGTCAACGCCGAATGATCGGTGGGATCAATGTCGAGGTATTCAATTTCGATCGTGTTGGGGCCAAGGTTAATCCGCTCGCGCGTGTTAGCTTCAAACCAGTAACCCATATCGCGGTCGCTGCCACCTTCTGCATTGGTCGTGCCGACTTGTCCGTGGGCCACCCAACCCTCGCCGTGGTAGGTCACATCAAAATCCAGCACTTCGGTTTCTACGGACGCTTCACGAAAAATCGGTTCAATAGCCGCACCGCCGCTGTTCGGATTTTCCAGCGTGCCACCCACCAGAGCGAGATTACCATCGCCGGTAGGAATAAAACGTGGGTCAGTTACCGTGTCACCATTTTCGAGTTTGTAGCCGCCGGGCATAAACAAATAATTCTGGTTGTTGTTGTCAGAATCCATATCGGATTTAACGTAATTCAATACCATATCCCAGGCGTCGGTGGGCATAAACTGCATGGTCAGGTTGGTGGTCAGGCGCTCGTTGTCCTGCTGGAAAATCGCTGAGCCGCCACCCCACACGGCATACACATTGTCAGTCACCTCGCCGTTTTGATCAGTGACCGAATAGAGTGTGTTGGTCGGGAAGGCTTCCAACCCATCGCGTCGCACTGTGCGTTTTTGCGAGCTGACGGACGCAAGAATACCGAAGGTTTCGTCGGCATTTTTCCAACTGCCCAGCGCCGAAAATTGCGGATCAATTTCGTCGGGAAGTTCGCTGTAAACACCTTCAGCGGAGGCGTGGAAAGTCATGGAGTCCAGATCCAATGGTTTACGTGTGCGCACAATTACCGTACCACCGATACTGCCTTCGTCAATATCCGCTTCCGGACTTTTATACACTTCCAGCGATGACACCAGCTCTGAGGCGAGGATGGAATAATTAAATCCACGACTTGGATTGTCGTTGGCCCACCAATAGGCGGAGGCGACATTCTGGCCGTTCATCAGCGTGCGGTTCATGGTGCTGTTGGTTCCGCGCACAAAGATGTCCCGTCCTTCGCCCCAGATGCGATCAACCGAGATACCGGGAATACGTTGCAATGAATCGGCGACGTTTTTGTCCGGAAATTTGCCAATGTCTTCAGCGTTGATGGCGTCAACGATGGAGTCGGCGTTTTGTTTGACGTTGAGCGATTGTTTTAGGCTGCCGCGAATACCGGTGACGAATAGTTCTTCAATCATGCCATCTTCGCTGGCGGCTTGTTGTGCTTGTAGCGGTAGTGCGGCGCCGAGTGTGAGTAGTGCGATGGTGGAGGCGAGTTTCTTTTTGTGTGAGCTGATCACTTTTGGTTTTCCCCTTTGTGTGTGGACCGCGTTGTGGACGGTCTTTGTTATGTAAATACCACTGCCGGTTATGTAAACGCAGAGGGAAGGGGAATCCCGACATGAAAGTGTCATATGGAAAGGTAATTCGTCTGATGATCACAAATGCGAGAAAAAACTTGGAAGAATTGTCGGGATTGGTGGAGATTGTGCGTTTAATGTTGAATGCTTGGAGTTATAGGTGGGGCAGTCGTTGCGGAGTAGGGTGTGAGACACGCCGTAAACCCATCCGTGGGGGCTCAGCATCGACATCCATGTCGATGATGGTCTCACACCCTACTCCGCAACGCCTGCTGTGCTAATTTCAAGATCATTTTTCTTTATGGCTGTTTTCTTAAAAAAGTTCCTGGCACAGACTCGCAGAGAATTGGGCAGAGGTTTGCGGGACCATCATCGGCATGGATGCCGATGTTGAGCCTCCACGGATGGATTCACGGCGTGTCCCGCAGGCCTCTGCCCAATTCTCCCCACCAAACTAAACCTTAAAGTCTTAACCTCACTCCAACAGAAAACCGTCTGCCATTTTCATATAAACCTTGGGGAATATCATTCGCCGTTCGATAAAAAATCACCTCGTTAGTCAAATTAACACCCTCAACATAAACCGTCGTGTTTTCTTTGGGGGTATAGGCAGCAGAAAAATCCCATTGTTGATAGCCGTCAGTTTCATCCTGCGAGCCGGAAATTAATTCACCGAAAGACTTGGAGCGATAGTTGTAAGACAGTCGCACGCTGTAGCGCGGGCTTTCATAATAAATCGAAGCGTTGACTTGGTCGCGCGAGTTGCCGGGTAAGCGTAAACTTTGTTGACCGTTCGGTGAAGGTACGCGGGCGTCGGTGTAGGTGTAATTGCTCAACCAACCCACACCATTTCCCAGGTCCTGTTGCCATTGCACTTCCACACCGTTGATGCGCGCGCCTTCGGCGTTGTAAGGGCGGGTGATATTCAGTTGTTGGCCGTCGATAGTTTCTGTCACGGTTTCGGTGTAAATAAAAGTAGAGATGTCTTTATAAAAATAAGTTGCAGAGAGAATCGCGGCGGTGTCGAAGTACCATTCGATGCCGGTGTCGAGTTGGCGGGCGCGGAAGGCGTCAAGGTCGGGGTTGCCTTCGGATGCCGTGCCGCTGGTAGCGTCGATAACAATGTTGGGGCTCAGGTTTTGAAAGGTGGGGCGCGCCATGACACGCGATGCAGAAAAGCGCCACAGGGTTGTATCGTTGATGTCGTAAGCGATGTTGATACTGGGAAGGTAGTCATGATAGCGGCGTTGTTCTTCAACCGATTCCAGATTGCGATAAGCAAAAGATTTTTGCCGGGTTTCTACCGCACGCAATCCCAGGTTGCCATGCCACGCGCCCTGCGCGAAATCCGCTTTAAGATAAGCCGCCGTAATATATTCGTTGATGCGATAGAACGCGGCGGGATCATCGTGGTAGATCATTAATCCTTCTGCCAACAACGGATCAATAACATCGGCAATCATGCGTTGGTCGGCCCAGGCGAAGCGCGTGAGCGAGCCTTCGCTGGCGGTGTTGCGGTGCAGTGTCGGGGTCAAGCCGCTGGATACTTCTTCGAGACCAATCTGTTCCAACATCGACCATTGCGCATGCGTCGTATCAATGCGGCCCAAGCGGCGATTATTTTCGATACTGTGGTCGCGCCATTTAAAACCCAATTTAATGTGTTTAAAAATAAATGTATCCAGGTCTCGCTCAACGTCCATTTGCCCATAAGTTTCGTCGTCTTCCATCCGGCGCAGCCAATCGCGGGAATCGCTGGAGAAGCGCGCGAGGCTGGCGGGATTTTGCGGATCGAGATCGAGATAACTCACTTCAATACTGTCGCGGCTCAACGAAAAATACTGCCGCGTATTACCGAGAAAACGATATAAGCGATCATGGTCAGTGCCACCCTCAGCACTGGTAACACCTAACTGGGTATGCCATTGCCAGACATCGCCCTGATAACGCATATCCAGGTCATACAATGCACTGCTCACATAAGCCTGACGAAAGATACTGTCGATGGCCGCACCGACGCTGTCAGGATTATTCATGACACCACCGAGTAGCGTTTGCCGCCCATCACCGGTTGCACCGAAACGCGGATTGCTCACGGTCACGGGTGGTGTTTCACGCAATTTAAATCCACCAGGCATGAATAAAAAATTCTGATTGCTGTTATTCATTGCCATTGAGGATTCAACATAATTTAATGCCAGTTCCCAGGCCGCGACCGGTCGCCATTGCAGTGTCACATTGTTGGTCTGGCGTTCGCGCTCCTGTTGAAAAATCGCGGAACCACCGCCCCAGATAACATATACATCTTCCGTCACCTGCCCTTGGTCATCGACGATATCGTAGCGCGAATTATCGGGAAAGGCTTCCAGGCCATCGCGGCGCATATGGCGGTTTTGCCAATTAAAGGAAGCGAGCATACCCAAGGTCTCCGCCGAATTTTTCCAACTGCCAAGGAGCGATATTTGCGGGTCCCAGGCATCGGGCAATTCACTGTATTGCCCTTCCAGGTTTATGCGTAAGGTGTTGTTGTCCATGTCGAAGGGTTTATGGGTGTAAATAATCACCGTGCCGCCGATGCTGCCCTCATCGAGATCCGCCGTGGGACTTTTATGTACCGCCAGGGATGCAATCAATTCCGAGGCGAGAATCGTGTAATTAAAACCGCGACCGGGATTATCATTCGCCCACCAATACGCTGAAGCAACATTTTGGCCATTCATCAAGGTGCGGTTGATGTCTTTGTCGGTGCCGCGAATATTAATATCCCGCCCTTCGCCCCAAATGCGATCCACCGACACACCGGGAATACGTTGCAAGGCATCGGCAATATTTTTATCCGGAAATTTTCCGACGTCTTCAGATGTGATCGCATCCACCACCGAATCCGCATTTTTCTTTTGCGCCAGATTACGTCTTACACTGCCGCGAATACCCGTTACGATCATTTCATCAGGACTCGCAGGTAGCGACGCGCCCTGCTCTTCAACACCCTCGTTGAAAAACCCCGCTGACAGCTCGTCAATGTCTGTTTTCGGTGGTGATTGAAAAATCACGATGGCGTTGTTGCGCAGGGTGTATTGCAGAGCCGTGTCACGCAACAAATGCGCGATGGCTTCCTGCGTCGTGAATTGTCCGTGCAGCGGTGTCACACGGATAGCAGGAATGTCCTGGGGACGAAAAAGAATTTGTAGTTCAGATTGTTCGGCAAAATGTGTCAGAGCAGTGGCGAGTGGTTGGGCATCAATAGTGTAGGTATAGCTATCCGCAAAAACTCCGGAGATGGACAACCCTAAACCGGCAGCCAGGGTCCATCGTCGCAGTAAAACCATAAAGGTCAGCTGTTTCATCCAACTGCTCTTGCCAATAATGAAAGAAGTTTTAACCGCCAGACCAGTGGCGTCGAAGCAACATACCAAATCATCCGCCACAGCAACAGATCAACATCCTTACGATCAGACCAGGTTCCGCTTTTATAACGGAACCCCCGGGCGGAACCCGAGTCCACTTTTTTGGCACCTCGTGTCGGGTTTTGCGCGCTAATTACGTTATAGGGATTGTTGCTCGGGATAAGATACGGCGGCACTCGCTATTAACATCCGGTCATTTTCAACGACCATTGGCATTTTAACCACGCGGAAGTCACTCATGTCGTCGGGCAAACCCAACCTCACGCTGGTTTCGAGCCAGCCTCCCGCGCCCGCCAGCGATACCGGCAATTTATCGGTTGAAGCCCTGTACCATTGTTATCGCCACAGCTTGCTGAACTATCTGGCGGGTATCCTGCCGGGGGGGCGCCAGGATGCAGCGGAGATCCTTCATGAAACCTATGTGCGCTTGCTGCGCCAGGAAGACCTGACCCGTTTGCAGGAAAATCCGCGCGCTTACATCTTTGCTATCGCCACCAATCTGGTGCGCGATTCGTTGCGCCGGCGCAGCAGTCGCATGACCGATGCCCACATCGACTTTGATGAACTGGAATTTCCCAGCGATGAATCTACACCAACCCGCGCGTTGGACTGGGAGGATTCCCTGAATCGACTGAAACAATCATTGCTGGAACTTCCGGTCATCACCCGGCAGATTTTTTTACTCAGTCGCTTTGACGAACTGACCTATCCGGAGATCGCCGATGCGCTCAATATCAGTACGCGCACGGTGGAACGCCATATGAGCACCGCCATCAAAGCACTGCAACATTCACTTGAAGATTTACTATGAATCAGTCTGTTACTGAAAAGAAAACCCGCCGCGCAATCAAAGCAGAGGCTGCTCTCTGGTTTGCCAAACTGCGTGCGCCGGAGTGCGACGCAGAGTTACAGCTGGATTTTGATACCTGGCTGAAAGAAAACCCCGCCCACGAATTGGCTTACGAACAATGCTGCACCCTGTGGCTGATGACCAATAACCTGCGCGACGATGAAGATATTCAACGCGAATTAGTCAGCGCCCGCCAGGAGCTGGAACCGGGCTATCGCCAACGCAGTATTCGTTTGAATAATCCCGGCAACTGGCTGGCTTATGCTGCGGTAATGATGCTGTTTTGTATCGGTTTTATCTTCAGCATTAATTACCTCAGTGAAGAGGAATTCAGCACGCGCGTTGGCGAACAACGGCTGGTCCAACTGCCCGATGGCTCTACGGCGATGCTCAATACCGACACGGTCATCAGCGTGCATTATTCCGGCAAGAAAAGGCGCATTCGCTTGCGTCAGGGCGAAGCCTATTTTGATGTGCACAAGGATAATCAGCGGCCGTTCGAGGTGTCGGCAGCAGGCAGCGTGGTCAGAGCTTTGGGCACCGAATTTAATGTTGCTATTCGCGAGCAAACCTTGTCGGTGGATGTGGCCGATGGCGTGGTGGAATTGCGATCCAAAAATCCGTTGAACACCGACCAATCGATCATCACGGAAATTCGCGAAGGCGAAGCCGTCAATTATAAAAAGGGCGACGAAGCCACCAAGGTAGAAGCTGCCAGGTTGGCCCGGATTTCGGCGTGGCAAACACGCAAAATTTATTTCGATGCGGATACGCTCGCCGATGCGGTGGCCGAATACAATCGCTACATCACGGAAAAAATTACCGTGGTGGACAACGAATTAAATCAGCAGCGCATTACCGGTATTTTCCATTTGGGCGACCTGGATACCTTTATCTTCAGTCTTGAGCAGGCGCTCAATGCACGCGTCGAACGCAGCGGCAAAAATATCCTGGTGATGAAAGGTCTGGATTTGCCTGCGGAAAGTTAACACGCGCTCACACTCACCACGCTCCATATCACAACCTATCGCAAGCAGCTTGCGCTCAAGGCTGACTTGCATGCACGGGTAAACTGCGCTAAAACGCATCCGCGTTTTTTGCGGAGAATCAGTATCATGAGCAGCACCTTAAGCCCGGAATACTTGCAGCGCTTTGGCGGCATTGCCCGACTCTATGGTCAGGCCGCACTGGCAGCCCTGGCTAACGCGCATTTTGCGGTGATCGGACTCGGCGGTGTCGGCACCTGGGCAGCGGAGGCGCTGGCGCGCAGCGGGGTTGGCGAGCTGACGCTGATCGAACTGGACGATGTGTGCGTGACCAATACCAACCGCCAGTCCCATGCCCTTGCATCGCAGATCGGGCGCTCAAAAAATCAGGTGATCAGCGAACGCTTGCGCGATATCAATCCGGACATTCGCCTGCACACAATCGAAGATTTTATTGATAAGGACAACATGACGGCGTTGATTGGCAAGCAACATCACGTCGTTATTGATGCAATGGATGCGGCGCATATCAAGGCGCGCCTGGTAGCCTATTGCAGCGCTATAAAAACCCGCTTGATTGTGGTCGGTTCCTCCGGTGGAAAACGCAATCCACAACTGGTGCGGGTCGATGATCTCGGCCGCACCGAGAGCGACCCCATGCTCGCCAAGATCCGCACGCACCTATACCGCCATCACCATTTTGCCCGCGACAAGCAACGCAAGTTTCGGGTTGACGCCGTCTACTCCACCGAACAGATGGTCTATCCCAAGCCCGATGGATCGGTGTGCATGGACAAGCAGGTGTTGCAGGACGGGGTAAAACTGGATTGTGCTGGCGGCTTCGGGTCATCGGTTATGGTGACCGGCAGCTTCGGGTTTCTGGCGGCCAATCGCGCGATTGAACGCTATCTGCAACAGGTGAGTGAATCGGCGAGCGATTAGTTTAATCCTGCCTCAACCCCGGCCAATTCGCAGGCGCGGATGGCCATCGCACGGAAACCGTTATTGCGCGATGGCGTCATGTGTTTTTCCAATCCAGCCTCGCGTAACAATCCGGCAAGATTCAGCTGCGCTAATTCGCCATCGGTTTTGTCATCGATATGAACCAGGAGTAACGCCGCCAGGCCTTTGATAACCCGGCTGTCGCTGTCAAAGGCAAACCGATGTCGCCCCTCACTATAGTCGTGGGCCATCCAGGCTGAAGCCTCGCATCCTTTGATTACATACATCGGCTGGCGCAAGTCCGGCTTGGGCGCAATCAGCCGCCCCCAATCGGTTATCAGGCGGTATTTGCTTTGCCAGTTATCCGTCGCCAGCAGTTGCGCCAGCGACACCGTGCTCAAATCATCGTAGATCACGGCAAGGCCCCCACCGGTAAGCTGAACAGGCGACGGCTGTTTTCCGTGGTCTGGCGGGCGATATCCTCCACGGATTGCTGACGCAATTCGGCAAGCACACGGGCCGTGTCCGGCAAATATTGAGGGCTATTGCGCTCGCCCTGCCGACCGCATAGCGGCATGTCCGGGGCATCACTCTCCAGCAATAGCGCGCTGAGCGGCACCTCGCACACGGCCTGCCGGGTTTTGTGAGCACGTTCGTAAGTGATGGTGCCGCCGATACCCAAATAAAAACCTAGCTCAATGTAGGTCTCTGCAATCTGAGTGCTGCCACTGAAGGCATGGATTACCCCACCCGCCGATGGCCGATGCTGACGCAACAGTGCAATGACTTCGTTGTGGGCTTTGCGGCAATGGATGATCAATGGCTTGTTCAACTCGCAAGCCAACTCCACCTGCATGGCAAAGAGAGTTTGCTGGTGCCGGAAATCGCTGCCAGTAAACTTATCGAGACCACACTCACCCACAGCGACATATGGCGACGTC
Organism: Cellvibrio sp. PSBB006; assembly: GCF_002162135.1. NCBI lineage: Bacteria > Pseudomonadati > Pseudomonadota > Gammaproteobacteria > Cellvibrionales > Cellvibrionaceae > Cellvibrio > Cellvibrio sp. PSBB006. The sequence goes on along the minus strand of NZ_CP021382.1, from coordinate 4,308,326 downwards.
AACAGAGCCTGCCGCAACCTACTGCGTAATGTCTCCAGCTCAACTGCCGACAAGTGCTCTCCGACCAGTTCTTTCACCCACCAGGGGTGGATACCTGCCGCACAACAAATACCGGGATAGTCCGCGCTGATGTTACTTGCCGCTTGCCATTGGTCAGGCGCAACACCGGGGATAATTAATTGCTCAACACCCAGCTTTCTGGCCGCCGCCCAGACTTGTGAGCGATCACTGTCAAAAGCAGCAAAATCAAAGTGACAGTGGCTATCTATTAACACGGGCAAGACCGACACAGAAAGCTCCCAAAAAACATGACGTGAAGAAGGGGAATTATAGAGGAAGGATTCTTGACGACGGGGCAAAGTTTCCCTGCACAGATGACCTTGAGCTCATTTTCCTTAAGCCCAAAAACAAAAACCCGCCGAAGCGGGTTTTTGTCGTGCAAACTACCTGTTACGCAGCGTTTTTCTTTCTCAGCAATCCCAAGCCGATCAGTCCCAGCGCAAGCAGTGCTACAGAGCCTGGCTCCGGAACAGAGGTGGTTACGACTTCCAGTGTCGATGTACCTATATAGAAATCACCGAAGTCACTCCACACTTTCACGGACAACAAGCCAGTGTTATTGAGTGAAACCAGTGAGTTCAGACCCAGCGCGCCGGTCCAATCACTGGTCGGTACATAGATAAATGCACCGTCCAGAAAATCGATGGTACCGACAACGATAGTGGCCAGTTCACCCAAGTCCAGGAAACCGCGATCGTCCCAGAACTCGATGGACAAGGTAGCGCTTTCAGCAGTACCTGCTACAAAGCCATCATCATTGATATCGTGGGTCCAGCTCGTTGAATCCCACCAATTTACAAAGGTATCAACATCTTTTACGTCAGTGATAACAGCGGCATAACCACTGGCACTGAATAGCAAAGCTGATACGGCGATAAGTTTTTTAAGCCATTGAAAGTTCATAATTGTTCGTCCTTTAAGACACAGCTATCCGACCTGGTATACGGCCGGCAAAAGATCAGGTTGTTAATATCTCACACCATTGAGCTTCTACCATGGCGCGCAAGCCTTCAGAATGCATGAACCAGGCCAACACCAAAAAATTCATCCATATCAACCATTTATTGATACCCATTTCACACTTTCAAGCGAAAATCTGTAAAAGGAACCGACTGAAACGCCCGCTGACCATCAAAAATGTAAATTTTGGCGACACATGAATCCACCACACTCTTTGAAAAAATAACAACGCCGGCGGGGCATTTTTGCGAGGTGTAAAGAACCCCGATGGCTGTTTCACGCAGACAGGAGCCGTCCATTCGTTGGTAAAGCGCATAAGGAGCAGCACCCTGTTCAAAATATCACCAGGCATTGCCGCAACCGTGAAACTATTTCTCCTTGAACCTTTTACAAGTATCCGCAAACCTGGCCAGACATTTTGCGCAGGAACTACCGCGCACATGGATAATTCATCGACACTTGTATCAAGCACCTGATCGTAAACTTGCCTCGCAGGTTTTTAGGGGCACGTAAAAAAAACCGACACGCAAAAAAGCAGTTGTTTTATCGTGCGATTGGGACTAAAAAATGAAGCGCGCTTGAGAAACATCTTGTCCGGTCTGTACAAAAAATTGTATAAGCAATGCACAAGGATTTTCATGAGGGACATTCACATGCACAATAAAACCGTTACATATTTTCTTACTCCACATCTGCCGGGTACATCACGATTACCTTTTCCCCAAAAGCTCCACCTTTTTGGTTTGCCATAATTTCCTTGTCAATCGCACAGTTTCAGAATCACCGAATAGCAAGATTCCTAATTACTGGCCAAGGATTTATCACATGGCGGCGTCTTATGATCAAACAACTGATTGGCTGCACTCCAGATGACAGAGACTGACGACATTCGTCTGGCACAACAGGGCGACAGAGCAGCGTTCGAAACATTGCTCAATAACCATTACGACACCATGTTTCGCTTCGCGTACAAGTGGTGCGGGAGCCATGCCGATGCGGAAGATGTAACGCAACAGGCATGTATCAAGCTGGCCCGGACGTTAACCCAGTTTCGTTTTGAATCAGCCTTTACGACCTGGCTCTATCGCCTGGTGGTCAACTGTGCCAAAGATTGGCAACGCAGCCAGTCGCGCCATTGGCGTGAAGACAGCAGGAGTGAAGACAACAGGAACGAAGATGATGTGCCGACAGAAGCGTCTGAGAGCCAGGATAATCCTGCTGAAACCAACATCTATTTACAGCAGGTACTCAGCATTCTCGACGATATGGCCGACGGCTTTAAAGAAACCGCCCTGCTCGTTCACGCGGCAGGCATGACCCACGCCGAAGCAGCCAGCGTTTTATCCATCAAGGAAAGCACCGTGTCCTGGCGGTTGCACGAAATTCGCAAACAACTCCTTCTTTTACAGGTTCCCTCCGCCGAATTACAGGAGGCAAGACTATGACCGATGATGTAATCAACAAAGCATTCAGCACTAACCCGACACCGGACAGCGAGGCAAAAAAACGCGCGCTGAATCTGGCACTGATGGAATTTGATGCGGTGCAAGAGGCCCTGACGCTGGAACAACAAGCTGCAGAAACACAGTCGGCCGACGCGCAAACCGCTGAAAAAAATCCGGCTTCGCAAAAAAAATCATTCGGGCTCCAAGGTTTTCTGGCCTGGCTTCGTCCTATGGGTACCAACAACCCGAACAGGACAGATTCCATGAACGATCACTCTGTTAATTTTGCGCAAAAGAAATTATTGATCAGCGGTCTGGCGACCTGCAGCCTTGCCGTAGTCGGCGTGCTGCTGTTTCAGCAGATGCCACTCTACACCGCCAGCTCCACGATGGACGACACAGCGATGTCGAAGGAGTTAAGACGCCCGGAGATAAATGCCGCAGCGGATGACACTGTTGAAGAAATCATAGTGACTGGCTTGCGTGAGTCGGAAATTGCCACCGAGTATTCACCGGCCGAGCCCCTGGCAATGGCAGAACAAAAAGTCATGTCTGCCAAGCGCGCTCAGGAGACCGCACGCCTGGCTATGCCTGCCAGCCCGATGCCATCCATCGCCACGGCGAGCGACCTCGCAGTTGCACCGCCACCCGCCGAATTTCGCGACCGTTTTGCCGAATTCCAGGAAAACTCCGTCAAGGCGGTCAGCGAAGAACCGGTGTCGACATTTTCAATTGACGTGGATACGGCAGCCTATAGTTTTGTTCGCCGCAACCTGAACAATGGTTACTTGCCGTCCAAGGATGCCGTACGCGTTGAGGAGCTGGTGAATTATTTTGATTACCAGTATCCCGTGCCGAGTGATAAAAAATCGCCGTTTTTACCCAGCGTTTCGGTGATGGATTCGCCCTGGAAGGCAGGCAATAAATTAATCCACATCGGCATTAAAGGTTACCAGCTGCCAGCGGGTGCTATACCGCGCAGTAACCTGGTGTTTTTGCTGGATGTGTCAGGCTCTATGCACAGCCCGGATAAATTGCCCCTGGTACAGCAATCCATGGAATTATTGCTGAACAATTTAAAACCCGATGACACCGTGGCCATTGTGGTGTATGCCGGCGCAGCAGGCACGGTCCTGGAACCCACTGCGGTGAAGGAAAAGCAAAAAATTCTCAAAGCTGTGCAGCAGTTGCAGGCTGGCGGATCAACTGCCGGCGCGGAAGGTATTCAACGCGCTTATGAATTAGCGGAGGCCAACTTCGATTCCAAAGCGGTCAATCGCATTATCCTCGCCACTGATGGCGATTTTAATGTCGGCCCCACCGGCGACAGCGATTTGCAAACGCTGGTGGAACGCAAACGCGACCAGGGTATTTATCTTTCGGTATTGGGTTTTGGCCAGGGCAATTATCAGGACGCCATGATGCAAACCCTGGCGCAGAACGGCAATGGTATCGCGGCTTATATCGATACGCTGAGTGAAGCGCAAAAAGTGTTGGTGCACGAAGCAACGTCGACGCTGTTTCCCATCGCCAATGATGTGAAGATTCAAGTGGAATTTAATCCAGCCAAGGTCGCGGAGTATCGTTTGATCGGTTATGAAACTCGCGCATTACAGCGTGAGGATTTCAATAACGATAAAGTCGATGCCGGAGATATCGGTGCCGGCCACAGTGTGACCGCAATCTATGAAATTACACCGGTCGGTGAAGGCAAGCCTTTATTGGAGCCCAGCCGTTATGCGCCGGCTGAAAATACAAAACCAGCCAGTAACACTGGGAATGAGTACGCCTTTTTACGGATTCGTTATAAGTTGCCGGGCGAAAAGCAATCGCAGCTGATCGAACAACCGATCACCGCAAGCCAGTCCATCACGCTGGATAAGATAGCACCTGATTCACTTCAGCAAGAAGCCGGCTTTGCCACTGCCGTCGCGGGCTTTGCCCAATTGTTGCGCGGCAGCCACTTTATTGGCGATTACACTTATGACGATGTGATTGCGCTGGCCCAGAAAACCAAAGGCACGGATGACTACGGCTACCGCACCGAATTTATTCAGTTGGTACGCAAAGCGAAATTAGCGAAAGCGATGTAACGAGAAGTTGCCGGAGCCAAACGGATTATGGCTCCGGCAATGTATTGGATATTGTCTAACGTTATTTATAAAACCTACTCACGCGCTCTTGAAAGGCATGGCCCCGAGATAATCTTTCTTCCCCAGGTCGACGCCGTTGTGCCGTAAGATGGCGTAGGCGGTCGTGATATGAAAGTAAAGATTGGGAACGGCGTGCTGAACGGCGTATTCAAAGCCAGTGAGATATTTTCCTTCCCAACGCGGCTGACTGATGGAACGCTCTTTCGCGCCTTCAAAATCCTGAGGATTCATACTCGACAGGAACGCAAGCACGTCGTGAATCCGTGCTTTCAGTTCCGCCACACTGGTTTCATTATCCTCGTGAACCGGCGCAGTTTTACCGGTCAGGCGCGCTACCCCCAACTTGGCGGTGTCGCAAGCAATTTGTACCTGACGAATCAAATGAAACTGGTCCGGTGCCAGGCGAGCATTTAACAATACCTCTGAATTAAATTTTTTGGCCTCGGCATAGGCAGCTGCCTTGTCGAGAATCAGATCCAGATTGGTCAACATCTTGGAAAATTGAATAACGGTAAGTTCATACAACATCACAATAACTCCGGTAAGTTCGGGGGGTGAAATCTTTGAACATCAGCATAGCAGACAACTGCGCCAGTTCCGCGGGCTGAATGCATCATATGCCAGGCATTTACCCTAAAGTGAATGGATCGTTACGTTGTCATTGGCGCTGAAGCCAATCTTTGCGCATCCGGGTTGAATAACCGATAATGCGCGCGGCCGGGACCGCTGCCATCAGCTAATAATAAATACATTCAGTCCCGCGAGCCGCTATTGAACCTTCGGGGGTCGCCTGACTCCTGACATCCTATAAAGATAAAAAAATCGCGCGTATGAAATTGCGGCTATGCTCTTAGAGTAACCAATAGCCGCTGTGCAACGGACAGCTGTGTGGAGACACAAGATCGAATGCTCGAAGATTCCAAAAAAAGATTCCAGCTTGGCTTGATTTATTTATTCGCCGCGCTCGCCACCCTCGGCGTTGCGCCCTTTGTGGTGCTGCGTTATCTCAATGGCGAATACGTCAAGGCAGCGCTGGATCTGTTCATTGTGATTATCGCCGGGGCGAACGCCTTGTATGCACACCGCACGCAGTCGGTGTTTTATCCCTCTATCCTCGCGGCCATGCAATACAGTGTTGCCACTGTCGCAATAATCTATCTGAATGGTCCACTGTATTTTTTCTGGATATTTCCCGCTTTCAGCGCGAACTTTTTCCTGTTGCGTACACCGTTTGCAGTAACCGTTAACTTGCTGATCATGTTCGCCATGGTCCCTGTTGCCATGCAAGTCGGGGATCAGGTGGCGGCGGTCGGCATGTTGGCCGCCCTGTTATTTGCCGGCAGCATGACGTTCGTTTTTTCCCGTGAGGCGAATAAGCATCATGAGCTATTGCAGACCTATGCTACCCAGGACGCCCTGACTCGCCTGGGTAATCGACGCTCCATGGATCTGGAGATGACCCGCTGCATTGATGACTTCAAACGCAGCGGCACGCCCGCCACCGTTATCGTGCTGGATCTGGATCACTTTAAAGAGGTGAATGATAACTTCGGCCATCAATGTGGCGATGAATTGCTGGTGGATATCGCCAACCTGTTACGTCAGCGGGCACGCAAAACTGATCGCCTGTTCCGCTTTGGGGGTGAGGAGTTTGTGATCCTCGCCCGCAATACTCACAAGGACGCTGCCCGCGTGGTAGCAGACGATTTTCGTACCCAGATTGCTGCACATATTAAAAGCCCGGCTGGCGCTATCACCACATCGCTGGGTTGCGCTGAATTGAAAACAGAGGAAACGGCTATTCAATGGTTTGAGCGGGCAGATCGGGCGATGTATCAGGCCAAGCAGGAAGGGCGTAATCGGGTTGTTCTCGCGGACTAATCCGGTCACATAAATCCTGATCCTCTCAAGCCTTCAATACCTGCTGCACCCGCTGGCGCAAGGCTGGCACCACGTCTTCTTCAAACCAGGTATTACGCCGTAACCAGATATTGTTGCGCGGGCTGGGGTGCGGCAAGGGCAGGACCGCTGGAAAATACTCGCGCCAGGCTTTTACCGTATCGGTCAGCGTCGCCGGTCGCTGAGGCAGGTGGTAGGCCAAGGCATATTGTCCGACGACCAGCGTTAACCGCACCTCCGTCAGCTGCTCCAGCAAGGCTTGCCGCCAGTGCGCCGCACATTCCGGACGCGGTGCCAGATCACCGGATTTCCCGGTGCCGGGATAACAAAACCCCATGGGCAAAATGGCGATGCGGCGCGCATCGTAAAACGCCGCCCGCGTCACCCCCATCCAGTCACGCAGACGTTCACCGCTGGCGTCGTTAAAGGGAATCCCCGACTCATGAACCTTGCGCCCAGGTGCCTGGCCGGCAATCAGGATGCGCGCTCGCGGATCAATCTGGATAATCGGATTGGGCCCATGAGGCAGATGCGCCGCGCAGAGATCACAGGAACGCACCGCATCGACCAGCGGGATCAAATCACTATCAGCCATCAGGGTTGAGGCTCTGATACACCCATTGCATCAGTTGTGGTAGCGGCAAAGCACCGGATACCCGTTGAACTTCCTGGCCACCTTTGAACAGGATCAGGGTGGGAATACTACGAATGGACCAACCTTCCCCCACCAGGGGCTCTGCTTCGGTATTAAGCTTGGCCAAGCGCACGTAAGGTTCAAGCCGTTGCGCAGCCGCCTCGAAGACTGGCGCAAAACTTTGACAGGGACCACACCAGGGCGCCCAACAATCGACCAACACCGGTATCTCGTTATTACCCAACACAGCTTGCGCATTAGCGCTGGTCAGGTTCATAGGGTGCCCTGAGAAGAGCGGTGTTTTACAACTGCCGCATTTAGGGCCATCGCCCAGCCGCTCTGCGGGCAGGCGATTGGTGGCAAGACATTGGGGACAGGTAATTTGCAGGCTGCTCATGGTGGTTGTTCCTGAAACAAAAAGAGGGCGTCTGAACGCTATTTCAGGCCAGGTGGGATTTTTTCAAGCGTTGACGAGCCATCATTCCTCGGTATCACGCGACTGGGCATCAATGGCTGCATCGACCTCCGACTCCGACATCACGCGCGACGCGCCTTCCCGCTCGACGTCAGTACGCGGTGCGGACGGAATAGGATCGGTGATTAAATCGGAACTCTTGAGGCCGCTACCGCCACTGGCCAACGCATCGGATACCGCCTTCTTCAGGACGATGATAGCGATGCGCCGGTTGATAGGGTCCATCGGCTTATCGGCCAACAGCGGCGCAACAGACCCCATCCCCTGCACAGTGGCCACCTTGGCCTCCGGGTAAGTCCCCCCCAGCAAGGCGCGGCGTGCGCTGTTGGCGCGGTCCGCCGATAGCTCCCAGTTGGTATAGGACGCACCGGCACCGTAAGGCATAGCGTCGGTGTGGCCGGTAATGCTGATCTTATTGGGGACTTTATCAAGGATGGGCGCCAACGCATGGAGCACATCTTTGGAGTAATACTTGAGCCGGGCGCTACCTACATCAAACATAGGCCGCTGCTCTTTATCCACAATCTGAATGCGCAGCCCCAAGGCGGTGAAGTCGATCAGGATCTGGTCTTTCAACAACTCAAACACCCTATCCAGACTGATCTCGGTTTCCAGTTGCTCTTTCAACTCTTCCAACTGCTCCTGTTCCGCCTGCTCCAACTGCCGACGCAAATCGTCTTCGGAAAGTTCAGGTATATCGGATTCCTCGCGGGAGGATTCTGAGTCTTTCGGTTCAGGCGTCAGATCAATTACACCGGAATCCGCACCACCCGGCCCAATGATGAATTCATTGCCGGGGTCCTGGAAATAGCCGGCTATCGCCAACTGTTCCTCTTTGGTGGTGGTTTCCAATACCCACATCAACAGAAAGAAGGCCATCATCGCTGTCATAAAGTCAGCAAAAGCCACCTTCCAGGAACCACCGTGGTGTCCGTGACCATGGCCCTTTTTCTTGCGGACGATAATGATTGACTGAGCGCCCTTTTCCATCGTCAGTGGCCCTTACTTCTTGGCACGATATTGTTCTTCAAGTTCAGTAAAGCTTGGACGCACGCTGTGATACAGCACCTTGCGGCCACACTCCACCGCAATCTGCGGGGGCAACCCATTCATCGACGCCATCAGGCAAGCCTTGATGCATTCATAGAAATGCGCTTCGTCGCGGTTTTTGTGTTCGAGGTAGGCAGAAAAGGGACCGATAAAACCGTAGGCGAACAGAATACCCAAGAGGGTTCCCACCAACGCGGCCGCCACGGATACACCCAGTTCTTGCGGCGGACCGCCCAGTTTCCCCATGGTGATCACAATCCCCAAAACGGCAGCCACAATACCGAAACCGGGTAAACCATCGGCGGCTTTGGCAATAGCACCGGGGACCAATGCCGCTTCCTGGTGATGCCCTTCCAGCTCCTGATCGATCAGCGACTCCAGCTCATGCGGCGCCATACTGCCCACCACCATGATGCGCAGGTAATCACAAATAAAATCAATCGCGTGGTGGTTTTTAAGGATCTCAGGGTAGTTACTGAAGATAGGACTGTTTTCAGGCTCTTCGATATCGCCTTCAATGGCCATCAAACCCTCACGGCGGGTTTTGTTGAAGATGTCGTACATCATGGTCAACAGGTCCAGGTACATGGCCTTGTTGTATTTGGATGGCGTCAGGAGCGCACCGGCAGATTTCACTACGCCAATGCTCACAGACAAGGGGTTGGAAATAATCATGGCACCTAATGCGGCGCCACAGATGATAATGACCTCACTCGGCTGCCACAGCGCCATCACTTGGCCGCCGTGCATGGTGTAACCCAACAAGATACAGCCGATGACGACCACCGCACCGATAATAGTATTCACGCGACTTTCCCCTCAGAACCCCTTGGAACTTTCTATGCTTTGCAAAATAGTGCCCGGCAAACCGGCACAGGTATGCGTATGCGCTTTTGATATGAGCTTTAACGTTATCGACAACTATAGATTCTAATTGAGGGGATTTCCCGAAAATTTACCGAGATGACAAATACCGCACACAGCCAGCGAGGTTTGTCACGCTCCGGATGAACTTCTACACTAGCCGGCCCAATCCGCTGTTATGGACTCTGACCATGAAGATCGACCAACTGGACCCTCACACCCAACAAGCTCTGGAAGCAGCCGCCTTTCGCCGGCTGTTGGAACACCTGGACAGCCGTAAGGATGTACAGAATATTGAGCTGATGAACCTGGCTGGCTTTTGCCGCAATTGCCTCAGCAAATGGTATGTGGCAGCGGCGACCGAGCAAGGAATTGAACTGGATTACGAAGATGCGCGGGAGCGGGTTTACGGCATGCCGTACCCGGAGTGGAAAGATCAGTACCAAACGCCGGCGAGTGCGGAGGCGCAGGCGCACTTTAATGGAGATAAGTCCTGATTGGACATAGCGGCGTCAGTTGCTGGTCTGTTGAGTGAGGTTAGCTGACGCCGCTGGAGACATGCCGAGGCGATAGAGCGTCGGATTACGCTGTGCTAATCCGACCTACGTACTCATCAAGTTTTTAGCCAACTATCATCAACGCAGCTGATAAGCGGTCAGTGAATTCTTGTGAAAGTTGGGGACGTACACTATCCGACTTTCGTCATCAAACCCGATGTCGGCGGTATTGATCTGTGTATCGCGGCTGTCTAATAACTTTTCGATGCGCCCGTCGGCGTAAACGTAATACACCAGCCCCGCCCAACAGGACACAATAAACTCGCCCGGCTGCGTCATCTCAACACCATCGATATTGCTTTCAAAACCTTTCGCCAAAGTGAGCAGGTTCTTGTCTTTATCAACCAACAAGAGCCGGGTCGCCGCACCCACGATGAGCGTGCTGCCGATGGTGCGCAATCCGTTGGGGGAAGGAATATTGTCGAGGTACAGCTCCACCTTACCCTCGACGATACGGTGTACTTTATTGGTGCGTGTATCAGACACATAAACGACACCGTTGATATCGATGGCGATATCGTTGAGGAATACGGCATCCACTACTGGAATCCGCGTATCAATATCACCCGAGTCGATATCGATCACCACCACGTCCTTCACATCCGCTACGTACAATTTTCCGTCGTGCGTTCCCATGCCTTTCGGACCGTTCAGGCCGCGCACCCAGTCGTGTTCGAGAATTTTGCCATCCAATGAAAGCCGGGCTACACCGCCCTCGCCATCATCGTCTTTGCCGTCAATTTCGCTCACGAATAAATATTTTTCTTTACCGTCCTCATACACCAGTGCGGATTCCGGTACACGCAAACCCGCTGTTACCCATAACTGCTCCAGTCGCCGCCCTTCGGCAGCATGAGCAGGCAGTGCAAGTTGCAGGATCGCGGCGATTATTACCCCGGTACCGGGGGAGATAAAGCGAAAACACGTGGCGAGTTTCATGGTTTACGTCCTCATTTTTTATAGATATTGAGGAACCTCCGCGCGGCCGATGCGCTCACTTCAGGAGGTTACTGGTCAGGAATTGGAGTGCAGCATTACCTGGCGCTACCCGCTAAGTTTGGCACGTCTGACCGTAATCGGCCAAAGCGCTTTACACTGTCTTACTTTTTCAGATACGCCCGCTTCACTGTTTGTGAATTAATACGCGGCCAGCGTATCAGAAACCTTGCCGCTACCACGGCTTTTCACCCTGGTTGATTGCACTGGCCGCCTCGACACACTACTCTAGCGGCCACGAGAACAACATAATCATTAGACAACTATGAAACCCACTATCAAAGACGTTGCCAAACTCGCCGGCGTGTCCTTCAAAACCGTCTCACGCGTGATCAATAAAGAGGTTACTGTCGGTCAGGATTTGCAGGATCGGGTGTGGAAAGCCGTCAAAGAACTGAATTATCAACCCAACTTGTCGGCCCGGTTATTGCGCGGCGCAGCCTCCTCCATCGGTTTTATCTACGACAACCCTAACAGCAACTACGTGATCGATATGCAGCACGGTATCCTCGGTGAATGTCACCGTCAGGGTTATGAGCTGATTATCCACCCCTGTGACGCAAAGTCAGAAAATATCATTGACGAAGTGCTGGGCATGATTGATCGCAGTCGCGTGGGCGGACTGGTGTTGACACCACCCATGTCGGAGATGCCGGAAGTGCTCGCCGCCCTGAGCAAGCGCAAGATCAAATTTGTGCGCATCCTGTCCGGCTCCCATCCACCGGATGACAAAGCACCCTGCATCTTTATCGATGACCGCACAGCGGCTTACCGCATCACCCAATACCTGATCGACCTGGGTCATAAATCCATTGCCTTCCTCGGTGGAGAGGAAGCGCATAAATCGAGTATTGAACGCCTTGAAGGTTACAAAGCCGCATTGAAAGACAACAAGCTGCCGGTCGATAAAAAGTTGATTGTCGGTGGGGAATATTCATTTGAGTCCGGTGTTAAGCGCACCCGTCAATTACTGTCTGCCAACAGCAAGCCCAGCGCGGTCTTTGCCTGTAACGACGAAATTGCAGCGGGCACGCTGTTTGCCGCGCGCATCCAGGGCGTGGATGTGCCGCACCAGCTCTCCATCGTCGGGTTTGAAGACAGCCCCTTTTCCCGCCAGGCCTGGCCAAACCTGACTACCGCCCAACAACCCAACCGCACGATTGCCCAACGGGCTACAGCATTGCTGATCGAATGCATTCGCAACAGCAACAACGCCGACCATAAGGTCGACAGCGAAGGGTTTTACCCGCAATTGATTGTGCGCGACTCCACCTGCCCTGCCCTGGGCCGCAAAGCCTGATAAGCCGGTCCCGAACCTTTGGGGCGGGGCCGCTTCCAAGCCTTACCCGGCGCAATCTTCCGATTGATCAAAATGTCTACCCGTTAAAAAAATCAGGCATTGTTGCGCCAATGCCTTTACAACGGTTAAAAATCAGTCCACAATGACAACGTTGTCTCGCAACCCGTTTCATTTTTGGAGTTAGGTTTTTATGTCGTCAGCCAGTGTTTTAGCCCCTCGCCTGCAGCCTGAAGAAACCCTGATGTTTCAGGAAGCCGCTTCCGCGTCGAGTGTTATTGCCCAGCAATTTGAGGCTAATGCCCCTTTGATTGCCGCTGCAGTCGAGCGACTGAAAGCTTTTGCTCCACGATCCATCGTCACTTGCGCGCGCGGCAGCTCCGACCACGCGGCAACCTATGCAAAATATTTGTTTGAAACTCGTCTTGGCCTGGTGACCTCATCAGCCGCACCGTCTATTACCTCGATTTATTTCGCCAAGCAACAATTGGAAGGCACGCTCTACATCGCCATTTCCCAGTCAGGCAAAAGCCCTGACTTGCTGGCCAGCGTCGAACAAGCCAAAGCCGGCGGCGCCCTGACATTAGCTTTGGTAAATGTTGAAGATTCACCCTTGGCTCAGATGGCCGATATTGTTATTCCCCTGCGCGCCGGCTCCGAAAAAAGTGTCGCTGCCACCAAATCTTATCTCGCTACCTTGGGTGCGATCATGCATCTGGTATCTGAGTGGGGTAACGACGACGAATTGAAAACGGCACTGAAAAGTTTGCCGCAATCTCTGGCACAAGCCTGGGAAAATGATTGGCAAGCTGTTGTTGATGGTTTGAAAGACGCACGCAACCTGTTTGTTATCGGTCGCGGTATTGGTTTTGGTGCCGCACAAGAAGCAGCACTTAAATTAAAAGAGACTTGCGGCTTGCACGCTGAAGCCTTCAGTGCGGCGGAAGTAAAACACGGCCCCATGGCGATCGTCGGTGAAGGCTTTCCGGTTTTATTGTTCGCCCAGCAAGACAAAACCTTGGCTGGCATGGACTCTCTGGTTGAAGATTTTCGCGCACGCGATGCCAAGGTATTTGTAGCCAGCGAAAGTATCAGCGGCTCATTGCCAGTCGTGCAGGGTGCACACCCGGCGATCGCCCCCATGCTCGCAGTACAAAGCTTTTATCGCATGGCTAATGCGCTGTCTATCGCGCGCGGTTACAACCCGGATGAGCCGCCGCACCTGCGCAAGGTTACGGAGACAATGTAATGACCAGTGCACTGGTTAACGGCCGAATTTTTACTGGTGATGAGTGGCTTGAGGATCATGCACTCATCATCACTGGCGACCGCATTCACGCTGTAGTGCCAGCTGCTGAATTGCCTGAAGACATTGCGCAAACCGATCTTAAGGGCCTGACGTTACTGCCGGGTTTGTTTGATACACAAGTGAATGGTGGTGGCGGTGCATTGTTTAACGATGCTCCCACGGTAGAAACCTTACGCACAATTGGTGAAGCACATCGTCTGTTCGGCACGACGGCATTGTTACCAACGCTGATCAGTGATGACCTTAGCGTTGTGGAAAAAGCCATCGCGGCAGTAGAGCAAGCGATGAATGAAAACGTACCTGGAATCGTCGGTGTTCATCTGGAAGGTCCGTTTTTAAATCCGGCGCGTAAAGGTGTTCATAATGCGGAAAAATTTCGCACCATTGATGAATCAGCATTTGCATTATTGACGTCGCTCAAGCGCGGAAAAACACTGGTGACTTTAGCACCGGAGCTGACTACACCAGAGATTATTCACGGCCTTGTTGAAGCCGGCGTGACCGTTGCAGCAGGCCATAGCGCCGCTGACTACGAGCAGACAAAAACCGCGCTGGCGGCAGGCCTGAGCAGCTTTACTCATTTGTTCAATGCCATGACGCCGCTCACCAGTCGCGAACCGGGCATGATCGGCGCAGCACTGGAAAATGCCGATAGTTATTGCGGCATTATTGTAGACGGTTATCACGTTCACCCGGCTGCGTTGAAAGTTGCACTGGCAGCCAAGGCGCGCGGCAAGATGGTTCTGGTTACCGATGCTATGCCCACCGTGGGTGCGATCAATAAAGAATTTGTGTTAAACGGTGAAGTTATTCGTAGCGAGAACGGTCGTTGCGCTACTGCCACCGGAACACTCGCGGGTTCCGACCTGGATATGCTCAGCGCCGTGCGCAACAGTGTATCTATGTTAGGACTGGAGTTAGGCGAAGCCGTGCGTATGGCGAGTTTGTATCCTGCTGCGATGGTCGGTTTGGAAAATGAATTGGGTTTGCTGAAATCCGGCTATAAAGCCAGCATGATTCTGGTGGATGAAAATCTGAATCTGATTAACAGCTGGATTGATGGTAAACCTTTGCATCACTGATTGTTGTTCATGGTTGTGTTGTTGTAGTTTTAATGTCGTTCTGTTGTAACGTTTTTTTGTCCGTTGATGTTTGTTGTTGTTCTCCATAAATCGTTTTTCTTCCTCGAAAAACAAAGCGCTTACCCATCAACCCTCGTGGTTGATGGGTTTTTTTATTCCCTTATATCGAGATAATGATTTTCTTGCGATGCAAGTACCAGGCAACAACCCACAGTACCGCCACAGGAATCAAAGCGAACATCAACGACGCGTTATAAGGATCAACCACTTTACATAATTGATCGTACAGCCATTGATACGCAGAGACCTCACCGACAGGCACAATCAGGAGCGTTTTGGCCCACAAGATAGACAAGGCATAAATGAACAAAGGATTTTGCCCCAACATGGTAAAGGCTTTGTATATGCCTTGCATAAAGGAGAATGTTTCCAACCTCACCAGCACTAACAACACCAGCACACCCACACCGCTGGTCAAGAGTACAAATGAACTGGTCCACAGGCTTTTATTGATGGGAAATACCGGATGCCATAGCAAGCCTAGTACTGTCATCACAACGCCAGCAGCAAACAATTGCCACTGCGCTTTGATCTTGTCACTTGCAGAAATAAGATGCCGGGTAACCTCATAACCAATCAATACATTGACGATGGCCGGCAAGGTGCTCAATAAACCTTCCGGATCAAAAGCGATACCTTTACCACGCCATAAGTGCTGTTCGCCAAGCACCCAAATATCGAATTGACGCACAACGGAATGTTCCAGACTGTATGGATCAGCATTCAGTTGTAACAAAGCCCAATAACCCAACAACAAAGCCGCCGCAATAACCAGGCGCCAGAGCGTATTGGCATATAACACAATCCAGGCTGCAAAACAGTATGCCAGTGCTATGCGCTGCAACACGCCGAGAAACCGCAAATTACTCGGGTCCTGGGTAAACGGAAAATAATTCAGTAACAAGCCAATCAGAAAAATCACCAGTGTACGCCGAAAGATTTTGGTTGCCTGCTCAGAGAAAGACAAGGCATTGAGTGATTTTTGTGAGAACACCATGGCCGCACCGACCATAAATAAAAAGAACGGAAATATATAATCGGTAGGCGTGGCGCCATGCCAATCAGCATGCAGTAAGGGGGAGTACACATAGCTCCAGGAACCGGGCGTATTGACCAGAATCATTAAAGCCAGCGTCAGGCCACGCATTACATCCAGCGCCTGAAAACGTTGTTTCGTTGTCATGATTACACCTTTTGACAGCCGGGCAGCTTATAAAAATTCCATAACAGAACCACAATAAGCCGCAAAAAAAATGGCTGTAAATGCAACGCATTAACAGCCATGTTGATTAAACCAATGGGACTTATTAAAAGATCACTTCCAGCTTCTTAGCTTGTGACCTTTCACTGCATAGAAAAGAATAAACAGGTAAGCGGGCGTCATCACAATGTATGCCGTCTGACGACCGATATCACCGATTGATGCCACACCAGCCAACACAAAAGGCAAGACCGCACCACCAGAAATCGCCATGATCAACATCGCCGAACCAGTGCTGGTATAGCTGCCCAAACCACTCAACGCCATAGGCCAAATTGCCGGCCAGACAATAGCATTCGCCAAGCCCAGCAACGCCAGGAACATGATGGTGTTAGGCAGAGCAGGCAAACCGAGAGGCACAAACAATACGTTTGCAAAACTGGAGGATGTGCTGTCCCCCAATACGATAGACAAACTTAAAATAACACCGAGAATAGCAGACAACATCAACGCTTTTTGCTGTGAGATCACACGGGGAATTAACAAAACGCCCAAAAAGTAACCCATCACCATAAACGCCATCGTGAATGATGTCAGTGTCGCAAAGCCACTGTAGCCAATGCTGCGACCAAAAGAGCCGATCGTATCACCCGCAATAACCTCTACACCGACATATAAAAAGAGTGCGATAACACCCAGTACTAAATGCGGAAAACGGAACACTGAACCTTTGTCCGCCACTTGCGCATCTTCCTTCTCCAGATTCAATTCTGGCAAAGGTGAAAATTTTACGCACAGCGCTAAAAACGCAATAAACAAACCCATGCAGATATAGGGAAACACGAGGTTGCTGGCAAGAATTTCAATTTCTTCCTGCGTCGGTGCCTGGGTTGAATAGTCTTTCATCCCCCCCAAAATCATCGCGGCAAATACCATAGGTGCCACGACGCCAGCAGATTTGTTCAAAATACCCATGATGCTGATACGTGCCGCCGCAGACTCTTCCGGGCCGATCTTGACCACGTAAGGATTTACCGCCGTTTGCAGTAACGTCTGGCTCGCACCCATCATAAATTGCGCAACCAGGAACAAACCGAACATATGTGTTTTTGCTGCGGGAATAAACATGAACGCAGCCGCCGCCATGCCGAGCATGCCCAGCGCCATACCGTTTTTGTAACCCACACGCCGAATAACCCAGGCCGAGGGAATCGAGAAAACCACCACAGCAATATAAAACGTAAACAGGATGAAGGAGGCTTGCACGGGCGTCAGTGTTAACACCAGTTCAAGGTAAGGCATCAAGGAGCCATTCAACCAGGTGGCGAACCCCAGGATAAAAAATAATCCGGCAACAATGGCCATTGGGATGACGCTGCTTTTTTGTGCCGGTGCGGTATCAACTGTCATTTCCATAAACCTGCTTCTCGTGAATTGCTCCCAAACAATCGGGAGTGAAATATGAACGCGTTTGACATCCACCAGCGGCGCAAACGCTTTTATTATTTGAACACTATGGCGAAGAGGAACGCTCTGAATGGGTCAACAACTTAAATAACCCATCCAGAGGCACCTGTTTTTTATAACGCGCGAACGCGTGGTATTGACCGAGGTAACTCTTGTCCATAACCCGTGGACCATGGACTTATATAAGCCGCCTATAACACCTATAACACCTATAACAATAGGAACAACAATGCGGCTCAGTTTGAGCGGGCGAGACCACTGTTTACATTTCCAGCCCACTCAAATTCCTAGCCCGCCCGAATCCTAGGCGGTCGCCGTCAAGCGGCTCATTCGCTTTGCGTAATAGATCGCACCGAACTCCGGCTGACTGAGAGGCGGTGACAGACTTTCAGCAATCGATGGTTTCATCCAGGGCGTCAGACGCGGCGCCAGACCACCAAGCAATGACATGCGCGGCGGCTCGGTTTCCCATAATTTTTCCGCCACAGCGCTCATGTAATCAGCACCCTGCTGGACAATACTCAACGCAACCGCATCGCCAAGATCAGCGGCATCCAGAACAAAGATGGCCAACTTGGCATAGTCACTGGATTTTGCTGCCGCCATCTTGTCAACAATCATCACGCCCTTGGCCTGTAGGTGATCGCCAATCAAATCGCTGAGGATGGATTGCGGACCAAGATTATCAGAGGCAAGCAACACTGCTTTAATCGCTTCAAGCCCCATCCAGGCACCGCTGCCGATATCCCCGAACGGGAAACCGTGCGCACCGAGAATCGTGGCCTTACCTTTCACAAAGGAGTAACCGCAAGAGCCTGTACCAGCCACCATCACCGCGCCTTCGTCACGGTTATGCGCACCCAGACAAGCGATGTGCAGGTCGGTAGTCAAATACATGGTTTTGAAGGGATGCTGCCACTTGTTGATCACATCGAACAAACTGGGCAGGTTAACCCCAGCCAGCCCCAGCCCAGCGGTTAAATGACTGATCGCCGTTACCGGCAAACCAGCGTCCGCCAATGCCAGCTCGGTAGCTGTCTGGATTGAATTCAGAGTTTGTTGAACACCATGGAGCGGGTTCGCAGGGCCGCCGACACCGGTACCCAGGACTTCGTCTTTAGCAGAAACGATGCGCGCACGGCACTTGGTGCCGCCACCGTCGATGCCCAGATATAAAGGTTCTTCTAACGCACTGTCATTGATTGGGTGTATCCCCATAACCAACCTCATATTTATTAGCAATGCCTGTGCGGTACTCTCGCTTAATTTGCTGATCGGAGGGATTCGCTATATCTCAACCACCAACGTCAATCAAATCCTGTATTTAGAGTTATTCCGCCTTCCTTTTTATCTATCTTCACAGGCTTGTAAAAAGGGTTGGCGGTATGACACGCGCCAACCACAAAAGAGCCATGATAGATATCAACTACATCGTTGGACTGCTTCGAGGCTCACATGGCGGATCTGCCAAACCCCGAAAGAAACCAACAACAACGAACATAAGCAGAGCATTCACAACCGGAGATACACGCTCAAAGATACATTACGCCGCGAAGACAACGTTGTCAATAATTTTGTATTTCTTGCGACACCGCTATATCTTCCAAATAAGTTATATAGCTCCCTGAACAGCAGCATCTTCTCTTAATTAAGCATCATAGCTGGCGCTAGGTCATCCTTACCTGCCAATGTGCTATTCCAGCCGCGAGAAGTAGACAGTAACACACGCCACAAACAACGTTGTCAATGAATACAAAATCGCCGTAAACTAAATTATGGTGGCACCCATCAAGCGAGCCAGGTAAGAATCGAGCAATACCAATATATGGGAGTTAATGTGTTCCAAATTAATACACAGCTGCTAGTCAAATCATTTTCGGTTGGCATAGAGAAGCAGAAGGTTCTTATTATCGACAACTTCATGCAACAACCCGAGCATATGGTTGATTATGCATCAGCAAGGGAGAATTTCGAGCATTACACTGGACATTGCAACTTCTATCCAGGTATAAAATTGCCAGCACCGAAAGAATATTCCGATTCGCTAATGGCCGTGATCAAGCCGATTCTCGCTCAAGGATATGAAGGCATATCCCTTGCTTGGGATATGAATAAAGCGGATTGTTCACTCTCATTGATTACCATTAAGCCTGAGAGTTTACGCAAGGTACAGCTAATGCCACATTTCGACTCAACCAACCCTTACCAATTCGCATTGTTGCTTTTTTTATGCAATGAAACGCATGGAGGTACCGCTTTCTACCGTCACAATACCACTGGTTACGAGACAATTACGCAAGAGAAAAGAAAGAGCTTTGAAGATATTTACTTCAGAGAGATAGAAGAAAAACCACTTAAAAAAGAGTATTTTACCGACTCAGATGAACGCTTCACCAAACTAGGCGTGGCTGATGCAAAATTCAATCGAATGATCATTTATCGCAGCTGCTTACTACATTCTCCTTATATTGATTCCACTTACAGCGTAGATGACAATCCTAAAACCGGTCGCCTAACGGCAAATTCGTTTGTAGCATTCTGAGCACTCAAAAAATCAACCAGGTTGCATAGCCTTTTTTAGTTTATCCAACCATTCCCTATGGCCTAAAAGTTCAACAGCTAACCTTTCTGCGTCCTGCCTCACTTGTGCCATCTTTCCCTGGCCGCTCTCAACGTCATACGCGGAGGCATGAGGAGGCACGGTATAAAACTTCATTCCATATAAAACATACAAGTAATTCTCTACATCAAAAACTTCAAATTTACTAAAAAAATCAGATTTTTTCGGATGAAATTTTTCCCATATAGATAGTCGCTCAACCAAGACATCGGACACATTCGACATATCTCTATTCTCACGCCAAAAATCTGAGTCATCCCGATCAGAAATACAATAATGCAGCTTAATAAAATCCAAAATCCTTGCCCAACTATATTCGACAACTTTATTGTAACGTTTTTTTAAAAGCGAAATATCTTCTACGTTTACTGGAAAGGCGCGAGCCAAATACTCAGCAGAAAAATCTGTAATCAATATTGAGGTAGCTTCAAGAGGTTCAACAAACCCCTGTGACAAACCTATAGCAACGCAATTATTAACCCAAAACTCTTCTCGATAACCGACAGGCATAGATATCTTTCTAGGCGATAACATCTCAACATCTACACCAAGATACTTCGAAAAACCCTCTACGGCTTCAGTTTCACTCATATGCTGACTGGAATAGATAAAACCCGTTCCCCGCCTACCTGTTAGCGTTATATCCCAAACCCAGCCTGCTTTATGTGCTGTAGCAATTGTATAGGGTGGTATTTCTTCATCTGCTTCAGTTTGCACCTGTAGTGCCAATGCGGTATCGGTAAGTATCTGATTGGATTTATCAACAAAAGGAACTGATAGCTCCTTTTCAATTAATAAAGAAGAAAACCCACTGCAGTCAATGTAGAAGTCAAACTTTGAAGACTCCCCAGAGCCAAGCATTAAGGAATCAATGTTTCCCGCGTCATCTTTTTGTGCCCCAACAACTGTAGCAATCTTATGTTTTACACGATATTTTGAAATAGCATTTCTCGACAACAACTTGGCAAATTTAATCGCATCGAAGTGATATGCGTAATTCATTTCTCCTTGGTAAGGGGGGGAAGATATTTTTTTGGGGCACAGCTTTGCTTCGCAAGCATATGATTGCGCGGTAATTTCATGGAAATTCTCCCTTGAACGATGATTAAGCCAATACGGGATAATATCAATACCCGATGGAAATGGTGATTCAAACGGATGATAGTAGTAGTGCTTTTCTCCATGAATAGCTGAATTAAGCCATTCAACAAATTTTATACCCTGCTTAAAAGTTACATCGCAGCTAGCAATTAGTTCTGCTTCAGAAATACCAAATTTCTCCAGCGCCTTTTTAATATAAGGAACCGTTCCCTCACCCACACCTATAGAAGGAACATCCTTCGACTCGATCAACGTTATTTCAATTTCGGGGTCTTTTCGTAACTCAAAGCCCAAATGGTTGGCAGCAAGCCACCCCGCAGTACCGCCACCGACAATTGCAATACGCTTAATTTTCACCTGTTTATCCAGAAAATAATCATGCTGAAAACTGAAATTGAAAAAGCCCAGATAAACTGGGCTTTTTCATTCAACCACTCATACAACCTGAATTAGAACTGGAAGCTCACACCCAAGGTGTAACGTGCCTCACCCTTAAATGCCCAAGCAGGATACTCAGCACGCAGCTCCTGTTTCACACCTGACGAGGCTGGAGAAATACCATATTGAATATCGTCCTCTTCGAGAACATTTGTAGCTTCAAATGTAAACGTCATAAAGTCTGTCGCATTCCATCCGAAACTCAGGTCAAGCGAACCGTAATCATCATGCATGCGATTACCGTAATAACCTGTCTCACGGACGATGTACTCTGAACGCCAGTTATACGCAGCGCGAGCAGAGTAGACATCGTTTTCCCAATACCCCACCAAGTTCAAACTGTCCTTCGAGGATTCAGTGAACAACCCTTGCTGGTCAGAGAACACTTCGCCAGGAGCATTGCCATTAGCATAAGTGTAGTTGATAACTGTACCAAAGCCGTTATCAAATGCATGGCTCCATTGCAGCTCGATACCTTCGATCTCACCACCACCAGCATTGACCTGATTGTTCACAGTCCAACTATCAAGACCGGAGTCAGGACTAACCAAACCAATTGACTGATTAAAGCTGGTATCGGAGACAACAAAATTATTGATGTCTTTAACAAAGTAGGTTGCGGACAACAAATTGCCATCACCATAATAGTATTCAAGACCTAAATCCGCCTGGCTTGACTTCATTGGTAGCAAGCCAATAGAACCTTTAGTCAGTGTTTCATTACCCGCAATTGTGTCTTCATAACCCGCTTGGCTGGAGGCGCTGAACATATCATTGTAATTAGCACGAGCAATTGTTTGCGCTGCTGCCATACGCAACACCAAACTATCCGTTAGATCAAACAATATATTCACACTCGGCAATACATCATCATAATCCGCCTTATCTGTTGTGATGGTAGTGCTGTAGTACAAGTTAGCATCAATATCACCATCCGCCAGCGGGGTACCATCAAGCTTATAAGAATCACTTTCTGCATCAGTATGGATATAGCGCAAACCGAAGTTACCGCGAATACCGTCCGCTTCGAACGTAAACATACCGTAAAGAGCGCTATTTTTTTCATTAATAGTACTGTAGCCCGAGCGGATTTCCGTCCATGACTCCAGCGTATCACGCGTTACAGCATACATTGCTCCCGGTTTTGGCACTGGGAAGCTGGCGCTATCACTAAAGCCGAGGTCCTCATTGCCGCCGTAATATTCGCTAGCAGGTAAGGTGGGAGCATCAGGATCTAATGCACCTTTGTAGTTAAATTTCTCTACATCGTGATCAGTGTAGCGAACGCCCGCCTTAAATGATTTTATCGCACCCAAATCCAAATCAAACTCTACGTCAAGTTGACCGTAAACTTCCTCATCCGAGTTTGGCCCTTTCCCAACCGCCCAACCTTCGGGTCTAGTGTTTGGCAAATCCTCAACGGTTGTAACGTGCTTTGGACCATCAATATTGATAGTTCGGCCGGAAGCGTCAATTGTGCCAGCCCAGTTAGCCAGAGGATAAAAGCCAAAGTTAGTCGTTAAATCAGTACCACCTTCAGCCTCTGTTGAACCTATAGCAGCACTTAACTTAAATCCATCAACCTCATAAGAAGCATCAATGGCGATTGTGTCTGATGTCATGGTACCGACACGCGCCCAGGTCTGACCAAAAGCGGGCACAGCTTGAGCTTCAGAAATAACACGTGTATCACACACACCGCTCACGTTGGTATTTGTACAATCGCCGCCAGCACCGAACAAATACACAGAACTTGATGTATTGTCACCAACCAGCTCTAACGACATGTAATTGATGCCGAACTGTAACTCATCCGTAGGCGCGAACTGAGCACCTAGGTTAACGGTCGTACGTTCACGTTGTTGAACAAAGCGCGACGGAACTGCAGCCGCACTCCAAGCCAAATCAGACTCATCACCCTGACGAACATATTCATCATCACTGTAGGATACTGCGGCTAATATACCGAACGACTCCGAGTCATTTTTCCAACTATACAAACCAGAGAAATTAGGCGCCGTTTCATCGCTGATTGTGCCTACACTCGCTTTGACACCCAAGAATGCGGTATTTGCATCCATATCCAGCGGTTTGCGTGTTTTTACAATCACAGTACCGCCAATTCCGCCTTCGTTAAGATCTGCCTGGGATGATTTATAAACATCAATACCAGCAATAGCTTCCGGCGGAAGCAACGAGTAATTGAATGAACGATCAATAGCAACCTGGTCGTACCATCCAGTTGAAGCTACGTTTTGCCCATTTAACTGGGTCAAGGTCATTTGTGGTGCACCACCACGAATGGATACAGATGCGCCTTGGCCGAAAGATCGTCCTACGGTAACACCAGGAATGCGGCTGAGAGACTCACCTAAATCTGAATCAGGGAATTTACCTACATCCTCAGCGGAAACTGCATCTACAACTGCAGTTGAGTTACGCTTGATATCCACGGCATTTTTCAATGCCCCCCGAATCCCCGTCACCACGATTTCATCAACCACTTCCTGCGCACTGGCAGCAACACCCGTCAACGCCAGGGTGGCAGCCGTACCGTATATCGCGGCGGACCTATTTACCGCTTTTATTGCATCTCTTAGTTTGATAGCCATGATTATCCCCTCTGATTCTTTTTTGATAAAGCCATTAGTCTTGACAACCCGCCAGCAATAATAACGGCGCACTGGACAACGTTGTCGTTCGACATTAAACCCGAGGGACAACGTTGTCAATAGCGGCGCCATGTCATGTTTTCAGCCGTTAAAAACCGCTTTTGCCTTAAAAATCAGAGGGATGAAGGTAAATTTGGCTAAAGATGGGATAAAGAAAAGAAAATATATGAAAAGTTTTTATTGAAATGACAGCGCTGTACCAGCAAGGCACCAACCAAAGTACCTTGCTGGCAGATCATTTATTCAGCCAATTTGGCCCGCAGGTTTTTCAAACTTTCCTGTAGGCGACGGGTGTTATCTGGCCCCATTCTCAACAATAGTTTGTGGGAGGCCGGGAGTTTCTCCAGCGCGGGATCGGCGTACTGATAAAACACTTTGGGACGCACCAACAGGATGTCCTGTTCCACCACCGGTGCGGCCAACAGATTATCAATAGCGCCTAGCATTACCGTGTGAAAGTTGCCTTTTTTCAACCCCATCTCACGATAAGCTTCTTCCAGCAATGGGTAGAACCGTTTGTACAAGGCAGCCAACGCGTCGGTCTCTATAGCAGCAAATGTCGCTACATATTTGTCATAGCGACGATAGTTCTCTTCCGACAAGGTGTATTGTTGCACCTGTTGTTCCTCCACCGTGCCATCACGCTCCACCTGAAACGGCGGCGCTGGCGAAACCAGTGGCCGGTACTCATGAACAACCTTGCCTTCTTCAACGGCGTTTACCGCCCGCACAAATTTGCGTATAGATTCTTCTGGCACAATCAGCGACGGTGCATCGGCGGCAAGTTTGCCGAACGCATCCAATACACTTTGATCGCTGTTACCCAGTTCAGGCAGGGGCTCTTCCTGGGGTTCTGGTTCAGGCGCTTCATAAACGGGGCGAGTCGGCTCCGGCTCAGGAACCTGTTCTGGTTCAGTCTGTACAAGCGGAGGGGGAAGTGACACATTTTTGTCTTCTTCTTTTGCTGGACGCCAATAAAAGAACACAATTGCCGCAACCACAACAGCAGCAACCAACACCAGAACTACCGTGGTGGTGATCGATTTGTTTTGCTCATTAGCCATACAGAAAATCCTTGCGCGATTGGATGAGATGCCCTTTGCCGAGATTAGGGAAGAATTCGGTCCGAGTCACTAGCAAAGGCGAAAAAACTTGCGCCGTCCTGCAATCCGGCGCAGAAGATAACCTTTCGCTAGGACTCTGTGCTGTGTCGCGGGTTCAGTGATCATCCACAAACATTCCGTCGCTCGCATACCAAACTTTACCTGGATCGCACCGCAAGCGGAGAGCATCAAATTGCTACCCCCGATCAAATCGAGTATTCTTTTTAGTAATTACTCTCATTTGCATAAAGATTCCCACTCTTATGAATACTGCCCTCAACCCTGCCGCCTCGCTCACCGAGTCACCCGCCTTACGTCTTGATCAATGCGCCAAGGGCGCAGAGGTACGCGTAGTAGAGCTGCTGGCTCAGCCCTTATTCGGCCAGCAAGACAACGGCGTATCCCTGCGACTCAAGGAGTTAGGTTTCTTGCCTGGTGCCAAGCTCAAAGTTATCGGGTTCGGTTTGCTGGGTAGCGACCCCTTGGCTGTTCAGGTCAACGGCACCAAGTTTGCCCTTCGTCGCGCTGAGGCCGCTAAAGTCAGTGTGGAATTGATCAATAGCGCGGAATCCCGTTAATGTCGACAAGTCTTCGTTTCGCCCTGGTGGGCAATCCCAATTGTGGTAAAACCTCTCTCTTCAATCGCTTGACCGGCGCACGCGCCAAGGTGGCGAATTATCCCGGTGTCACGGTTGAACGGCGCGTCGGCCAGTTGAGCGGGATGCAGCATCCTGCCGAGTTGTTGGATTTACCCGGTACTTATAGCCTGATCGTCACCTCACCGGATGAGCAAGTAGCTCGCGATGTCATCCTCGGGAAGATGATCGGCGAAGCGTTACCGGACGCCCTGATTGCAGTGGTGGACGCTACCAATTTGCGTTTGGGCTTACGCCTGGTGCTTGAGCTTAAAGAGCTTAACCGCCCACTAATCCTGGCGTTGAACCAGGTCGATGCAGCGCGCAAACGCGGCATTAGTATTGATGTGGCGGGTTTATCGCACGCCCTCGGTATTCCCATCGTCGAAACGGTCGCGGTCCATAACCATGGTGCCGATGCGTTGCGCAAGGCGCTGGCCGATTTTGCCGTCGATAAATCCCAGTCCGATGTGGTTCGCACCCCCAGCGAACACCAATCGGTAGAAGCGTCTTATCATCACATTGAAGCCTTGATGTCACAGTTTGTTGTGCAGCCGGACGCAGCGCCACGCTGGCAGGACCGCCTTGATGCCTTTGTTATGCATCCGGTCCTGGGGCTGGTTATCCTGTTCAGCATCCTGTTGGTGATCTTCCAGGCAGTCTTCGCCTGGGCGGGGCCGGTGATGGATTTGATTGATGCAGGCACCACCTTTCTTGCCGATGGCGCCGCCACGGTGCTGCCCGAAGGCGTGCTGCAGGATTTTATTGTTAACGGCCTGATCGCCGGTATGGGTGGGGTTATTATCTTCCTGCCACAAATCGTCATCCTGTTCTTCTTTATTCTTATCCTCGAAGACTCCGGTTATCTCACCCGCGCTGCGTTTTTGCTGGATCGCCCCATGCGCGGTATCGGTTTGTCCGGTCGCTCGTTTATTCCTTTATTGTCCAGCTTTGCCTGCGCGGTGCCGGGCATCATGGCTACCCGCACCATTCAGGACCCATTGGAGCGGATGATCGCCATTATGGTAGCGCCGCTGATGACCTGCTCTGCCCGTTTACCGGTTTACGCACTGATTATTGCGGCGTTTATCCCGGAGCAGACCGTGTGGGGGATCTTTAACTTACAAGGCTTGACCCTCTTTGCCTTGTATATGGCCGGGATCGTCAGCGCTTCCCTGGTTGCCTGGATCATGCGTCGCCGCCAGACCCGCGAGGAATATCCCCTGCTGCTGGAGTTGCCCAGCTACCGCTGGCCTATGGCTTATCATGTGTTGATCGGATTACGTGAACGCACCTGGATCTTCCTGCGCCGTGTGGGCACCATCATTCTAGCGCTGTCGATTCTCTTGTGGTTCCTCGCCAGCTATCCGGCCGCGCCGGAAGGCGCGACCCACGCCGCCATTGAGTACAGCTTTGCCGGTCGCCTGGGCATCTGGATGCAGCCGCTATTTGCCCCTTTGGGCTTCACCTGGGAGATGTGTATCGCCCTGATTCCCGCCATGGCAGCGCGCGAGGTCGCGGTCAGCGCCCTGGCAACGGTGTATGCGGTAGGTGGTGAGTCGGCGGATGCAGCTCTGGGCTACGCCATCGGCAACAGCTGGGGATTACCGGTCGCGCTCGCGTATCTGGCCTGGTTTGTCTATGCACCCCAGTGTATTGCTACCATCGCCGTGGTGCGTCGCGAAACCAACTCGCGCGCGGCAACAACCTTTTTTACCGTGTATTTGTTCGCACTGGCCTATTTTGCTGCATGGGCGACCTATCAAATCGCCATGCTCTGGTATTGATGTCACTGACGGAGGTAGCGTATGTGGCAGGAAATGATTGTCGGACTCTGCGTTATCGGCGCGCTGGTTTTTCTGGTGCGCCGCTGGTTACCCGTGGGTAAGAAAAAGCCCACGGGCTGCAGCAGCGGTTGCGGTGGATGCGCCAGCACGAACACTTGCCAGACACAGACAGACTCCACCCCAAACACCCACCATCAAGACCCGGGTAAGGTTAACCAGTAGCGCGGATTATCCAGCGGGGTTTCTTCGGGCAGGTCGGGATTATCCAGGGTGATAATACGCCGTGGAAATTTTTCCAGCTGCTCCAGCCCTGCTTTGGTCCGGGCATGCGAATAGAAAAATCTGTCGAATTCCCCGGTATCGATTAACCGTTCCAACCCCCGCTCAATTCGCTTTGCCAAGGCTTCATTCGACTTGGGAACAAAATAATAAATAGCCGTCGGGTAGACAATCATCAGCTTTTGCTCCACCACCACGTCCTTATCTTCCGGTCGCTGCGCCAGCTCAAACCAGGCCTCGGAAATACCGCGGGGAAAATAATCGAACCGTCCAGCCATCAGCATCTTGAATAACGAGTCGGTAGTGGATGCAGTAGTGACAGGTAAATCATTCAATTGCAGGATGCGTGTGTCCGGCCAATGCGCGCCTTGTCCGGCCAGCAACTCGCCCAATTGATCGCGGGTCGTAATCGGATCAAACCGTTTTTGATCCTGCTTGCGGATGATGAACACCCGTTTGCCGAACAACCCTTTGAACAATGGAATACGGATCGGACGCAGCAGTTTTTCCCGCTCTTTCGAGGTCATGGTCCAGATCACCGTGTCACTGGATTCATGTTGCAGCAGATAAATCCAGCGCGCCTGGGACAATTCATAAGGCGCAAAACGCAGTTCAATCTGTTCATCCGGTGCCTTGCTGGCATCAAGCGCCATCTTCAGCAATGTGACGAAATAATCGCTGGGCTGCTCCAGTGCTACGGCCTGAATATTGATCGATACAATCTTTTGTTCAGCCGCAAGTGGCAAACACCAGAGTAAGGCGATACATAACAGCAGTCGTTGCAGATTAATCAAAACCGTCACATCCCGGTGCTCAAAAAGCACGCAATTTGTCAGCTATCTAACAACTCTAGCCCATGGCGCTCCGTTTGCTCAAGAATCTCCTTGAAATGCCCAGGTCACTCACCTACCGTATAGGCCAACCCTACCCACCCGAGGCACAGCCATGCAGGAAAAAATCAAACAAGAAAAACTGGAGATGCGCACCTTTATACTGTTCCTACTACTGGTGTCGATTGGTTTCCTGTGGTTACTGCGCCCTTTTTTCGGCCCCATTTTCTGGGCCTGTGCCATCGCGGTAATTTTCTATCCTGTGCAGCAAAAATTATTGCGGCGGTTCAATGGCCGTCGCAACTTGACCGCTCTATTAACTTTGTTGCTATGCGTGATAATCGTGGTCTTGCCGATGATCTTCATTGTCACCTCCGCCGTGAACGAAGGGACAGCTATCTATCAAAAAATTGAAGATGGTGAAATTAAACCAGCGCAATATATTGAACGTTTTCGCGAGGCGTTTCCGACCGCTGAACAGTCGTTGGAACGCATCGGTGTCGACCTGAATAAGCTCAAGGAAACCGCCACCGACGCCGCCATGAGCAGCGGTAAAATTCTCGCCCGACAAACACTAAACATCGGGCAGAACGCGTTCAGTTTTATATTGAATCTCTGCCTGATGCTTTACCTCACTTTCTTTATGCTGCGCGATGGCAACAAATTAATTGAATTGCTGGTCCGCGCGCTCCCTTTGGGCGATGCGCGTGAACGCCTGCTATTTAAGAAGTTTGCCGAAGTCACTCGCGCCACCATCAAAGGCAATCTGGTCGTCGCTATTGTGCAGGGCGCGCTGGGTGGATTGATCTTTTGGATATTGGGTATTCCAGGGGCGTTGTTGTGGGCCATCTTTATGGCGATTGCCTCCTTGATTCCCGCCGTTGGTCCGGCGCTGATCTGGCTACCGGTAGCGCTCTATCTGTTTGCCACAGGCGAGACTGTCGACGGGGTGATTCTTGTTGCTTTTGGAGCGGGTGTTATCGGCTTGGTCGATAACGTCCTGCGCCCTATCCTGGTCGGGCGGGATACCAAGATGCCGGACTATATTGTGTTGCTGTCCACCTTGGGCGGACTGGCCTTGTTCGGTATTAATGGCTTTGTCGTGGGGCCTCTGGTCGCGGCCTTGTTTATGGCCTTTTGGGGCATTTTTATCCGCGAAGTCAACACGCAGGATGAAACAACCGCCGAACCCGACATCACTCAGCCATGAGCGACGGCAAAGCGCGGCGGGATTTCATGATAGACTGCCGGCCCTTTTTTATCCTCACGTGAGAAATGACTTATGTCAGAGCAATACACCACCGTTGAACAACGTGTTAGCTACGGTGTTGGTCGTCAAATGGGTGACCAGCTAGCCGCCAATCCCTTTGAAGGTGTCGACGCGGCTGCCGTTGCAGCGGGCGTAATCGATGCCCTGCAAGGCAAAGCCAGCGCGGTAGCCCACGCCGACCTTGAGGCCGCCTTCAAGGAAATCAGTCAGCGCATGCAAGCCAGGCAGGCTGAACAAGGTAAAGCCAAGGCCTCTGAAGGTGAAACGTTCCTCGCTGAAAACGCTAAAAAGCCGGGCGTGACGGTTACCGCTTCTGGCTTGCAATATGAAGTTGTCACACAAGGCAACGGCGAAAAACCATCCGCCACCTCCCGTGTAAAAACCCATTACCATGGCACCTTGATTGACGGTACCGTATTCGACTCCTCTTACAACCGTGGTCAACCGATCGACTTCGCCGTTAACGGTGTCATCGCCGGCTGGACCGAAGCCCTGCAATTGATGCCCGTCGGATCAAAGTGGCGTTTATACATCCCTTACCAACTGGCTTACGGCGAGCGTGGTGCAGGCTCCAGCATCGCACCGTATTCCGCGTTGATCTTTGATGTGGAGTTATTGGAAATCCTTGGTTAATACCATGTCCTGACACACTGCGCGCGCCTCATCGCAGATGAGGGTGCGTGCAGTAGTATTTTCTGCGTTTAGCGTTATTTCCCGGATTGATTATGTGGTTTAAAAATCTGCGTCTCTATCGCCTCACTGAACAATGGACACTCTCGCCCGAAGAACTGAACGAACGTCTGGGTGAACACAGTTTTAACCCCTGCGGCAATCTCGACATGATGCGTTATGGCTGGGTACCGCCATTAGGCAGGCACGGGAGCGAATTTGTTCATGCTGCCAACGGTTACATCATGATCTGCGCAAAAAAGCAGGAAAAAATTCTGCCTGCCGCTGTCGTGAATGAACAGGTAGAAGAAAAAGCAATTGCCATCAGCGAAGCTGAATCACGCAATGTCGGGCGCAAGGAACGACAAACATTAAAAGATGAAATTATCTTTTCACTGCTGCCCAAAGCCTTTACCAAATCCTCGCTGGATTTTGCTTACATTGCGGTACAGGAAGGGCTTATCGTTGTAAATGCCTCTTCCGCCAAACGCGCCGAAGATTTATTGAGTGCATTGCGTGAAGCATTGGGTAGTTTGCGGGCAATCCCCATTACGCCAAAAAACATTCCGACTCAAGTGATGACCCATTGGCTGCGCGACGCACAGCTGCCACCGGAGTTTGAGCTACGAGAAGAATGTGAACTACAAGCCGGTAAAGATGGCCGTGTTATCCGCTGTAAAAATCAGGATTTGTATGCCGATGAAATACGCAGCCATTTGAATAGCGGCATGTTTGTGAACAAAGTAGCCATCACCTGGAAAGAAGCCATTCACTGTGTTATCGACGACCAACTGGCTATCAAACGCCTGAAGTTCGAAGACAAGATTCAGGAACAAGCCAACGACCGCAACCCGGAAAGCAAAGCCGAGCAATTTGACGCTGACTTTGCCATCATGACGCTGGAATTAAAGACGTTTATCAAAGCTCTCCTAAAAGCCTTCGGTGGCGAAGATGATTCATATCAGGATGAATAACCAGCAAGGTCGCGCGTAAAAGCGCGACCTGGTTTCGCGGAAGCCGTTCTAAAACCCGCACGGATTCATCAAGCTGCAATAAACCTGCCCCATACTCCCGCCCACGAACAAGACCACCCTGCTTTATCCAAATCGCAACATTTGTTGCGTCACAGCTTTCAGTATGAAAAATGATGTAATGTCTATATCAGATTCGGAAAACCAATCTACCCCTGACGCCATATCGCACAATCAAATGAGCAGACGGGCGAATATTACTCTGCGACAAGCTCGCATGCTGATTGAAGAGCTGGAGGAAGCCATAAAAACCAGCAATACCTTAGTGCATGCATTACTTGATGGGAGCGCAAATGACAAAAAAATTGGTAAGTTCATTCTAAAAACAGCCAAACAAACCGATGCTTTGCTTGACCATCAAACCTGTAAAGAACTGTATGCGTTATTGGAAAGCAGCACCGATGAAAATGATCAATCAGATTGAGTAACTTGCTGAAAAGTCAGATCAAACTTCTGTAGATATTGTTTCAGCCGGTGAGAGTCATTAATACTGGTCTTCTTATTGCGACTCACATTAAATAACTTACGACCAGCATCCGCCATAGAACGGCTTTGCTGACAGATACGAATAACTTCTGATAAATGTAAGCGATCAAACATATCCAATTCTTCCAGCGCTGCTGATGACAAAAGCAATTCCAAGTGTTCACTCTTTTCTTCATCAAACCCACCAAAGCCCTTCCATGCCTGACGCAGGCGCTGGATTTCAGCTGATACAACATCCTCGGTGATCCTCCCACCTACAGCCAGAGTAGCCATGCGCGTGATGCTAGAGTTGAGATCACGAAAATTAGCTCGCCATAGCGCATCCACCGAATAGGCAAATGTCAGGTACATGGTTCTTGCGCCCTTATTAAAATTCACCATGTATCCTGCCTTGCGGGTAAAGTTTTGCAGCTCATGTTCGATGTTGGGCTCAAGATCTTCGATCCGCTCCCGCAGGGAGGGCAGCTCGTAAGTCCATAAATTAATGCGGGCCAGCAAGTCTTCACGGAATAATCCTTGTCGCACCAACTCAAACAAATTGCGATGCGTACCGGCAATTAGTTGGAAATTACTACTGACAAGCTGGTCCCCACCGAATGGCATAAATGTTTTATCTTCGATCGCGCGTAACAACATCGCCTGCTCATCCAACCCAAGCTCACCAATCTCATCCAGAAATAACAACCCTTGATGCGCCTCGCGCAGCAGACCGGTCCGTGCGGATTGCGCTCCCGTAAAAGCACCTTTAACGTGTCCGAATAACGCTGACATCGCGTTATCACCGCGCAAGGTCGCACAATTCACTTCAACCAGGTTACCTGTCAATTGCCCACGCTGACGCTTCAACTCGTAGATACGTTTTGCCAATTGCGATTTGCCAACACCGGTTGCACCGATCAACAAAATAGGTGCAGAAGATTTGATTGATATGCGCTCCAATTGCAAGATCAATTCATTAAACGCACGACTGCGCGTATGGATACCGCTTTTTAAATAAGTAACGGCATCCTCGGTTTCCTTGGCAAAACGGGAGGCAATCTGATCGTAGCGCGACAAGTCCAGATCGATAATATGGTAGGTGCCCTTGGTGCCCGCCTCACGACCAGGCGATGCTTGTAGTAACTTGCCGGGGAGGTAGTGCGCTTCGGTTAATAAGTACAAACAGATCTGCGCAACATGAGTACCCGTCGTGATATGAACGTAATAATTATTTTGTTCCACATCAAAATGCTGACTACGCGCGAAGTCATGTAACTGGCTGTAGACTTGCTCAAAATCCCACGGGTCGGAGCAGCTCCAGGGATACAACGTAACCTTGGTGTTGGGCGAGATGTCAGCCATATCACGGATCGTTAAATTTGCCAGAACCTCGTCTTCCGTCAAGTAGATAAGGATGTATTCATCGATTGGCAACTCGGAGTGCATAAGCACCGCAATACTGGGCCGCCAGCGATCCCAGCGACCTCTTCCCAGCCCGCCATGGTCCAGACGCGAGCCCAGAATTCCCACCACCACATTATTCATTTCGATACTCTCTTATCAAATTCGATAATTTTTTAAACCCAGCACATCCTAGGGCGACCGCCACAATACCGCAAGAATTTTTATTTATTATTTAAAATCAATAGCTTGGAATTTGTTAGCGGCCCGGTGAGCCAAGTTGGCAACTCCCTTGCTATATACCTCCCACAAAACAACGATCAAGTGCTACAGGGAAAATACGATGGATACCTCTTACGACGTTTTACATACTCCAGGCCAGGCACCGATTAAATCCTGGACCCGCAGCGTGCCCTTCGATGAAAACGCCAAAGCGCAACTGAGCAACATGGCCCAGATGCCGTTCATCCATAAATGGATTGCCGTGATGCCCGATGTGCATGTGGGCAAAGGGGCAACAATCGGTAGCGTCATTCCGACTATTGGCGCGGTGATTCCTGCCGCCGTGGGGGTAGACCTGGGCTGCGGGATGATGGCCGCCAAGACCACCCTGACGGCCACCCAATTGCCCGATTCGCTCGCTGCGTTGCGCAGCCTGATTGAAAAGCGTGTACCCCACGGTCGCGCCAAACAATTGCGCAGCACGCGTGACCCTGGCAGCTGGGCAAATGTCCCCGACGACGTGGCCAACGCCTGGCAACCGCTGCACGAAGGATTCAACCAGCTATGCGAGAAGCATCCGTTTTTGAAGAACACCAACAACATTCATCATTTGGGAACGCTAGGAACGGGCAACCACTTTATTGAAATTTGCCTCGACGAAGCGGATGCCGTGTGGGTGATGCTGCATAGCGGATCACGTGGCGTGGGCAACCGGATTGGTACCCATTTTATTGAACAGGCAAAAAAAGATATGGAGCGTTGGTTCATTCAATTGCCAGATAAGGATTTGGCCTATTTGCCGGAAGGTAGCGATCACTTTCATCATTATGTCAGCGCCGTTGCATGGGCTCAGGATTTTGCGCGCATCAATCGCGAAGTGATGATGGCACGTACGCTACAAGCCATGCGCGAAGTTATTGATATTCCGTTTGAATCGCACGTGGAAGCAGTGAACTGCCACCACAACTACATCAGCCGTGAACACCATTATGGCAAAGATGTATGGGTTACCCGCAAAGGCGCTGTAAGCGCGCGCAAAGGCGAGATAGGCATTATTCCGGGGAGCATGGGCGCACGTTCTTTTATCGTGCGAGGACTGGGCAACGAAGACAGTTTTTGCAGCTGTAGCCACGGAGCAGGACGCGTGATGTCACGTACCGAAGCAAAGCGTCGCGTATCGATGGACGAACATTTATCAGCGACAGCGGGAGTGGAATGTCGTAAAGATGAAGATGTGATCGATGAAACACCGTCAGCTTACAAGCCGATTGAAAAAGTCATGGATGCACAATCCGATCTGGTTGAGATTGTGCACACATTAAAGCAGGTACTGTGCGTGAAAGGCTAACGCGCAGCCTGTTATGAAATGTATTTATAACGGAATTTATTCACCACTAATTTCCGTTTAAAAGAATTTGGTGCGGCGTGATGACTAACCTCATCACACCACTGTTTGGACGCAGCGGAGCAGACTCATATCATCTGCCTGACACACCCGCCATTGGTCGACGTGTGTATCGCGGTCAAACAGAACCAAATAACTGTCGTAGCTCAGCTTGGTAGAGCAACTGTTTTTACAGTGTGCCGCTGGTTCGAATCCAGTCGACAGTACATTGCTATAGCTCAGAGGGTAGAGCATCTCACTGTGGATGGGACGGTCGCCGGTTCGACTCCGGCTAGCACTACCATTTCCTGGTAGCAATACGTAACCGCCCGCAAGGGCATCGGCAGATCTCCATGCAAATGATGAAAGCAGAAGGATTTTTCAGGGAAGAACACTCAGTGAGGGATCAAAAAAGGAGTGACTCATCGCGTGCAAGCAACTGCATCGCCTTTAGTTGGGGGCTGGCAGCTGCGCAGGTGCGTCGTGCGATTTTCGACGCGCCATGCCCAGGTGTCATAACAATTAAAGCCGAAAGGTTGCGGAGATTCTGCCTCTTTAACAACAAGGACTCGACATGAAATATCTAAAGAAAATCATTATTACCGAAGCACAAAAAGGTTTGCTCTTCAAAGACCAGCAATTTGAAAAGGTGCTGATGCCAGGTGTGTATAAACTTTGGGATTGGCGCAATCAATATCAGGTGCAAAACCACAACATTCAAAGCACTCTGCAGGATGGCATCCATAAAGATGTACTGCTGATGGCGGAGCTACATCCGGATGCCTTTGCTGCCCATGTACAACGCTGGGAAACCGGTGAGCATGAAGTGGGGTTGGTCTATCAACAAGGCGTATTACGGGAAGTTAAAGCTCCGGGCCAGCGCGGTGCCTATTGGAAAACCCAGCACGATATTGAACTTGTGAAACTCGATATCAGCGATAATTTTGCTATTAGCGAGAAATTGATGCGGGTATTGTCATCGGCACGGGACACGTTACTAAGCCGTTCTGCTCTGACATCTATTGCCGTGGTCAATGTTGCTGAAGGCCATATTGGCTTTCTCGAAGTTAACGGCAAAACCGTCGGCAAGGTCGAAGCGGGCCTACATATGTGGTGGAAATTCAATCGTGTCATCGAGGTGAAGCAGCTGGATTTGCGCTTACAAAACATGGAAGTGAATGGCCAGGAAATTTTAACCAAGGATCGTGTTAGCTTGCGGATCAATCTGTCAGTCATGTGGCAAATCGTTGAGCCGGAAATTGCCAAAACGGCACTCGCTGATGCGAAGGACTATCTTTATCGAGAACTGCAACTGGCGTTACGCGCTATCGTCGGCACGCAAACATTGGATGAGCTGCTAGTCGATAAAAACTCGCTGAACCAACAGCTGCTGGAATTGGTGTCGACCAAGGTATCTACTTACGGTTTGCTCCTGAAGGCGGTAGGCGCAAGAGACATTGTCTTACCTGGCGAAATGAAATCGATACTGACCCAGGTCGTCGAAGCACAGAAACTGGCTGAGGCAAACCTGATCAAACGCCAGGAAGAAACCCAGGCAACACGCTCCTTGCATAACACCGCCAAGGTCATGGAAGGAAATCCGATTCTGTTGCGCTTAAAAGAACTGGAGGTTCTGGAGAAGATCACTGCGCGCATCAACACACTGAACGTTTATGGAGGACTGGATGGTGTGATGAATGACATGGTGAGATTAACCGATAAAACTGCACGGCAATAACAACAGGCGTAGGTGGCAGCACCTACGCCTGTTGTTATTTATACGAGTAAAGCATCACCCAGCGTAGCGCCTTCGCTAAAAATCTATAAAAATTACAATTTCCTGTAAAAAAATACCTATTTCCACCAACGCTTCACCACGGAAAGAAAAAGAACATTCTCAAAAAAGTGTTCGCTACCAATAACTTACGCTTAAAAAAATAATGTTGGCATAGGGTCTGCAATAACCTCCCCGTCAAATAATGTATTGATTGAGGATGTAATGATGAAAAAACTCCCTATATTTTTTGCCTGTGCCTTGCTGGCCTCATCTGTCCTGGTTTTAGCAAACGATCCTGCACAGCCCGGTGCAGCGCAAGGCCCACAGGCGCCCAGCTTTAATGTGCTGGATGTTAATAAGGATGGCTCTATCAGCGAAAGCGAAGCCTTGTATCACGGATTGAGCGAAAAAAAGTTTACGGTTTGGGATACCAATGGCGACGACATGCTGACTGAAGCGGAATACAAGAAAGGAATCGCTGAAAAAAGTGATGTCGATGGCAGCACGGAAGATTATTAATCCTCGGGATCACACCTGCCAGGGACCGGTAAGAACTCAAGGATGAGTGGCAGGACAGCCCCATCGTGCCCTGTGGATAATGTTCGTGATGTGTTAATATGCGCGCTTTTTTCCGATCTGGACCGCGCATTATGAGCAACAAAGTCGCCGTTATTATGGGTTCCCGCAGTGACTGGGCCACCATGCAGGCCGCTGCGGAGATACTGCAGCAATTGGGTGTGGATTATCACACCGAAGTCGTCTCTGCCCACCGCACCCCCAGAAACTCACCAGTTTTGCTGAGGCAGCCGCCGCAAATGGCTATGGCGTGATTATCGCTGGCGCCGGCGGTGCCGCCCATTTGCCCGGCATGGTTGCTGCTCATACCCGTTTGCCCGTCCTGGGTGTTCCGGTCCAGAGTAAAGCGCTGAATGGCATGGACAGCCTGCTTTCTATTGTTCAAATGCCCAAGGGTATTGCCGTCGGGACACTCGCCATCGGTACCGCCGGGGCATTCAATGCCGGCCTGCTGGCTTGCCAGATCCTCGCGCTGAACAACCCCGCCCTGGCCGAGCGCATCGAACAATTCCGCACAGAACAAACCCAGGCTGTTCTGGATAACCCTGATCCGAGTGTTGAATAAATGAGTCTGCGTGTATGGGTTTTAGGCGCTGGACAATTAGGCGCCATGTTGCAAACGGCGGGTCGCCCGCTCAATCTGGATGTCCGCCCGGTGGCGATTGATGCCAGTGAGGCACCGGCACTGGATGCCCGGGACATCGTTACCGCCGAGCGCGAGCAGTGGCCCGAGTCGGTAGCCACCCACGCGCTGGCACAACATCCACGCTTCATCAATAGCACGGTGTTCGGCCGCTTGGCGGATCGCAAAACCCAAAAAACGCTGATCGACGAACTGGGTCTGGCAACCGCGCCTTGGGCCCATGTCGATGAAACAACCCTCGCGGCTGATCTGCATCATAAGTTTGGCGAACGGGTTCTGCTGAAGCGCCGCACTGGCGGTTATGACGGTAAAGGCCAGTACTGGCTGCACCAGTCCCGCCAGGATGAAATCCCTGACAATTGGCACGAGCAGGCCATTGCAGAACAGGCCATCGCCTTCGACGAAGAAGTTTCTCTGGTCGGCGCGCGCAACGCGGCGGGCCAATGTGTGTTTTACCCGCTCACCCTAAACCTGCACGTTAACGGCATCCTGCTCGGCTCCGTATCACCTCTGCCACGCCTGGCCCACTTGCAAGCTCAAGCCGAAAAGATGCTGGAGACATTGTTGCAGCATCTGAATTACGTGGGCGTGATGGCCATGGAATGTTTCCGTGTCGGGGACCGCCTGATGATCAACGAACTGGCGCCACGCGTGCACAATAGCGGCCATTGGACCCAGGCCGGCGCCAGCACCAATCAATTTGAATTACACCTGCGCGCGATCACCGACTTGCCGCTGGGCCAGCCGACCATCAAAGGCCAGAGTGTGATGGTGAATCTGGTAGGTACTGAACGCAATAATCAGTGGCTGGCGGTGCCGGGTACTGAGCTGGTGTGGTATGGAAAAGAGGTGCTGCCTGGCCGCAAGGTGGGGCATATCAATATTACCCATTCGGATAACACTGCTATTCGCGCTTCGCTGGAGGCGCTTCGCCCACATCTGCCGAGTAATTACAATGAAGTTATTGATTGGTTGATACAAAACACCTAAAAGAAATCTTCTGTTGAACATACAAATTAACAGAATTGAATTTAGCACAATGTAGTTTGGCGTTAGGGTGTGGGTTTCGAAACCCTCAATTCAGGGATGAATTGAGGGAGCTACAGGGAAGTATTTATGCGTTTTCGAAACCCACACCCTAATGACAAACGAGCTACAAAGTACCACTTATTGATCAGCCCGCTTAAACAAACGTTGAATCAAGCTCACAATCAGCAATATCATCGCACCAACCAAAATACCCGCCACAGCATTAAATAATGTTGCCACCAGCGCACCGATAAAGCCTTCATGCGCAACCGGAATCGCTTCGAGCCAGTGATGTAAAAACGGTAGGCCGTGAACCAGGATACCGCCGCCCACCATAAACATAGCTGCCGTGCCGACGACTGATAATGTTTTCATCAACCAGGGTGCGGTACGCAAAATGCCGGCGCCGAAACCGCGTTGAAATCGCGCAGCAAAACTTTCACCGGATTTTTTTTGCAGATATAAACCGGCGTCATCAAGTTTCACAATGGCTGCCACCAGACCGTAAACGCCGACCGTCATGATGATGGAGATCACCACCAGCACGCCCAGCCGCCCCACGAAATCCATCTCGGCAGCAGCGCCTAAGGTAATGACAATAATTTCAGCGGACAACACAAAATCCGTGCGGATAGCGCCTTTCACTTTTTCTTTTTCCAGCGCAAGCATGTCGATAGCGGGATTAACCAATGCCTGGGTGAGCTCGGCATGATGCTGTTCTTCTTCTACGCGATGTAAAAATTTATGCGCGAGTTTTTCGCAGCCCTCAAAACACAAAAAGGCACCGCCCAGCATCAATAGCGGCGTGATCGCCCAAGGCATAATGGCACTGATCAATAGCGCTGCCGGTACCAGGATAAGTTTGTTGCGCATCGACCCTTTGGCGACCGCCCACACTACAGGTATTTCTCGTTCAGCCCTGACGCCGGCTACCTGTTGCGCGTTCAGCGCGAGATCATCGCCCAATACACCAGCGGTTTTCTTGGTGGCGACCTTGGTCATCACCGCAATGTCATCCAGTACCGTTGCAATATCATCCAACAGCGTTAATAAACTACCACCAGCCATACCGGGTTTCCTTGTGTAACAAATGATGGGAGCCGCCAGGGTAATTCTGGCGGCATGAACAGGATCAGCGTTGGAGGAGGATGCTAGCAGCTTGACCGGAGACTATCCAGATGACGAGAAAAATAACAAATCCATAATGGATTAAGCAGGGTTACTTTCGATGAAGCTGTTAAGCGTTAGCCGCCCAACGCGAGGATCAGACGACAAACCCACCGCCGCAGATATATCGCCGGAATGCAGGGAGCAACTGCGGTAAATCAACGCGCGATTAAACCGTACCTTGATCCGTGCGATGCGCTCAAACAAGCGGGTATTACCATTGATGTAATCGCCCCCGGCCGAATCATCAGCCATCACTTCCTGTTTCAGAACCTTGAAGTAATGTTCCAGCCTTTCAGCAGTAATAGTTTCGTAACCGGTGCTGCGATGGCGATAAAAGGACGTGCCGCCAAACTTTTCCTGACATAAGTAATGCACCACAGCAAATTGATTAGGGGCATGATTATCAATATGCGGCACACATTGGATGGGGCGCAGTTTTTGCGGTTGAGTGGTTGTGAGGGAAAATGCTGACAGACGCACCTGTGGTTGATACTGATGCTCCAAACCAAACACGTCACGCAATACCGGTTCGACTTTCTGCAATAAAATATCCGAATAAGTGTTGCTGATGGGTTTGCGGATACCGGGATAATAATCTGTCGGTTGTGCAACGAACGGTGGACCGGCTTCGGCCAGCGCAATTAATGCTTCGGGATCATCAACGATATTATCGATGACCACCAAAGGCTGAGCCTCATGACCGAGGGCATGAACGTCATAGGTTACACCGGCCACCTCAGGAGTCGTCGGCAAGGCGCGCATTTTTCTTTTCCACCAGCGAATAGATATGCCCTAATGATGCGATCAGCGTATAAATAGGTTTCAGATATCCCTGCCGATGGAGTTGTGCTATCGCCGCATCGTCAAGGGTAGACAGTTTTTCTTCATCAATGGTGTATAGCCCTTGTACTCGCTGCTCCTGCTGATTAACAAAGGTGATGTTGAAAGACATCGGCATCAGCAGTTTGTGTTGCAGCAAGGCTTCGATAAAGGTTTGGGTGTGTTGTTCGCCTTCAATCAGCTGCGCCAACATGGCTTTCACCTTGCGCAGAAATTCTGTTTCCTCGCCCTGCTCGGTAAAGATTGCT
Organism: Cellvibrio sp. PSBB006; assembly: GCF_002162135.1. Classification (NCBI taxonomy): domain Bacteria; kingdom Pseudomonadati; phylum Pseudomonadota; class Gammaproteobacteria; order Cellvibrionales; family Cellvibrionaceae; genus Cellvibrio; species Cellvibrio sp. PSBB006. The sequence continues at coordinate 4,266,627 of NZ_CP021382.1, read as the reverse complement.
TGCCCTGCTTCACGGGTCAGGCAATCGCTTTCCGCATCGATACAAATAACGGTTTTGTCATCCTCCTGCCCAACAAAAAATGGCTGGCGCACAATATTGAGTGGTGTGTAAATGCCTTGCCAATGCTCACCGTCCCAGAAAAGATTTTCGTGTTCCTCAAACCCCAGAAGCGCTACACAGACAAAACGACCGGTGTCACTGTACTTGGTAAACGCAATGGGATATTGCACCGCTAATTTAAGAAATTCACTCATCACCACCGGCACCATGCGCTCTTTGGCACCTTGTGCTTCGATTCGGCTTTGATCTACACGAATGTGGCGGTGAAGGTTATTGTGCAGAGAAACAAATTTGGTCATCTGATCACCCATCATCAGTTATAGGGTTTGTAACCCGTATTGGTGAATCTTGCTTAACAGATCGCGATTGGTCGGTAATTGTCGCAAAGCCTGCTCTATATTCCTACGGTTTTTATTCAGTTGCTCGCGCGCTTGCGCTTCATCCAACTGATGTTGCTGAAATTCAGGATGAGTTTCAAATCCCATTCCATAGAGCACGTATTGGTAACTCGCCGCCGGAAAGACTTCGTTATTGCTGGTAAAGTCATGATCCCAGGGCGATTGATAACGCCATAGCGTCATTAATTCCTGCAAACTTTCCGGGATAGTCTGCGGATCGCGATTATCAATCCAGAAGGCGTTATCCGTGCGCTTACTGAGGATGTAATGCAACTTCAGGAAATCAATAATCCGCTGCCAACGATAGTGAAAGGTATCATTAAAACGCCTGGCGGTGATATCCATCACCGCACGGCACGCGGGTAATTGTTCAGCAATCATCGCCGCTGATAATTCAACCAACACCAATGCGGAAGCTTCCAGCGGCTCCAGAAAACCCGCCGACAAACCCACAGCGACACAATTATTTTTCCAGAATAATTGCCGATGACCCGACCGAATCGGAATACGCCGCACGGCAGACTCATCAAACATCGGCCCCACATAATCGGCCAGACGCTGCAAGGCTTGCTCTTCAGTTGTGTAACCACTGGCATAGACATGACCGACACCACGCCGATGCACCAAGCCAATATCCCAGATCCAACCCGCTTCCTGTGCAGTGGAAATAGTGTGGGACGCAATAGGCGCATCCTCACCAGCATAAGGCACCTGCACAGCGAGTGCGCGATCAATAAACAACACATCGCTGCAATCTACCCAAGGCACCTCGAAATGCTTGCCCAACAACAACGCGGAAAAGCCGGTGCAGTCAATAAAAAGATCACCTTCAACACGACCAGCCTGCTGCGTTTCCACGGCAGCGATATCACCGTTTTCTGCGGAATGAACAGCGGTAACATCCGCAAGAATATGTTGAACACCCAATTTTTCGCAGCAGTGCTTTTGCAAAAAGGATGAAAATTTTCCCGCATTTAAATGATAGGCGTAATTAGCCACTGAATTAAATTCCGGCGTGGTGATCATCTTGGGCGCCAACCCCTGCTCACAGATTGCCTCCTGAAAACAGACCGCGGCGGAAAATGATTGTCCTTCCAGCCCGTTGTGGCGATGCTGTTGCCAATAGGGCGCGAGGTTAACCTTGCCAAAACCTTGAGGAAGCATTAAAGGGTGGTAATAAAAATCCGTATCTGACCCATCAACCCAGCGCGCAAACTTTGCGCCTTGCTTGAAAGACGCATCGCACTCGCGAATAAAATCAGTTTCCGAAATACCTAATTTAATTAATGTATTCCGCATCGTCGGCCAAGTGCCTTCACCCACGCCTATGATAGGAATATTGGGTGATTCCACCAGAGTAACCTGAACACCATCCGGTTGATTGGCTTTGTGCATGGCAGCAATACGGCCAGCGGTGATCCAGCCCGCCGTCCCGCCACCAACAACCACAATGGATTTTGTTGCTTTGTTCATTATTCTTTCATTTTTTCCAAACGATACATTGTTTGCGCCATGGGGCAGGAATAGCGGTGAGTATGCGAGACTCGCCGTGAATACATCCCTGTAGGCTCATCACCGGCATCCATGCCGGCGATGGTCTCGCATACTCACCGCTATCCCTGCTGTGCCTCAACGGGCATTGTTAAAAACATTTTAAAAGCTTGCGCGTACGCCCACTGTCCAGCGCCGTCCGCTATCCTCAACCAATAATAATTGGTTGGCGTAGCGTCCGCGTTTATGAACATATTCTTCGGTGAGATTTAACCCTTCAGCGAAGATAGAAATATCATCGGTAACATCGTAGCTAGCACTGATATCCCACTGTTCATAATCTTCCACAATCGTCGGGCCATCGCCATTGAGTTGCGTCAGTGATTGCACAAAATCATCGCGGCGATTGTAGGCCAAACGAATCTGGAATGGTCCCTGTTCGTAAAAACCCACGAGATTATAAGAATCGCTCAAGCCAGTTAGCGCGAAGACTTGCTCAACATTCGCCGGATCGAGTTCCGCGTCACTGTCAACCAGGGTTGCATTTACCATCACACCAAAACCCGTATCGCCAAAGGTGTGTTGCACACCCATTTCTACGCCGTCCACAGTGGCTGTTTCGCCGTTATTAGGCAGAGTATTGGTAAACACAGCGGCTGTATCGTTGGCGTCTGCCGCACCGGGATCATCACCCGTGGATGGGTCCAGCAAGGTGTCGCCGTTGGGTAAGGTAAACGTAATATCTTCGAGTGAATTTACGATAAAGTTTGCTACGTCCTTTTTGAAATAGCCCACGGAAACATAACTGGCGTCGCCGTAGTACCACTCCCACGATAGATCGAAATTATCGGACTCGAAGGGCTCCAGTGCAGAGTTACCACTCGTGGAGGTCAAGTCGCCGCCTTGACGGGTCGTGGTAATGACCGTGACCGGCGCCATACTTTCCAGCGTTGGACGCGTCAGCGTCTTGGAGGCTGCTGCGCGCACAATCATGTCATCGGTGATATTCAATTTAATATTCAGGCTGGGCAGGATTGCGTCGTAGCTGGCGTCCGCGCCGATACTTTGTGCCGGACCGTATTGCGCTAACATTTCTGTTTCATCGAGGATGGTTAAACCGATTACGGGTGCCTGGGTTCCGTTCACGGTGGTATCGGTGCTTTCTACACGCACACCGGAGGTTGCCGAAATTGGCATACCGCCCAGCTCTCCCGCGAAATCAACCTCCAGATAGAACGCAACCGTTTCCTCTTCCACCTCAAAGGAATTATCGCGGCGCACCGCATCAAAGCTGATCGGCTCGCCGTTGACACTTTCATAATATTGCTCAAGAAAAGCAAAATTTGCTTCGCCATCGTGCGCAAGCCATTGCGTCGGCATCCGTCCACTACCGCTGACGTCGCCGAGGAAGTCATTACCGGCATCAAAAACATATTGCATATCAGCAGGAATTTCCGGCAAGTCGGGATAACCACAATAGGTACAGTGAATACCAACACCTTCGTTGTCCCAGCGCACCAGATTTTTGGTTTCGCTTGAGAACATCGCACCGAATCGTGCTTTTACCAGTCCGCTGCCACTGCCCTCGTCCCAGGTGCCATCCAGTTTAATTTGTGTCACATCATCTTCTACCGCCCAACCGCGCCGCAACATCACATGGGCGCGGCTATTTTCCTTGCTGAGAAAATCTTCCACGCCTGCTGGCGCTTCATAATCCGGATCACCGGGTTCAAGGTAAGCTGTGCCATCCAATTCTTGTTGACCTGAATAAATATTCGGGTTGGCGGTTTCAAATTCACTGGCCAATGGCAGGATGGCGTCGTCTACCTGAAATCTGACACGATTGGCGTAGCCGATCAGTGATAGTTGATCACCGCCACCGTTATTGGCTTCGCGTTCAGCGTTGGAAAAACTCGCATCAAAATTTACATTCAGATTTTCGGTTACATCCCAATCTGCATTAAAGCCGAATAAAAAGGTTTCGGTCAGGCGATCAAATTTCTTGGCGTGCATGTCAGTCGCCAAACCAACTTCCTGACGCAAATCAATCACCGTGCCATTTTCATCCGTTACTGCATCGGTAATGTTTGGGGCGGTAAACCAGTGTCCGTAAGACAGTGCATTGGTTTCAACATCGAAATCGGAATAAAGTAAATCGGTGGTGAGGGTTAAGGTATCAGAAGGGGCAAACTGCAACACTAACGAACCGTTGGTGCGTGTACGTTCTTCGAAGGTCACTTTGTGGTCATAGTTACGTGGTGAAAAAATAGTGGAACCTTCAGGCACACCGGCGCCACCATTCAATTCTTCCGAGGGAATACCGACATTTTCCAACCAGCCGTCCATCTGCGCCTGATTCAAACGGGTTTCCCGTTCCTGGTATGACAAAGCCAGCAGTACACCAAAGGTATCTTCGTTAAAGGTATTACTGATTAAACCCGAAAATTGTGGCGAGGTGGACTCACTATTTTCGTCGACCAGGGCTTTCACACTGCCTGCGACTTTAAAACCATTCATATCAAAAGGTCGTGCGGTTTTGACATTCACCGTCGCGCCGATACCCCCGGACTGCATGGTTGCCGTAGAGGTTTTATGAACATTCAAACCGCTCACCAATTCCGAAGCAAGCGTGTCAAAACTGAACGCGCGCGAATCATTTTCTGACGCAATCTGACGGCCATTTACCAGCACCGTATTAAATTGCGGGCCGAAGCCACGCACGGTAATTAATTGCCCTTCGCCGCCGGAGCGGTCGATGGATACCCCGGTGATACGTTGGAGAGATTCGGCCAGGTTGGTATCCGGAAATTTACCGATGTCTTCCGCCGAGATGGCATCTACCACACCGGGTGCATCGCGTTTGATATCCATCGCGCGCTGTATACTGCCGCGAATACCCGTAACCAATACTTCTTCAACAGAACCGCCATCATCCTGCGCGAGTGATGGCGAGGCTGCCATGGACGACAGTATGCCGAGAATAGCACTCGATAATTTATTTTTAGTGTGCATGGAATCGATTTCCCCTTGAGTCTGATTGCTCGTAATCATGAGCTGACCATCCTCACCGACGCCCACCTTCAATCGCGTATTCGCCAATAACAACCTGACGGCTTCTTCGATGGAATACCTGCCAACTAACGGATTCGCTGTCACTTCCATTGCAGCATCAAAAGGAAATATCAGCGTGATGTTGGCCTGTTTGGCGAACTCGATGAGCGATAAATCCGCTCGTTGCTGAGGGATATCGAAAGGGATTATTGTGCCAAGATGCGCGTCCTCCGCCCAGGCTGCCGAACTTAGCATCATGAGCAAAGCACAGCGCAATGGTGCAAAAATCGCCGCTTCGTGTCCTTCAGAAGCGAGCGTATTGCTCGCCTGCTGAATAGACGAATGAGCGATTTTTTTCCGCCATAAAGTCGAAGACATTTTTTTGAATAATTATTGTCATGAATCGATGTCGCAAGATGCGACGCGCATTGGCGGAGTGTAAGGTTTTACTCACAGCACAACAAGCAAGGCTCGGGGAATTTTTTAGCGGGCGCGCAGCAAAATCTTATTGTCATCCAGACGTTCACTCTCAATATTAAAATTGCGCGTCAAGGTGGCCAGCAAACCGTCTACATCACCCGCCTTGAACAATCCAGCGATGCGCTCCTGCTTGATGCGCTCATCCATGACTTCAAATTCAACCGATGTATAACGGGTGATTTCAGCCAGCGCCTGCTCAAGGCTTTCGCCGCGAAAAATCAGATTGCCCTCACGCCAACTCAATTGCGCCGCGATATCGGTTTCAGCGACCTGAGCAATAGCTTCCTGCGCCGAACCCAGCACCACTTTTTCACCTTTGGCTACTGCCATGGCCGTTTCCGCCAGACGTACCGGTGTATCAATCGCTGCCGTGTCAGGCTGGCGTTTGGCCACCAGCACTTTGCCGTCTGTCACTAACAACTCCACTTCCCGTTCGTTGAACATCTTGACGTTAAAGGCTGTACCCACTGCCTGTACAACCCTGTCACCCGCCATCACACTCAGGGGGCGCGCCTGATCGTGCGCGACATCAATATTGATCTCGCCCCGCTCCAGTACAAACAAACGGTACTCCGTATCGTATGTCACGCTCACCCGCGTGTTGGTGTTGAGCACCAGCAGCGAACCGTCCGGAAGATTAACCCTGGAATGCTCGCCAATGGCGGTTTCATAAACGCCGTCCAACACTTGATGACGCCCCGCCAGATAGGTCCAGCTCCAGGCGAAGGCGAGCGCGGTCAGCATCACGGACGCGGCCATCGCCATATAAACCCGTGTGCGCGGTTTTGCACGCTGCGGTGCATCAAACAGATCCGCCAACCGTGCGAGACTGTCCATGCGATCCCACAACGCGGCCATCTCAAACAACACCCGCCGATGTTCACGACTCTGCCGCACCCAATCGCCGAGGGCTTGCTGCTCGTCCATACTCAAGCCGCGATCCAGCCGCGCAATCCACACACTGGCCTGATCGTGGATCTGCTCTTTGTTGGGAAACTCCACCACCTTACTCATGACCAACACCTGCTTTTGCCATGGGCGCTTCTTCGTGTGAAGGCTCATCGGCCATTTGACTGTTACTGACACTTTGCCTGCTGACATCATGCAGGTCACCCGCTTTACGCGCCATCATATAGCCGGTACAGCGTTTGATACCGGTAGCAATATGTTTCTCCACCGTGTTCTCGCTGATCCCGAGACTGTCGGCAATCTCCTTTTGGGAGTAGCCATAAACCTTGCGCAGCACAAAGGCTTTGCGACATTGCTGCGGCAGTTGGCGAACCGCTTCGCAGAAGTAGCCAAATTCCTGGTTGGCCGCCACCCGGTCGTAGGTGTCATCGACGCCGGTGGACAATTCCTGCAAATCCTCCTGCAAGTCTTCCATGCTATCGGCCAGTCGACTTTCGGAACGCTTGCGATGATCCAGCGCCAGATTGCGCGCCGTGCGCAACATAAATGAGCGCGGATGGTGAATATCATCCCGTTCACCCACCTGGCACACCCGCACATAGGTTTCCTGCACGATATCTTCAACCTCGCGCGGCGGCACAATATGCGAGACCGCCCGCGCCAGGGTCGTTCTCAGGGCAATAAACAAGCTGTTGACGTTTTCGTTATTAGACATAGTTTCAACCGGTAAAGGCGTAAAAGCATTTCCATCATAGCGACAGACGATTGAGCGGGCTTTTTCCGCCATAGCCAGTGAAAAAAATGTTCAGGAGGGTGAAGCCATGGCCTCACGCCGTTGCGCGGCGCGTTCACGCATGGCATCGGCTTGCTTCTGGTCGCCCAAGGCTTCGTAGATTTTTACCCCCAGATCATAGAAACGTACTTCCGCTTTTTCTTTGCTGATAGCTTTCTTTAACAGATCACGCGCTTGCTCGGCGTCACCGGACTCGAAGGATTTGTTAGCTTCGTAATAAAGAAAGTAGGGGTTGCTGTTGCGGTGCCGCTCCGCCAGGCGAAAAAAAGTTTCGGCCTTTTCCGGTTCATCCAGTTGTCGATACAAACCACTGAGATTGCTGATGATCGTCAGATCCCCGCGGTCCACCTGCAAGCCCTGGAGATACAGCGCTTCGGCTTCCTTTAAATAACCGTTGCGCCGATAAACCGTAGCCATATTGTTCCAGATATAGCTTTGCTGATCATCTAACAATAACGCTTTGCGCAGATGCAGGAACGCATCCTTGAATTCACCCTCTGCGGACAACTCCATTCCACGATTGTTATAAAACTGGGCAGCGACGAGTTTTTCGGGGATCAGCCGCTGATCATAGGTGCTGCTGTAGCGATCCATCTCCAGATCAATAACAACTTCGTCGCGGCGTAATTTCACCCTGGAGTTGACGTGCCGTAAAAACAAAAACGCATCCTGATTACGCAGGTCCCAGGTGGGCGGTAAATCCACTTCGTTGACATAAGCATCCAACCCGATATGCCGCGCCATGGTGACATAAAGCAAGGTAAAACTGAGGCAGTTGGCTTGCCGTTGGTCAAACGCATCCGCACCAGTCAGGGTGTAAAACGCGGTGTAGGTAATGCCGTGACCACCTGCCGTGCTCGGTGTCAGCAGTGCATGATGCAAGGCTCTGGCGCGCGCAAAACCGCCTTTGATGCCAGCGGTATGTCGTTCGGCAAAGGCTTTCATTGCTGGCGTAAGTTCAAATAACTGGCGGTCCGGCAGGCTCGCCTCAGAATAGGGCTGTCCCAATAAGGGCTCGCCACTCAAGGCCAACTGGAGTAACTGCGCATCCGGTTCCTCGCCATTGCCCGGCAAAACAGTGGCGCAACCAGCCAACAGCACGCTCAACCACAGTGCCGTAGCGGTAACCCACTGATTCAGCAATTCTTTTCGCATACTGTGTCACTCGCAATGATTCTTATCCATTATGTAAATTGCCAGCACAACCTGATAACACAACCGGGTTTATCGAATTGATCTTTTTCTACTGATTTGGATTCAAGCTACCCACATTAAATCCCGTGCTGCCACAAACTGTTCCAAAAAAGTGCGGTAGCGAGCGTAATTGCTTTTCCATAGCGCACATTTACCTCTTACATCATAGCTCCAAAATAGCCCATTGCAGATCAATGCGATCCATATAAGTGCAAAAAAATGCAAAACATCTTTTTCGGGTAGATAAAGCCTGCATTTTTTTGTGCACATCGTGATTGGCACAGAGTTTGAATAATCACCTCCAGTAATCCTGTGCACGCAGCATGAATAACAATGCCAGATATTCAGTCAGCCGAATAAGATCGTTCGAAGAATTTTTCCATAAGGTTTTCGAGTTTCTATTTTTTTGCACATCAGATTGGAGCGCTTTTATGTTTAGCACACCCGGATATAAGGTTTCTCATGAAACCTCAAGGAACGCCTCACTTTTTATCACTGTGTTGCGTCATTGCGCCTTTGCAATAACCTGCTGTATTGCCTTGGCAGCAACCCACGCACAAGCCAAACTCGGCCCCGCCGAAAAAGAAGATTTGAAATTCGGTTTTATTAAATTAACCGATATGGTGCCGCTCGCCGTTGCCTATGAACTGGGTTATTTTGATGATGAAGGGTTGAGTGTTCAGTTAGAGGCGCAAGCCAATTGGAAAGTTTTGCTGGACCGCGTAATTACCGGTGAGCTCGACGGTGCCCATATGCTCGCGGGACAACCGCTGGGAGCCACCATCGGCTTCGGTACAGAAGCGCATGTTGTTACTGCATTCGCCATGGATTTACACGGCAACGCCTGTACTGTGTCGAACGATGTATGGAAAGCCATGAAAAAAAATGTTCCGGTAAAAGACGGAAAACCGGTTCACCCTATTACCGCCGAAGCACTTAAACCGGTCATCAAAAGTTTTCATGACGAGGGAAAATCCTTCAATATGGGTATGGTGTTTCCTGTATCTACCCACAACTATGAATTGCGTTATTGGTTGGCCGCTGCTGGTATCAAGCCGGGATTTTATGCACCGCACAAAGGTGACATCACCGGTCAGTTAAATGCTGATGTCCTTATCTCAGTAACCCCGCCACCACAAATGCCTGCAACGCTGGAGGCCGGCACTATCAGCGGCTATTGCGTTGGTGAACCCTGGAACCAACAAGCGGTATTTCGCAATATCGGTGTACCGGTTGTAACCAACCGCGATCTGCGCAACAACATTGTTGAGAAAGTGTTTGGTGTAACCAAAGAGTGGGCCGACGAAAATCCCAATACCCATATTCGTGTGGTGAAAGCCTTGATCCGTGCCGGCAAATGGCTGGATGACAAAGACAATGCCAATCGCGCCGAAGCGGCGAAGATGATTTCGCAATCACATTATGTCGGTGCTGATTATAAAGTGATTGCCAACAGCATGACCGGCGTCTTCGAATACGAACGCGGCGATGTACGTAAAGAACCCGACTTCAATGTGTTCTTTCGTTATCACGCCACCTATCCCTACTACTCCGATGCGGTTTGGTTCCTGACACAAATGCGTCGCTGGGGCCAGATACCCGAAGAAAAACCGGATGCCTGGTATATGGAAACTGCCAAGAAAGTTTTCCTGCCGGAAGTCTACCAACAAGCCGCAAAAGAACTGATTGCGGAAGGCAAATTAAAAGCCACCGATTTTCCCGACTTTTCCAGCGAAACCGGTTATCGCGCTACCGATGCACATACCTTTATTGACGGCATCGTGTTTGATGGTACCAAGCCCAATGATTATCTGAGCAAGTTTGCCATTGGATTGAAAGGTAAAGAGAAACTGTAAGGTGCAACGATTTGCCGGCGCCATCTTGCTGCGCCGGCAGATCAACCAGGTTATTTTTTGTAACACCAATGTTGTGCACCATTCAGCGCAACAGGAGAAGACGCCATGAATACCGCGATCCTTAACTTAAAAAAAATCAGCCCCGTCAAGCTGTCTCCGCAGCAGTTGCGCGATGCTGTGCTCGGTGTTTTGATTCCGTTTATCGGCCTGCTGTTTTTTTTGTTGTTCTGGCATATCGGTTCACAACATATTCATACTTCGTTGGGCACGTTTCCCGGCCCAAAGGAAGTCGTACAACAATGGTCCGGCCTTGTCGATGAGTATCGGGCCGAAAATGAGCGGGAACGGAAATTTTATGAGCGCCAGGAAAAACGTAATGCCGAGATTCTGGCTGAAGATCCCAGCGCAGAAATTCGTGTCCGTGAATTCAACGGCCGTCCGACATTTTTCGACAAGATACTGACCAGCCTGATTACCGTTGTATGTGGCTTTCTACTGGCTACAGTGATCGCGATTCCGGTGGGAATTGTGATTGGTTTGAGCCAATCCCTGTATCGCGCGTTTAATCCGCTCATCCAATTATTCAAACCGGTTTCACCGCTGGCCTGGTTGCCGCTGGTGACCCTGGTAGTCAGTGCAACCTATGTCACTGATGACCCGATGTTTTCAAAATCCTTTGTCATATCCATGATCACCGTCACCCTCTGTTCACTCTGGCCCACCATGATCAATACCGCGGTGGGCGTTGCCGGTGTCAGCAAGGATTTAATCAATGTGAGCCGGGTTCTGCGCTTAAGTTGGTTTACCCATGTGCGCACTATCGTACTGCCGTCAGCTATTCCGATGATGTTTACCGGGCTGCGCTTGTCATTGGGTATCGCCTGGATGGTGTTGATCGCAGCGGAAATGCTGGCACAAAACCCCGGTCTCGGAAAATTTGTCTGGGATGAATTTCAAAACGGTTCATCGGATTCATTGGGTCGTATTTGTGTGGCCGTATTAATCATTGGTTTTATCGGTTTTATTCTGGATCGCAGTTTGCTGGCGCTGCAAAGCTGGGTTAACTGGGACAAGTCTGCCGTTATCCGTTAGGAGGATAGAGTGATGAGTCAAGTACAGTTGGAATTATCCAAAGTGGGCATTGAGTTCCCCACCCCCAAAGGACCATTTTGTGCACTGCAAAGCGTCAACCTGAAGATTGCCAAAGGCGAGTTTGTTTCGCTGATCGGTCACTCGGGTTGTGGTAAATCCACCGTTTTGAATATTGTTGCCGGTTTATATAAAGCCACCACCGGCGGCGTGGTATTAAATGGTAAAGAAGTCAACGAGCCCGGACCTGAGCGCGCCGTGGTCTTTCAAAACCACTCATTGCTGCCATGGCTGACGGCTTATCAAAATGTTGAGCTGGGCGTGAAGCGCGTTTTCAAAGGAAAAAAATCCCGAGCCGAAATGCGCGAGTGGATCGAACACAACCTTGAACTGGTCCAAATGACTCACGCCATTCACAAACGTCCGGACGAAATCTCCGGCGGCATGAAGCAACGGGTAGGCATTGCCCGCGCACTGGCGATGGAACCACAAATTCTCCTGATGGACGAACCTTTCGGTGCGTTGGATGCATTAACCCGTGCGCACTTGCAGGATTCATTGATGGAGATTCAAAGCCAGTTGGGTAACACCGTTATTATGATTACCCACGACGTGGACGAAGCCGTACTGTTGTCCGATCGCATTGTAATGATGACTAACGGCCCGGCAGCAACGGTAGGCGAAATTCTCGATGTGAAACTCCCGCGTCCACGCGATCGCCTGGCACTGGCCGACAACGCAGAATACAACCACTACCGCAGTGCGGTATTGCGCTTCCTCTACGAGAAACAACGCAAGATTGAAACTCTGTCCCCCAAGCGTTCTGAAAAAGCCGCTGAAACAAAACGCAATCACGTTGCGTAGCGCATAACCTGTCGGATTACGCGGCTTTGCCGCTAATCCGACCTACGGGGCGTGTTGGAAATAATTGATGGCGGCGGGATTGTGGTGGTAGAGAGGGAGATCCTTGGCCATCAGGTCGATACCGGTAAGGGCAGCCATGTAACCGTCGCCATTTTGCAGACCGATGGGCGCGTGTGAAATTTTAGGGTAGCTAAACGCGGCGTTTGGTGAAGCAATACGCCAACCCTGTTCAAGAATTTTTTCCATCAGCGGTGCAATAAAATAAGCGGCCAGATCGTTTTCTTGTAACAGCAAAATAATCCTGGGGTGCTCCACCGTTGGAATAGCATATTGGTAATAATTCACCAGCCCCTGCCATACCATATCCACATACACTTTTTCTAACGCCGCCATATCCACGCGCCGATTAGCATTCACTTGCTCGATATAGCGTTGGTTAAGGTAGGCATCATCGACTTTTACATTAACGTAGATTGGTTGCAGCCCATTCTCCCGCGTAAAATCGCGGAGCTTGCGCCGCACGTTCAGGTCACCACCGGCAGCGTAATAACCAAAGTGAAAATAGCCATGATAGTTTGCAAAGTCTTGCAACAAAGCATTGGATTTCAACAGATCGATTTCGTAAGCGTACAGGTTAACTTTTTTAAACAGGTTATGATCATGGCCGTGGCTCGCCAGCACATGCCCGGCTTTGTCGTACTGCACCAATCGCTCTCTGTTTTTGGTACGCGGATTGATTTTTTTGGTACGCACCAGAAACAATGCCTGCTCAACCTCCGCCCGACGTAAACCGCTGATAATCATCTGCGTGCGTGCCATGCCATCCAGTGTGGCGGATGGGCCGAGCACATCTTCAAATGCAATCACCACTTCTTGCGAACGCGCTGGTGAAGCCAATAGAAAAATAAACATGACGACCAAGCAAACCTGAGTAATAGAGCGATGCGATGAGATATTTGCTGTAATCATTATTGCCTCAAGTAATTCTCAATAGTTTGGAAAGGTAGTACGGTGGAGGGTGCGAGACACGCCGTGAATACGTCCGTGTAGGCTCAGCACCGACATCCTGTCGGTGATGGTCTCGCACCCTCCACCGTACTACCTTTTGTGCCGACTTCAAGGATTAGTGATTTTAAAATTTATTGGTAAAGATGAGTGACTTCGGCAACTGACGGAGAACTATAGACTGATCTCGTATAGTTCCAATGGCAAACCATCTGGATCTTGAAAAAAGGTGTAGCGCATACCGGTAAACTCATCCACCCGAATCGGCTCAACCTCCACGCCCTGTGCCATCAAGCGCTCTACCTGAGGATGAATATCTGTCACTCGAAAGGCCAAATGCCGAAGCCCTTGTGCTTCCGGCCGGCTCGGTCTTGGCGGTGGGTTAGGAAAGGAAAATAACTCTAACTGCGAGCCATCCTGTAACGCCAAATCCAGCTTCCAGGAATCACGTTCGGTGCGGTAATTTTCTGCCAGAACCTGTAGCCCCAACACCTCAACGTAAAAATGCCGGGAACGGTTGTAATCGAAGCAGATGATCGCTACGTGATGTATGCCATTAAGTGCCATGAATCTATTACTTGCAGGAGAGATGACAGAAAGGATAGCAATATTCAGCCGGGCTGCCAGCCGAATATTGCTTTCATATAGCGGGGCGTGAAGACATTCACGCTTTCACTGCATGAATGCCGGGCAGACCCTGATAAGCGTTTAGTAAGCTGCGTTCAACAGTTTTTCGATAGGATAAGCCGCACTGACAACAATTTCCTGATGCATTTGTTGTGCGCCGCGCAGAATTTTTCTCGCTGGTTCAAGCTGACCAGCGGGTAACGGCTTCTCGCTGGCATGTTGTTCCACCAGCTTTAAGCCCAGCTGTGTCACCTGATCAACCCGTTGCGCCAGGGGTTTCATATCGGCAAGGCTTGGGTTCCGCTCGATAACCTGCATCAAAGGCTTGTGATTTTTGTTCCAGGATTTCAACAACACTAACAACTGCTTTTTAACCTGTTTATCCCGTGGATTTTCCAGAAACTGCTCAACCAATTGATCCAGCTCGCGTACCGCCAGGCTTTCCGCCGGCAAGGTATCCACAAATAAATTTAACGGGTCGGCTTTTGAATAGGTGCCGTATACATGTTTCTCATGGTGGCGATGATAATACTGCGCCTGTTCGATGGCTTCGGCGAAGATTTTCAGTGGCTTGATATCCTGTGGCTTGCTGATCAGTTTCATCATACCGGCGTGCGCTTGCTGGTGGTGTTGCAGATCAATGGACACAGCAGCCAGGTCACCCACTTTTTGCATCCGGCGATACATGGAATCTTCATCCTGTAACGCCACTGGTGACCAGAGCCGTTCGCCTATGGCAAACGCACGTGGCCACAAGCGCAAATCAATCACGGTATCGTCAACCAACTCCGCCCACAGTGCCGCTTCACCGCCCAGTACCAATTCACGCGCGGCGTCGGTCAGGGGTTGTTGACGAATTGCTGTCGGCATGATGCTATCCGGTATAGCCGAGCCAGCAACTTGTTTGCCGGTTATCCTGTAGAGTGCATTGCCGACGATGACATCCCCTTGTAATTGGCCGTCTTGCAGCGTGACACGCGGTGTAAATACCCCCATCCAGGTATCGAGGTGAAATTGGGTTACACCGTGAATATTTTTTACATCATGCACAGCGCGGCGTGATTTGCCGTTGAAGTCGATAAAACCGCGTTGCTCGCCATCCCTGTTAATCAAGGTAAACGTGCCTTTAATGGCACTGCCGCGTTTGCGCGGAATCTCAAACGACCAGGTTTCCCATACCTCGCCCGCGCGCACCTGATCATCGAGCATTTCGATCACCGGTACCGGGTCATTGCGATAGTGATACGCCGTCGGTTGCGGTTGATCGACGTAATAACCGGTGGACAGAATGGCCTGGAAACCATGACTGACTGCGTCGCTCACTGCATCCGGCCCCTGCCAGGATTGAATGGCAATATTTTTAGGTAAATCGGGATGCTGAATTTCATCCCAGCCAATCATCTTGCGTTGGTGTTTTTCCAGAATATTGACCACGCGGCGGTTAAACCAGGCTTGCAGCGCACGGTGATCTGCCAGTGCATTTTTTTTCATAAACGCCTGAATGTCTGCATTGTTATTCCAGTGCTCGGGATCAACTTCATCACCGCCGATATGCACATACTCAAACGGAAACAACGCGCTGACTTCTGCCATTAATTTATCGACAAATTCATAAACCTTTTCATTGGTCGGATCGAGCGTGGGCTTGTGTACGCCCCAACGAATTTCCTTTTTATAGGGGTCAGGCGCCGACATTAATTCCGGATAGGCAAGCGCGATGGCGCTGGCGTGACCGGGTATATCAATCTCCGGCAACACATGAATACCGCGTTGCTGCGCGTAAGCAACAATCTCGCGAATATCCTGCTGCGAATAATATTCTCCATCAGAAGCCAATTCGTGCAGTTTGGGAAAGGCGTTGGACTCCATGCGCCAGCCCTGGTCGTCAGTCAAATGCCAGTGAAAGATGTTGTACTTGGCCGCCGCCATCGCATCCAGTTGGCGCTTGAGTGTGTCCATCGATAAAAAATGACGCGAGGAATCCAGCAGCACACCGCGCCAGACAAAACGCGGCGCATCCTCAATCACCAGTTGCGGTACGCGCACAGTTTTCTTCTGCAAACCAATTATTTGCAACAAGGTTTCCAGACCGCGTACCGCGCCGGTGCGGGTATTGGCCGAGAGCAGTATCTGCGTTGAAGTAACGTCAAGGCGATAAGCTTCATCCCGCTCTAATGCATAACCGTTTTCGACTTCAGGAATATTTTCCACCGATACACGCAGCACCGGCGCCGTTATTTTTTCTGCATCCGCTTTCTGGATCGCCGGGGCCGCCACAGTCAGTCCGGTTTGTTTTTGCAAACGCATGACAAAGCGTTCCAATTCCTTGCGCAGCAACGGCGAGTCAGCGCCATCAATGACCACATGGAACGATTTATCCAGTGTCAGCTGGCCGGGTTGCAGCGTGAGCTGTTTGGGGTAAGGCATTAAATCCAGTTCAGTGGCGGGAGCCGCGAACGTAAAAAGCGAAGAAAAAGTCAGCAGAAAAAAAGCAAGCGTTTTCATAAAAGCATTCACTGTTGGTCAGGTAAGGCATCAGCAGGATCACGCCTGCTGATTATGAAAATTCAAACAGAATTATTTATAACGGCATGTTTAAAAGAAGGTGCGCACCAGATCCACCACATTATAGTTATCGTCGATCACACACATCTGCTGCCATTTATCGAAAGTCAAACAAGGATGGGACGTACCAAAGGCGATGATATCGCCCACGCGCAAATCATCTCCCGCCGGAAAGGTCATGGCGGCATGTTGATCCATCATGGACACGACTTTCCATTCCGGAGAGGCCGCAACCGGCGATTCGCTCCCGGGACGGTAATGTAAATTGGGTATAGGCAATCCCGCATCAAAGGCCACATCGCGCTTGCCGAGGGTGATCACCGCCTGGCCCGGCTCGGGGATGGATTGCACATAGGCCCAGATTTCCATGGCAGATTGCAGGTCGCCGTCAATTTCGGCATCCAGGCCGCAGCGGGCCATCAGATTGTCCTGGTTGTGCATGCACAGCCCCTGATCGTGAACGATGTAACAACCGGGTCGGATCACCGGGATAATGCGTTGGTTCAGCTCCTCACCAAATACCTCGGCCACGATGTCGTACCAAGCGGAACCGGCACCGGTCAGCACAATTTTCTGCACATCAAACGCATTCTGAGCCAGCAGATCCAGGCATAAACCCTTGACCATCACCACATGGGCGCGGATGCGCTCCGCCAGGTTATCGCCCTTGATCACGCCTTCGTAGGTTTCAATACCCGCCAATTGAATCACTGGATGCCGGGCAATCTCTTCCACCAGCGCCTGCACGTCCGCCGGGGTGCGGGTACCACAGCGGCCACCGGCTACGCCTATCTCAATCAGCACTTGCAGGCTTTGGTTGCGCGCGCTGAAGAAGCGGGCCAGTTCCCGCACATTGTCAACCGAATCCACCAGGCAATAAAAATCCAACAGACCTTTGGCGAGCAATTCGCTGATGATCTCCATATTCCGCTGACCAACCAGCTGGTTAGCCATAATCACCCGGCGCACACCAAAACGATGCGCCACCGATACTTGGGTGGCGGTGGCCAGGGTCATCGCCCAGGAGCCCGCTGCCATCTGGTGCGCAAACAACGCGGGCGCCATGGTGGTCTTACCGTGGGGTGCAAGGCTGACCTTACGTTTATCAGCGAATCGCTGCATCCACTGCAGGTTATTTTCCAGTCTTGAACGGTAGAGGACGGCGGCGGGAAGGCTCACGTCCTCACGCAGTAAATTCCAACCCGGCTTGCGGTAGAACTCCGGTTTTCCACCGCCTTTAACCACCAGTGGTGCTTCGGCAAGCGCCTCGGCGATATCCAGTGAAGAATTGTTATAAACACTCATGAATAAGCCCTGATCAAGCATAAATATGGCAACATACGGCTCTATATAACCGCTCGCTGCACTGCGGACAAAATGATAGAAACTATCACAATTTAAAGACAATTATTGGTATTTTCAAACATTCGTGTATCATGACCGAATCGATCGGCGATACCTGATACCTGGAAAATACCGGATACCAGAGGAGCCGACCGTGAGTTACGAGATAGACATGGTGTCGCAGATAGCCAAACTCTACGATCAATTGAGTGACGCTGAACGGAAGATAGCTACACTAATTCTGGATGACCTGAATTTTGCCGCGCACGCCAGTATCAGCGAGCTTGCGCAGAAGTCCGAGGTGAGCGAAGCCACGATCACCCGGTTTGCCCGCGCACTGGGCTGTAAAAATGTCCGCGATCTCAAGTTGCGGCTGGCCCAATCGATGGCGGTGGGGCAGCGGTTTATCTCCGAGGTCAAGGTCGAGCCAACCGGTATCCACGGCATCTATGAAACCATCAAGAGCGCGCTGGACTTTAACGCGCAGCTTATCACCGTCGAGACGGTGTACACAGCAGTAGAAATGCTGAGCAAGGCGCGCCAGATCCTGATCTTCGGCGTGGGTGGTGGGTCCACGATCATGGCCCAGGAGTGCCAGCATCGCCTGTTTCGCCTGGGATTCGCCGCGACGGCGTATTCCGACCCCATGCTGATGCGCATGGCAGCGGCGGCGATTGATAACAATGATGTCGTGATTTGTTTGTCACTGGGCGGTTACAGCCCGGATGTTAATGAGGCAGCAGAGATTGCCCGCGCGTATAGCGCACAGACCATAGCGATTACCCCGGCCGATTCTCCGCTGGGTAAATCGGTGGATCTGGTGATACCCATAGAGCCGATAGAGACAGATTACATCTTCAAACCCAGCGCATCGCGCTACGTCATGATGGCGGCGATCGATGTACTGGCGACGGAGCTGGCCATTAAAAACAAACGTAAGAGCCGCGAAAAACTGCGGCGTTTGAAGCACAACCTGGATATACACAAACACGGTAAGGATCGTTTGCCCCTGGGGGACTAGGGACTTCTGAAATCAGCCATTTCAGCGGTTTCCCGGCAGGCTTATCGACTCTTACCCCGATGAGTGATGACGATGTACGAAACCCTGATTCGTGGCGCCACCATTATTGATGGCAGCGGGGCTCCGGCCTTTGCTGCCGATGTCGCCATTGTTAACGAAAGGATCTCGCTCCACCTGGCTGGCAGCAATATCCACGCCCACACCGAAATCGATGCTGAAGGCTTATTCCTCGCCCCCGGTTTTATCGATGTCCATACCCACGACGATACCCATGTCATTAAAGCCCCGGAGATGCGCGCCAAGATTACCCAAGGCGTCACCACTGTTATCGTCGGTAACTGCGGCATCAGCGCCAGTCCGGTCACCCTGACCGGCGAACCGCCCAATCCCATGAACCTGCTGGGCAAACAGAGCGATTTTAGCTACCCGACTTTTCAGGATTATGTCAGCGCCGTTGAAGCGGCCCAGCCCGCCGTCAATGTCGGCGCGCTGGTGGGCCATACAGCGCTGCGCAGCAATCATATGGACGACCTGATGCGCCCGGCCACGCGGCTGGAAATCGACGCCATGAAAAAACAGCTGCGCGAGGCCATGGCGCAGGGTGCCCTGGGTTTAAGCTCTGGCTTGGCCTATAACAGCGCTATCAATGCAACGACAGAAGAAGTCATGGCGCTGGTGGAAGAGCTGGCCCGCTTTGACGGTATCTACACCACCCATCTGCGCACCGAATTCGATGGCATTATCGAGGCGATGAACGAAGCCTTTGCCACCGCCAAGCACGGCAAGATTCCCCTGATTGTGTCGCACCTGAAATGTGCCGGCGCCGGTAACTGGGGGCGCAGCAGTGAGATCATCAAACACCTCGAACACCATGCCCAATCACAAAAGATTGCCTGCGATTGCTACCCCTACTCTGCCAGCTCCAGCACTCTGGACCTGGGCCAGGTAACCGACGATTACGATGTGTTTATCACCTGGTCCGAACCGCACCCGGAGATGGGTGGGCGCCTGCTGGCCGAGATTGCCGCCGATTGGAAATTGCCACTGCTCGACGCGGCCAAAAAATTGATTCCCGCCGGCGCGGTGTATCACGGCATGGACGAAAAAGACGTGCGTAATATCCTGCGTTTTCCGCGCACCATGATTGGCTCCGATGGTTTACCTAATGATCCGCATCCGCATCCGCGTTTGTGGGGCACCTTCCCCCGTGTGATCGGCCATTATGCCCGCGACCTGGGTTTATTTGACTTGCCCGTGGCCGTGCGCAAGATGACCGGCTTGTCGGCCGAAGAATTCAAATTGCATCAACGCGGCCTGATCGCACAGAATTATTTTGCGGATCTGGTGCTGTTCAACATCGACCGCATCAAAGACACGGCGACCTTTGAACGGCCACAACAAAGCGCTGCCGGTATTGAAAAAGTATGGGTTAATGGTCACTTGTCTTACAGCAGTGGCCAACTCAGTGCGCAACGTGCCGGCAAATTTCTCGCGCGCGCCGTGCAATCTCCGTCAACATCATCGTTAGTTTTATGTGAGGAAACCTTATGAGCATTACTCGTTTCGGTGCCGCAGGCGGCGTTGGCACCGGTGGTCAGCATTTGCCTTTTTCCAGCGCGGTAGCCGCCGGTGGTTGGTTGTATGTATCCGGTCAGACTCCCATGACCGATGGTGAAGTCGTGGAAGGCGGTATCGTTGAGCAATCGCGTCTCGCCATCAACAATTGCCTGAAAATTATGGAAAGTGCCGGTTACGGTTTGGCCGATGTGGTTCACGTTACCGTGATCCTCACCGATGCACGTTATTTTCAATCCTTTAACAAAGTTTTTCGTGAAGTCTTCGGCGAGCACCCGCCCGCTCGCATCTGCTCCGTTTGTGATCTGGTAGTAGACTGTAAAGTAGAGGTCGGCGTGGTTTGCTACAAAGATCCTGCAAAATAATGCACATCTCCCGGCGGCAATCCCCTGTCGCCGCGCAATAACATTCCCGTAAAAATAATTATGAGATTCCTATGAACAGCCAGGCTTTCTTAATTGCATTCACAGTATATGTATTGTTTTTAATTTGGCTGGGCTGGGCTGTTTCGCGCAAGCAAAAAGACGGTGATGATTTTTTATTGGCAGGCCGCAGTTTGCCGCTGCTGCTGACCATGGGGACCACGGTGGCCACCATGGTCGGCACCGGTTCTTCCATGGGTGCGGTGGGTTTTGGTTATGCCAATGGTTGGGCCGGCGCGCTCTATGGTATCGGTGGGGCCATCGGCATTTTGTTAACCGCCTGGTGGTTTGCGCCCACGCGCGATCTGCAATTTATGACCATGAGTGAAGAACTTTCGTATTATGTGGGAGCAAATCGCGCGGTAAAAAATATTGTCGGTGTGCTGATTTTTCTCGCGTGCATTGGCTGGCTGGGCGCCCATATTCTCGGCGGTGGCATGTACCTGGCGTGGATTGCCGATATTGATGCAACCACCGCCAAGATTATTATTGCCGTGGGTTTCAGTATTTATGTGGTGATCGGCGGTTACAGCGCCGTGGTCTGGACCGATACGATTCAGGCCATTATTTTATTTTTCGGTTTTATCCTGATGGCTTTGTTCGCCATCGACAAAGTCGGCAGTTGGGATGCCATGATGACCGCGCAACCCGCCGCCAATATCAGCTTTCTCGCGATTGATAAAGTCGGTGCATTACACGCGCTGTCACTGATGATGGTGGTCGCGGTCGGTGTACTCGCTACACCGTCATTTCGCCAACGGATTTATTCCGGCGCCAGCGTCAGTTCGGTGCGGAAATCTTTTATTATGTCCGGCGGTTTGTATTTGTTTTTTTCGTTTATCCCCGCGTTGATCGGCATGGCCGCCTTTGCACTCAATCCGGAATTGGATAATCGCAACTTTGCGTTTCCATTTCTCGCACTGGAAGTGCTGCCGTTGTATATCGGCATTATTGTATTGATTGCCGGCTTGTCCGCCACCATGTCCAGCGCCAGCTCGGATGCAATCGCAGGTGTAGCGATTTTATTACGTGATATTTTTATTATCGTGACCGGGCGTTCGCCAGCCAAAGAAAAGATGATTGGTTATTCGCGTATCGGTGTCGTGTTTGTCACCGGGCTTGCATTAAGTTTTGCCCTGGCGTCGGACGATATTATTACCTACATCACCAATATGATTTCTACAGTGATGTCCGGTATGTTTGCCTGCGGTGTATTGGGAAAATTCTGGCCGCGTTATACCTGGCAGGGTGCAATAGCGTCACTGGTGGGTGCGTCGGGAACATCATTTGCCATCATGCTGACGCCGGCGGCGATGAGCGCATTAGGCAATCCTATCCTGCCGTCGGTCAGTGTTGCCTTGTTAGCTGGCATCATCGCCAGCTTGATCACGCCGCGCAACACGACTTCACCGAGCGAAGCATTAGCCCTGCTCGCTGAACAGCGCGATAAAACCAACAAACAACCCGCCGGCAATCCCGCCACAGAATCCTGAAGATTTCGTAGGTCGGATTAGCGCAGCGTAATCCGACAAAACTCTTTCCGAATGAGATCGCGTCGGATTACGCTGCGCTAATCCGACCTACAAAAATTACCAGTCCAAATCAGCGCGCAAACGATTAATCAAGGCTTGTGCGGAACGTTGTTGCGTAATGGTGTTGGGGTGGTAATCGCAACCGTAACCATCAGCCTGTTCAATTTTTCCCAGATCCAGCATATGCACATGCTGTTCTTCCATGGCTGTTAACCGGGCTTTTTGATCATCGCGCGCGGCACCGGTCAACATGGGGCTGACGATTAGATAGATTGGCGTGTCGGGATAATCGCGCTGAATCCGATCAATCAAACTGATCATACTCAGTTGATATTCATCCGTGACCGACCCCTGCCAATAATCGTTGGTGCCGATGGCAATGGTGATTGCGTCAGGTTGATAACGGGTGATGTCCCATTGCGATTCAGGATCGTCAGCGAGCGTGCGGGAATAACGTTCAAGTATCGTGGGGTTAGCCGGCTTCTCCTCGCCGTATGAGCGCCAGGCGCCGATCCCCGACCAGGCAATGGTGTGCAGATCTGCATTCAACTCTTCCGCCGCCAACGCCGCGTAGGTTAATTGTTGATTGCTGGTCTCCGGCGCGTAAGGACAGGCTTGGCTATCACCTTCTACACCGTAACCGGCGGTAATGGAATCACCCACCGCGAGTATACGGCGCGAGGGTGCCGCCGGTGGCAGCAACAATTTTCCATCGGTGTGTGGATCAGTGGTAAAGCGAGTCACCACCGAAAAAGATTCCGTCAAGCGCGTAAGGCGCAACTGATGAACGCCGGGTTCCAAACCGGATGCGAGCGTGTAGTACGCTTCACCGTCCTTAACCCATAAATCTGAAACAACACCATCAACATCCACTTCAAAACGGGTGCGGCCATTGCTGGCGATAGTAATACCGGCTTCCGTTCCCTCAAAGCGAAATTCCAGAGCCGAACCCGGCCAGGTGAAAGCAGCTTCGCCATCGTTATGTTGCGCGAAACGCCCGATCATTCGAACCTGCTCGCCGGAAAAAACATCAGCAGGAGCGGAATTTGACGAGTGATGTGCACAACCCGCCACGGCATAGAGAGCCAGAATTAACAATGCGCTTTTAAACATAGAAACCTCAATACTCATTTATTTTTAGCGAACAATCACAGGCTCATCTTACTCACTTCATTTTTAATCGCATCGTGCTCAGCTTCCTGTTTACGCACCAGTTCCCGTCGCCGTTTTGCCTCTTCAAAGCGTCGTTTTTCTTCTTCGGTTTCCGGTATCAGCGGTTCTATGGAGATGGGCTTGCCATCATCGTCCAACGCAACCATGGTGAAATAACAGCTGTTGGTATGACGCACCACTTTCGAGCGAATATCTTCAGTAATGACTTTAATGCCCACTTCCATCGACGTGTTGCCGGTGTAATTTACTGATGCCAGAAAAGTCACCAGTTCACCCACATTAATCGCCTGGCGAAAGATGACCCGATCCACTGACAAGGTCACCACATAGCGCCCGGCATACCGGCTCGCGCAGGCGTAGGCGACTTTATCGAGCCAGGATAATAATTCGCCGCCGTGTACCTTGCCGGAAAAATTGGCCATGTCCGGAGTCATCAGCACACTCATGCTGAGGCGATGTTCATTGGATTCCATAAAGCAAACCTTTTATCTGCATGGTGTGTCGATCGATTCTATTGAAATGAACTGCAATTACCACACCATGCCGTGTGAAATTAACGTCGCCGCTTTATGGTTTTTTCGCCCACTTTCCATTGACCTGAATATAGTGGCCCGTCTGGGTTTTTTCGATGGCCTTTAAACCAGCCATAGCTTCAACATCCGGCAGTGCAAGATTATTGTCTTTGGCCAAACGCTGATACTGCTCGCGCCGTGCGCTGTTAATCAATTTCACAATCTCGGCAGCATCACCGGACGCACTCACCACGCCCAGATAACCATCCGGCTGCTCACCAACCAGCCCCTGTTCTTTGGCGGTACCCAGGTTGCTCATCGCCTGTTGCAGGTTCATGGCCATCAGCGGCAGAGACACGAGTAACAAACCACATAAGCTCAGTTTTATTAAAGATACTATTTTCATCGTAAACTCCTTGCGCTCTTCGATGGGTTAAAACAAACCGCTGGAATCACTGAACAGTTCATCCAGCTGTTTGTCCACCTTGATATAAATTTCGTGCTGAATCTTGACGTTAAGATTGATATTGATCGGCTCATTCGGCACCGCTACCTGCACGGTGGGCGTACAAGCCACCAGTGCGAGAAGCAATGTGAAAAAACCACTGCGGATGATGAACATAATGTCGTCCTTTGTTGAGCGTAATCGTTAACGGGTGGATCGTTTCTGTAGATGTTCCTGCAAACGCTTTTTTACCACATCGCTGATCTGACTGCTTAACTGAATACTGGTGATCATCGCGGGTAAATCTTCTTCCAGAGTAATATTGAAATGAACCGGCCGGCCATTCTCCAGCGCCGGGTTTCGGCCCTCAAGGCGTAAACCCAACAACAGTTTTCCCTCTTCATCGTAACTGACCTCACTGGCCAGGACAGTGTAATGGAAATCCTCCAGGGCATCGGTGATCAATTTCATGCTCGGTTGCGATTTGGCCAGTGCCTCTGCGCGGTCGGAATGAAGTTGCAATTGCCCACCCGGCGGGCGGGCCGCCACCATGCCTTTGGGTATGCTTACGCCGGTGGCGGTAATCTCGATCGGTACAGTGCCTGAGATTCTGCCACTGCCAGAGAGTTCAGTGGAAGGATGCTGCTGCAACAGCAAGCCCAGGTCAATATTATCCAGCGTTAACATCAGGTATTGTTTGCTTTGGGAAAGATCAAACACCTGTGCTGGTGTGGTGACGCTACCGCCAATAACATCCATATGAAAACCTTGCAGTGAAAGTTTCCCGCCGACTGGCTTTTGCCATTCGGATGTATAACCACCGGAAGCCGTGAGTGGACCCAACACAAAACCTTTATTAATCTGTTTAACGCGCAGTTCATCAGTATTCAAGGTGAACACTTGCGGCCCGGCAGATAGCGACAGGTTTGTCGTTAGTCCCTGAAAGGTCGTCGTATCGTAGATGCCGGAAATGTCATTCATCACCAATGATGCGCTCGCTTTTTTCAGGATATTTTTCTCAAGGTCAAAACCGATTCGGCCCTCGCCCTTAACTTTACCCTGCGTAAGGGATAACAAGGGTGGCCATGCTTTGATGAGATCGGCAAATGAATTGCCAGCCAGCAGAAAACTATCCTGCAACTGCCAGTCAATCTGAACCTCATCAGGGTTACGTTTCAACTGATGAGAAATGATCAGTGCATTATTAATGGTTAATTCACCGTCTGCGGAAAATTTTTCCCAGCCACCTTGCATACTCCCCTGCCATTGCCAGGGCTTGGTATGTAATTGCGGGTGCTGCACGTGCGCGTTCATTTTTATTTCAGGTAAACGCACGGTTTTAGCAAGAGTATTTACCGATCCAGCCATAGTGATGTTTATGTGTGACTCGCCGACCGTTTTAATGGCAAGCTCTACCGGCAAATCAGCAAAGCTGACATGGGTAGATTGGGATTGCGTGTGAATATCCAGGCGTTCTATGTCCAGCCCCAAGGGCTGCAAAGCGGCCGGCAAGACAGGTTCTATCACCGTTACATCTGCGGACATATCGTAAGCTTCCAGCGTGCCGTTAACAGCATTGATGCGTAATGCGGCATCGCCAGAAAATTTGCCGACTCCCTCCACAGCAATGGGTGATTTAACCTCAACATCCAGTTCGGCGTAACCGTTTATTAGCTTATGCCAGGGTGATGTATCAATACGCAATAAAGGCTCAACATCCAACTGCCACTGCGCGCGAAGAGCCATGGGCTGGTTGATTGTCTGCCATTGATTATCGAAGCTGATATGCCAATCTGCCAACGCCGTCAACAACCAGGCATCCGGATAACGGGCTGTCGCAGTTAACCGGCTCGACCAGCTCAGCGCTCCAGCATTCATTAATTGTGTCTGTAGCAGTGCGTGAATACCGTCTCCGGCAGCCATGTGCAAATTCAATGTGGGCAATTGTTGGTTCAGTTGGTAATCAGCGGTTATATCAATATAGTGCTGATGAAAACTTTTTCCCGGTGAAAATTTCCCGTGTGCATTTACCTTATTGTCTTCGCGCTGAACATCAAGATTGCCCGTCAGATAACATTCACCAACCGGGCAAGGCAAAACCAGATGCGCGCTTCGAATATGCGTACTTGCAGGAAGAACATCCGGAATTGACCAATCTGCGGGTAAGGTGAAGGGTGAGCTCGCCGTGGCAACCGGTATGTCGTCATCCCGCTGCATGTGCCAATGCAGGCGCTCAATATCAAGAGATAATACCTGCGGTGTAAACGCGGCTGGCCATTCCCACTGAAGTGCGAGGTCTTCTGCGCTTACCTGATGATGAATATTTGCCGCGTCGTATCGAAAAGAGAGCCGGGAGAATTGCACTGAATAAAAGGTAAGCGTTGCAATGCGATAATCCAGTGACTGCACGCCTAACCCGGTTGCCAATCGATGGATTTGCCACATGCAAACCAGACCGATAAGCGCCAGCAGTAAAGCAGCGTAGGTCAACACGGCAAGGATTTTTTGTAACAGGGATTTCATCACAGATCTTTCTTCTCAGGTTTTTTCACACAGCTTCCGAGTCAACCGATATGAAAATAGGATCTGCAAATAGTCGGGCAGTTCAATCGCTATGGCAATGCCTTCCGGCATTGATTTAAACCCTGCTGCAACCAGACAACCAATTCATCGGCCGGTAAGGGACGCGAAAAGTAAAAGCCTTGTACCTGATCGACACCCAACTCGCTCAGCACCAGAAAATCCTCCAGGGTCTCTACACCTTCCGCCACCGTAGAGAGTTTCAGGTTGCGGGCAAGATCCACCGTACTGGCCAGGATGGTCCGCTGTTGCGGACGAGATGCTACACGGTCGACGAGGGATCGATCCAGTTTTAATTCAGTTGCCGGCACACGCGATAACTGCTGGGCGTTGGCGAACCCGGTGCCATAGTCATCAATGGCAATATTGAAACCTTTCAAGCGCAAGCGCGCCAGGGTTTGAATGGCGCAAGCCAACTCACCGAGCAATGCATTTTCTGTCACTTCCAGCGTGAGATCCGCAGGATGAATATCATGATCCACAGCCAGTTGCGTCATCCAGTCTGCCATGTGCGGGTCCGCCAATGACAGCGGTGATAAGTTAAACGCAAGGTGAAAACGCAAACCATGCTGCTGCCACATCTGTTTCTGTTTTAATGCTTTTAACAACAAGTGGCGAGTCAATACATCAATAATGCCATGACGCTCCGCCAGGGGAATGAAATGACCGGGAGAGATAGCGCCTTTTTCCGGATGATGCCAACGCGCCAGGGCTTCAACGCCGCGCAACAACAACCCTTGTACCGTTAATTTCGGTTGATAAGCCAAACTCAACTCATTGCGCTCCAACGCCTGACTTAATTCTACTGCCGTCACCTCTGGTAACGCCGTGTCCTGTACCGCTTTTTGTTGCGTGCGACTATCCTGCAAAAAGCGCAACAAACTGCACTTCAATAATTCAGACTGCATCGGTTTATGAAAAGTACCCAGCACGTATAAGCCATCGGCTTCTGCCATGGTACCGACACTGGAGATCAGTACGGGATCTTTTGAACTGAGAATGATGACGCTTTTGGCTAACTGTTGTTGTGCGATAGAGCGAATTAATTCCACTCCATCCATGACCGGCATTTCCAGATCAATAACCGCCACATCAACTTGCTCTTGCTGCAGCACCCTTAACGCATCCGCACCATCAGACGCACCGAGTATCGCCGTCACGCCCAATTGTTGCGCGAGACCTTGTGCATGTTGCCGCTGCACATTGCTGTCATCGACCACCAGCAAGCGAATATCTTCAATGTGTTCTATCATTTTCAGCTCTCCAGCACGGTGGGGATTTTCCACAGCGGTAATATATCTTTGGCAGCGCCCATCTGAATCGCCTCTTTCGGCATACCAAACACCACACAGGTCGCTTCATCCTGTGCAACGGTGCGCGCGCCTGCGTTGCGCAATTCCAACAAGCCACGGGCACCGTCATCGCCCATGCCGGTCAATAACACGCCCGTAGCATTGCGTCCCGCTGCACGGGCTGCGGAACGAAACAGCACATCAACCGAAGGACAGTGGCGATTCACGGCCGGGCCACGAAACACTTTGGTAATGTATTGCGCACCGGAACGTTGCACTTCCATATGAAAACCACCCGGCGCAATCAGCACCCGACCGGCAATTAAACGGTCACCAGTTTCAGCTTCTTTTACCTCAACCTCACATAACCCATCAAGCCGTCGGGCAAATGCCGCCGTAAATTTCTCGGGCATATGTTGCACCACAGCAATACCGGGACAGGTGCGCGGAATCGCCGACAATATTTGTTCAAGCGCCTGGGTGCCACCGGTCGACGTACCCACCACCGTAATTCTGTCTGTGGTTGCCGTCATCTTGACCAAATCAACGACGGCCGGTGCTGGCGAAGATGGCAGGTTTTCATGGCGTCGCCGTGAAATGCGTGCGCCGGCTGCGCCGCGAATCAATTGCCACAAACGCTGTTTGGTTTCCAGCAAAAAATCTTTTACGCCTAATTGCGGTTTGGTCACAATATCGATAGCGCCGGCGGACAAAGCCTGCAAGGAAAGTTCCGCGCCCTTCTCCGCTAACGAAGAACAAATAATTACCGGCGTCGGCTTCTCGGCCATTAATTTGCGCAGGAATGTCAGCCCATCCATTCGCGGCATTTCAATATCCAGCACAATGACATCCGGCCAACGTTTTTGCATTTGCATTTGCGCAAAGATAGGATCAGAGGCCGTGGCATAGACGTTGATGTCCGGCGCCTCATTCAGGACTGCCGTCAACACTTGTCGCACGACGGCAGAATCATCGACAACCAGCACCGCTATTGCCATAACAACCTCATCAAAAAAGCGATTTTCAACAACATGCCTCAGGCTCTGTTGGCCGGGCGGGTGTTGTATTGTTTTATATGAATTTCGCCGGTTTGCAGGTAAAACGTCAGCGAGCGCGACACCGTTCCGCCCACATCTGTCCGCTGTACGGCCAACCGCTCCCGCGCCAGCCATTGCTGAGCATAATCAATATTTTTTTCGCCAATCGCAGAAGGCCCGGAAGGCGTAAACATGTCACCACCACCGAACAGGCCAATTAAAAAATGACGCAACTCACCGTAGCGCAGCATGGATTGCTTCATGGTTAACAATGCAGATTCAGCATAGCGGCAATCCAGCACAGCGGTTTGAGGTCGCGTCGGTGGTGTCGGCAATAAAAAATGGCACATCCCCCCCAACTTAAGTGTCGGATGCCAAACCGTGAGTGCAACACAAGAACCCAGCACGGTACGCAGGCGGCTGTATTCGTTACCGAAATACCAGTCTCCCGGGTGAATACTTAACAATTTGCCCGCAGGCATAGGTCATACCTTCGGATTACTCCGTTGAGGTTCGAGGTTACGGTGTCCGACAATCGCACCATATCTTTTCTGTTCCTGTGTAAATTCTGTCTGGCCTACTTTGCCCGACGGTAAATGGCCGGCTTTACCGGCAAGAAACGCTCCGTAATTCCGTGCAAACTTTCTGAATGCCCCACGAATAACACACCGTCCGGTTTGAGTTTACCGGCTATACGTTCCAGCACCTTCTGTTTGGTTTCATTCTCAAAATAGATCAGCACGTTGCGTAAAAAAATCAAATCAAATTGGCCAATGTCAGCAAATGTTTCATGCAGGTTGAGCGTAAAAAAATCAACTCGATCACGCAGCTCTGCCACCACGCGAATGTTGCCTTGCTCCGGACCAACCCCCTTGCGGCAAAACCGCCGTAAATAGCCTTCAGGAATACTGCGCGCGCGCATCTCCGGGTAGATACCGGTTTTGGCCTGTTCGATAACAGTTGCGTTTACATCGGAGCACAACAGTTCCCACTCCGTCGGGCAGCGGTCGCGCAGAACCATCGCAATACTGTAGGGTTCTTCGCCCGTCGATGCCGCCGCACTCCACACCCGGAAAACCTCGCCCTTTCGGCAGCGCGGCAATATGTCATCACGCAAATAATCAAAGTGCTTGGGCTCGCGAAAAAAATAAGTTTCATTGGTGGTGATCAATTCCAGTGCTTTATTTAATTCTTCGCGCCCCTGGGGACTGATGATGAAACGATAGTAATCTTCAAACCGTTCAAGCTGGCACGCGAGCAACCGCTTCCACAAGCGGTTGCTGAGCAAGGCTTTTTTTTGTACGGGCAGATGAATCCCCAAACGCTGGAAGATCAACTGCTGAAACAAATAAAATTCCTTATCATTGGGTATCTGATTCATAGATAACGCACATTCACCACATCAATCAAAGCGAACAAAATTCTTGTCGAGTTCGTCATTGCTCAAGGATGCTTTGTTGGGGGTATTGCCAGATCGGCTTGACTCCTGGGTGTATTCCCTACGAGGAGAAAAATTCTGGTAACTGCCACCCTTGTTATCCCCGGAGAGGCGGAAATAAGTCATGGACTCCTGCAACCGCAACGCCTGCGCACTCATTTCTTCAGCCGTCGAGCTCAACTCTTCCGATGCGGCTGCGTTTTGCTGCATGGTTTGGCTGACCTGGCCGATTGCGCCATTGATTTGATTTACGCCCGATGTTTGCTCGGAAGATGCGGCTGCAATTTCCTGCACCAGATCTGCTGTCTTACGAATGGACGGCACCATTTCCTGTAACAGATTACCGGCCAGGTCAGCGCGCTTGACACTTTCCGTCGCCAGGGCACCAATTTCCTGAGCCGCGACCTGACTGCGCTCAGCCAATTTACGCACTTCCGATGCGACGACGGCAAAACCGCGCCCGTGTTCGCCGGCACGTCCGGCTTCGATAGCGGCGTTCAATGCGAGCAAATTGGTTTGGTAGGCGATGTCATCAATCACGCTGATGCGCTCGGCAATTTTTTGCATCGCATCAACGGTTGCCGACACCGCTTCACCACCACTGACCGCATCTTTTGCAGCTTTTTGGGCAATCCCATCCGTGACGCTGGCGTTCTCGTTATTCTGTGCGATGGAGGCTGACATTTCCTCCATGGATGCAGAGGTTTCTTCCACACTGGCAGCTTGCACCGACGCGCCTTTTGCCAGCGATTGTGCCGTTGCATTGACTTCTTCCGACGCAGAAGACAGTGCATCTGCCGAGCTACGTACCTCGGCAATAATTTGTGATAGCTGTTGCCGCATTTGTGCGATGGTAGCGAGCAATGATGCCTTATCGTTATGTTTTAACTGAATGTCGACCGCCAGGTTACCCTGCGCCACTTCGCTGACAACGTCAGCGGTATAGGCCGGCTCGCCACCCAGCATGCGGAACAGATCGTAAAAAATCAGGACCATGATAGTGAGGATAATCAACAGAGCCACAACAATAATGATGATCATCTCTCTCAGAGCTTCGCTGTAAAGTGATTCAACATGGCTGTCTGTTTCCTTGATAAAGGTGGCAAAATTTTCAGCCATTGTTTCTGCCAACTCCAGCATATGCTGACTGGCTGCACGGTCCATCCCGGCCACCAGGTTGTCCACTTTTTTACCCGCTTCCGGGTCGGCATGATCAAACGACTTTAAGGCTTCACGATAGTTAGCCCCCATTTCGCGATGATCATTAAGCAATACCTCAAAGTCAGCGTACTCGTGATTGTCTTCTTTCTGTCGACGAATACCGCTTTGCAGATATTCCTGTACCGCTTTTTCCTGTTCAGCGAAACTCTGGTAATAGCGGTCATACAAAGCCTCATCGTTGCCGCGCAGGAGAATGTTTTTCCATTCCTGTACTTGCATGCGAAAGCTGACGCTGGCTTTTTCAACATCTGCCAACGCGTCTGAGCGCCGTTGAATTTTTATCAGGCTGTCATCCACAATCGCGTTGTAAGCTTGCATCTGCGTGATAGCGGCTAAACCCAGCCCAAGTAGACCTGCGACGATCAGCGCACTCAGTACGATGATCTTCAGTTTCAATGAAAGGTTGCGTAACATATTTTTCTCCCTACCGTTTAACCGCTACTGTAATTGTGCTTCAACCAGATGAGCCAACTCCCGGATAGAGAGCGTGTTATCGGCATTCAACAGCACAATAAATTGTTCACCTTGCTTGGCGATGCCCAGAATAAATTCCGCGCGAATATTTGCACCGAATGACGGCGCTTCTTCAATACTGGTTTCATCCAGCTCAATCACTTCACTGACCGCATCGGCGAGCAGACCCAGTACGTGGTTCTGTTCCTGACTGGTCAACTCAACCACAATGATGCAAGTCCGCCGCTGTACGCTGATGGGTTTTCTGCCAAGGCGTACCGCAAGATCAATCACCGGCACAACGTCGCCGCGCAAATTAATGACCCCGCGCAGGAAGTTGGGCATTAATGGAATTTCAGTAATACCACCGTACTCAATAATTTCACGCGTCTGCGACAGCTCCAGACCATAGTTTTCATGACCAATCCGAAAGGTGAGGAATTGTTTGGCTACAATGCCCGGACTGCTTTTTTTTTGCCTGAGTAAATCATTCATCATTAAACTCCTGAATATCCTTTGCTGCGGCTCGATTTACAGGTTGCCCGCAGGGCCGAGCGAGAGGACATTGTTACGTCGATGCTCCACATTCACGGCAAAACCGATCAGCTGCGGCACGTCCAGAATCAGTGCTACCGCCCCGGTGCCCAACAAACTGGAACCACCAATACCTTTCAAGGCATGAAAGATCGGTCCCATAGGTTTTACCACGGTTTGAATTTCACCATGCAGATCGTCCACCACAATGCCCGCACGGTTTTCACCGAACTGGACCACCACCAATTTTTCGCGCACGTCATTTTTTCTTGCTAAGTGAAATAATTCCTGCAAGCGAATATAAGGTACCTGCTCACCGCGCAAGTTGACGCAATGCTGGCCTTCAACCTGGGGGAGTGACGGCAAATCAACACACTCAAGGATAGTATTTTGCGGCACGATAAAATCGATTCCACCGGCATCAACATGAAAGCCATCGATGATAGCCAGCGTCAACGGCAGACGTATGGTGAACCGGGTACCGATTCCCAATTCGCTGTCTATTTCAATTCCGCCTTGCAAGGCTTCGATATTGCGTTTGACAACATCCATACCCACGCCGCGACCGGACAAGTTAGTCACCTGCTCCGCCGTCGATAAACCGGGGTGAAAGATCAGCTGATAAAGTTCCTGGGTGGTGAAGGTGTCCGCTTCTTCAATGACGCCATTGGCAATCGCTTTTTTTCGAATTTTTTCCAGATCCAATCCGCCACCATCATCAGCAATGCGAATGACAATATTGCCGGCGTCATGATAGGCCGACAGGGAAATAACACCGGCTTCGGGTTTGTTACGCTCGCGTCGCACGGCAATAGGTTCTATGCCATGGTCCATGGCATTACGGACAATATGCGTCAAGGGATCGGTAAGTTTCTCGACCATGGAGCGATCCAACTCAGTCTCAGCACCGCTGATATCAAGCTGAATGTCTTTTCCCAACTCCTTGGCGGTATCGCGCACGACACGCTTGAAGCGTTGAAAGGTGTCGCCGATCGGCACCATGCGCAGTGTCAAAGCCGCATCGCGAATCTGCTCGGTAAAATTGCCCATGGAATTAACAGCTTCGATCAAACTGCTGTTGCCCAGTTTCCCGGCCAGCAAATCGACGCGCTGGCGATTGATAACCAACTCACCGATCAAGTTGATCAAATGATCCAGGCGCTCGGCATCCACGCGAATAAATTTATTTTCCTGGCTGCCGGCTTTTTCGGCATTTTTTTTCTGTTTATCCAACGCGGCGTTGACCAGTGCGGGCGCTACCGCCTGGTCGCGCACTAAAATATCACCCAATAACGCGACCGGCTCCAATTCCTTGGCTTGTTGTTTTTGGGTCGATAAAGCCTGTTCCAATTCCTGATACGTCACCGCGTGACTCTTCACCAGAATTTCACCGAGACGATGGGTATTCTCCGGCAGACTTTTGATCAGATTAATGTAGGCATCAGTATGACTGCGCGGCGGAATTATCTGAATCCTGGAGTCTTCGCGCACAAACATAAATGCATCTTCAATCGCACCTTGGTCTGCATCGCTGTACAAGGTGATTTCAAAACCCAGATACAGGGTTTCCGGATCAAAGGCCTCCAATGGCGGCAGGTTATCCGTCAGGGTGGTGATATGCGTGATGTCGCCCAAGGTGCGCAGATAACGCAGGATTGATAGCGGGTCCATTCCGTTGCGCAACAAATCCGGACCCAGGCGCACAGAAATATGCCAGGCACTTTTATCAAATGTCGGTGTTGCTTCGGCGGCATTTCCCGGTAATGCGGTTGCGGCTGGTTTTTGTTTTATGCTGTCATCCAACCAGGGCTCAAGCGCCGCCAATAATTCCTTACCTTTGGCCAGGCACGTTGCGTCAGTGTCGCGCTGATTCATCACATCATCCACCAATGTGGCAATGTGATCGCGACAGGGCAGCAGCGCGCTCAATAACGCGCTATTGATTTCAACCTTGCCGTCGCGGACACGATCCAGCACATTCTCAAGAATATGCGTAAAACTGACGATGTTATCCAGGCCGAATAAACCAGCAGAACCTTTAATAGTATGGGCGGCACGAAATACGGCGTTTAATGTTTCGGCGTCCGTATTACCTTCTTCCATGCTCAACAGGCCGGACTCCATAGCCTGTAGCAGTTCCTCTGCTTCGGCAAAAAATGTTTGTAGAGCTCCATCGAGATTCATGGCCGGGGTCCATTGGTCAGTCGGCTAGGCCGACAGGTTATACATCAAAGGCAAAGTAGCCATTCAGGTCGAGCGCCTGGAAAATCTGCTCGACGTCGTCATTCATTCGCGCGATATAAACAACCACGGAACGTTCCGCCAGTGTCTTCTGCAGCAACAATAAAATCTGTAACCCGGCGGTATCTATTTCAGTAACGGCGTATAAATCCAGAACCACTTTTGCGGGAAAATTTTCGTGGTCGGTGAAGAGATCGTGTTTAAGTTGTGCGGCGTTATAAATTGTCATTTCACCGATCAGCTTGATCAGCGTATGATCTTTATTTTTTTTGCGGCTGATATTCATGATCAGATCAACATAGAAACGGCTTGCAGCATTTGTTCCGGCTTGAAGGGTTTAACCACCCAGGCTTTGGCACCTGCCGCCTGACCTTCCTTTTTCTTTTCGTCAGAACCTTCTGTTGTCAACATAATCACCGGCGTAAATTTGTAATTAGCTTTTTGCTTCATTTCTTTTACAAAACTGATCCCATCCATATTTGGCATATTGACGTCGGAGATGACCAGGTTAACTTTTTGTCCATCCAGTTTCGTTAAAGCATCTTTTCCGTCTACGGCTTCGATAACGCTGTAACCGGCACTTTTCAAGGTGATGCTGACCACCTGACGGATACTGGCAGAATCATCGACAACCAGGATCGTTTTAGACATGTATAACTCCTAGAAAAAAGTAATTTGTGATTCTTCGGGTTTCTTGACGTTGGCTTGTCCCTGGTGGACAGCAACCTGTTCGAGGGTGGTATATGACTTGCGCACATCGTTAAGCCAGGCGTTGACATCAATGGCCTGGATATTGTCACCGCGCGCCAGGCTGGCCTGCTGTTCGCGGAGCATGCTGACAAACTTTTCCATATCTGCCGTAACGTGACTCAGAATCTGATTGACCCGATCCTGGAATTGCAGGTTAACCATGACTTCTTCCACATTATGCTGAACGACGGCGCTCTCTTCTTCCAGCGCGCGGGCCGAATCCATAATGCGTTCACCGGAATGGCGGAATTGATTTAATACTTCCTGAACGGCACTTTCGGACTGCGCCAAACGTGCATCATCCTGCTTGGCAAATTCAGCGGTTCGATCAAGGGTTTTTTGCAGCGTAGCGTTCGCTTGTTCGATGCGTTTGCCAATACGCGAACCGGTTTCGCCGGAGCGACTTGATAAGGTGCGCACTTCGTCGGCAACGACGGCAAAACCGCGACCGTATTCACCGGCACGAGCGGCTTCGATGGCGGCATTCAGGGCGAGTAGATTTGTCTGCGATGCAATACCTGCCACCTCGGAACCCATGCTGCGCAACTCATCGGTAATTTTTGAAAGTTCGGTGATTTCGCGCAGCAGTTCGTCGCGATGTTGAATAGCCTTGCTCAAGGTTTGCAGCATTTGCCCCAGTTCACTATCCGCAAACTGAATCACACCACCCAAGCCACCACTCCCCTGCATATCTCCAGCCGTCGCGCGCGATGCACCTACAGCATTTTGCAGGCGCTCGTGAATGCTGGAAAAACGATTTACCAGTTCATTAACACTCTCTTCCAGTTGATGTGTCGCCAGCTCAGTCTGGCGACGCCAGAGCGGCAACAATTCCTGTAGTAATTGCTGGTAATTATTGTTAACCAGGGTCAACCGGCTGATGTGTTCACGCTCGGATTGTTGTACCACCAGTTGCTGTTCCAGATGCTGCCGAACCTGCACATGCTTGCGTACCTGGATAATGCCAACCACCAGCAATGCAACAGCAACCAGACTCGCCAACCAGCGCCACAATTGAGATTCAAGTGCAGCAAAAGCAACAACAATAGCCAGGAAAGCCAACAGAAGCTGCACACCGACAGCAATCAACAAGAAGTTTTTGGAGTCAGCATCAGCGGACCCAAAGGAGGTTTTGTTGCGGGAAAAATCCGAATCCATACCCAGGCTACTCAGTCCAACACACGTAATATGCTGTGCTGCGTGCAGCACCTTGGCCCCAGCGTATTTCAGGGGTTCTTAACTTATAGACGTGGTTTAAATAAGTGTCAAAGATGTGGCGGTGAAATACTGGTTGTGCAGGAATCTGGTGCGAATAAACGAATCAGGTAAAACAAATCCCGGTTGCACAAGGCAACCGGGATGCAAAACATCAACCGGTATTGCGCATGCCCGCCGCAATACCCGCCATGGTCACTTTCAACGCCCGTTCCAGGTCGGGGCTGATGGCATCACTGCTGCGGTAACGCTTCAGCAACTCGGCCTGCAAGTAGTTCAAGGGATCAACATAAGGTTTGCGCACGCTGAGCGATTGCCGCAACAGGGGTTCGTCGCTGAGTAAATCCTTTTGTTGCTTGATGCGATTCATCAACACTTCCAGCGCAGCCAGGTCAGCGCGCAACTGTTGACCCAAACCGTGATATTCCGCCGGCACCAACTGCTGTTCGTAGTAGGCGCAAATCGGGCCGTCCGCTTTACCGATGACCATCTCCAGCAAGTCGAGGAAACTGGAGAAGAACGGCCAGTTGCTGACCATGTCAGCCAGTATGGTCGGGTGGTCGTTCAGCGCATATTCGAGCGCCTGACGAGTACCTAACCACGCGGGAAGATTCAAGCGCACTTGCGTCCAGGCGAAAACCCAGGGAATAGCGCGCAGACTTTCCACACCCCCGGTCGCCTTACGTTTGGCAGGACGGCTGCCCAATGCGAGCAAGCCCAATTCCTGTTCCGGCGTCAGGCTGCGGAAGTAAGGCACAAAGTGCGGATGGCCGCGCACCACACTGCGGTAGGCTTCGAGGCTCTGGAAGGCCATGCGCTCGATCATGTCACGCCACTCTTGCGCTGGTGCCGCATGGGGCGACAAGGTCGAGCGCAAGGTTGCCGCCACATAAATGGACAGATTATTGAATGCCTGACGTGGCAATCCGAACTTGTAACGGATCATCTCGCCCTGTTCAGTCACGCGGATTTTGCCTTTGACCGAACCCGGTGGTTGGGATGCCATGGCTTTTTCTACCGGGCCGCCGCCACGGCCGATGGTGCCGCCACGGCCATGGAACAACACCAGTTTGGTTTCGTATTTTTCAGCCAGGGCGACCAGTTTTTCCTGGGCTTTGTATTGCGCCCAGGTCGCCGACAATTTACCGGCATCCTTGGCAGAGTCGGAGTAACCGATCATGACGGTTTGCTTGTTGCCGCAATATTCACGGTACCAGGGCAATTGCCAGAGTTGCTCCATTACGACCGGCGCACGATCCAGGTCGTCGAGGGTTTCAAACAAGGGCACGATGGGCATGGCCCACTGCATGCCACATTCTTTTAGTAACAAGGCCACCACCAACACATCCGATGGCTGCTGTGCCATGGAGATCACGTAGTGAGACAGGATCTCTTCCGGCTCATTGGCCACCACACGGCAGGTGGCAAGCACTTCGGCCGTTTCGTCGCTCATCGGCCATTTGGCTGGCAATAGCGGGCGCTTGCTGGTCAGTTGCTCCAACAGGAAAGTCTGACGCTGCTCTTCAGACCATTCGCGATAGCTGCCCAGGTCCAGGTACTGTGTGAGTTCATCGATGGCTTTTACGTGGCGCTCGCCATCCTGACGAATATCCAGCGGCACCAGGTTAATACCAAAGGCATGGATGCGGCGGATGGTGTCCATCACCGGCCCATTGGCGATGTGCGGCAAGCCCACATCTTTCAGTGAGCGGTAGCAAAGCAATAAAGGTTCGAGCAAGTCGTTGCGGCTGACGATCAGATCCGCTGGCGCCTCCACCGAACGGCCTTGAAAGCGGGCCTGCGCCCATTCACCAGTGGCGAGGATGCGCTTGCGCAGGTCAGCCATCAGGTCGCGGTAGGGGGTTACGCTGTCGGGGTAACGGCTGCGCAGCTCGTCATTGGCTTCGTACATGCTCAGGTCGCCGCCCAGACTCTGGGTGTCGCGCGCGTACAGTTCTGCGGCCATGGAACGGCCCAGCAGCAGGACTTCGCGGGTAACCTTGTGCGTGACGTTGGGGTTGCCGTCGCGGTCGCCGCCCATCCAGGAGTAAAAGCGGAACGGCTGCAAGTCGATGGGCAGACATTGATCCAGGTGACGACAGCAGAGGCGATCCAGGTGACGAATAAAATCCGGCAGCGCCTGCCATAAACTGTTTTCAATCACCGCGAAGCCCCACTTGGCTTCATCGATCGCCGTGGGGCGCTCGGTACGGATTTCGTCAGTGCTCCAGATCTCTTCCACCAGCCGGTGCAGACGGCCGCGCAACTTATCCTGCTCAAAAGTCAGCAGGTTGCCGCGCTGACGGTCAGCCAGAGTGTTAACGATCTGGTCGTATTTACGGATAAGGGTACGGCGGGTAACTTCGGTAGGGTGAGCGGTGAGTACCAATTCAATGCGCAGGTCACGGATAACATCGGCCAGGCGATCTTTGCCGTGGCTGGCGGAAAACTCCAGGAGCATGGCCTTGAGGCCGTCCTCGCGTTCGGATTCCGCGCTGGAGAAATACTCCAGGTCAGCGATATTGGCGAGGTTCAGGAACTGGT
The DNA here is from genome assembly GCF_002162135.1 of Cellvibrio sp. PSBB006. Taxonomy (NCBI): domain Bacteria; kingdom Pseudomonadati; phylum Pseudomonadota; class Gammaproteobacteria; order Cellvibrionales; family Cellvibrionaceae; genus Cellvibrio; species Cellvibrio sp. PSBB006. The sequence continues at coordinate 4,226,916 of NZ_CP021382.1, read as the reverse complement.
TAAAACCGCGCACAATCGGCAGGATATCTTTATCGTCCAATTCGCCCAGCATGGTCACCAACGGAGCAGAATCACCGTTTTGCGCACTGTTAATCGCCTTGCCCAATTGGCGGATGCTCTCTACCTTGGCAAAGACTTCCGGCCCTTCGTGGTCATGAATGGTTTCGCCCAGTAATTCGCCCAACAGGCGCACATTCTCGCGCAGGGTTTCTGGCAGCTTTGACATCGGGTCCCCCCAAGTGAATCTATGTGAAACAACAGCCGACCGCTTTTTAGCGACGCAATGAGGCGGCTATTCTACGTCATGAAGGTAGAAATGTGACCCGGCAGGCTCGAATAAAAACCGCCAGCGGTTCAGGCGGGGGAGGTTTTGAACTGAACCGCAACCGGTATTGATCATCGCAGCAGGAAGGTGGGGTCCACCACCGCCTGGTCGCGAGTGACTTCAAAATGGAGGTGATCCGTGCGCGGTGTTGCGCCCACACTGGCAAAGGGTTGGCCAGCACGGATCTGGTCGCCTTTGCGCACCCAGACTTCATCTAGGCGGGCGTAGGCAGACACAAAACCGCCGGCGTGTTTAATGCGCACCAGCTTGCCAACATAAGCTGGCAGCGTTGTCACACTGATAACCCGACCATCGACAAACGCCACCACGGGCGCACTGCCACCGAGGGGTTGCAGGTCAATACCGCTATGATATTGATCGCGATGAGGCATGAAGCATCCCATCGGCCTGAGTATGTCGACACCACTGATCAACACACCATCAGGCAGAGGCGACACCGGTTGAAGATGCACCAGCGCCGCGCGCGCCTGCTGCATCTCAGTGATGTGCGCGGGCGTCTGGTTTATACCGCCAAAGACTGTGCTCACGCCAGTCAGCCCCAACAGCGTCAATGCGATTGGCAACCAGCTTTTGCGTTTGCCCGGCAACTGCACCAATGACCGGATACGCACATGGATATCGCGTGACAGGAACCCGGCAACCGGTGCAGCAACCAGCGCCGGCTGCCGAAAATATTCCACAACCCTGAGCAGGGCATGGCCGTAATCACGGGGTGGGATGCGGCATTGGTTAACGGCCATATGATCGCAACACATCTCGCGAGACTCCGACAACTGGCGATCGGCATAGCGAATCAACGGATTGAAAAAAAATATCGCGCCGAAAATATGTTGCAAAAGAATATACAGATCATCGCGTCGCTTGATGTGTGCCAACTCATGGGCAAGTACTACCATCAAGGTGCTGCGATCCAGCTGGTTGAGCATGGTTTGCGGTAAAAATATTACCGGACGCCAAAAACCTATGGTGAAAGGCGCGGGGTATTCATCCGAAGAGACCAGCCGAACATTTCTCGTCAAGCCGTAGGCTGCTCGCTGGGCCAGCAATAAAGATTGCAGGTCAGTCGTCGTCAGCGTGCAGGCACGGTGTATCAAACGAACAAATTCCCAGCGCTTAAGCGCAAGGCGCAGCAATAGAAAACTGGCTATGGCAAACCACAATAGAAACAATGTGACCTTGGTATTAAAGAAAGGCGCAAAAGGCAGGATGGTGTTTCCCAGTCGCTCAATCGGCAAGGCCGCACAGGGATCACTTAAGCTGAAATCCTGCAAGCCCATATGGGCGAGCCACCCCTGGGGCAGAGACGGCATTAACGGTGCTGAAGCGGGAATCAGCCACACCAGATACAACAGCCAGATAAATGCCATCCGGTGCGGATGCAGACGAAAGGTTCTGGCAATCAACAACACCAACAACAAACCGGCTGCGGAAAATAAAATAAATCGTTGCGCAACTGACAACACCAGAAAACTGTAATCAACCAGCAGATAACCCAGGTATTCAGGCACGATTTATTCCCCGATAAAAAGGAAGCATTATTCCTTGCGGGATTTTTCATCCTCAGCCAAGAGCGCTCGCAGCTCGGCAATTTCTTCATCATTGTAGGTCTTGCGTTTTGCAAACAGATTAACCACTTCAGCGGGCTCCAGTTCAAATACCTTGTCGGCAATAAAGCGCACCCAATGGGCCAGCCCCGCTGCACGTCCGATAGCCGGACGATACACATTCACACCGTGCATTGCTTCGCGGTGCAACATGTTTTTGCTCACCAGACGATCCAGTACTGTCTTGGTTGTGGTGTAAGCCCAATCGTTATCCAGGCGCTCATGAATCTCACGCACGGAAAGCGGTTGCTTCTTCCATAACACATGCAGCAAGGAAAACTCCGCTTTGGATAATTCAGGTAACTTGGTATTTGCCACACATCCTCCGACGTCTTACCGCACTCAAAAGCGACAGATTACGAGCCGTGTATGACATTTTTGTAACAAGTTAGTGACAACTCAATGAATCTTCTACAAAAGCATTTACGTGTTACTTGTTAATAAAATTACTACAAAATAGTAACTCACTTGTCACATTTTTCTTCTAGGTTGTAGCCCAACATTGAGTCAGGTTATTCCTTGAGGATTATTGGTAATGTGTTCAGTTTTCTATCAGAAAAAAATTTTCAACCGCAATTTATTAGCGCTGTGTTGTGCCAGCTTACCCACGCTCGCTGCAGCACAAACTATTCAGGCACCGACGCTGGAAGAGATGTTGGTGACTGGTACGCCCATCAAGGACAGCCAGGCCGAATCCATCCTGCGTCAGCGCAATGCCACGAATGTGGTGAACGTTATCGCCGCCGATGACATAGGTCGCTTCCCCGATCAAACCGCTGCGGCGGCGCTGGCCCGTTTACCGGCTGTGGCCGTGCAACGCGACCAGGGGCAAGAACGTTATATCCAGGTGCGCGGCGCACCCGCGCGCTGGACCAGCGTGGCCTTTGATGGCATCAATGTATTAGGTGCAGAAGAGCGCATCTTCCGCTTTGATTCAGTGCCGGCGGCGGTGATGAACTCCGTTGAAATCAGCAAAACCCTCACGCCGGACATGCCCGCCGAAGCACTCGCCGGACGCGTGGATATCCAAACCTATTCACCTTTATCCAAAGCCGGCTTCAGCGCGGATCTTGACTTGGGTTTAGGCACGATGGAATTGGGCGATGGCGATCAGGAACGTTACGCCGCACGCCTGGCCTGGGGTGGTGAGACCTTTGGTGCGGTAGTGGCGGTGTCGAGCTTTTCCATGGAGCAGGTCACTGACAACAATGAAATGGACTACAACGAAAATAATGCGCCGACGCTGTTTGATTTTCGCAGCTATCAATTAACACGCGAAACCAATTCCGCTATGGCGAAGTTTGAATTCAAACCGAGCGAAGATCATCTTTATACTTTCTCATCGCTGTACACCGAATTCCTCGATCACGAATTGCGCAACATGTATCAACTGCATCTGGAAGATGCAATCTCCGGCACTCGCGGCACTGACAGTGGTGAGCTGGTCGGCGTACCGGTACAGGGTTGGTTGCAGGATGGTGATTATGAAAACTCCACCTTCACCAACACCCTCGGTGGCGATCATCAGTTGACCCATTGGAAAATTGATTGGCGATTAAATTACACCAAGACTGAATCATCCACCGAGCTGCCGATTATTCTCAGCAGCCAGACAGATCCATTGCAATTTCATTCGCTCAGCTACGACACGAGCGATCGCAATTTACCGCGCGTGCAATTGTACTCCACCATCGAAGACGCAACGGCAGGTTACACCCGTGGCGCCGCCACGGATATGCTTAACCAAACCGGTTTCGGTTTTGATGGCCTGGTGAATTACCTGATGAAATCGGAAACTGAATCCTACACCGCTAAAGTGGATGTAAGCCGCGACTGGCAAGTGGGCAACACCGATATGAACATTAAATTCGGTGTGCAATACGATGACCGCGAAGCGAATTCACCCGGCAGCAGCTCGGCCTTCGTTGCCGTCGGCCCCATGGCGCAAGCCATAGGTGCAGAATGGACACCTGCCGAATTTGTTACCGACAATGCCTGGGACACAAATTTTTCGCGCGGCTTTACCGCCACCTATGTCGACAACGGCGGTCTGCGCCGACAGCTCGACAACGCCATGGATGATTTGATTGCTGCCGATCTGGTTGATCCCGCTGATTTTTTTCCGCCCGAAACCCGCTACACCATCACCGAAGAAGTCACCAGTGCTTACGCTATGAATACCTGGACCTGGGATAAGCAACAATTATTGCTCGGCGTGCGCCTCGAACACGTGGCATTGGTGAGCAATGGATTTATTAACCAGGGTGTCGATGAAACCAGCGGTGATGCCATGATTGTGCCAGCCAGTGTCGATAGCAGTGAAACCGAATTTTTCCCCAGCATCCACTGGAACATGGACCTGCGTAATGATGTGAAATTACGCCTCGCCGCCGTCACCGGCACCAGTCGACCCAACTTTACGCAAATGCGCGCCGGCGCCAATGTCAGTGATGCGGGCCAAACGGTGTCCGGTGGTAACCCGGAAGTAAAAGCGGAAATGGCCCAAGGTTTTGATGCATCGCTGGAGTGGTATTTCACCGAAGCCGCATTGGCTTCCATCAGCACCTTCTATCGCGATGTCGATGATGTGTTGTTCGATTCAGTGACCACGGTTGAGGATGATCGTTTTGACAGCCCGGATTTTGATCGCACCGGTTATGACTATGCCACCACACTGAACGGCAGCGACGGAAAATTATCCGGCGTGGAGCTGGCCTATCTGCACCAATGGGATTTTTTGCCCACGGCCCTGCAAGGTTTCGGTATGCAAACCAACGTGGCATTTCTGGATGGCGAATTCACTACCCCCGATGGCCGCACCACTGCATTCCCCGGCACCTCGGATCAAGTCATCAACGCCTCATTGTTTTATGAAAATTTCGGTTGGTCGGTGCGCCTGAATTGGCAGTGGCGCGACGCCTGGCTGGACGATATCTCACCGGATTCCAGCGGCGATTATTATTGGCAGGAAACTGAACGCCTGGATTTATCGGTGCGTTACCAGCTTACCGAAACCATTGGCTTTTACTTCGATGCTAATAACCTGACTGACGAAATGGGTGTGCGCTACCAGGGCACCACCGAACGCCCCGTTGAAGTGGAAGGTTTTGGCAGCCGTTATCTTGTCGGCGTACGCGCCAGTTTCTAAGGAAAAAAAATGATGAAAAATATTATTCAGAGTTACAAAACTATCGCGCTGTCATCGCTGCTTTTTATCAGCGCCTGCAACTCACCCCTGGAGCAGACGCAGCAACAGACACAACAACAGCCGGCGTCACTGAGTGAGTTGACACTGGTTGCGCAGGAACAACCTTTTCTTCAGGATTCGTTATTAGTCTCCTGGTCATTTGCTGAAGGCAACACCCCGGTAGATATTTTTATCGCAGATGCGCCGGATGCCAGTGCTAAAAAATTAATCGCACGCGGTATAACCGGCAACAGTTATTTGTTAGCACGCGATACAGACCAACGCCAATATGTATTTGTGCAACCGCAACAGGGCGAAGGCCATTGGGTCGGCGAGCGAGTATTGCCCTTGCAAGGCGGATTTAACTTTCGCGACCTCGGTGGTTACGCCACCACTGACGGCAAGCACGTGAAGTGGGGCAAGATTTATCGCAGCGGCACCATGGTGGATTTGACCACTGACGATTACGCCTACCTTGGTAAACTTAACCTGAGCGTGATGTGTGATTTTCGTTCTCGCGAAGAACTGCAACACGAACCGACTGCCTGGCAATCCTTCGCACCACAAGCTAAATATCTGGTAGTGGATTATTCCATGCGCGATTTGATTTCCGCCGAGGGCGCCCTGCGTTTTGATCAGGTAAAAACAACGGCGGACGCGCAAGCCATGTTCAAGGAATTTTATCGCCAGGGCCCATACCGCTTTAAAGGACAGTTAAGTGAAATGTTCGACGACCTCGCCGCCGGCAAAGCGCCCTTGGCCTTTAATTGTTCCGCAGGAAAAGACCGCACCGGCATGGCCGCTGCATTGATTCTTACCGCCCTGGATGTGCCGCGCAACGTCGTGGTAGAGGACTATGCCCTCACTGAAAAAGTGGCAGACTTCGGTGCGCGGGAGCAAATGCGCAACGCGCGCAACAAACCCAACATCAGTGATGACAAACAAGCCCCCCACGCTGGTATAGCTGCCATGCCGGTTGAAGCCCGCCAGGTATTTATGGGCTCGGACCCGATGTTTATTGAGGCCATGTTTGCCGAACTGGAAAAAAATCACGGCTCCGCGATGAATTTTATTCGCGAAGAACTGGCAGTGAGTGAAACAGAATTGCAGCGCTTGCGTGAGTTGTATGTAACGAATTAATCCGTGTTGAAAAGTGGTGTCGGATTACGCCTGTGGCTAATCCGACCTACGCCATATCCTACTGATACTACCGCTTATAGATTACAGATCGTTCTTTTTATGACGCTTAAAATGCTCAATGGCTTTTTCAGAAAAATATACCTTGCTACTCACCAGACCCAAGCCGTGTCCTTCAGATTTCAAAATAGTGACAGGAATAGTTAATTTTTTCTTCTCTACCATTTTTTTAAACGCTTCAGGCTGATCCTTGGGGATGATGGTATCCAACTCTCCGTGAAAAACTAATAAAGGCACCTTAATTTCTTCCATTCGATGAAGCGGAGATAGAGATTTAATGTGGTCTTTACCTTTCGTTTTTAAGCCGATGACGTCACTCCAGAACTCATAGGCAAACCAATGATCTTCTTTCTTGTGATACTTAAGCTGGGCGACCAGATCAAGAGGGGCAGAATAGGATACTGCAGCACTGTACAGATCAGGATATTTGAGCGCACTCATAATGGCTGCATAACCGCCATAACTAAAACCAAGGATATAAACTTGACCTGGGTCTATTGTTCCTTGCGCTATTAAAGCACGCGCACCATCTGCCATATCACTTAACATCAGGTTCGCGATTTCATGCTTTCCAGAAACCAGATGCGTTTTCCCCAACCCCACCGACCCCCGATAATTGGGTTCAATTACCGCGAAGCCACGACTTGAGAAATACTGCACGAAACCATCATATGTATATTCGCTCCGTACAAAAGGCCCGCCGTGAGGCAGCACAATGAGCGGAAGCTTGCCTTTTTTATCTTTTTCCGGAAGGGTTAGATAAGACCGAATAACAGTACCGTCTTGTGCTGGATAGGTATAAATTTCTTTATCAGCTAATGCATACTGATCAAGATCAGTGGAAAAGTGACTTTGCAGGATAAAGCGATTGGACTCAGGTTCAAATATGATGATCTTGCCTCTGGATCTTGCACTCCAACTATACACAAGAAGTCGGTCAGCATTTTCACTCCAATCAAAGATCTCGTTAATGCGCCCCACATATTGCGCATCCAGACGCCGCTGGTACTCCTTAAATCGCTCATCAAACCAGATTGTTTTAGGTTTGTCCGCTTGGTAGGAAATGCCGACAAGCTTCTTTTCCTTGTGGAAAAACATGAGGTCTACATGTTCATTAACAGTTCCTACATCATAAATTTCATCATTGGCAATGACGTCATGTTGATTGGTAACATAGTTATATTTTACTAATCTGAACCGATCCCCGGTAACATTCTCCGACAGGTAGATAACATCCTTCTCATAACCAAAGCCGTTAACAATCACCTGCCTGGCCAGATAAGATTTGGCGTCATAACTGAGATCATATACCTGATTGGCAATATCGATACTGGCAAGCATAGGCTTGTCATTCTTGCTAGTAGTGAGTTTGTAAAATTCACGAACCTCTTTTTTAACTTTCTCAGCCAATAAAACATTGCCATTTCTATCGGTATAAAGGCGACCAGCCTTGAGTTCCCTGGCCACATATAGATCTTCTTTGTCTCCCGTAAAGACATTAATACGATGAATGTTGGCGTAACCATTTTTATCATATGAAGAAACCAGTATTTCGTCAGGATTGTCGGCCAGTGAATCCATTAGCGACCAATAACGAAAATTGTTAACCAAAGATCTATAACTATTTATATTCTCGGGCTCGTAGAGATGACTGATAAGAACTCGAAGATCGGTTCCATCAAGATTGACTGAATTGATGGCGCCATTAACGCCAAAGATCAGCCGACGGTTACTAATCCATGTGAGATTGCTTGGCGATTTATAGCTAATAGCGAAGTTGTGGATGACCTCCAGCTTTTCAAGATCCGTTATTGTCAGCGTGTACGCATTAGTTGTTTCATTGAAAAATGCTAGATATTTTCCATCAGGTGATAAACGAAAATTTCTTTCATTAATAGGGGTAAAAAAATCCTCTGCCAGAATAGCTGCCGGATCTCTTTTTTCTTTCGCTATTTTTGTTGGTGTTTCAGCGTTTGTCGCATTTGCAAAAAGGAGTACAACGGCCAAGCAAAATCGTCCCAGCATAATCATCTATCCCGCAATAATGTTAATCTCAAATAACAGTATTAAATAATGACTGTCAGAATATCCGCCATCTACTGTTCGTAAAATCAGCTATCTTTAATTAGCCGCTCAGTACAGCTGTCCCGGAGAACGCCCTATGCACCAGCTTAAAAATAATTGCCTTTGATGACAATAATTTAATAATTCAAGTTTTGGGAGCAAACATAATAATTGCCATCCCCGTTAACGCGACCATTGACCCCACCACATCCCACACGCCGGGGCGAATGCCATCTACGCCCCACAGCCAGAGAATGGCGACAAAGATATAGACTCCCCCGTAAGCAGCATATACACGACCTGCTGCTGTGGGATGCAAGGACAATAACCAGGCAAATAATCCCAGGGAAACCGCCGCCGGTAATAACAGCCAGATGCTTTTGCCCTGCTTCAACCACAAATACGGCAAGTAGCACCCGACAATTTCAGCAATGGCCGTCAGCACAAACAAACCAAACGTCTTCAATATATCCACAATCACCCATCCATCCGTTCAATCAATCAATCAATCAAAAAATATTCTTCAGTTTTCCCTAAAACCCCAACGGATACACCAACAACACAAAGTGCAAACTATTCACCGCCATATGCGTCAACACCGCGGATTCAACGCGCCCACCTTGCCGATAAACCCAGGCGTATGCCACACCCGCTGCCGCGATCACCGTGAACGGCCGCCACAATTCCACACTCACCGGTACCACATGAGCCAAGGCAAATAGCAGGCCCACCACTAACAAAATCCACCAGGCTTTACCAAACCGCTGCTCCAATGGCTGTTGAAAAAATGTGCGGAAAAATGCTTCTTCCGGCAGTACGGTAAACAGGGTATTAAAAAGAATAAACAACGGTGTCCACCACAGGTATTTCACATCCACCGCGAGCCCCAATAACCAGGCAACCAGTATCACGATAACGGCTGGCGGCAACCACTGTTGCCAACGCAAAGCCAGGCGCCCTACCGCAGACCATGATGGGCAACGCGATGCGAGCCAACCGAGCACCAACAAACCGGCGATGGGTTTGGCCAGGCCGATGCGCAAACCGTATGGCGTTGCTCCGTTCCCGATCAACATCGGTTCAATCAAGGTGACGCGCGCAAACCCAGGCAGTACCCCTAATCCCATAGCAAACAGATAAACCGCCAATGGAATCATTACCCAGGGCGCGTGCCGCTGCGCCCAATAACAACCCGCCACGCCTATGCTTATCCACACCAATGCCAGGGGTGTTAATAAGTGCGCGGGCAAAGCCAGAAGCACGGTAAAGATCAGCAGCCAGAACCACAGTGGCTGGCGATAAAAACGCCAGGGCGACCAGACCGCGATAAAAGACAATGCCATGCATACGCAGGCGAGGTAGGTAAACCAGATAGACATGCCGGAGAGTCCTTGTCGGTGTGCAGAAAGTCAGCAGAATGATCAAGTAAAGGTCGCTGTTGATCAAGTCATCAACAGTGATTATCCACAGAAGCTGTGCATAAAGTTGTGTATGAACTTTTGGTAACTGCATCACAGTGAGTGCTGGTGCGGGTTTGCTTCAGGTGTTTAATTGCTGGACAGCGTCATTAGTCGCCGGAACCTTCAGGGTTAGTTTTTTACTAACCCTGAAGTATCTACCAAGCAGGTTGCACTCAAAAAAAACGAATAAAAATCGCGCAGATCAAAAGTCATTATTGAAGCGAAATTTCTCTAACTCTTTCGCCAGCATCTTTTGATAGATCGGAATACCAAACCAGGAATACAGTACCAGCCCAAGCCAACCGAAGGTAACCATGCTGCCGAGCGCCGGGTAACCCATATGGCTTAAAAACACAGAGCCAAGGTTAAATAATAAATAACCAAGAATTAATATCCACCCCGCACGCAAATGACTCATGCCGGACAGTGCGGAATTAAAGCGCCACCACAATCCCATTAACCAATTCTCACGCATCTTGATGTTGCACATCAGCAACAATGCATTTTCGTTATCCGGGTTATAGCGAATCACGTAGCCTGCATGATAGTGCGCTTCTCTGGTGTCTTTTGCTTTCAAGGCGAGTTCGCCAGCCAGCAGATGCGCAGACTCATCTTCCGGGCTGATGGCCAATGCTTGCTGCACATAATCCTGCGCCGCTGGCAGGTTGTTAGCTGCCAGATGATATTCTCCATAAGCTACCAGCGTTTCAACCGATTCCGGATCGAGTTGCAAGGCTTTATCCAACAAGGCCTGATGTGCTTTTTTATCACCCAGCGCGTTGTGAATGCGCGCGCACAACAGGATGGCAGAAAGATATTCAGGATTGATCTGTAAGGCCGTCAAGCACGCGGCGAGCGCTTTTTTGGGTTGGTTGCGATTAAGTAAAACCGCCGCCGAGACGTAATGCGAATACGCACTGGCCGGATCGAGACGCAAGGCTTCAGCAGATTCAATCTCTGCCGCATAAATTCTTTTTGCATCCATCAGGCACAAGGCAAGCGTCGCGTGATAGAGGGATTGATTGGGATCATTGCCCAATAATTCCCGCAGACCTTCGATAGCCAGTTTAATCTGGCCATGATGCAGATAGCGCAGAACCTGTTCGTAACGGTGTTGGTTGGAAACGTTTGTTATATCGGACATGACGTGAATCCCTGTTAATCCTGTTCGGTTTGCCAATATTTAAAGATCGCGTAAGACTGACTCTGCACGAAGATCGCCCAGTACAAAAAGAAGTAGCAAATACCGCGATAGATGATGGAAAAATAACGCGGCGCCTCTTCAACACCCGCAAAATATCCGGCACCCAATAACGACCCCAGACCGACGAGGTAACCGTATGCCAGTGCAGAACCCAATGCGAGGATGCCAACCTCTTTCCATAAGGTGCGCGAGCCGAGCAGGACGCTATTAACAATTAACCACAGCACCGCCCAATAGGGGTTAAGGAAAAATGCCACCAACAGGATAACGATCGGCGGCACAATTAAATAAGAAAGCGCTTTCGGTTTTGGTTCATCAACAATCTGGTACATAGTTTTCATTTTCCATGCTTCCGCAAAAAGGCCACAACGTCGTCATAGCGACCGCCATCGTTGGCGTAACGCGCATAATTACGCGCGGTGGTTAACCACTCCAGGGTCGTCGCACGGGATTCCGACAGTGCTTGCACCAAATGTTGCTGGTTAATATTTTTTTCTTCACCACTCGCCAGCGAATCATCAATCGCCTCATCGGCGGCCATATCAATAATATTGGCAAGGTCGGCTCCGGAATAACCGGAGGTCTTCGCGGCGATGGCTTCCAGGTTCAGATGATTATCGATCGGTCGATCTTTTAAATGGTGCTGGAGTATTTCAAGTCGCGCTTCTTTATCCGGCGGCGGAATAAAGAACATGCGATCAAAACGACCGGGGCGCAGGAAGGCGGGATCAATCGCCCAAGGCACGTTGGTGGATGCAAGGATCAACACTCCCTGGTTATTCTGCGAGAAGCCATCCAGCTCTGACAAAAATTGGCTTACCAGTTTCGCCGATGAATTGTCGCGGGCATGTTCGCGCTTACCGGCCAATGCTTCAATTTCGTCAAAAAATATTACCGACGGCGTTTGCTCGCGGGCTTTCTCGAAAATCGCGTGCAATTTGTTTTCTGATTCGCCGATATACATATCCAGCACATCAGAGATCGCTACATTGTAAAACTGGGCATTGCATTCGCCTGCCGTTGCGCGCGCGATCAACGTCTTGCCACAACCCGGCGGACCATACAGCAAAACGCCCCCACCGATTTTTTTGCGGAATTTCTGAAATAGCGACGGCTTTTGAAACGGCATGATGATACGTTTGTTAACCTGCTTCTTTACGTCTTCCAGACCCACCACATCGGCAAAATTGGTGGTTTTTTCACGGTAGGCAATGATCTCACTCAGGTCGTGAACCTTGGCTTTTTCAACAACCTTCAACAAGGGCCGTCGATCCTGTTGCTGCGCATTGAGATCCTGCTCCGCGTCCAATGCAAAATCCTGATTGAGTTCACGGGTTTCCAACTCAGGCTGTAACGCTAACGCCTGCAAATACAGGCTTTTCCCTTCGGCGGTACGCCCCTGCTTCAGACGCCAGCGAGCGAGCGTTATCAATTGCGCGGGGGATTCTCGGTCAATAAGGCTGGCCAGCCACTCATCGCCATCGGTTTGCGGTGCATGGGTAGCGAGCTCACGAATTTGCTCATCGTCAAGGGAATGCGCCAGCGCCTGTAGGTAAATCCCGGCTCCTGCAAGATCGTTTTTCCTGACCAATGTTTGCAGAAGAATAAAAGCCAGTTCTTTGGAGGGCGCCGCTTGATAGGCCTTTTTAAGGTTGTCGAGAGCACTTTCATCAAACATGAAGCTTGTCCTTATTCCATAAATGCACAAAAATTAAAAAAGCTTACTGAGTTAACGCGTATGCAGCATACCCGAAACGATCTGCATAATAGCAGTATTAATAGCTATGCCAGTAGCCGCTCGCTAGCCACACTAAAAAATTGCTTGAAAAAACGTGCAACGCTAGCGATAGTTAGCCTCCTTTACGCCTATCGCAGTGGATCGCGCACGCTATGCTGATTATCCCCATCGAAAATAAACCGGAATGGTCCAAACCGCCGGTTATTACTATCGCCCTTATCCTGCTGAATCTGCTGATCTTTCTGTTATACCAGGGCAACGACAATGCGATTGCCCAGGAAGCAGCGCGTATCTATCAGCAACATAAATTGCTGGAACGGGAACGGGAATATTTTCTCGATTACAGCAGAACCGCCTACCCCGAGTTGCAGGATGAGCTGGCCGAACTGAAGAGCGCTGCCGAGCGCGACGCTTACGTGATGCAAGGGATTTTCTTTGATCGTGGTTTTGATCATTACCTGCATGAAGGCTGGCGGGATTTTCGCATCACCATACCGGAAGAGCATGCAGATTGGCCGGAACATCGGCGGGCATTTGAAGAGCAGCGCAACCGTCTGAGCAGCATTGAAGGTGGTATGACGCCAGCGGAAGCCAAACCCTTTACGTTTATCTCCAGCCAATTTTTACACGGCGGCTGGGACCATTTGTTTGGTAATATGGTGTTCCTGTTTTTATTCGGCTTTACCTTGGAAACCGTGTTGCGACCCCATGTGTATTTGGGTATGTATCTCGCGTCCGGGTTAGCCGCTAATGTTTTACATCTTGCTTTTAATCATGATTCCTATGTTCCTGTGGTAGGCGCCTCCGGAGCTATCTCCGGGCTGATGGGCATGTACCTCGCGCTCTATCGCCTGCGTAAGATTCGTTTCTTCTATACGGTATTTGTTTACTTCGGCGAATTCCGCGCACCGGCGTTATTTATTCTGCCGCTGTGGTTGGCCAAAGAGTTGTACGGACACTTTTTTACCGAAACCAATATTGCCTATTGGGCGCATATCGGGGGTTTGTTGGCCGGAGCAGGCATGATGCTATTGGCCCGTAAAACCCAGCAGGAATTTTCGGAAGTGCAGGAAGAAAAAATTCAGGATGATGTCAACGAACAAAAACTAAAACGTATCCAGCAAGCTATGACCGCGCTGGATTTTCCCAAGGCAAAGATGCTGGCACGGCAAGCCTGCGAACAGCAACCTCTCGACCCGCGCCCCTGGCGGTTGCGCTACGACCTGGCGAAAAGTCAGCCGCAAAGTAAGGAATTCCATGAAACGGTATTTGCGGTGTTGAAACAGTTTGTTGCCAAAGAAACACCCTATGCCGCATGGAAAGCGATGATTGATGAGGTTCTGCAACAATATCGCCAACTCCACGCGCAAACACCGGCGTTAACCGGCAACATCTCGCTGGCGCTGGCTTATAAATACTGGCAAGCCAACGCAATCAAACCCGCCGAAACATTTTTGCTGCGCGCCCAACAGCAAGGTGTAAACAACCCGGCACTGACCAAACTGCTTCAGCAAATGGCTCAATACTACCAACGAAACCAGCAACTGGAAAAAGCCAAAACCTTCGCTGACATGACCCGTAGGTCGGATTAGCGCCAGCGTAATCCGACCTACAGAAGCACTCTACCTAACCTGGCAACGCCGTCTTATCAATCGATTCAAGAATCTGCAACAACTGCGCTTTCTGCGCAGCGTGGGGATACTTCTTCAACAAAAATTCCACCAGCGCTTTTGCCTTGGCATCATCGTTTAAATATTCATGAAAAATCTTCGCCACAATTAAATAGGCCGCGGGCAGATGCGGGTCTTCGCCTTTGGTTTTATGCAGGTTATGAAACAACCGCACCACCGCGCGGTGCTTACCCTGTTGCTGCAGCAAGCGCGCCAGATCCAATCCCAGCTTGGTACTTTCCAATTGAAAACCCGGCACACGGGTTTGTATATCCAGCACTATCGGCACAGCCTTGCTTAACATATTTTTCCGCTGCGTCAGCTCGATAAAAAATTGGGCGTGATTGGTTAAGGCATTATCGTCGTCCAGCAGCATCAATAATTTGTGATAGCTTTGGTGCAGCTCGATATCATCGCGCACCACATCCAGCGCTTTACGCAGACTGGTACGCGCGCGAATGTAATCGCCCTCTTTGATCAATACCGCCACTTCGCCCAGGGCTTTGGCTTTTTCAAATTCATCGGCTTCCATCGGCTCTTCATCCACTGCCGATTCAAAGCCCAATTCATGTTGGTATTCAAACAAGACATAACCCAACATGGTGTACAACACAAAGGTGAAGTACACACTGATCGCCACCAGCAGCGGCATTAACAAAATATCCGGCAAACTGCCGCTCAGCAATTCAAAACCGTAATAGGGCCCGGCAGAAATAATCTGCACGCAAAACCATAACAATAAATAGGGCCAACCCACAGCGGTCATCAATGACAATTGGGCGAGAGGATTCAAGGCGCGCCCAACCGACTTCTCCACCGCCAACAACATGGTGCTGGCGGGCATCGCCAACGTAATAAATCCGCCTACCAAAATCCCCACTAACTCTCCAACCTGATACGCCAGACCGACGATGACACCCATCAAAAACAGCACCGCCATCTGTTTTAAAAACAGGTGATCCTGATCGCTGCTCAACACTTCTCCCACACCCGGCGGGGTGGAGGCACCGCTGCCGCGCTGTTCGATGATGGCAAAGCTGTATTTGATCATCACCGCTAACCCGAAGAGCACCAGAAACAGCGTAAACAATCCACCCCCGAGTAACAGGCTGCCCAGCGCCAGTCCGACAATCACAATCAGGCTATTCATATGCAGCGGATAATGAAAAAAGTGCGGCAGCATTTGCCAAAAGGGCTTGGCGCCGGTGGCGCTACCAAGATAACGCAGTTCGGTGTTACACAGGATACAGCGCGGGCCTCTTCGCCCCCAGTGCGCACTGTGGCCGGCGGGAATGCAGCGCTCGCTGTATTGCGCATGGCAGTGGTTACACAGCCAACTCGCGGGCAGGTCGGGGAAATAATTACAGTACAGCTTTGCCATGAGGGCTCCTTGCTAGATGAAGGCAGGTCGGGAGATGGCTCATTCTGCCCCAATGATTGGTGCGACACCAGTGCAGCCATTCCAAACCTGCATCCGCCGGCATTGGCTGCTACACTGCACAAGTCGTTTTTTCAAAAAACGACTGAGAGAGCTGGAGCGCGATCCATGACGCACTCCTGATAACAAGCCGCCACAATATCAACCATCGATCGGGCCTCGCACCGCCGAGGCGGCAAAAAAACCAAAGGTACACATCCATGAAAAAACTCCCGTTGTTTCTGGCCGGGCTGCTTAGCCTCGCCGGTGTTTACGCTTGCACATCATCCTCCCCATCCGCTACCGATGCCGCCCAAGGTCAGCTCGACATGAGCGAGTACCGCGCGCGCTCCGCACACTGGAAGAAAGTGGATGACAAATTTATACAGGCCGAGTTGGCCGCGCAGGGATTAGAAGAACCCAAAACCCCGGCTTATACCAAAGAATTCGGTTTCGATCCGAAGCAATCCGTGGACTGGTTCAAGACAGCCGAAGGCCAACGCATTGCCGACATTCTGGTGTCCTTCCAGACGCCCTCTGGCGGTTGGTCCAAGCGCACCGATATGAGCCAGCAACCGCGTCAGCCCGGTGAAGCGTTTGGCGTTGAAGCGCATTACATTCCCACCTTTGATAACGCAGCCACCAGCACGCAACTGGATTTACTGGCCAAGGCTTACACTGCCACCGGAAAACCAACATATGCCGATGCGTTTTATAAAGGCATCAATTTGATACTGGATGCGCAATACCCTAACGGCGGCTGGCCACAAAATTATCCGCTGGTGGGCGGCTATCACGATCACATCACCTATAACGATGCCTTGATGCGCGACATCATGGTGTTATTGGACCATGTGAATAAGGGCGAAGGCGCCTTCGCGTTTGTGTCGCCTGACGTGAAGGAAAAAACCACGGCAGCGCTCGACAAGGCCATCGATTGCGTATTGAAAACACAGGTACGTCAAGGGGAAAAACTGAGCATCTGGGGCGCACAACACGATGCGGTAACTTTGGAGCCGGCCCAGGCCCGCGCTTATGAAATGGCTGCGCTGTCCACAGCGGAAAGCGTCGCCATGTTGGAATTTTTAATGGGAGTTGAAAACCCCTCGGCAGAATTGGTTAACGCTATTCATTCCGCTGCGGCCTGGTATAAAGCGAACGACATTATTGGCTACACCTGGAAGCGCGGCGACAAAGTGCTGACCGCCGATGCCAACGCCGAACCCATGTGGTCACGCTTTGTCGATCTCGAATCCAATCGCCCGGTTTTCGGTGATCGCGACGGGTCCGTGTATTACGACATCGGGCAGGTTTCGCAAGAGCGCCTCGACGGCTACGCCTGGTTTACCACCGCGCCCAACAAAGTGTTAAAGAAATACGCGAAGTGGGCAAAAAAGCACCCACAATAACCCAAACCACATTTCACTTGTAGGTCGGATTAGCCGCAAGGCGTAATCCGACAATACACTCGCAAGTACAGAAAATTTTCGCATGGAAAGGGCGTGGTGTCGGATTACGCCTTTGGCTAATCCGACCTACGTGTGCTGATGGTTTTGGCGGTGTCGTTGGCGTAGATTTGTAAAATTAATTCTGTGGTTAATCGCGCGGATTCTGCGCTGGCCAGTGGTTCACTGCCCGTACGTGCAGCCATTTCAAAATCCCGGATAATTGTTTCGTGTGCCGTTGTATCGGTAACAGCAGCGCTGGTTGCACCATCGTGCGCGTAACTGAATTGTGTATCGGCGGGATTACTGATACCGGTGATATCCCAAAAAGTAATGCGATCATCAGTCAGGGTAAAACTGCCTTTCTCACAATGCACCTCCAGGCGAGCAGCAAAGCCGGGCCGCGCGGCGGTAGACGCGATGATAGTCCCGATCATGCCGTTACTGTGCTGCAAGATCGCCGCACCGTGATCTTCCGCTTCCATCTCATGGGCAAAGCGCCCGAGTACGCTACTCACCTTCGCCGGTAAACCAAAAAACCAGGTGTAGATATCGATGTTATGACACGCCTGCTGCATAAACGGACCACCGCCATCCACTGCCCAGGTACCGCGATAAGCGCCGCTATCGTAATAAGCCTGATCGCGAAAAAATTTCGCCGATAAATCAGCCGCAAAGATTTTGCCGAACGCGTTTTGCGCGAGCAATTTTTTAATGGTTTGATTATCCGGGCTGGTACGTCGCTGGTAGCACACCGCTAATATCACACCGGCTGAGGCGCATGCGGCGATCATCTCGTCCATGGCTGCGCGGGAGATATCCAGAGGTTTTTCCGTCAGCACATGTTTGCCTAAAGCCGCCGCCTGCAATGCGCCTTGGTGATGCAAGCCGTTGGGCGTAGCAAGAATTACCGCATCAAATGCCTGATCCACGTCCGCCAGACTTTTCCATATCGGTAACCCAGGCGCCGTGCGTAAGGGTCGCTCCGAGCGGGAGACGGCGCCGATCAATTCGCTACCGGATAATTTTTGCAGCGCCGCCACATAGGTATTGCTGATATTACCCGTGCCCACAATGATGTATCGCATAAGGCTTCCTCTCCGCTTCTCGTCCGCTTATTCAATCTTGCCCGCGTTCTCACTGCTCCAGACTTTCATGGTCTGGACCGACAGCAATTTGCATTGGTCTTTTACCGCAACATAGGTGCGCATAAAACGGTAGCGAGAGGTGCGGAAGGTTTTGCCATCGGGATTGTATTTATCAACAGAACTCAGGCCGCTCAATACCACCGTGTCGGCCAAACCATGCAAGGTAATGTCGTGACTGTTGCGCGCTTTGGCAATGTCCTGCTCGGCTTTCAGACGCGTGAGCAGGCCGGATTTATTTTCGATATCCGCCTCCAGGTTATGCACCCACACAAAATCATCAGCCAGTAACGTATTCAGGAATTTGACATCACCGACGCGCACAGCTTCTTCATATTGCGCATCCAGAGCCTTCAAGCGAGACGGCTGCAAGCATTCGGCAGCCAACAGATTTGCAGAGGAAAACCAGCACAGCAAAATACACAGACGAAACAACATACTCTCACTCTCCACATGATCCGCACCCGTGTCTTTTAATAAACCAGTGTGCGGTTATTTTTGATGTGGCGTGATTATATGCTGGAATGGAAGTCGCGCGAAGTGAAGAGTTGTAGGAAAAAGCGAAGCGGCTATAACCGAAATATCGGCTATAGCCCACAATTAATCCAGTTTACGGCGTTTGCCAGTCACCATAGACAAGGGCAAATTTTCTTTCAGGCGATAGCTTTCAAACAAGGCCGCGAATACATGGATAATCACCAGAGCAAGCAGGCTGTTAGCGATCCACCCATGCAGCTCCTCAACCCAATCCTCACCCCAGAAATAATCTATCTCCTGCATCATATAACCGGTGATCCCCAAACTCAGGATACACAGCATCATGAGGATCATCACCAGCCCGCCAAGCGGCGAGTGGCCCATGCGGTGATAAGCTTCGCCGCGTACCAGAGCGCGAATATGAATTGAAAGACGCGCGGGCGTCGGAAAAAAATCCGCCCAACGCGCCGCACCGCGACCGAAAAATCCCCAGACAAATCGCACCACCAACCACGCGACCGCCGCATAGCCCAGCCACTGGTGCCAATCATCTCCCTCTTCATTAAAGAAATAATTGGCAAAAAAGATAAATACCAATGACCAGTGAAACAAACGGACCAAAGGGTCCCAGAGTTTTTCGGTTGCTGCGTTCATCAGTCTTCGATTTCCTCTTTAACTACCGCACCGGTTACCGGGTTGTAGTAAATCTCAACCTTTTGCTTGTCCTTATTCCAGCCGTAAATCTCGTAACAGTTACCTGAGGTAACCTTGAACTTCTTGATATCGTAACCTTGAGCCTTGAGATTCTCCTGGAATTGATCCTTATCCTGCCACTCCGCCTTATCGGCAGTCGTACACTCAGGACCAGCAAACGCCACAGGACTCAGGGCAATCAAAGCAGTTAACAGCAACTTACGCATAAAAACCTCCATTAAAGTTAATACATTATTGTTGACCGAGGAGTGATTAAAAATTAATCGCGGGGAATATACAAGGTGGGGAGGGTTAAGAAAATTAAATGGTGCGCATTTTGATGATTCTTGCACATTCAGTGTTGTTCGTATTTTTACTGATAATAAGCGGCATCATCAATCCCGAGGGCTGACAAGGGTTAGCCGCCCAGGTATAGTCCATCGCCATACCTGCCCGTAAACCCTGAATTTCTCAAGAGAAAGACAAATGGATATTGAACTCACCACAACGCCATCGCCCGAAGATGACGCCGCGCTACTGAAGAGACTGATAGATTACAACAACGCGCAAAATCCTGAGCTACAAAAAGAACCCAGCACCAAACTGTTTTTATTTGTGCGCAATACCACAAAAGAGATCATCGGCGGCCTGCGCGCTTCCGGTTACTGGAATACGCTGCATGTTGAAATAGTATGGTTGGATGAGACGCACCGAAAACAGGGGATAGGGACAGAACTCATGAAGAAAGCAGAAGCCTTTGCAATTGAAAAGCGCTACAGCAACATCTTTTTGGACACCACCAGCTGGCAAGCCAAAGGCTTTTATGAAAAGCTGGGTTACGAGCTTATGGCGACTATCCCTGACAGGCCCAAGGGGTGTGCGACTTATTATTTTAGTAAAAGGCTTTAAATCTCGTTTAAAAGATTCAGAAGAGCGGCAAGAATCGGACTATGTGAAGCAGATTTAACTTTTAGATTTATTGTGCGGTAAAGTAAATCCTTATAAAAGTCACTCAATGGATGATGATATGAACTCTATGTCTCGCGCTCATAGACAGGATCTGAAAACCTGCAAGACTGAAACAATTTCCAATTGCGGCCTAACCGTAGCCCAACTTGAAAATTTGGTTGGCAAACCCGCAGGCATCACGAAACCAGATACAGCCAACCCTGCCTTTAAGAATAAGGTGGTTTTTTCGAACGGCAAATTGACGATAAGCCTAGCCTACATTCTCACTGGCAATATCTACCGAGCAGAGATTGGACTAAAAAATATTAAAGAGGTCTACGCAAAGACTGGCATAACAATTAACTTCTCTCCGAATGCTTCAAAATTTGATATCAGAATTCATGGCGCCACGCTGGCAGAAATAGTCCAAGGCTTGAAGCTATGCTCATGTGAGGCGGGACTATACATAGGCGGCTGGGCACCAGCGCCAACACATTACAAATGGGGCAATGCCTTACTGCTCGGTTCCACACCACCTCGGAGCACTTGGAAACTAACCGATGCACATGAATTTGGGCATAAACTGGGACTAAAACATCGTTCAGATTTAGGAATTATGGATTACCCACCAAAGCCAGGAAAGAGGGATCGGCGCAAGTTTACTGCCAGTGATCGCCAGCGGATTATCGATCTGTACAAATAGGTATCCATGCAATCTCTGGTTATAGGAATATATATGAACGCAATACCGCGCACAGCAATTTTCATTGCACTACTCACAGCCTGCTCGACAACCACAGTAAAAGAGCCTGACACCTCGCCATGGGATGCTTTTGGTTATCGCGGCATGGCAGGGGAAGTAAATCGTCTGGCGGGCGAAGGATCATTAAATTGCGGCATACATAACCATCTTGATGTGAACGACCCAGTCAATAATCACATGACCATCGCGGATTCCCGAGCCTGCATTAAAAGTGCTATCGGCACTCAAACTCCCTTCAGATACGGATCTGTTCGTATACCGGTAGATTCCTATTTATTTGACGCATTGGTTTTAACTGCCTCAGGCGAATACTGGAGCATCAAATATGACTCCATGCTGGATGGATCAGATGCTCAACGTTTTGTCGAGCGTTGTGACGACGTAAAAATTGATTACAAATCACTGCAGTATGAGGGGATTGGTTGCGAGATTATTAAAGAGGATGAGTGGCAAGATGCCGTAAAAAACATATGAATAAGTAAGGTTATCAGAAATACCGCACCCTTTATTTAGGCGTTTTTTGAAATACACACGGGAGTAGTTACATGAAGAACACAGGGAAGATATTAATGATTTTGATGGGGTTTTCGGGCCTGCTATTTTTATTTTGGGCCGGTTCCGATCTGGTTATCGAAAGGCGGCACGGAGGCGATATTTATTTCGGTGAAAATCCCACCGCGTTTATTTTTTGGTTTATAGGCCCAGGATTGGTTTCCCTCGGTGTTATCGTGTTGGGATTGTGGGGCATGCTTAATAACAATAAAGCTTCAGCCCATGCCAAACATATCAACGATATAGAAAAGAAACTCCTTAACGAAATCGCACTGTCGAACCAAGCGCTGGAATCCATGGAGAAGGAACTGCTCAAAGCCAAGCCTTCAAGCAAAAGCTCCTCCCCGAGAGAAGTCCCCACAACAACAAAAAGCCCCTGACCATCCAACGGACAATCAGGGGCTTTTGCGGGATTCTGGTCGGAGCGAGAGGATTCGAACCCCTTTTGATCATGCCACATTAGTCCGCTATGCTTCCCAAAGGCCCAAATTACGGGCCTCTATATCACCTTCCTTGCCTCATTGATCCACTATTGGCCGCATTGATTTCGACATATTTTCGACATTTTTGCCTTTTCCTCCTCCGGGACAATTAACTCCTCGCTATTAATAGGACATTTCAGTCCATTGGATTTCTGGCGTCTTGCTGATTCCGCATCTATACTTTGACGCCATGGGCTATGCTCTAATGATATTTAACTATGGTTAAAGCCCCTGTTTAAGGCTTATAAGTTTATCGTGTTAACTATGGCTTTCGATCGAAATTAAAGGATTGCAAATGGCAGATAAGAAAATTAAATGCGTTGCCGACTTAATTAAAAATCTTAATGTCGATAAGGTTCAAAATGGAGGGGCTGTTTGGTATCGGGGTCATGCCGACTCCTCCTGGAAGCTTGAATCAGCTTATGAACGCTTGAAAAAACCTCCCAAAGAGACATCATTAGTTAATGAGTTTCGGCAAAATGCTAATTATCTCTTAGATAAACATACCCCTAAGACTGATTTTGACTGGTTAATTTTAATGCAGCATTATGGCGTTCCTACCAGACTTTTAGACTGGTCCGAAAGTCCATTGGTAGCATTGTATTTTGCTGTAGATCCAGGTGAGGCCAAATTAAATAGGAAGAAGGAAGGGGCGCTTTGGGTTCTTGACCCTGGAAAACTCAATACCAATACGAATGTTAAACGGGACTCATATATTCCTGCTTTTGAAGAAGGTGATTATATGAGTGACTTCGAAACAATAAAATTTGATATGCAAAATAGTGCTGGATTGATGCCTATTGCAGCAATAGCAACTAGAAATAACCCGAGGATACAGGCCCAACTCGGTGCTTTCACGATTAGCAGAAGTAAAACGCCAATCGAGGAGGTCGGAGACAGGTCTCATGTGCGCAAATATATTATTCCTGCAGACTCTAAATCCGTGATTGCAGAAGAATTAAAGCTTCTTGGGCTGGGAAGGTTTCAAATATTTCCGGAGCTTGCGAGCATTGGTCAAAAAATCAGAGGGAGTTATAGATGAGTCATTTTGAGGTCAATCATCTTACATACGGCAACTCGGTATATTCTAGTTATACAATTAGAGACGAAATAGATGTCGCTCCCGAGTACCAGAGAAATGGGGATGTATGGAGTTTATCTAAAAAGCAGTTGTTAATGGATTCCCTTATCAATAGATATGATCTTCCGAAAATATACTTTCATAAACTGAGAAATGATGCTGAGGGTCGTGACTACGCCATCATTGATGGAAGGCAAAGATTAGAAGCAATTTGGCAATTTATAGATGGTGATTACTCTCTTGGCGAGGATATTGACTATCTTAAGGATAAATCAATTGACCTCCGGGGGATGACCTACAATGATTTAGCAAAAAATCATCCTAAAATTAAGAATCAATTTGATGGAACTTTGCTACCAATAATGGTTGTGGACACAGATGACTTAGACCTTATTGAAGATATGTTTAGTCGACTCAATGAGGCTGTGCCACTTAATGCTGCAGAAAAGCGTAATGCGATTAGGGGTCATTGTATAGAAGCGGTTACTAAGCTATCTAAGCAGAACCTATTCACGAAGAAGGTTAGATTTTCCAACAGAAGATATCAACATAGAGAAGCCGCTATAAAACTATTGTATCTGGAACATTGCTTATCTACGGATGGAAAAATCATCGACATTAAAAAGGTTTATTTAGATGGTTTTGCTAAGAAATTTAAAAAATCAAATAGATCTCATATAGAAACTATTCTGCATTCGGTAGGTGGCATCACCAAATATTTAGCCTCCATATTTACAGATAAAGATAAGCTTTTGACAGCACAGGCGTCGTTGCCAGTTTATTTTTTAGTGGCTAGGCATCAGCTTCATTCTGATGGCCAGATAACCTTAACAAGAAAGCAGATTGAAGATTTTCAAGATAGAAGACGCGACAATAGGATTGTGGCTGAAGATAGCATTGAGAGCGCTGAGTTTGAGCTGCTTGAATATGATCGTATGTCTCAGCAGGGCACCAATGATGCAAGCTCTCTTAAGGAGAGAACCAGAATCATGTTAGATTACATTTGATCAAATGTAAGAGTTTTTAGTTGTGGGCAGATAATCGCTATTTGGGCTTTTCTTTTTAAGCTTATTCAAGTTGAGCCGCGCAAAGCGCACGGCTCTTCCCTTTTTTTTTATTCTTCCAGTTCGCCTCGCACTATTTCCACATCATCAGGTGCGGTGATTCCGATTTTTACCTGATTATCATGAATTCTGGTTACCATAATTTCTATATCGCCATCGCTGGTATAGATGTTTATGGTTTCCTGTTCGCGCCTGCCTAGTACTAGCATTTTAAGCTCCTTCTTTGGTTGGTATTTTAGAACACTGTAAATTTATCCGGCCCTTCATTCGCCCTCTTCAACATGCCTAAAAGTCAAATTAATTCGAGGCCCGCACTTGACATTCTCTTTATTAATTCCGTGAACCCAATTTTTTTGGGTATCCCCTTTCATTAGCAGCAAGCTTCCTGATGAAAGTTTTAATGAAATATTTTTTATCTTTTTATTCTTCTTGCTCTTGAAGATAAAAGTTCTAATTTCTCCGTAGCTAACAGATGCAATTACTGGTGCATTTCCTAACTCCTTTTCATCATCACTATGAAATCCTATGCTATCTTTCTCGCTTCTATAATAATTAAGAAGCACGCTATTGAATTCGTAATTGCATAGCTTTTCGACATGAAGTTTTATTTCCTTAAGAAGCTCTGTCCAAGGATTAGGGTTTAGTTTTATTCCAGAGTAAGAATAGTTTTTTTTATCATCGTCGCCGTACCAAGCTATCAGCCGAGGTTGCTTGTGTCTTTTTCCATATAAGAATATTTCTTCATCTTTCCATTTGGTTTCGTCAATCAGCCTTCGCATTACTACATCATCCGGAATATCGAAACCCATATTTTGCATATAAAAAACTTCAGCATCCGGAATGTTTAGCCTATCAAATTTCTTAGGGGTTGAGAAAAGGTCCATATTTTTATAGCTTTCTAATTGCACGGATGGATAGCTTTCCTTTTAACTTTGCATTTTGATTAAATTTTTCTTTGTATTTTTTTAGTATATCCACTTGTTCGCTTAACCTAGGGGTGAACCAATCGTTGGTGCGCTCGAAGATTACTTCAAACTCACTCTCATCATACAGAGAGTCGAATTTCTCATTGAAATAGTCGCTTCCATTATCTATATATATAAATAATGATCCGGATTTTGCATCATTTAATATGCTTTTAATTGATGTGTTAACGACATCGCCGAGCCCTTGAACTTCAGAGTAAAAATAACTCATGATAAATAAATCCGCGTTCAAAAATTTTCTTACATATTTCCAGGTTGTTGTATTAGTTATATCTAAATTTTGGAAAACGAAATTTACATCAAAGCCTTCTATTTGTTGTCTTATATCAGTCCAGGTATCGCTCCATGCCTGCTCTTTATCTAATAGATGAAACAATATTTCCCCTACCCTCTCTTCTTCACTTTCCTCTAAATATTTTAGAACGCCTATTATTTCAGATCCGGGACCTCCTCCGATACATGCGACGGAGACCCTTTCTTTGTTGAATATAGGCCCACGCAATAGGCTATTAACTCTTTCCATCACCTGCACCAAATAATCTCCATGAGTTGCCACATATTTGTATACGTAAGCAAATCTTGTTACAGGACTGCTGTAGTCTATTGGGGCTCTAGATGAGTCCGCCAATTCTCTATAGGAATTTGAAAGATAATTTAATTGATTAATTATCTCTTCATCTAGTTTTTCTCCAAGCTCCTTTTCCCCTTGTTTATATAGATCGGTCAATACTCCATTAACAATTTCAAATAAAGTCATTTTTTCATTCTCCTTTTAATATTACGTTAATTTTCCTGTCTCTAAGATTCTATCAGCGATAATTTTTTATCCTCTGAATTTTGTATTTACCATGATTTCTCTATCCGACCATTCAAACATTCCTGAACATCATTATCAATAACGTTATTCGGCTTGATGCAGTCTTTTAAGGGGATTGTTTGGCGAGGGCTTGCATCGAATTTTTCGCGTTGCAATTGTTCTATCTTTTTGTCGTAAGAGCTTGGTATTTGTTTCCCACCTATTTTTATATCTTTTAATAACCAATCCGCTTTTTTGCGATTGAGCAAAATAATTTGCTGTTCCGCCGTCAGATCTAAATCTGTATCTTCTAGCGTGATTACAGGCGGTATTGCATCGGGGTTTGTTTTGGCTTTTTCCAATTCTTCCGCCTGGCTATTGCAGGTTGCCGTCAAGCATAGAATTCCTGCGATTATTATTTTCTTTCTCATTGTTCTTCCTTCCATTTTTTCCAAGCCTTAAATCAGGCTTCCTTTAATACACCTAAGTCCGGCTGATTAGCTACTGCCGGTTTGAAAGTTTCTTCTGTGGGCTTCCAGAATCTACTTCGTATTGCTTCTACTGTTGGAAGTGGTTTTGCTGGCCAGCGGATTACTTCTATTCCTGCTGATTTCAAAGCTTTGTCTTTTTTCTTATCTTGTTCGATTCGGTCCGCTCTTTGGTGGGTTTTATCATCTACTTCTATGACGGCTATCGTGTTCATGCTTTTATCCGTTACGACAAAATCCGCACTCATTCTGTTAATGCGATTAAACCATTGCTTAAAATCATGGCCTTTTCTGACGCGGACTAATTGGGAAAGCTGGACCTGGGAGAAGATACAATAATCTGGTAAGGCTTCGCGAAGGCGAAAATACATAACTTGTTCTGGGTGACTCATCAGCCTTTGCTTTTCGAAAGGCCATTCTTCGTCGGGGTTATATTTAAACCGTCTTTTTCCGCCATTCTTAATAGCGCCTGCAAACACAATCAAAATGGTGACGAAAAATATTACGTATATTAAGTCCATCATGCTTCCTTCCTCGACGTTCAGGCAACCTTGCTTGGTAACATCATGCGTTACATAGCCTCGCAAAACCCAATAACTATAGTTAAGCGCCACCCAAAGATCAAAAAGATAGCCCCTTTAAAAAAGGCCCAAAAGCAAAAAGCCCCTGACCATCCAACGGACAATCAAGGGCTTATTGGCGGGATTCTGGTCGGAGCGAGAGGATTCGAACCTCCGACCCCCTCGTCCCGAACGAGGTGCGCTACCGGACTGCGCTACGCTCCGACATTGGCCTTGCAGGGCCAGCGCGAAATTATAATGATCGCGGCTGCGCTGTAAATGCTTTGGGCATAAATATTTCGGGCATAAAAAAACCGGCGCTATTAGAAGCGCCGGAGAAGACCATACTAGAGTACAAATAAAGGGAGTTCCAACTGGCTTAGATCACTCCAACCGGTGCGACTACGCATCGCTGGATGCAACCACCAGTTACTCTAAGTATTGTTGGGCGGGGGCATTACGCCAGTTTTTAGGGCGTCATGTTTAAATTGATTGGCAATAAGCAAGATGGGGTGATGAGGTTCGGCTATATATTGATCACTTCTGTGCCGTTCGCCACGTTTTTGGCGTGATCTTACGCAGCTTTGCCCATGATGGCGCAATCTCCATTTCTGCAAAATCAGCGTTAACGCGATGACAAAAAAACCGTTTCGCCGATAAGGGCTTCCAGGCGGGAGGCTGTGCGGGAACGGAGGACGTAGTCGTCGAGCATCTTGCGCAATTTGCCGAGCTTGATGCGTGCGGTGCGGAATTCGATGGTGATGGGCTCGTAATCGAGGTGATGATCCTGCACGCTGAGCTTGGCCAGCTCTGATAGTTCGCCGTGGATGGCACTGATGATGTCGTAGAAAAAATCTTTGTTTTCGATGGTGGCGGATTCCCAGTAGGCTTCATCCAGCCCGACCAACAACTCCTCCAGAACCTTGACTGCTTCGGCAATACTACTGTGGCTCATACCAATACCTGCGGGTGCGATGGGGTTTCTGGTTTGAGTATAGACTACACTAGCACGCCTTTTAGTAAGCCTTCCTATCATGCCGCTTGATCAACTCCTGTTATTTATCACCGTGACACTGTTTGTTTCCGCCAGCCCCGGTCCGGTGATGTTGTCGTGCCTGGCCAATGGTGGCCAATATGGCGTGCGCAAATCGCTTTACGGAATGGCTGGTGCGAGCGTGGGCAACTTGTTGTTGATGTTGCTTTCGGTGTTAGGGCTTGGCCTGGTGCTGAGTCGGGCCGACTGGCTGTTCGACCTGATCAAATGGATCGGTGCGGCGTATCTGGCGTTTCTGGGTTGGCAATTGTTTGTGAAGCCGGTATCTGTATCCACCGATCCGAACACACGCTTTACTACGTCAGCCTGGGTATTGTTTGTCCAATCGGTCGGCATCGCCGCGAGCAACCCCAAAGGTGTTATTTATTTCGGTGCGCTGTTTCCGCAATTTATTGCGCCCGACCGCCCTCTGGTGCCGCAATTTGCGTTGCTTACCGTCATCTTCTTGCTGATGGATCTGGTGTGGATGCTGGCCTATGCCGTTGGCGGCCGTGAGATTCTGCGTTGGCTGAAGACGCCGCGCCATCACCGCTGGTTCAACCGGTTATCCGGCAGCGCTCTGATTGTGGCGGGCGTGTTCTTACTTCTGGTCGACAACCAACATTAATCGGCCTGTGGGCATCCGAACGGACAAGACCGACGTAGTGAGTAAAAATCCCGAACGCTTCCTTTAGCAGCCATTTAGGCTATGATGCACGCAATCATCCTGCAAAAGACACCATGAAAGATAAAAAGCCCAAGCAATCACGCAACCCTCAAAAGGCCCACAAGAAAGCGCCCACCTTGATTGATGTGGCCAAGGTGGCTGGCGTTTCGCCGATCAGCGTATCGCGCACACTGAACCAGCCGGAATTGGTGTCAGAGGAGATCCAGCAAAAAGTCCGCGATGCCATTACCCGCACGGGCTATGTGCCCAACATGTTGGCGGGCAGCCTGGCTACGCGCAGCAGCCGGCTGGTGGCGTTGATTGTGCCGACGATCGCGAACTCGATTTTTGCGGATACGGTTCAGGCCATTACTGACACCCTGGCGCAAGCGGGCTACCAAACGCTGCTCGGTTTGTCGGCTTATGACAAAGGTCGGGAGGAAGACCTGCTCAAAGCGATTCTGGGCAATCGGCCTGACGGGATTATCCTGACCGGCACCTCCCACGCGGATGGCATTCATGAACGTTTGATCAACACGCGTATTCCGGTGGTGGAAACCTGGGATCTAGCGCCCAATCCTATCGATACATTAGTCGGCTTCTCCCATACAGATGTGGGTCGTGCAGTGGGTGAATACTTACTCGCAAAAGGCTATCGTCGTTTTGCTTCCGTCTCCGCCAACGATCAGCGCGCGGTGCGCCGCTTCGCCGGTTTTACCGCTGCATTGCGCGATGCAGGTATCGATAACCTGGCCAGTCGTACGGTGCCGACGCCGGCCCGCTTTCGCCAGGGCCGGGAAAACCTGGCGGCATTACTGGATAGCGGCGAAACCTTTGATGCGGTGTATTGCAGTTCGGATACCCTGGCTCACGGGGTGATTGCCGAGGCTTTGCATCGCAATATCCGGGTCCCGGAAGATCTGGCAGTCATGGGCTTCGGCAACCTGGATTTTTCGGCCCACACCTATCCGGCGATCAGCACGGTGGGCATCAAGGGTGCCGAAATCGGACGGCTCGCGGCGGAGGCCCTGATCGCCAAGATGGATGATCCAGCCCCCACCGATAGCAGCTCACCGCGCATAATTGACGTAGGCTTCAATATCCTTGAGCGCGAAAGCGCCTGATTTCGCGTATTTTCTTCCTGTATTTCCTCATTTTTTCTTCGCATGATCCTGACGGCGATCTTCGCCGAACAGGCTGCTATCTGTGTAGCGAACGTGTCGACATCTTCATCACTTAAACCAAATGATAAGCGCAATCATTAATTAAAATTCTTTTTTCTGCTTGAAAAGCGCAACTGATTACGCAATCATGCCCAATATCAACCGAGCAGAAGCTGACATTCTGCCAAAAATAACAGCGTGATCATCCACCCTATTGAGCGCCCTACTGCGCCCGCCATCCAGCTAGACTGGAGATCACGCCCTGAGAGAGAACGCAGCACCATGGGCGCATCCAAAAAATCCACTTACAAAAAATCGGCCGAAGAGCTGCGCAGCCATCGCTGGTATGGCGTGAAAGATTTGCGTTCTTTCGGCCACCGCTCCCGCACCGCCCAAATGGGGTTTACCCAGGAGGACTACACTGGCAAACCGGTGGTGGCGATCATCAATACCTGGAGCGACATCAACCCCTGCCATACCCATTTCAAACAGCGGGTGGAGGAGGTCAAACGCGGCATCTGGCAGGCCGGCGGATTTCCCATCGAGCTGCCTGCGTCAACCTTATCCGAACCTTTTCAAAAGCCCACCGCCATGCTCTACCGCAATTTATTGGCGATGGAAACCGAAGAGTTATTGCGCGCGTACCCGGCGGACGGCGCGGTATTGATGGGTGGCTGCGACAAAACCACACCGGCCATGTTAATGGGTGCGATCAGCATGAATCTGCCGGTGATCTTTGTGCCCGCCGGGCCTATGCTGCGCGGCAACTGGCAGGGCGCAACTCTCGGTAGCGGTTCGGATACCTGGAAATATTGGGCGGAATTGCGCGCGGGCAATATCACTGAACAGGACTGGCAGGGTGTTGAAAATGGCATCGCGCGCTCGCCCGGCCACTGCATGACCATGGGCACCGCGTCGACCATGACCAGTGTGGCGGAGACCTTAGGTTTTTCCTTGCCGGGCGCCGCGTCTATCCCCGCGCCCGATTCACGTCACGCACAAATGGCCTCTCAATCGGGGCGCCGCATTGTGGAGATGATCTGGGAAGACCTGAAGCCGTCAGACATCATCACCCCCGTCGCCTTTGATAACGCCATTCGGGTTGCGCTGGCACTATCCGGCTCCACCAATTCCATTGTGCACATTGTCGCGCTGGCGCGCCGCGCCGGTATCGATCTGACGCTGGACCGCTTCGATGAACTCGCGCGCGATACGCCGATACTCGCCAACCTGCGTCCCGCTGGACATTATTTGATGGAAGATTTTTATTACGCCGGTGGCCTGCCCGCCTTATTAAACAACCTGCGCGATTTGCTCGACCTGCAACAAAAAACCATCACCGGCAAAACCCTCGGTGAAAATATTGAAGGCGCAAAAGTGTTTAACGAGGATGTGATTCGCACACGTGAAAACCCTCTCGCAACCAGCGATGGCATTGCCGTGCTGCGCGGCAATATCGCGCCCAACGGTGCGGTGATCAAACCGCCCGCCGCCGAACCGCATTTGTTAAAACATACCGGCAAAGCCGTGGTGTTTGAAAGTTACGCCGATATGGCTGCACGTATTGATGCACCGGATCTGGATATTGATGAACACTCCATCATCGTTTTAAAAAATGCCGGCCCGCAGGGCGCACCGGGTATGCCCGAGTGGGGCCAGTTACCGATTCCACAAAAATTATTAGCGCGCGGTGTGCGCGACATGGTGCGCATCTCTGACGCGCGCATGAGCGGTACCAGTTACGGCGCCTGTGTATTGCACGTCGCACCCGAATCTTATATTGGCGGACCTTTTGCATTTGTACAAAACGGCGACCTGATTGAACTGGATGTTCCGGCAAGAAAATTAAATGTACTAATCAGCGATGCCGAGATGGCCGCGCGCCAAGCGCGCTGGGTTGCGCCGGAGCCGAAGTTCGAACGTGGCTACGGCAAGCTGTATCAACGCCATGTGAGTCAGGCGGATAAAGGTTGTGATTTTGATTTCCTGGAAACCATTCCGGTTAAACACCTGGATGCCGGTGAGCCGGAAATTCACTGAACAGAGTGAGAGAAAATAATGAACAGCATTCAAACGGCGCTCGCCGGTATATCCGGTGTTCACGTCACACCCTTTGGTGACGACGGTGAAATTCATGAGGCGCAATTACGCAAGGTTGTCGATGGGATTGCCAGCGCTGGCATTCACAACATTGTCACCGGTGGCAACACCGGTGAATTTTATGCACAGGACCTGGCAGAAATCTGCCGGGTTTACGAACTCGCCGTGGAAGCCAACGCGGGGCGCGCGTTTATTACCGCCGGTGTCGGGCGCAGTGCGCGGGAAGCCATTAAACTGGCGGCAGCCGCTAAAGATGTCGGTGTCGATGCATTGATGATTCACCAACCGCCCGACCCTTTTTGCTCACCGCGGTTGGTGGTGGACTATATAAAACAAATCGCGGATGCTACTGACCTTCCCATCATCGCTTATGCGCGCAGTCCGGGTTTGATGCCGGAACATTTTGTACGCATGGGCGAGATTGAAAATGTGGTTGCTATTAAATATGCCGTGCCTGATCCTTTGCGTCTGGCGGAATGTATTCGTGCCACTCGCGGACAGGCCTTGCAGTGGATCTGCGGCTTGGCGGAAAGTTGGGCGCTGCCGTTTTATGCCTGCGGCGCACGGGGTTTTACCTCCGGGCTGGTGAATGTTAATCCGGAATTATCGCTCCGTATTTATGCCGCACTGGAGGAAAATGATCTGGCGAAAGCGCGGCTTCTGATTGATGCCATTGCGGACTTTGAACAGATGCGCACCCTCGAAAGTAACGGTGCCAATGTTACCGTTGTTAAAGAAGCCATGAACCAGATAGGTATTGCTGTCGGTGCTGTGCGAGCGCCCGGCGTTATCGCCTTGAATCCAGGCCAGCGTGAGAGACTGGCCGTTTTGTTAGACGATTGGCGAAAATTATCTGTTTGATTTTTATTTTATAGCTTAACGATTGTTCGCGCAGGGATGCACCTTTTCTATCGCACGCCATAACGATAACACCAAGAATAATAGATAAAAAATGGAGACGTCATTATGCTCACCGATGATTCGGGGTTAAAGCTAGCGGCCGCCACGACACCGCCAACCAAAACCCGCTATCTGATGCTGGCGCTGATTTTTTTCGCGACAGTGATCAATTATGTTGATCGCACCAACCTCGCCGTTGTTGCACCAATCTTGTCAAAAGACCTGGACCTATCCCCTGTACAGATGGGTTTATTGTTTTCTGCTTTTGCCTGGACTTATGCATTCGCCAATTTGCCCGGCGGTTATCTCGTCGATCGATTGGGGTCGCGGGTGGCTTACGGCTGGTCGTTATTTTTATGGTCGGCCGCGACCTTTGTGCAAGGTGCCGCCGGCAGTTTTGCAGCGCTCTTTGGTTTGCGTTTAGCGGTGGGCGCGGCAGAAGCACCAGCGTTCCCATCTAACAACCGCGTGGTCACCATGTGGTTTCCCAAAAGCGAACGCGGGTCTGCCACCAGTTTTTATGTCGTAGGCCAGTACATCGGCACTGCTATGTTTACGCCGTTATTGTTCTGGATTGCGTCGCATTATGGTTGGCGGGAAGTGTTTTATGTCACTGGTGGCTTGGGTATTTTATTTGCCAGTGTGTGGTTCAAATTGTATCGCGACCCGAAAGACAGCAAGCGGGTTAATGCAGAAGAGTTGCGCTACATTGAGTCGGGCGGTGCTTTGACTGGCGGCATAGCGCAGGCAAATTTTAAATGGTCGCTGGTATGGCAATTATTTGAGCATCGCCAAATCTGGGCGATTTGTATTGGCAAGTTCGCCATCTCCTCGACGTTATTTTTCTTCCTGACCTGGTTCCCAACTTATCTGGTGGAAGCGCGCGGCATGACCATGTTAAAAGCGGGCTTCTTTGCCGTCTTGCCTTATATTGCCGCCAGTTTGGGTGTGTTGTTGGGTGGCTATTGGTCCGACACTTTATTGAAACGTGGTTACTCCATGTCAGTGGCGCGCAAGCTGCCGATTGTGACCGGTTTTTTGCTCGCTTCTTCAATTTTCCTTGCCAACTTCACCACCTCCAACATGATTGCCATTGCCATTTTATCCTTTGCGTTTTTTGCGCAAGGTATTTCCTCCATGTCCTGGGCGATAATCTCGGAAGTTGCACCGAAAGAATTAATCGGCATGACCGGTGGCGTATGCAATTTTGCGGGCAATTTAGCAGGCATCGCCATGCCCATTGCCATTGGTTATATCCTCGCGCATACCGGCTCATTTAACTGGGCTTTGGGATTGGTGGGCATAGCCGCGATAACCGGCGCACTGTCTTACACGTTTTTATTGGGCCCGGTAAAACGCATTCAGTTGCGTCACGCGGCGGAGGCGTAAACCATGATACTAACGGGAGAAATGTTGCTGGGCGCAAAAACCATTAAAGGTTCCGGTCCTGTTATCTACGCGGTTGATCCAGCCACCGGCACACAATTGCAACCGGCCTACCCTGGCGGTACCAAAACCGAGGTAGATAAAGCCTGCAAACTTGCAGCGGCCGCATTCAATCACTATCGCCACACAGGCTTGCATAATCGCGCGCGTTTTCTCGAAACCATTGCCGAACAAATCTTTGAACTGGGCGATGCCTTGATCGAGCGCGCCATGGCCGAAACCGGTTTGCCCCGCGCCCGACTTGAAGGTGAGCGGATGCGCACCGTGAATCAACTTAAATTATTTGCCAACGTAGTGCGCGAAGGTCATTGGCTGGATGTGCGCATTGATCGCGCCATACCAGAACGCCAACCGCCGCGCTCGGACATTCGCATGCATTATATTCCGCTCGGTCCGGTTGCCGTGTTTGGCGCAAGTAATTTTCCGCTGGCATTTTCTGTTGCCGGTGGTGATACCGCTTCCGCATTGGCCGCTGGTGCGCCGGTGGTCGTGAAAGCACATCCGGCACATCCCGGCACATCGGAACTGGTCGGTCGCGCCATTCGTGTCGCTGTGAATTTATGTGGATTACCGGAGGGTACTTTTTCATTGCTGTATCTCAACGACAATGAAACGGCGCAAGCTCTGGTGCGCCACTCACACATTAAAGCGGTGGGTTTTACCGGCTCCCGTGCCGGTGGACTAGCACTACAGCAAGTCGCCGCGCAACGCGCTGAACCCATTCCCGTGTATGCGGAGATGAGCAGTATCAATCCAGTATTTTTATTGCAGGCCACCCTGGCGGAGCAAGCTGAAACGATTGCAGAAAATTTTGTTAGTTCGCTGACGATGGGTGCTGGGCAATTCTGTACCAATCCCGGATTGGTGATCGGTGTTAGAAGTGAAGCGCTGGATCGTTTTATTCAAACGGCGGGCCGGTGTATTGCACAGTCACCTAATCAGACCATGCTGTCATGTGGTATTTATGAAAACTACAACGCGCACGTGAACACACTCGCGCAACGCCCGCGAGTTAAATTGATCGCTCAGGGTCAACAGGCAACGCATGCGAATCAAGCCCGACCAACATTATTCAGTACCAGCGCCAAAGCCTTTTTAGCTGATGAAGCTATGAGCCAGGAAGTTTTCGGTGCATGCAGTTTGATTGTGCAGTGCAAGGATGAAACAGAAATGCTGCATTTGGCTGCACACCTGGAAGGTCAATTAACCGCAACCATTCATGCGCGCTCCCCACAAGATAACGCGCTGGCCAAAACGTTATTGATAGAACTCGAACGTAAAGCCGGGCGAATTTTATTTAACGGTTTTCCGACTGGTGTCGAAGTGTGTCATGCCATGGTTCATGGCGGACCCTTCCCCGCCACCACGGACAGCCGCACAACATCAGTGGGTTCCGCTGCAATTCAGCGGTTTTTACGGCCCGTGTGTTATCAGGATGTACCGCCCGCGTTATTGCCAGATGCGTTATTGGACAGCAATCCTTTGCATATCCGGCAATCTATCAGCTGATGTGAAAAGCGTCTCAAGCTTTGCGCGCGCCCAGCACGCCTTCGGCATAGGTTTGGGCGCGCTGGAAGGCAAGGTAATCGTTCAGGTTTGCATACTGTTTGTTGATGCAAAATGGCTCAGGCAGTTGATCAATATAATCCAGCATGGGAATCAAATACGCATCACACAAGGTAAATTGCCCCGCGATAAAATATTGTGCACTCCCGACAGAATCGGCAATCCAGCGCATTGCATTTTGTGCAGCGGGTAGATTGTCTTTAACCACATCAATCCGCACATTGCCCTGATCGCCTTTGGGAAAGGCAAATTCGAGCAGCAAATTCTTAACCAGGTGTTGATGTGCATACAACGAAACAATCCCCGCCTGCGCCAGGATTTTTGCTTTCCCTTCTATCGAACCTGGCAGAAAACTGGGCCCCGACTTGCTCTCCAGATAAAATGCAATGGCCATGGTTTCCGGCAGAACCAAGTCTCCATCAATCAATACAGGTAATTTTCTGAAAGGATGCAAACTGGCATGTTCATCGCCAAAAATCGGTATCTCCTTGCCATAAGGCGCGCGAGTCACCTCATAAGCCAAACCTTTAAATTGACACAATAGCCGAACCGAGCGCAAAAAATATGAAAATTCCGGGCCGTACAGTTTCAATGTGGACATGGTGCTCTCCCAGCAAAAAAAGACAGGTGACGAGGCATCCATTTAAGAGGCACAATAAAATATGTTCAAGAACATATTGTAAACCCTTGCCATACTGCCGCCTGTTACCGCTTTGGAGTTCATACCATGCCCTGGAATGCCGAACATAAAACCCAATCCCGCGACCGCATCCTGTCATCCGCCGCACAACTCTTCAGCCACCAGGGTTTCGACGCTGTCTCCATCGACGATGTCATGGCGCACGCCGGATTAACGCGGGGAGCTTTTTATGCACACTTCACATCCAAGTCGGATATGTATCACCAATCCATGGTGGCCGGCGCGCTCCTGTCCCGCGACAGGATTTGCCATGGCAACCCGGCTAAAGCATCAGAACTGGCTGAGCGATACCTGGAGATCGGCCGCCACGCACGCGCCGACCGCTACTGCCCGCTCGCGTTTCTAGTGACGGATATCGGACATCGTGAGCCCAAGGTGAAGGCCACCTATACACACATCCTTACCAGGTATCAGGCGATGTTGGTTGGACTGGGGCTCTCGGAAGAAAACGCGATTAAAGCCAGCGTGATGTTGATCGGTGGATTGGCGCTTTCACGCGCGGTGGTTGATGATGAATTGAAGAATAAAATTTTGGATGTTTGTCTTGAGCAAGTAAAGGATTTAGAGAATGAAACTTAATTATTTGCAAAAGCGCTTAACAGTTCAGAAGCTGCACTTTTTGAGAACACTTGAATTCTGCACAATGTGAGTTTGGCGTTGGGCCCTTTGTTTCGAAACCCTCAAGTCATGGATGACTTGCGGGAGCTACAGGGACGATTCATTCACCACATCCATGTGGTTCACCCTTCGGGCAGCTTCGCTGTGCAAATTTGCTTCCTGCCAATTTGTCATGCGTTTTCGAAACAAAGGGCCCAATGACAAACGGGCTACGAAGCACTCTGAACCATGCTACTTCCAATCCAACCGCCCATTCACACGCTGGCCGTTGATCTGCACATTATCAAACACCAGATTGTCGACATTATCGATCACGAATAATTCATCCGCTTTTTTAATAGTAATGTTTCTCAAGGTCACATCTTGTAGCGGAAACCCTTTAGGAGCATTTGCTTTAAATACCAACCCCGTCTCACCGACGGTAATATCTTCAAACACGATGTCACGATAAATAGACGGAAAATTACCACCCATGGCGCCAGCAGCGTAGGTCAATTCAAACCAGAAAAGCTGCCCGGTTTTTTCAATGTCCATGTTGCGTACCCGCACATGCTCGACCACGCCGCCACGGTCCAGGTTAGCTTTAAAACGTATCGCCGCGGAACCGTTGCGGTAAATGTTATCGGAGAAAAACACATGGCGAATACCACCGGACATTTCACTGCCTAACGCAATACCATCCTCACCCGCCATTTCATTATTGCGCACCACAATATTTTCACTGGGCCGCGCGATCTTGCGCCCATCGTAATCGCGCCCGGATTTCACCACCACGGCATCATCACCGGTTT
This sequence comes from Cellvibrio sp. PSBB006, assembly GCF_002162135.1. NCBI lineage: Bacteria > Pseudomonadati > Pseudomonadota > Gammaproteobacteria > Cellvibrionales > Cellvibrionaceae > Cellvibrio > Cellvibrio sp. PSBB006. The sequence goes on along the minus strand of NZ_CP021382.1, from coordinate 4,188,565 downwards.
TGAAGCGGTTGTTTTCGATTAATACATAACGACTCGAATCCACATCAACACCGTCGTTGTTGGGAAACATACTGTCCACTTTAACCCCGCGCATAATCGCGTGGTCGGTGTACACCAGATGATTCACCCAGAACGGCGAATTGGTAACAGTGTAATCCTGCAACAACACCCGCTGCGCGTCGATAAACTGAATCATACTCGGCCGCAGAAAATGGTCCTTATGAAACTGCCGCTTCTCTAACGGCACACCATCAATCCCCATCCGCCGCAACGCGGTCATATCATCGCCCTGCCGCTTATGCCACGCGTGAAAATCGCTGTTTTTATTACCATCGATTACACCTGTTCCGGTAATCGCCACATCCGTTACTTTATGGGCATAAATCAGCGGCGAATAACCATACATCTCCGTTCCCTCCCACCGCGTAAACACCGCCGGCAGGTAATCCTCATGATCCGCACTGAACAACAAAGTCGCCCCTTCCGCCACATGCAAATTAACATGGCTCTTCAAATGAATCGGCCCTTTACTCAACCAGGTCCCCTTCGGAATCACCACGCGCCCACCGCCTTTCGCGCTCGCCTGATTAATCGCCTCAAGAATCGCCGGCCGCGTATCCTTCCTTCCACCACTCGCCGCCCCGAAATCAGTAATCAGATAATCATCACCCCCAATCACTGGTAGCTCAATCGCCTGCACAATCGCCGCCGCCATATTCCAGTCTGCCTGCGTATCGACAGCGCTTGATGTTTCCACAGCTGATACAGCGACAAAAAACAGGAAAATTTTTATTGGACCCAGGAAAGTTGATTTCATATTGGTTTCTCTCGTTTTTTTAATTTATTTCGACGCAGTTTTAAACTTTACTATTCGCAAAATGGCACGGAGGCGTGTACCGCGAGAGAGTCTGAAACCCTCAAGTCAGGGACGACTTGAGGGAGCTACAGGGACGTATCTATGCGTTTTCAGACTCTCTCGCGGTACACGCCGTTCTCACTTAAATTTCATCAAACTACCGCCCCAACTCCAACGCCGCCAATATAAACGGCCCCACCCCATGCGCATCATCCACCCGAATCGCCTCACCCACATAATACGCAAACGTCCCCGGCCGATAAGGATCACCACCCAAACCCGCACTCCCGCAAATCTGCGTCAAATGAACCTGCTTCTGCTTATCCACCACCACTAAGTTTTTCAACAATCCATCAAAAGTTTTATCCGCAACTTTTTTAAACCGCGCCGGCAAATAACCTTTACGCGCGCCCTTGGCAAACGCATACGCGAACATCGCCGACCCGGACGCCTCCAGATAATTACCGTAACGATCCCCCTGATCCGTCACCTGATACCATAACCCGGATTTATGCTGCACCTTCACCAAGGCATCCGCCAGACGATTTAAAATCACAATCAGCTCTTTCCGATCTTTATGCTCCTCCGGAAAATAATCCAGCACATCCACCAACGCCATCGCATACCAACCCATAGCGCGCGACCAGAAATGCGGAGACAAACCGGTTTTATCATCGGCCCACAATTGCAAGGTACTTTCATCCCAGGCGTGATACAGCAAACCGGATTGCGCATCGCGAGTTTTGCTTTCAATCAGGATAAATTGATGCGCGATATCATCAAAGGCTTTATCGCCCTCATTAAATTGCTGCGCATATTGCGCGTAATAAGGCGCGCCCATATAGAGTCCATCAAGCCACATCTGCCAGGGATAAATTAATTTATGCCACAAGCCACCACTGCGCGTACGCGGTTGCCATTCGAGTTGCTGACGCAGGTTTTGCATAGCCGTCAGGTAACGCGGATCTTTATATTGGTCGTGCAATAAAAATAATAATTTTCCGCTGTTGATGGAATCAATATTGAAATCAGCGATGTTGTAACCTTTGATCTTGCCCTGCTCATCAATCAATTGATCAACATAAGCCTTGGCATAATCAAGATACTGTTGCTCGCCCGTTTTTTCATATAAACGTTGAAAACCCAGCAAGACCAAACCATAGGTATAAGCCCACTGGGGTTTTTCCATCAGTTTATAGTCACGCATGGCCCAGGCTTCGGGGCTGCGTTGTATGACAGATAAAGCTGTGCGCTCTGCCCAGCTTTTATTGACAGGGATCGGTTTATCATCAGCCAGGCTGTTGCCGGTTAATACCAAAAGAATGCTGAAACAAAAAGCAGAAAAGAATGGCTTGCCACACATAGGAAAATTCTCTTGTGAAAAGCGAAAAGGAAAAAAGAAGATTACCGCCAGTGCATTCATTGCAGATAAAAAAGGCGCCACCGGAAAACAACTCCGGTGACGCAAGATGTGGGAAAAACAACTAGCGGTAGAACAGGTCAAGCGATTAGAAAGTTGCCCTCACACCGAGATAAACTTCGCGCCCGGTAGAGTTATACTCACGCACGAAATTGAAGTCACCGGTAGGACCACTGGTATAGTTGCGCTCTTCCTCTTCATTGAGGTTGATCACTTCCAGACGCACGGTGATGTTATCCGTCACGTTGTAAAACGCGGACGCATCCAGGCGAGTCGGGCCGGTGTTGAACTCACGGGCATTGCCATTGGAACCGGAGGTCGCGGTGACATAATCATCGCGATTATTCCAGGATAAACGCGCACCCCATTGCGGGGTTTCATAATAGGCCGTGAAGTTGTAGCTGTCTTCCGAAAGGCCCGGCAGGCTGCTTTTCACTTCACCAAACAATGCTTCGGATTCCACGTGCGTGTAGTTGGCGGTTACACCGAAATTACTCCAGAAGCCGGGCAGGAACGTAAAGGGTTGTTGATAGGCCAGCTCAAAACCTTCCAGGTCAGCGTCCTGCGCGTTTTCCGGGCGACTAACGTTCCAGGTACCGTCGGGTTGAGTTACGCCGGGATCATAAAGCGGATCGTTGGGGTCATATTCCGGACGTAAGGAAACTGCAGCAGCAATGCCCGGATTAAGCGTACCGTTAACCGTTTCGTCCGCAATAAACCCTTCGATTTTCTTATGGAATACGGTAAAGGCCAGCAAAGACTCATCAGTGAAATACCACTCAATGCCCGCATCAAATGAATCCGCCGTAATCGCTTCCAGATCCGGGTTACCGGTAGAAATGTTGCCATTAACTGGCGTGATCGCGGTGATGGATGGAACAAGATCACCCAAGCTTGGACGAGTAATATTTTTAGCCGCACTGAAACGCAACACCAAATCGTCACGCAGCTCCCAAGACAAGTTCAACGAGGGCAAGGTATCCGTATAATTACTTTCAGCCATCACAGGTTCTGGTGTGCCGGTGATAGCGGTGTAAGCGGACGCACTAGTATCTGTCTCTACCACTCGTACACCGGCATTCACATACAACGGGCGACCAGCCAGTTCGAGATCAAAATCCAATTGGCCGTATACACCAAGCGTCTCTTCTTCAACATTCCAACTCAGTGAGTTGGTTAATGCTGGCTCGAACTCACCGGCGTTATGCACCTGAATCGCAACATCAAAATCCTGCACCATCCAGTTCTGCGGGAAACCAGCCGGCGGATTCAATGCCGATGCAAAGTCTCCACCGACCTGCGACTGGAATGTCACCGCCATACCGGGGAAATTATCTACTGGCGTATCGGTGGTCGGCGTGGTTAAACCAACAGGCGTGTAATTTAATGAATCCACTTCACGGCTATTAGATATCAAACCCAACTTGGTATTAAACAAGTCACCATCGATCTCCAGGTCCAGACGATAGGTTTCATTAGTCCGCTCTACCACATCCTTACGAATGGTTAAGCCGCCGCCAGTGGTGTAGTTGGCGGTATCGAGCATATCGAAACCGTAGGACATTTCGGCAATATTGGGGTTGGTGGAATCAAAGGTGAAGGTACTGCCACCCACCGGCCCATCAATATTGAAACGGTATTGTTCTTCATCGTGCTCGGAGGTGGCGCGCCCAGCCAAGGCTTTCAAACGCACATTCTCGGTGAATTCATAGCTACCAGTTAATACTGTTTGCAGGAATTCGGATTCCGAATACTGCGCCCGACTTTCAGAGCGAGGGCGCACACCGGAGAAAGTGCCCGCGACGATATAGCGACCGGTGGGGTCCAGGGTGATTTCTTCGGGCGTGATACCAGGCCATGAATTGCGGAATTGCGCCGCGTAGTTGTAAGAAATCCGATCATTTTCCAGGCTCGAACTCACCACATCCAGTCCCAATTCCAGCTTATCGGTGGGGCGGAATTGGAACGCGGCGGTCATACCCGTGCGGTCGACCGTGTTGCTGAAAAAGTCCATGCGCGGCAGGCGCGGCATCCACATGTAACGCAGGCCGTCCGGATCTTCGGGATCATAGTTGCTTGAAGCAGGATCGGTAGGATCTTCTCCATCCGGGTCAGCAATATTGGCGAAGGGATTCGGCGTGCCATTCACCACCGTATCACTGACATCCGCCCAGGCGCGCCCTTCGGTTGCCGCCGCACTGTAACGCACCGTACCGTAACCTTCCTGCTGCACCGTGCGCTCGGATTTGGCGATAGAGAACTGCACACCTAAACGATCATCAAGAAAGGTGTTGCTGATTAATGCAGTAAAACGCGGGTCCAACTCATCCGCCACGTTATCCACCGTTGCCTGTGCACCGACGATGGCATGAAAGCCGGGGTTATCCAGCGGCTTGGCCGTGTGCAATTCAATGGTGCCGCCCAGACCACCTTCTTCAACCGAGGCGATGGGAGTTTTGTGAATATCAATTCGATTAAATAATTCAGATGCGAAGATATTGAAGTCCACCGCGCGGCCACGGTTAACACCGCCGGACGAATCCAGGCCGCCGCCGCTGGCGGGTACTTCCATACCATTCAAGGTAGTACGGCTGAAATCCGGACCCAAGCCACGCACACTCACCTGCCGCCCTTCGCCGCCTTCGCGGGTGATGGTGACACTGGGTACGCGTTGCAGGGATTCGGCCAGGTTAAGGTCAGGCATCTTGCCGATGTCTTCGGCCATGATGGTTTCTTTGGCATTGGGCGCATTGCGTTTCTGTTCAAGCGCGCTCGCCAGGCTGCCCCGATAACTGCCGCTGACCAGCACTTCTTCGATCATGCCGTCAGATTCGGCCTGCGCCATTGCCAGACCGGGCATCACGCCCAGCCCCAACAATAAGCTGGTGGCTGAAATACAAAGCGATAGGGGGTTTTTGTGCATAGGTTTGTTCATAGGGTTGCTCTCTCTATCATTATTATTTGCTGTTCCTCAGGACGAATCCCGGGACGGTTGATGGGTCGATGGGCGGTTGAGCAAAACACACCGTCCGCAGCCCGACGATAATCGCTGTATTAACCTGCCTGATTTATGGTTGTGTGGCCGGTCGTTTTCGGGAGATGCCAAGGCGAAAAGCCTTCTTCCCACGGTTTATCGTGGCCAGATGATTACGCAATCAGGCAGTTTGTGCAAGAAAAAATCGCCGTTAAGTGGGCAAAAATCCACAAAATTACAAAAACTGACAAAACGGCGCCAAAAGCCATAAATGTGGCAGAAAACGCGAAAAGAGGAGACTTGGAAGCGAAGTGGAACCCTGCCGCTGATAACGGCGGGGATCTGGTAAAACGGACACAAAGATTAGCTGAAAGAAGAGCGGAAGTAGGTTGGATTAGCGCAGCGTAATCCAACACAATCTTGCAGAAAAACCATAGATTGAAGAGCCAAGCCCTAATTCAAAACAGTGTTCGCCGAGCCTCAAAGCCAGAAGCGGAGCAACAGCCTCCAAAATATTAAAACCCTGAAGACACCGCATCCCTTACCCGCAACAATGCCTCGGCGACCGCTGAACCTGCCTGGCTATAGCGCAGCCCCTGTTGCACAAACTGCTCGGCACGCTGAGGCATCGCCAACTGCACATAACTCTGCGCAATGATCAGGTAAAGCTCCGGCGAACGACGGTCAATCCGCAAGCCGCGCTCGGCGGTGGCGATAGCGGTTTGATAATCACGGGTGTTGTATTGCGCACGCGCCTGATTGGTGAGACTGGTGACGGCAGGGTTGGTCGATGGGACCGGCTCGGGCGCCTGCACATCGGCTTCTTCACTGTCGATAGAGGGTGCCGGTTCACCGGCCGGGTAGGTTTGTGCTGGCTCGGGTTCGCCGGATGTATCGCTATCGGTGACCGGTGGCAAATCGTAGGTTGTGCTGGCACAGCCGATCATCAGGCTCAGCAGGCCGGCAATGAACACAAGTGAAAGCGACTTGTTTATGGAGAGCGGTTTGTTCATGGAGGGCTCCTTGCAGATTCGGGTCATTATCAGTCAGGCAGTTTAGTTTCCCGAAGCCCGTGTTTGGCGCGGGGGTCGGGTGCTTGTCGGATTACGCTGCGCTAATCCGACCTACGGGGTTCCTATTAATTCCGGGGCGTTAATTCCACAGGCGCTGCCACCAGTTGCGGCCACCTTCTTTCAGGCGGCAATCGCTTTGTTGTTCGGGACGCTGGCTATCGCGCAGGGGCAGCCAGACGGCGCCTTCGCAATGTTCGGCACTGAGCATACCGGTTGCCGCATCAATCCAGTCAAAGCTGACACCTTCCGGTGGTTGCAGGTTCACGCCCTGCGTCGGTAATTGCCGCATCAAATCCGCCCAGACCTGCAACGCCCCACCCGAACCGGTGAGTGGTGTTGCACTGTTATCGTCGCGGCCCAGCCAGACCACGGCAAGATGCTCACCGCTGAAACCCGCAAACCAGCTATCGCGCTGATCGTTGGTGGTGCCGGTCTTACCCGCCAAAGGCAGAGTCTCCGGGAATTGATTGTAGACACTGCGCCCGGTGCCTTCGCGCAACACCATCTGCAAGGCGTATTGCAACTGGAAGGTACTTTCGAGCGAGAAACGTTGTTCCAGCTCAAGCGGGTAGCGCCGCAACGGCTGGCCATCGGCCGTCAGCACTTCGCGGATCGAACGCAAAGGCGTGTAGACACCTTCTGCAGCCAGCGTGTGGTAGATGCCTGCGACTTCAAACGAAGACATATCCACAGAGCCGAGCAACATGGATGGAACGCCGGGGATACGCCCCTCAAAACCCGCCGCTTTCACGGTGTCGTACACGTTCTCCAAACCTAACTGCATGCCCAGGCGCGCCGTGGCCTGGTTATAGGAGTGGGTCAAGGCCATGTACATGGGCACCTCGCCGTGACTGACCGAATCGACATTGTTGGGCTCCCACAATTTGCCGTCGCCGCCTTTAATGGTGACCGGTTCATCACTGATAAGGGTGCCGAGATGGTAGGTATCCGGTTGCTCAAGGGCAGTGAGGTAGACGAATGGCTTCATCAACGAGCCGATAGGACGACGCGCATCCAGGGCGCGATTAAAGCCTTCGAAACGCGGATTTTTATCGCCGATCAGTGCCAACACTTCACCGCCGCCCACCGAGGTCACCACCATGCTGCCTTGCAGGTCTTTCACATTGTGTCGTTGCTCCAGCTGACGCAGGCGTTGATTCAGCGCTGCCTCGGCCTGGCGCTGCACCATCGGCGACAAGCTGGTGAAGATGCGCAAACCTTCGCTGCGCAGATCCTCTTCCTGATAGTCCTCCTGCAACTGGCGCTTCACCAAGGCCACAAAGGCCGGGTAAGTCACCATGCTGGTATCGCCTTGCTCCACCACACCCAGCGATGCTGCTTGTGCGCGCTTTAATTCCTTGTCATCAATCAGCCCCTGCTGATGCATGACGGTCAATACCAGATTGCGCCGCTTTTTAGCGCGCTCGGGATTGCGCCAGGGGTTGTAATAGGAAGCGCCTTTCACCAGACCGACAAGCAATGCCAGCTGTTCGGTATCCAGTTCGGTCAATGGCTGGCGGAAATAATGCTGCGACGCCAGTGCAAAACCGTGGATCGCACGCGGACCACTTTGCCCAAGGAAGACTTCGTTGATATAGGTTTCGAGGATTTCAGACTTGGTGTAGTGGATCTCCAGCAACACCGCCATGATGGCTTCCTGCACCTTGCGCCGCAGATGGCGCTCGCGGGTCAGGTAAAAATTCTTCACCAATTGCTGGGTCAGGGTGCTGCCACCCTGCACCACTTCGCCTTCGCGCACATTCACCATAGCCGCCCGCAGGATGGCCAGGGGTGATACGCCGTAGTGATCGAGAAAGTGCTGATCTTCCACCGCCAGCAAGGTTTCACCCAGTAACGGCGGTAAATCGGACAAGCGCACCAGCAGTCGGTCTTCGGCTTCGGCGGGATAAATGCCGCCAATTTCTTCTGGCTCCAGCCGCATCAGCGGCATATCGGCGCCGGCCAGATCGCGCAAATGCAGTACATGTCCATCCGCAATCGTGATACCGAAACGCCGCGCCTCTTCACGCTTATCCCAAAAATCAAAACCGCGACTGTGCACCTGGTAGCTGGCCTGCACGCTACTGACCGGGCGCTTCACGTATTGGCCCGGCGCATTCAGGCTGCCAACTGCGCGATAACCCAATGCCTGCAATTCCTGCTCAAACAACGGCGGCGTCAGCGCCAGCCCTTCATACAACTCCAGCGGACGGGAATACACCCGCGCCGGCAGCGCCCACTTTTTACCGTCGAATTTCGCGCGCACCACCACATCAAGGTACAAAGTCCAGATAGCAAGCAATACCAGGATGGCAATAACACTGTAAAACAACCAGAGGCGAAACAGCGCCCAACCATGACGCGGGGGTTTACTGGGTGGTGGAGACTTTTTAGTGCGGGAAATGGAACGGCGTTTGGTCATCAGAAATTCTTAAAGTACGGGTTAAAAAACAGGGCGCTAGTTTACGCCGATTGAGATCTACAATCATCGGTTTTGCATCTGTAACATGCGTTTTGCATAATGCGCAGCCATCCAACGATAAACTGCACGAGGCACGCATGACTCATTACCATATCTACGGCATAGGCGCCGCGCTGGTCGATACCGAAATAACCGTCAGCGATAGCGACCTGACCGCCATGGCGGTCGCCAAGGGTGTGATGACACTGGTGGATGAGCCGCGCCAATCACAACTGATCAGCTATTTATCCGAGCACCAGATCGCCCACAAAGTCAGCGGCGGCTCCGGCGCCAACACCATCATCGCCGCCAACTACTTTGGCTGCGACAACTTTTACTCCTGTAAAGTTGCCGACGACGACAACGGCCGATTTTATTTGCAGGATATTAAAGACGCTGGCGTGGCGTACCCGAACCATCTGCCTGCCGCCGAAGGGATCACCGGCAAATGCCTGGTGATGATAACCCCCGACGCTGAACGCAGTATGAATACCTTCCTCGGCATCAGTGAAACCGTGTCGGTTAACGAATTGCAACGCGATGCGATTGCCACCGCCGAGTATGTTTATATTGAAGGTTATCTGGTGTCTTCCACCACTGGGCGTGCTGCCGCCATTGAGCTGCGTAAATTGGCACAAGCCAACAACACGCGCACCTCACTCAGCCTGTCCGACCCGGCCATGGTGCAATTCTTCCGCGATGGCTTGGTGGACATGATTGGCGACGGCGTGGATTTATTATTTTGCAATCGCGACGAAGCCTTGGGCTTTACCCAAACCCATTCGTTGGATCATGCAGTAGAAGCGCTAAAGAAATATTGCAAAACGTTTGCAATTACTTGTGGTGCCGAAGGGGCGTTGGTATTTGATGGTAATGCACTACTGAAAACCAATGCCTACCCAACCAAAGCCATCGACACCAACGGTGCGGGTGATATGTTCGCCGGGGCGTTTTTGTATGCACTGACGCACGGTTACGATTACAAAACCGCGGGCGATTTCGCCAATTTTGCCTCCGCCAAAGTCGTTGCCCAATTTGGACCGCGCCTGAAAGCGGCGCAGCATCGTGAGCTGAAAGACGCGTTTTTTAAATAACTGGACTTGCAGGTCGAATTAGAGACGAGCGCAGCTCGTCTCTAATTCGACAAATAAACTATCATTTTTTATTAGCTGGATGTCGGATTACGCGGCGCTAATCCGACCTACGAGGGAATTAAGGATAGGAATCAGGAACAGACGGGGCAGTGGGGATCTTTGGGTAATTTGATGGTGCGCCATTGTGCGTGGCGGGCGTCGAATAATTGCAAACTGCCCTTGAGCGTTGTGCCGATGCCGGCAATAAGCTTGATGGTTTCCAGCGCTTGCAACGAACCAATCACCCCCACCAAAGGTGCCAATACGCCGTTGGCCGCACAAGTTAAATCTTCTTCACTTTCTTCGTACAAACAGCGATAGCAAGGGCTGTTTTCATCGCGCGCATCGAATACCGCGACCTGACCCTCCAGACGAATCGCCGCACCGGACACCAGCGGTACTTTTGCTTTAACACAGGCCGCATTGATTGCAAAACGCGTAGCAAAGTTATCGGTGCAATCCGCCACGACATCGACTTGCTTGACCTGGTCGTTCATCGACTCAAGATCGAGCGGTTTTTCAACGCAGGTGATGTGTACCTCAGGATTTAATTCGCGCAGTGTTTGCACCGCAGAAATTGCTTTATTAACACCAATGCGCGCCTGGGTATGGACAATTTGCCGTTGCAAATTGGATAAATCCACATGATCAAAATCTGCCAACACAAGATGACCGACACCGGCCGCAGCGAGGTACATGGCTACCGGTGAACCCAAGCCACCCAGACCAACAATCAACACCCGCGCCGCCAGTAATTTTTCCTGCCCTTCGATATCGATATCGTCAAGCATAATCTGGCGTGAGTAGCGCAGTAATTGCTGATCGTTCATCATCGGCTTAGCCCGTTTTTTTACCCATCGTAACGCGTTCGTTATCACTCAGGTCGCGTAGCGTTGTTATCGCAACGTAACCGGATTGTTCAAACAATTGACGCACCGTCTGACCTTGCTGATAGCCATGCTCGATCAACAACCAACCATTGGGCCGCATATAATGGCGCGCTTGCTGCACGATGTTTTCGATATCGCGCAGACCCTGATTATCGGCAACCAGCGCGCTCATAGGTTCAAAGCGCACGTCACCCTGTTGCAGATGCGGATCATCGGCGGCGATATAAGGCGGGTTGCTGACAATGACATCAAAGTCAGTTTCTTCTACTGCCGAAAACCAATCGCTTTGTCTGATCTCTACATTCTGAATGTGCAGATGCTGGCAATTTTTTTGCGCCAGCAACACAGCTTCCGGCTGATTATCCACACCGAGGCAATGCCAATATTTTTTCTCATGCGCCAGCGCTAATACAATCGCACCAGTACCCGTACCCAAATCCAATACATGGCGCGGTTGGTTGTGTATATCCGACGCAAATAAATTCAGCACGGTTTCCACCACCAGTTCGGTATCGGGGCGCGGAATCAAGGTAGTGCTATTGACAAACAAGGGCAGCGACCAGAATTCGCGCTGACCGATAATATGCGCGACCGGCTCACCGCGTAAACGCCGATCAAACAGCGCAATGAAATTATCTTCCTGCTCCACGGTTAACGCGGTTTCGGGCCAGGCAAATAAAAAAGTGCGATCTTTTTGCAGGACATGTGCCAGTAATATTTCAACATCCAGGCGGGGTGAATCACTTACCTTGGCCAGCTGGTTCGCCATCCGTATACAACTGGCGATGGTGAAGGCTTCACTCATGCATGCATTACTCCGCCAATGCGGCCAGTTGGTCCGCCTGATATTCATTCACCAGCGGTTGGATCACGCTGTCCAGCTCGCCTTCCATCACCGCATCCAATGAATATAGCGTGAGATTAATACGGTGATCCGTTACACGCCCTTGCGGATAATTATAAGTACGGATGCGCTCGGAACGATCACCGGTTCCCACCAGGTTACGCCGCTCATCAGATAGAGATTTGTGCGCAGCATCTTCCTGCATGGTTTTTAATTTGGTTGCCAACAATGACATGGCACGCGCACGGTTTTTGTGTTGCGAGCGTTCATCCTGACACTCCACCACAATGCCGGTGGGAATGTGCGTAATGCGAATAGCAGAATCGGTTTTGTTAACGTGCTGACCACCAGCACCGGAGGAACGATAAGTATCAACACGCAAATCCGCTTTATTGATATTCACCTCTTCCAATTCATCCGCTTCCGGCATCACCGCCACCGTACAGGCCGATGTATGAATTCGCCCCTGGGATTCCGTCTCCGGTACGCGCTGTACACGGTGTGCACCGGATTCGAATTTCATCTTGGAATACACACCCTGACCGGTCACCAGGGTGATAATTTCTTTGTAGCCACCGTGTTCGCCTTCACTCTCGCTCAACACCTCCACACGCCAACCCTGACGCTCGGCATATTTGGAATACATACGAAATAAATCGCCGGAAAAAATCGCCGCTTCATCACCGCCGGTACCGGCGCGAATTTCCAGGTAACAGTTCTTTTCATCGTTGGGATCTTTGGGCAATAACAGGCGCTGCAATTCCAGCGTCATCGGCTCCAGTTGTTCTTCACAGGAAGCCAATTCTTCTTCCGCCATGGCCTTCATGTCGGGGTCGTTACCGGTCAACCATTGTTTGGCTTCAGCCATGTTGTCGAGCAATTGTTGATAACGCTGGTAACCCTGAACAATTGGCTCCAGCTCAGCATATTCTTTCGATAGCTCACGAAATTTATTCTGGTTGTTGATGATATCTGCTTCGGACAACAGCGCGCTGACCTCTTCGTAGCGTTCGCTCAGGCGTTGCAGTTTTTCCAGGATCGATGCTTTCATTCAGACTCGCTTTTTTCGATATCGTCAGTAGATAAATCAAATAATTCCTGCGCCACCTGAATCATCTCAGTGCGCCCTCCGGCGCTGGCGTCTTTCAGGACGGTCGTCGGCGTATGGATTAATTTATTGGTCAGGTTGCGTGCAAACTGCTGCAGCACTTGCTCTGCATCGACACCGCTTTCCAGTAGACGCTGCGCTTTCAGTAATTCGTTATCGCGCAAGCTTTCCGCCTTGCGCCGATAGGCTTTGATGGTGGCAACGGCATTCAGTGCCCGTGCGTGGCGGCGATATTGTTCAACGCCTTCGTCGATAATATCTTCAGCTTTGTCTGCGGCAGCCACGCGGGATTTTTTATTTTCATCAATCACCGCGTGCAAGTCGTCGACGGTGTAAAGGTATACGTCGTCCAGCTCGCCGACCTGCTCTTCAATATCGCGTGGCACGGCAATATCGAGCATAAACATGGGTTTGTGTTTACGTTTTTTCAGTGCGGATTCCACCGCACCTTTACCCAACAGCGGCAGTTGGCTGGCGGTGGATGAGATCACAATATCGGCGCGGTGGAGATACTCGGGAATATCCGATAGCAGTATCGCTTCACCGAGAAATTCCCGCGCGAGCCGCTGGGCGCGATCCAGGGTGCGATTGGCCACGATCATCTTCTTGATGCCCTGCTCCGCCAGATGCCGGGCAACCAGCTCAATGGTTTCGCCGGCACCGATCAACAGCGCCGTGTCCTGCTTTAAGTTGGAGAAAATTTGCTGCGCCAGACTCACCGCCGCATAGGCCACGGAGACCGGGTTTTCGCCGATGGCGGTTTCCGTGCGCACCCGCTTGGCAATGCTGAACACCTGCTGGAACGTGCCGTGCAATTCGCCGCCGATGGTGCCCGCGTCCCGTGCTACGGCAAAGGCGGACTTCATTTGCCCGAGGATCTGCGGTTCGCCTAATACCAACGAATCCAGCCCGCCGGCCACCTTCATCATATGGCGCACAGCGTCTTCATCGCGGTGACAATAGAAACACTGCTCCAGATCGGCGGCGCTGATGGCGGTATGTTCCACCAGCCAATTAAACAGTGCCTGAGGCTCGCCGAGGCTGCTGGCATAGATCTCTGTGCGGTTGCAGGTCGAGAGAATGGTCACTTCCGCCAGCCCCGCTTGCGCCCGCGCTTGATGCAGGGCTTCAGCGACCTGCTCCGGCGCAAAAGCCACCCGCTCGCGGATCGCGAGAGGCGCAGAGTTGTGATTGATACCGAAGGCCAATAGGGTCATGCAGAACCGGGCGGTCAAATGAAAGGGCGTCATTGTCCGGCCAGCGGGGTCCGCTGACAAGGGGGAGATGAGTTTCACCGCAAAAGCCTGCTCGACAAGCATGTAGCGTAGTGCTACATTTGATTCATCTTGCTACTCAATATCAGCTAACCCGGATTCCCTACGGAGGCTCCCATGGCTGTTTCATCTCCCTTAAGGCTTGATCACAAACTGGTGGAAGCCGCTGCGGCAATGGCCCACCTGTTTAAACGCACCACCCCCCGCCAAATTGAATATTGGGCCGAATTAGGCCGCGCGGTAGAACGCGAACTGGATGCCGAAACGGTGATTGCGCTGCGGGAAGGCTTGGCCCAACTGCGTGTCGAACCCATCCAGTCAGTACCCCTGGAGGCAGATGATGTCTTTGCCGGGCTGGAGGTTGCGCGGGATAGCGGCTTACTCAGCGAACACATCAGCGGCGCCAAACTGCGTTATCAGGCTAGTCAGGCTGCGCCTGGTTTACTTGAACAAATTCATCCCGACGGACGCGTGGTGGTGGGCCAATTCCGCAACGGTCAATTTATTCCGCAGATCGGGTAAAGGATTTCCCATTTAGTGCCAACTTCTCTTATTCCCCGCAAACAACTCTGGCTGTTAGCCGGCGGCAACGGTGCCGGCAAAAGCACTTTCTATCGAACCGCCCTGCAACCACGCGGCATGGCCTTGGTAAATGCTGACAATATCGCCCGCGATATGGCCCCGGACAGCACCGAAGAAGCCAGCTACGCTGCCGCCCAACTGGCGGAGCACCTGCGCTACGACCTGCTCAACAAAGGCGTAAGCTTTTGTTTTGAAACCGTATTTTCCCACCCCTCCAAGATCGATTTTATTGCCCAGGCCAAGGCCCTGGGATATGAGGTGGTACTGGTGTTTATCCACCTCGACAACAGCGATCTCAACAAGGCGCGCGTGGCCCAACGGGTCAGCGAAGGAGGCCATAATGTGCCGGAAGAAAAGATTGAAAGCCGGATTCCCCGCACCCTGAACCATATCAAGACGGCGCTACCGCTGGCAGATGAAGTGTATTTGCTGGATAACAGCCGCTGGGATATGCCGTTACGGCGGATTGCGGCGTTGAAAGCGGGTACGCCGGTTATCTATGCGGACACCTTGCCGGCGTGGGCGCGGGAATTGTTGCGGGATTATTTATAAAGGCACAAGTTATAGAGGCACAAGCTGCAAAAGCACAAGCTCTACACTGGATCACAACGCCTCAGACGCCAAACGCGTATGCTAGACGGCATTTTCGGTGGTTCATCTTTAAACATGGGACGTATAACAAGATTATGAAATCCTTATTTCCTCTATGTGCGTTATTCGCTTTGGCAACCCTGCCGCAATGGGCTTGTGCCCACGCCGAGCATGACAAGCCGCGTTATGTCGCCGAAAACGGTGAAGATAAGGGCCGCTGTGACAAGCCGTCGGCGCCCTGCAAGACCATCGGTTACGCCGCCCAGCAAGCCAGCAAAGGCGACAACATTCTCGTCGCCGCCGGCAGTTACGCTATCGAAGACGTTAACACGCTCTTCTATCTGATCAGCAACGTCGTCCCGGTAAAAGGCGGTTACTCCACCAAACAATATAAGCGCGATACCAACCAAAACCCGACGCGTCTCGTGGGGGTGCCACCGGAATATGCCAATGAGCTGGCAGAGAAAGGTTTCACCATCATCGTGGATCGCAAAGGCATGGACGAAGCCACCAGCATGCAACTGTCCACCAAGATGGACGCCGTGGAAGAGATGCGCCGCAAGCAACTGAATGTGAACTGCACCAACGGCGTCGCTGGGCAGTTTGCCTGTAGCAATATTGATCTGATTGCCCACGTCCCCTTAAACGAGCTTGGTGGTAATACCCAAGGCAACGATATCTGGGGTCACTACGACCTAAACGATGGGCGTGAATACGCCTTGATGGGATTGCGTAACGGTACAGCAGTAGTGGATATCACCACCCCTGATGACCCACAGGTTATTTCCCGCATTCCCGGCCAGGACACCACCTGGCGCGACATCAAGGTGTTACAACAGTTTTCCGCCAGCGAGGGCGTGTGGAAGTCCTACGCCTATGTAACCGCCGACAATGCTTCCGTGGGCTTGCAGATTATCGACCTCAATGAATTACCGGTACGCGCCACCCTGGCCAGCACCGACACCACCGATATCAGCGCGCACAATATTTATCTGAGCAACGTCGATTACAGCACCGGCGTTCCACTGCCCGGCCTGCAACCTTTTTTACACCTGGCCGGCAGCAACCGTAATGGCGGTTCCTTCAACACCTTTGCCTTGACCAATCCGATTGACCCGGAACCGGTTTACCGCAATGCCAGCAACGCACGCGCCAACTACAGCCATGACGTGGCTTCCATGGCCGTCTTCGATGAGCGCAAGGATTCCCAATGCACCAACGCCAGCGATTACTGCGAGATCCTGTTTGATTTCAATGAGAATGACGTGCGCCTGTGGGACAAGACCAACAATCAGGCGCCGATAGAACTGTCGCGTACCAGCTACCCGCTGGCGAGTTATGTGCATTCCGGCTGGTGGAGCGAAGATAAGCTGGTGATGTCGGTCCACGATGAGCTGGATGAGCAGAGCTATGGCATTAACACCACCCTGCGTTTTTTTGATATCTCCGATTTCACCCAACCGGTTTTATTGAGCACCTACACCGGCCCAACCCGCGCTATCGACCACAACGGCTTTGTGCGCGGCAATCGCTATTACATGTCCAACTATGAACGCGGGCTCACGGTGCTGGACATCAGTAACCCCGTCACACCGACGGATGCCGGTTTTTTTGATACTTACCCTGTCAGCAACCTACCCGCCTTTAACGGCGCCTGGGGTACTTATCCGTTCCTGCCCAGCGGCCTGATCCTGGTCAGCGACATCAACAGCGGACTCTACGTGGTGCGCGACAACACCCTCACCGTGGCACAAGGCAGCTTGTCATTCAGCGCCACTGAATATCGCACCGATGAAGGCAGCACATTGACGGTGACAGTCTCCCGCATCCAGGGTACCAGCGGCGCCATCAGTGTCGGCTACGAGACCCGGACCGGCTCCGCCGATAGCGCCGACTTTGCCATGACTTCCGGGCGCCTGACCTGGGCCGATGGCGAAAGCGAGAGCAAGAGCTTTTCCATTGCTATCAATAACGACGCTTTCGATAACGAAACGCATGAACTGTTGTTTGTCCGACTGTTTGACCCGCAGGGTGGAGCCACCCTTATCAGCCCCAGCATGGCGTCGGTTGTTATCAACGGAACCGCTAGCCCCGGCAACATAGGATTCACCACTACCGCTATCACGCTGACAGAAGACATGCCCCAAGGAGAGGTGGTCCTGAAACGCGCGGGTGGTAACGAAGGAAGTGTATCGGTAGAACTGGTTTTGAACGATGCGGCGAGCCAGGCCATTACCCTGGAACCAACTACCCTTACCTGGGGCGATCAGGAAAGCGGCAACAAAGCCGTAACCGTTACCCGGCGCAGCGGTACCAGCAACAATCGCAGTGTCAGCCTGAACCTGGCCGGCGACCATTTGGGGACAAACACCCAGGTCAGCGTTACCCTTGAAGGCGCGAGTGGCAATGAACCAACACGCAATGCCAGTGGTGGCGGTGGTGGAGCAGCAGGATTACTGCTGATGTTAGCGCTGACGGGACTGCTCTGGCATCGCAGCAGAAAAGCACCCGGTACGGCTGAGCGGGGTAGCGAATAACCCCATGTACAGTTTTTTACCCGCTTATTCCCAAGCGTCTATAGAGATAAAGTGCCACTATGTTTATGATGGCTGGCCGCGTCGCAAGCCCCTGATTCCGGATTTGTCTGAAGCATGAGAGTAGGTTCCCTGTTTTTTCCTGCCAGCCTGTTGAGTTGCTGGCTCGTCTGCGGTTGCGCCTTGCAAGCCACCGACCAAGCCCCCGAGCCAGCACCCGCCGCGGTTGTGGAGCCTGCACCTGTTCCCCCGACACCCGAACGCCCCTTTTCCCGTGAAACCCTGTATTCCCTATTGGCCGCCGAGATTGCGGGAAGCCGCCAGCAATTTGATATCGCGCTGAGCAACTACGCACAACAAGCCAAGGAAACACGTGACCCGCAAGTTGCCGAACGGGCCACCATGATTGCGCGCTTTTTACGGGAAGATGAAATCGCCATGGAGTCGGCCGTCATCTGGGCCGAGGCAGCACCGAACAACAGCGAAGCCCTCGCCAATGCGTCCATGACACTGATGCAAAACGGACGTCACTTTGAAGCCTTTGAAATGTCGCGCCGCCTGCTGGATAAAGGCGAAGAAACCCTGTTCCAGAATATTGCCGCCAACGCCACCAATCTGACGGACGAGGAACGGGTCGCCTTGCTGCAAAAGTATCTGGATCAGTTAGCCACTCATCCAACCGATGAGCAGTTATTGGTAGGCGCAGGCATTTTGTTGCAACAGCAGGAAAAACTCGACGAGGCATTGGGTTACGCACAGGCTGCCCTGAAGCAAAATGCCAGCAGTATTCCCGCCGCCATCCTTGAAGCCAATTTGCTCCATCAACTCAAGCGCGATGAAGAAGCTATTGCCCGGATGACGGCTTTGCTGGAGCAATACCCGGATAACATCCGCTTGCGCCTGCAATATGCCCGCATCCTTACCCACCACGACCTCGGACTCGCGCAGGAACAATTTGAGATTCTGGTAGAACAATCGCCCAACGATGGTGATTTATTGTTATCCCTCGGCATCATCGCCCTGGAGCGCAAGGATACCGAAACAGCCATCGTCGCTTTTGAGAAGCTGCTGGACCGCGATCAGCATATCTCTACCGCGCATTATTATCTGGGCCGTTTAGCTGAGGAACGCAAGGATACAGAAACGGCGCTGATTCATTATTTGCAAGTTGAACAGGGCAATGACTTTGTGCCGGCCACAGTCAATCTGCTGAATATCATGATCCGCAGCGGTGATCTGTTAAGCGCAACAGAACACATGAAGCGGACCCTGAACCGCTTCCCAGACCAAGCCAGCGGACTCAACCTGATTCACGCGCAGACACTCGTCAAATACGGGTATCTGGATGCCGCCGAAACCGTACTGAACCGCACCTTGAAAACCACACCTGCAGCGGAACAAAGCAACCTGTTGTTCGCGCGCGCCATGCTCTATGACCAGCGCAACCAGCTCGCAGCAGCGGAAAAAGATCTGCGCACAGTCCTGGCGCAGGAACCGGACAATGCGGCCGCACTCAATGCACTGGGCTATATCCTGACCGACAAAACCACGCGTTTTGATGAAGCCCGCGAACTCCTCGTTAAAGCCTATACACTTAACCCGGCTGACCCCGCCATCATCGACAGCGTGGGCTGGCTGCACTACCGCACCGGCAATTACCCGGAAGCCCTGGCTTACTTGCGCCGCGCTTATGACGCCTATCAGGATGCCGAAATTGCGGCGCACCTGGGCGAGGTTTTGTGGGTTATTGGTGAAAAAGATGAAGCGCGTCAAATCTGGAAAGATGCACTAAAACTTACCCCGGACAGCGAAGTCATAACCTCCACCATACAACGGCTCAAGGCTGACCAGGAATGATTGTCCCTCAACACAAATTCGCACGCATTTCTCCTCTGGCGATTTTGTTGTTTGTGTTAATCAGCGGCTGCGCCCATCGCCTGCCCCAACCGATTGACGATTGGCCAAGCCATGAGGCGCGGGTACAAAAAGTGTCCCACTGGCAGATCACCGGCAAACTGGGTGTGCGTATTCCAGACGAGAATGGCAGCGCCAACCTGCGCTGGCAAAATAACAAGCGTCATTATTCACTGGACCTCAGTGGTCCTTTAGGACAGGGCCGATTGCTGATCAGCGGCAAGCCCGGTCGCGTTACCTTGCAGCAGCCCGGCGAAGCCCCCCTGACGGCTGACTCTGCTGAAACCCTGATTTATCAAACAACCGGTTGGACCTTACCCGTTATGCAGCTCGCCTATTGGGTGCGCGGTGTACCGGCGCCGCACCAACCGGTCGTTCGCATGGAGCAAAATGAAGCCGGGCTCCTCACGCAATTGGAGCAGGCTGGCTGGCAAATCCAATACCAGAATTACCAGTCAGTACCCACAGGCACATACTCGTTACCATTACCGGGCCGCGTCACCGCCACCTATGGCGACATCCGCCTGACGCTGATCATCCGTCAATGGCAACTGGACTGATAAGGGTTCACCTATGAGCACACCCGATTCAATCACCCTGCTTTCCCCCGCCAAACTCAATCTGTTCCTGCATATCACCGGCCGCCGAGCTGATGGCTATCACAACTTGCAGACATTGTTTCAATTGCTCAACTATGGCGACACCATCATCTTTGAGCGGCGCGACGACCAGGAAATTACCCTTAGCCCGGCCATGCCTGAAGTACCCTTTTACGACAACCTGATTGTGCGTGCTGCGCGACTATTGCAATCCTATTGCAGCACCGAAGTAGGGGTGGATATCCAACTGGAAAAACGCTTGCCTATGGGCGGCGGCATCGGCGGCGGCAGTAGCAACGCAGCCACCACGCTGGTCGCGCTGAATTATCTGTGGGAATGTGATTTGACGATGATGGAATTGCACGCGCTCGGATTGAAACTGGGAGCGGATATTCCGGTCTTTATCGGCGCTCAAACCGCATGGGCCGAAGGCGTCGGCGAGCGCCTGCAAGCGATTGAATTACCTCAAAAATGGTTCGTGGTTTTGCATCCGAATTGCCACGTTTCTACCGCTGAAATTTTTTCCCACAAAGATTTGACAAGAGACACGCCGAACATTACAGTAGCGGCCTTTCTTGAGCAGGGTGGTCGAAACGACTGCCAGACACTGGTGCGAAGACTTTATCCCCCTGTGGATGAAGCGCTGAATTGGCTAAGCCAACACACCGAAAATGCTCGAATGACTGGAACAGGAGCTTGCGTGTTCGCCGCGTTTGATTCCGCAGAAGAAGCACAACATGTGCTGGCCCAAGCGCCAAAAAATCTGCCGGGATTTATCGCACAAGGCATCAACCGCTCGCCACTTTATAATCTGCTTCCAGTCGCGCACTAAAGCGCAAGAATTACTTCTCCAGGGGCGTCGCCAAGTGGTAAGGCAGCGGGTTTTGATCCCGCCATTCGTAGGTTCGAGTCCTTCCGCCCCTGCCATTTTCTCGCGTCATTGTGACTTCACCAGACAGTGACCGCACCTTCCTCAATGTGGATCATACGGTCTGAAGCTAGCAACCCTCCGGCAGAGGGTGTGTGAATGGCATAGGGTAAAAACCTGTAGTTTTAGACGCAGTATCATCGACAGCAAATCGAAAACGCTATCGGTTTACACATTTAGCAGCTTTATTATCGGCTTTATATTTTATTATCGGCTTTATATAAAGGTACATGACGTGACTGACTTGATGGTCTTTACCGGCAACGCCAACCCTGAACTTGCACAAAAGATTGTCGACCATCTCGGCATGCAACTGGGTGAGGTTTCAGTCTCGCAGTTTTCTGATGGTGAAGTTGCCGTTGAGTTGCTGACCAACGTGCGCGGTCGCGATGTGTTTGTGGTGCAATCCACCTGTGCGCCAACTAACGATAACCTGATCGAATTGATTGTGATGGTAGATGCGTTGCGACGCGCCTCCGCCGGTCGCATCACTGCGGTCGTTCCCTACTTTGGTTATGCACGGCAGGATCGACGCGTGCGTTCAGCGCGGGTACCGATTACCGCCAAGGTAGTAGCCGACATGATGGTCGGTGTTGGTGTAGATCGTGTCCTGACTGTCGACCTGCACGCGGAACAGATTCAGGGTTTCTTCGATGTGCCAGTGGACAATGTCTACGGTTCTCCCGTGTTACTCGAAGATATCGAGAAGCAAAGCTTCCAGGATCTGATTGTGGTTTCCCCGGATATCGGCGGTGTGGTTCGCGCACGCGCGGTAGCTAAACAACTGGGTATTGATCTGGCGATTATCGACAAACGTCGCCCCCAGGCTGGCGTTGCGGAGGTGATGAACATCATCGGTGATGTCAATGATCGCACTTGTTTGCTGGTTGATGACATGGTGGATACTGCCGGCACCCTGTGCAATGCTGCCAAGGCGCTGAAAGAACACGGCGCCAAGCGCGTCATTGCTTACTGTACGCACCCGGTCTTGTCCGGCAACGCGATACAAAACCTGAATAACTCTGTCCTGGATGAGTTGGTTGTGACCGACTCCATCCCCTTGCGTCAGGAAGCCAAAGATTGCCCACGCATTCGCCAGCTTACCCTGTCGAGAATGCTCGCTGAGGCTATGCGACGCCTGAGCAATGAAGAATCCCTGAGTGCGATGTTCCGCTAGACCTGAACAACGTACTCGGATCACCACCAATGCCACAGCATTGGTTTTTTTAACTCTGCAAACGGTTCTGGTCGCGGACCCTTGCAGTCAAACATGAGTACTGAAAAATGTCTGAAGACTTTGTATTAGATGCCCAAGCCCGTGACGATCTGGGGAAAGGTGCGAGCCGCCGCCTGCGTCGTCTGGAAGGTCTTGTTCCCGGCATCGTGTATGGCGGAAGCAAAAATCCGGTAAATATCAGCATCAACCATAAAGATCTGATCAAGCACCTGGAAAACGAAGCGTTTTACTCGCACATCATCAGCCTGAACATCGCCGGCAAAGCCGAAGATGTGATCCTGAAAGATCTGCAACGCCACCCGTCCAAGACCCAGGTTCTGCACGCAGACTTCCTGCGCGTTTCCAAGTCCACCAAGCTGCACACCAACGTACCGCTGCACTTCATTAATGAAGCCACCTCCAAAGGTGTGAAACTGCAAGGCGGTAAAGTGGTACACAACCTGGTGCAATTGGAAGTCAGCTGTTTGCCAGCCAACTTGCCGGAGTTCATCGAAGTTGATCTGGGCGAGATGGAAGTGGGCCAGATCCTGCACATCTCCGACCTGAAACTGCCCAAAGGTGTAACTTCCGTTGCATTGAGTCACGGTGCTGATCACGACCTGGCTGTTGTGACCATGCTGAAGCCGAAAGGCGGTGCTGACGAAGAAGCTGCTGAAGACGGCGCTACTGCTTAATCGGCTCTCAACGGTATTGTGATGGACACTCCCCTGCAATTAATCGTGGGCCTGGGCAATCCGGGCGCTGAATATGACAGGACCCGTCACAATGCCGGTGCTGATTTCGTTACCGAGCTGGCGCGCCGTGAGGGCGCCAGCCTGGTTCCGGAAAATAAATTCTACGGACTAACTGCTCGCCTTCATTTCCACGGCCGCGACCTGCGCCTGTTGATTCCCACCACGTTTATGAACCGCAGCGGGCAAGCTATTAATGCTCTCGCCCAGTTCTACAAAATTCCTCCCGAAGCCATCCTTATCGCACATGATGAACTGGACCTTGCCCCAGGCGTTGCACGTTTCAAACACGGCGGCGGACACGGCGGACACAATGGTTTACGCGATACCATCAGCGCACTGGGCAACAATCAAAACTTCAATCGCTTGCGCCTCGGCATTGGTCATCCCGGCTCTGCTGCACAAGTGGTGGGCTTTGTATTAAAGAAGGCTCCGGCAAGCGAACAAGCCCTGATTGATGATGCAATTGATCGCGCCATTCGCGCCCTGCCTGAAGCTGCAAAAGGCAACTGGGCTGCGGCAATGCAAGATCTGCATACGACAAAATAAGCTTCGTATTTTTTTAAAATTTTATTCCCTTCTCAAAAAAACTTTTTTAAATACTCATGGTTATGTAAGTAAAACGACTACATATTTAGTTTCGTTGGTGCTGGCACATCGCTCATCTCCCACATGTAAAAAATTGTCTTATTCTCCAGTTTAAATTGCTTTTAAAAATTTCATTCACTAGGCTCTTAGAGCGATAAGAATTCCCGTTCCTGTTTTTGTCATGCATGTTCATCGTCAGAGTTAATGACGGAAACCACCAAATCCCCAATGGGGTGGAGAACCATCATGAATAAAAATAAACACACTGCTGATTACCGTAACCCCGCCAAGTATTTTATTTTTTTATTAACACCACTGGCGACTGCGCTGATGCCTTCGGCACATGCACAAGAACCCTTGCCGGCCATTGAAGAAATGATCGTTACGGGTACGCCGGGTGGCGCTTCATTGCGCAAGTTTGATGCGAGCTTTGCTATCTCTACCGTCAGCGAAGAAGAAATTAATCAGGTCGCCCCCGCCAGCACCGCCGATTTACTTAAAACCATACCGGGTGTGTGGGTGGAAAGTTCGGGCGGTGTCTCCGGGGCCAACATTTTTGTGCGCGGCTTCCCCAGTGGCGGCGATGCAGATTTTGTGACGGTGGCGATCAATGGCCTGGCGGTTTATCCCGCGCCAACTTTATCGTTTATGGAAAACTCCACGCTCTTTCGTATCGATGAAACCATTGCGCGCATGGAAGGTTTGCGCGGCGGGCCAAACCCGGTGTATGCCAATGGCCAAGTGGGTTTAACCACTAACTTTATTCTTAAAGAGGGCGGAGAAGATACGGCTGGCACCGTGAAATACTCCACGTCGGATTACGACCTGCAACGTATCGACGGTGTCGTAAGCGGCAAACTGGACGATGATCTTTATTACATGATCGGCGGTTATATCAGCTCCTCTCCCGGTGTGCGCGATGCCGGTTTTAATGCGGAAGAAGGCCATCAGTTCACCATCAATATCACCAAGATCCTCGACAACGGTAAAGCCAATATTTTTCATCGACTGACCAATGATCACGGCACCTGGTATTTGCCGGTGGCACTGGACGTGAATGGCGTGGAAACTGGACTGGATGCTGAGTACACCCAGGTCGGCCCGCGCAACCGCCATGTTCTGGTTCCTGTCAGCGGCCCCGATGGTGAAGGCGGCTCGGCCATTACCTGGGAAGAATTTGATATAGGCAAAGGGCGCGGCTGGGACGGCAGTGTCACCGGCGGCGCCATTGAATTGGATTTGGGTAACGACTGGACGTTTATCGATCGCTTTAGTCTGACCAAAGGCGCCGCCAATACCCACGGTTTTGTTCCACAGAGTGCGGCGGTTACCCTCGGCAGTTTGAATGGTGGTGTCGCCGGCGAAACGGTTTCCGGCACTGACGTTGCTGCTGACGATCTGGTACAGATGTTTGGACCCTGGGTGGTTCACAAAGATGTAAAAACGTTTAACAACGATTTGAGTTTAAGCAAACGTTGGCAGGATTTTAAAGTGACACTCGGTTATTACACATCGTCATGGGAAGTGGATGAATGGTGGTCCATCGGCAATCAGAAATGGTATGTATTGGGTCATAACGGCGAGCAACTTACCGCTGATAGCATTACAGATGATTGCCAGGAAGCGGATGAGCCTACGTGTGGATTTAAATACGATGTAAGCGCACTGGGTGATGCGCGGGAAAATGCGTTTTATATTGCAGGGGAAACTTACATCGGCGCTCTGACGTTGGATGCCGGTGTCCGCATCGTCAATCGCGAAACCAGTTATTCAGTAGATGATGGTCTGCGCGATGGCCGCGACGATTTCTTTGTCGAAACGGATGAAGACAAAGTTTCCTACACCGCCGCCGCCAACTGGAATTTCACCGATGACATGGGTGTGTTCGTGCGCATCAACGATGGTCATAAATATCCCGATTTTGATGCTTACCGCGATTTTCGTGGTGATTTCAACCTCGGCTCTGATTTAATCATTGATGTCACCCAATATGAATTGGGTTATAAATTAGCAAGGGATTTTTACTCGCTTTACGCCACCGGTTTTGCCAACGAAACCAAGGGACAACCGTTCTGCGATGTCGGTGGAGCAACCTGTGAGCGTTTGGAGACCGAGGCGATTGGTGTAGAGATCGACGGTAATTTATTGTTAGGCAATTTAACGCTGGACCTCAACGCGACTATTCAGGAACCGGAAATTACCAGCGCCGGACCCGACGATGGTAATCAGGTGCAGCGCCAACCGACGCATCAATTGCGCTTTACTCCCAGTTATTCTATGGAGTTTGCCAATGATGTCAGTGCGACAATTTACGGCACCTGGACGTTGGTCAGCGATCGCTATGGTGACAATGCCAACACCAATGAACTGGATGGCTATGACAAGTTTGATATCGGGGTATTGGTCGATATCAGTGACCTCAGCGTGCAATTATCCGTTGATAACCTGACAGATGAATTGGCGTTGACAGAAAGCGATCCGCGCGCAGTCGGTGCATCGGCGAATGGTCGATATATCCTGCCACGGAGTGTGAAGCTGACTCTCGGCTATAATTTTTAAAAGAAATGGGTGCGGGTATATAGCAGCTATATGCCCGCGCGCGACGGCATATTAATCAATAACAGAGCGGTCCCATGAACAGTGTTATCAGGATATTTTTCATTATTTTCCTTCCGATTTTCAGCAGCGCTTGCTCAACACCACCAGCAGAGCGGCTGCAAGATCCCACCAGCCACCTGAGTCCGGATGAACGTTTCGGTGAGTTGTTTGAAAAAGTCCAGCTATCGGGCATCTTCAATGACTCCAAGACATTTGTAGACAGCACGCCCAAAACATCCGCTGAAAATATCCTGCAAAAATATCGTGCGCAACGAGAGCGGCCCGATTTCAACTTGCCGATATTTATTGAAGAAAATTTCTATCTGCCACCCTCAGTAGCCTCGGATTTTAAAAGCGATAAAAGTAAAAATGCGGCGGAGCATATTGAATCGCTTTGGCCCGTGCTCACTCGCGAACCGGATGCGTTGTCTGATGGCTCACTCATTCCGTTGCCACATCAATATGTGGTGCCAGGCGGGCGTTTTCGGGAAATTTATTATTGGGATAGTTACTTCACCATGCTCGGTTTGCGTGAATCCAACCGCTGGGATTTGATTGAAGACATGGTGGATAATTTTTCTCACTTGATAGACACTATGGGCTTTATCCCCAACGGCAATCGAACCTACTATCAAACCCGCTCTCAACCGCCGTTTTATGCCTTGATGGTTACCTTGTTGGCCGAAAAGCAAGGTAAAGGAACCCTGACGCGTTATCGCCCCTACCTCTTAAAGGAATATCAATTCTGGATGAACGGCAGAGATACCTTATCGGCAAGCGCGCGCGCGACGCGGCGTGTCGTGTTACTGCCCGACAACAGCATCATGAATCGCTATTGGGACAGTTCTGCCACACCGCGACCGGAATCATATAAAGAAGATGTGGAGTTGGTACACGCCGACAACCCCGAAACCTATCGTCATATTCGTGCGGCGGCGGAGTCCGGTTGGGACTTCAGCAGCCGTTGGTTCAAGGACGGCGCCACCCTGGACTCCATCCACACCACCGATATTATTCCTGTCGACCTGAATGCGTTGCTGTACCACCTTGAATGGGTATTGGCTGATGCCTTTGCAGAAACCGGTGATGCAACACAAGCGAAAACATTCCGCGATCTGGCGCAACAGCGTAAAGAA
The DNA here is from genome assembly GCF_002162135.1 of Cellvibrio sp. PSBB006. Lineage (NCBI taxonomy): Bacteria > Pseudomonadati > Pseudomonadota > Gammaproteobacteria > Cellvibrionales > Cellvibrionaceae > Cellvibrio > Cellvibrio sp. PSBB006. Next base: position 4,161,094 of record NZ_CP021382.1, on the reverse strand, counting down.
GCGTTGTTGCGCTACGGCTGGAATGCGCAGGACGGTTTTTTTTATGACTATGATTTTGTAGCACAACAACAAACAAAAGTCCGCTCACTGGCGGCTATGTTTCCGTTGTTCTTTAACATGGTCGAGCCGGAACAAGCCCGTCGGGTAGCGCAACACATCGAGCGGGATTTCCTGCAAGGCGGCGGTGTTACCACCACGCTGAAAGATACCGGGCAGCAATGGGACGCACCCAACGGCTGGGCGCCCCTGCAATGGATCACCGTTCAGGGGCTGCGTAACTACCAGCAACATCACCTCGCCGACACGATCAAACAGCGCTGGGTTAAGTTGAACACCGACGTTTACCAACGCACCGGCAAGATGGTGGAGAAATACAACGTCTATCAACCCGGCCTGGAAGGTGGTGGCGGCGAATACCCGGTGCAGGATGGCTTCGGCTGGACCAACGGCGTGTTGTTGAAGCTCCTCAACGAAACCACCCAAACCCCTCATAAAACCCGTAGGTCGCATTAGGCGCGAAGCGCCGTAATCCGACAACTGTGCCAGAGAGAATGTCGGATTACGCTGCGCTAATCCGACCTACCTGACGATGCAAACCTAGTGACACGCCGCCTGCGCCTGTATAATCCCGCCCCTGTCATTCTTGCGGCGCACTTCGCGCGGCCCTTATCTTCATACACGGAATCACACCATGGGTTTTAACTGCGGCATCGTCGGCCTACCCAACGTCGGCAAATCCACCCTGTTTAACGCGCTGACCAACGCCGGTATCGGCGCCGAAAACTTCCCTTTCTGCACCATTGAACCCAACGCTGGCGTGGTAGCAGTGCCCGACCCGCGCCAGGACAAATTGGCCGAGATCGTCAATCCTGAGCGGGTCGTGGCCACCACCATGGAGTTCGTGGATATCGCCGGCCTGGTGGCGGGCGCCTCCAAAGGTGAAGGCCTCGGCAATAAATTCCTCGCCAACATTCGCGAAACCGACGCTATCGCCCACGTCGTGCGTTGCTTTGACGATGACAATGTTATCCACGTCGCCAACGGCGTGAATCCGGCGGCGGATATCGAGGTGATCAACACCGAACTGGCTCTGGCCGACCTGGAAGCCGTGGACAAAGCCCTTAACCGCTACGCCAAAGCCGCCAAAGGCCAGGACAAGCACGCTATGGCCATGAAAGCCGTGCTGGAAAAAATCCAGCCGCATCTCAACGAAGCCAAGCCGCTGCGCTCGTTTGACCTGGACAAAGAAGAACTGGCGCTGCTGAAAGAAATCAACCTGCTCACCCTGAAACCCACCATGTACATCGCCAACGTGGCTGAAGACGGGCTTGAAAACAACCCGCACCTGGACCTGGTGCGCAAGATCGCTGCCGAAGAAAAAGCGGTAGTGGTGCCGATTTGTAACAAACTGGAAGCCGACATCGCCGAACTGGATGGCGAAGATAAAGCTGAATTCCTCGCCGAGATGGGCATGGAAGAACCCGGTCTCAACCGCGTGATTCGTGCCGGCTATCAATTACTGGGCTTACAAACCTACTTCACCGCCGGCGTTAAAGAAGTACGCGCCTGGACCATCCCCATCGGCGCTACCGCACCGCAAGCCGCCGGTGTGATTCACACCGACTTTGAAAAAGGCTTTATCCGCGCCGAAACTATTTCCTACAATGATTTTGTGGAATACAAGGGCGAACAGGGTGCAAAAAATGCCGGTAAGGCGCGCAAGGAAGGTAAGGATTATGTGGTGCAGGATGGGGATGTTATGCACTTTTTGTTTAACGTGTAGTATAAAAATCCATCTCATACGATTACCAAGCTTCAACATCACCAGAAAACCATCAAGCCACTAATTTTAGTGGCTTTTTTGTTTCCGTATTAATACTTGTAGAAATCAATTGCGCTTTATTTTTCCAACCAATCATAGAGGTGATGGAAGGACATTATCTCAATGAAATCCACAATTTGAATGGCGATTATTTAATCGCCACATCAGCAGTGTCCAGCACATTCCATATCTTGCTAAACATCGGTGTTAAAAGCCGGCTACCGTATTCGCTCAGATGATTGTCATCGTAATACAGGGGACGGTTCTTAATAGAACCCAAACACGTTTTTTCATCGCACAGATAGGGAACAGGATCGATCGTTTCCGCGCCGCATATTTTTGCTGTATCTTCATTTAAATGGCGAATAGCCTTATTTTTATCATTGTAGATGTTGCGACTCACACTCACATCAATCTCTCGCCCTCCGTATAGTTTTGCGCGTGTAATCGTTTGCGGCACATGCACGCCCATATCAGGGATAGGTTGCATAATAAAAACCCTTCTAGTTTCAGCGATGCCACAAATATTATCTGTGTACTGCTGTAAAAAAGCGGGCGCAAAATCCGCATGGGTATTAGGCTTACCATCAAGATAAACTGCTCTGTTTGCCGCAATATTGCCCGGGTTCAGCAATTTTTCAGTCATGTGGTTCACCACGATGACCGGCACACCGGATAAATTGTCGCGCAGATATGTCAGGATTTTCTGATTGTATAAACCGCAGCTGGCAAAATAGGGGGTAGCGATATTGACCGGGGAAATACAACCATCCGCCCCGAGAAAAAGCGCCCCACCTTGTTCATCTGGAATAGCGTCAGCAATCGCATTAATAGCCGTATTGGAATGACTATCACCAATCACGATGACAGCAATCTTCTTGGTGTTTTTACCAAATATACACATGGGTGAGCTTGGATCACTACTGGGCACCACCATACATTCCACCCGAGGATTGCGATTGCGTTGCTCCCCATCCGCTATCGCAATGTACGTATCCACACGCGCCGGTATACCTTGATACCGGAAGATAACAAATCCCGCAGCGGCAATAACCATTAACACACTGGCGTAAACGCTGAGTGGGCGCAAGGGATGTAGCTTGCGCGGTGGCGCTCGCCAATACTGTTCGATAAACCGATATGACAGATGCGCAAATATCATCGATAACAAAATGCCTACACATATCCACATTGGACTTTGTATAACATCAAGCAGGCTTAAAGCCACAACAACCGGCCAATGCCACAAATACAATGAATATGAGGTTGCGCCGAGGTATTGAGCCACCCTGTTTTGTGTCACCCACGAATCATCTCGTGCAGCAACAAGAATCAGAACGGCGCCAGCGACCGGCAGTATTGCCATCCAACCCGGCCACTTCACCGAAGCATCTAAAAATAGTGTGCTGGCTATAATCAATGCGAGGCCGGCAAATTCCATCAAAGGCGCCATCTTTTTGGATGACTTTAATGCAAATAGAAATACCAACCCACCAAGCATCATCTCCCATGCGCGTGTAGGCAATAAATAGAAACCGGCAACGGCCCATCGATCGGGCAGGAACGCAGAGAGTAAAAAGGAACCAAGTGCAAAACTCAGGAGCATCCACGGAATTAATGTCATCGAAAACATTTTCCGTAATACCAGGATCAACACCGGATAGATAATATAGAACTGCCACTCGACAGATAACGACCAGGTATGCAAGAGCCATTTTTCATGGGAGCTTGCGTCAAAATAACCAGATTCCTTAAAGAAAACGATGTTGGATAAAAAGGTCGCGGCACCAATAATATGTTTTCCTAGTCGATCATATTCGTAGGGCGGCAATAAAAACCACGCCAGAAACAACAGGATGAGACACAAGGCAGCCAGCGCCGGAATAATTCTCCTTGCCCTGGCCAAATAAAATTCCAGCACTGAAAACTGATTCTTTTGCAGTTTGGCAAAGATTATACCGGTCATTAAAAAACCGGAGATAACAAAGAATACATCAACACCGACAAAACCACCGCTAAAACCGGGAAGACCAAAATGAAACAGGACCACTATCACAACGGCTATCGCGCGCAACCCATTAATGTCGTGCCTGAAAATCATAGTCACCTCAATCTTAAAAAATTATTATGCGGGAAGGGCAGAATTAAAACCTGCGTACATGACAGGTTTGCGTTAGTGGAAGTGATGTTTTTTTAACTAGCAGCCAGCGTTCCTTTTTGTAGAAGCTTCGAAGCTGTAGAAGCTTTCGAGGCGCAGTGCTCGATGTAACGGAGGCAGAGGATTCTAGCTAAAAGAAGTCTGAGCAAACTGTGTGCCGTTCTCATTTGTGCAGCATTTATTTATGCGGGCTCCGAATTACCAGCAGAAGTGGCGCTGCTAAAATGTCGCTTTTTATTTGTTTAATTGGCTAAGATTTTTAACTGAGCCTAAAAATAGATAGCTATTCTTTCTGCTGTCGCGAAATTCAATAATGTGGTTCAATCTTTCATCGCATCATGTGAAATCAGTTGTTGATGAAAATAGCGACGCCACATCTGATTTTTGCACCACAAAGCTTTACCTCAGTAGAGCTTTGCTTCAAAAAGAGGCTGCATCAACCGATGCACTTACCGCAGCCAATGTGTAATCACAACAGAGCGCAACCAGCGCCTTGGCTATACTGCGGGTAACTTCATTCACCCACGGAGCAGGACATGATTTCCAAATGGCGCTGGATCATTGTGCAGTTCAGCCGCAAGTTATGGGTACGCGCGCTGCTTTTTGCGGTCCTGGCCGTTATCACTGCACTGGCGGCAATTTTTCTTAAACATCTGATTCCCGATGATCTGTCGACCAAGATCGGGGCGGATGCGGTCGACAATATCCTGAATATCCTGGCCTCCAGCATGCTGGCGGTCACCACATTTTCCCTTAGCGTGATGGTCGCGGCCTATACCGCCGCTACCAGTAGTGTTTCGCCGCGTGCAACTCGCCTGTTGATGGAAGACACCACCACCCAAAATGTGCTGGGAACGTTTGTCGGTTCTTTTCTTTTCAGCCTCGTGGGCATTACCGCGTTGAGCACCGGCGTCTACGGTAACGAAGGTCGGGTGATTTTGTTCGTGGTTACGCTCGGCGTTATTGCGCTGATTGTCGCTACCGTGTTGCTGTGGATTGAGCACTTGTCGCATCTGGGGCGCGTTGGCGAAACCAGTGACCGTGTCGAGCAAGCAACGTTGAAAGCGGTACAGCAGCGCATTCAATACCCATGGCTCGGCGGTGCGCCGCTGACAGACGCGCAGCAAATACCCTCCGATGCATTGCCCTTGTATGCAGAGAAAATTGGTTACATCCAGCATATTGATGTGGCTGCTATTTCCCATTGGGCAGAAAAAGCGGAGGCCAGGGTTTACATCACCAGTTTACCCGGTGCCTTTGTTCATCCTAAACGGATGCTGGCTCGGGTGGTGGGCACGCACGAACTCGATCAGGAAAAACTGCAATCCGCATTCTCCATTGCCAACGAACGCTCCTTTGACCAGGACCCTCGTTTTGGATTATCGGTGTTAAGTGAAATTGCTTCGCGCGCCCTATCGCCGGCGGTTAATGATCCGGGTACGGCTATTGAAATTATCGGGCGGGGCTTGCGTATTTTGTGTCATTGGAAAGAGCCGAACACGGGGGACAGCGAATGCATCATTGAGTATCCGCAGGTATTGGTACCGCCGTTAAAGCTTGAAGAATTTTTTGATGATTTTTTTACGCCCATTGCGCGCGATGGCGTCAACATGCTTGAAGTGCAGATTCGTTTGCAAAAGGCGTTGGATGCACTGGCACAACTGGGCGAACCTTTTTATCGGATTGCACGTGACCATGCACAGCAGACATTGCAGCGTACCAATGCCGTGATGGAATTTGATGGGGACAAGCAGGTGTTGCAGGAGTTGGTTGATGACCTGACGCACCAATCAGGTCATCAACCATAAACATAGACGTGGTTATTCTTCTTTTTTATCGCCACCCAAACGATCGCGCAAACTGTCTTTCAACCGATCTTTAGCGCTGTCTTTTACGCTGGCCAACTTTGCGTTAAGCATATTATCAATGCTACCTTGCAACGCATTTGCTTCGCCATCCTGTTGATTCAGCATGGCCAGCCATTCGGATTGCGCGCCCAGCTCTTCCTGCAGTTTGCTGTCCAGTTGGTTGCGCAATTTGGTTTCCAGTTCGGCGATTTTTGCTTTGGCTTCGCCCAACAGTGCATCACCGAGTAAACGATCCAGAGGTGAACGCACGCTGACTTGCGGATCGCTTAGTAAACCTGTCGCGCCCAGGGTCAAGGGAATTTGCGCTTGCTGATTCAATAAACCTGCAAGTTGTTGAATATATTTATTGCCGCTGCTACTGAATTCCGGCTGTTGCAACACAACCTGCGCCTGTTGCTCGATTTTATTATCCACCAATTTCAATGAGCCGGTTGAGTTAAGCAAACTCGCGGCGAGGTTTAATGCACTATCGCCACCGCCAATTTCCATGCTGTCGAGCGCAAAGCCATCCATATCCCATTTCACATTGGTGACCATTTGTTCGCGAATGGCAAAATCACCATTCAATGCAAACGCGGCCAATTTCGGTAGGCCTTGTACATCCAGGTTAAAGCGTGTGGCGTTGTTGATAATATCATGTTGCGCGGTGATGTCCTGCGCACTGATAGTGGCTTCACCGCCGCCGATTAACCAATTGATGCGTGCATTCCGGACCAGAAAATCCGGGTAAGGCTGGCTGGGTAAAGGCAGAATGCGATTAGGCAAGGTAGGTCCCGCTTCAGCCGCAGCAGCATCACCTTTGCCAAAATCTTCAGGGATGTAGGGTTTTACCAAGCGATAAATACTTTCCAATTGCGCGATTCGATCACCCCAGACATCGCCAAGTAAAATCTGGCTGATCGGCGCCAGGCCACCTTCACCAATATTGGCTAATTGTTGCAGTTGTTGCCAATCCGCCGCACTGGCATCGCGCAATGCAGTGACCGCATTCTCTAATTGATCGCGACTCTCGGTTAATTGTTGCTTCACTTGCCGCACTTTATCGCGCTCAGCTTTTAATGTGTCTTGCAGTTTTCTCAGTTGTTCGGTCTTGGCCGCCAGGTCTGCCGCATTTTCGATCTTGCTCTCGGTGAGCGCTTTGATGTCGGCCTGGATTTTTTCCAGATTGTCTTTATTCGGCAATTGCGATTTCAAGGATTCCAGTTGCTTTTTCTGCGCGCTGGCCTGCTCCTGTAACGCTTCACCCTTGGCTTCGGTTTGCAAATTCGCGCGCGCCATTAATTCATCGGCATCAGGCAAATCCAACTGCAAGACTTCCGCCAGATCTACCCTTTCGCTCTCTTCGGCCAGCTCACCGCGATACACTTTTCCTGGCGAGCGACGTTCAGTGCCGTAAGCCAGACCGTCAATTGATAAATCGTTAATCACGTAATAACCCAACAACGCAGGCCAGACTTCCAATGCGGCATTGGCTTGCGCAAAACTGATGGTGTTGTGAGTGGGTTTGTCCTTGTTGGTGATTTGCAAATCTTCAATGGTGAGCGCCAAGGGTGACAGGCTCAGTGACACATCATCGATATTAACTTCTGCACCCACCGCTTTTTCCAACGTGTACACCATACCAATGCGAATGGCCGTACCGGCGAAAACATAGACCAGCAATAAAACCGTCGCCAGCAGCGCAAGAAAAACTAACCATCCCGATTTCCGGATCATCTGCGGCTCCTTAATTTAATTTCTGATACAGCTGAACTAATTTGGTGGCGTTGAGCATTTGCACAATCCGTAATTTTTGCAATTTGCTCATCACTCGTAATCGGTATTGGGTAACCAGCAACGAACCAAGCCAGGCTATCGGCAAGAGCAAGAGCAAACCCAACACAAACGCACCCAGCACCAAGGTGTGATGCAAATGCAAAAGCTGCAGCGTTTCTGTAGAAGCTAATAACTGCAATAAACCCGGCTGTTGCGCGTATTGCCAGGTGAGGGCTTCCAATGCGTCGCCGAAGATAAACATCAAACCGCTACACACGCCCCACACCAATAAAAAAGTCGAGAGGTTGATGGTAAACAAACAGACAATCAGCAGAATCAATAATGTGAGGAAACCAAAGGGCAACAAGCCGGCCAGCAGACCGAGGCCGATGGCCCAGCCGATCTGCCAGGGAGAGGCTTCCGAATTCAGAACCTTAAGAATTTTGGCGAACAGGGTCAGCATAACGTCTCACTCCAGTGAATTCATGTCCTAACTATTTTTCACTCACCACGTCGGCAAACACATCAAAATACGTGGGGAATGTTTTTGCCGTGCATTTGGGGTCATTGATACGCACCGGCACACCGCCGAAGGTTGCCAATGAAAAACACATGGCCATACGATGGTCGTCATAGGTATCGATCGCTGCGTTGGGAATAAGTTTTTCGACCGGCGTCACACGCAGCCAATCTTCTCCCTCTTCCACTATCGCACCCAGCTTGCGCAATTCAGTCGCCATCGCGGCGATGCGATCCGTTTCCTTTACTCGCCAGCTGGCAATGTTGGTCAGGCGCGATGGGCCATCACAGAAGAGTGCAACCACCGCCAGTGTCATGGCCGCATCGGGAATATGATTGAAGTCCCGGTCAAAAGCTTTTAACGGCAAGGCCGGTGCTGAAGCTTCAATCCAGTTCTCGCCTTTGGTGATCTTCACACCAATTGCTTCCAGTGCATCTGCAAACGCGACATCGCCCTGGATACTGTTCTGGCCCACGCCCTGTACCCGCACGGGGCCACGACCCAACGCGCCCGCTGCCAGAAAATAGGACGCAGAGGACGCATCGCCCTCAACAAACATCGTACCCGGCGAGGTGTAGCCCTTCGCCACCGGCACAGTGAAACGCTCCCAGCCATCGCGCTCCACCACCACACCGAATTGCGCCATCAGCTTCAGGGTAATCTCAATGTAGGGCTTGGAGATCAATTCGCTGATCAGCTCGATGCGGGTTTCCTTGCCGGTCATGGGCAGCGCCATCAGCAGCGCCGTCAGGAACTGGCTGGACACATCGCCGCGAATCCTGATGGTGCCTTGTGCAGCAATCTCAGCAGGTTTGATCAACAGGGGCGGAAAACCCTCTTGCCCGAGGTAAGTAATATCCGCACCGATCTGACGCAAGGCATCCACCAGGTCGCCGATGGGCCGCTCGTGCATACGCGGCACACCGTGCAGCTTATAAGTCCCACCGCTTAACGCCAGCGCCGCCGTCAGCGGGCGAAACGCCGTGCCCGCATTACCGAGGAACAGATCGGCTTCTTTATTGGGAAAACCGCCAGTGCCTTCCACACGATAATCATTTTCCCCGATCTGGGTCACACCCACGCCGAGGCTGCGCAAGGCTTCCAGCATCCGGTCAGTATCATCCGACTTCAGCAGGTCGCGAATCTCGGTCGTGCCCTGCGCCAGAGCGGCCAGCAGCAAGGTGCGGTTGGAGATACTTTTGGAGCCAGGGAGCTGTACAACACCCTGCGCGCGGGTAGCGGGTTGCAGATCGAGGAATTCCATTGTGAACCTTTCTTTTGGTGTTTTGTGTCTTGTGATCTTTGGGTAATCACCGGGGATGGCGGGCATCCGCTGGCAATTAGCATGAAAATGAAGTGTGCATGATAACTGGCCCAGCGACAGATGGCATTAGCCAGAAAATTGGTTACTGCGTTTTATGACAAACAACCCCCCACCATTATCCTTTTTGCTCACTCATCGGATGCTCCCAAATGTTCTAACCCGCCCGATTGACGTCCCCATAACCCTCTGCACTATACTGTATATAAATACAGTTATCTTGTGCCAATCATGTGTGATGTACCCTCCGACAAACCAGCCACCGCTTCGCTTGAGCAGTTATTGCTCAGGGATGATATGTGGCTGGGCCATTCGCAGCGCTTTACCGATCGGACAGCGCTGGCCACTGGCCATGCGCTGCTGGATGAGCGGTTATTGCATCAGGGGTGGCCTTTAGGGACGTTGATCGAGGTGTGCCAGCCGGGTATTCAGGGGGAGTGGCTGTTGTTTACGCCGGCGCTGTTACAGGTAACCGGGCTGATTGTGTTGCTTAACCCGCCGGCCATTCCCTTTGCGCAAGCGTTTATCCAGGCCGGTTTTGATCTTGATCGTTTGTTGGTGGTCGATGCGGCGGAGAAAAAACATTTTATTGGCTGCTTTACCGAACTGGCGCGCGCCAGCGTCGGCGCGGTGCTCGCCTGGCAACCGCGGGAGAACATCAGTTATACCGAATTGCGCAAATGTTTACTCTCGGCCTCTGACGGTACCGGCTTGTGTGTGATGTTTCGCCCCTCTGCGGCGCAGCAACAAAGCTCACCGGCCCGTTTACGTTTATTTGCCCGTTTGCTGGCTGATGGGCTGGAAATTACATTGTTCAAACAAACGGGCTATCTGCAAAAACAACAACCACAACCTTTGTTGTTACCGCTGCCGGATTACTGGAAACCGACGCAAGCTTATGCCGCCCTCGACGAAAAAACGGCGGCAACCAAGCAGGACATTGTTCCCCAACGGTTGGCCAGTGTTACACCATTACGAGGTCAGTAATGCGCCCAACTTCTGCACGTTTATGGTTGGCGATTCGGCTGCCTGACTTGCCTTTAACCGCCATCAAATCCGATGCAATTGCGACACCGGTAGTGATTGCCGATAGAAAACGCGTGGTGTTTGCCAACCAACCCGCGCAGCACGCCGGGGTGCAACTGGACATGGATATCACCACCGCGCAATTGCTCAGCGGCTGCGAGATCCTTGAACGAGATCCCGCGCAGGAGCAACAGGCTCTGCACCAATTATCCGAACAGCTCTATCACTTTACGCCGTACATTGATCGCTATTGCAGCCCCACCAGAGCGCAATCCGGTTTATTACTGGAGATATCCAGTTGCCTGCAATTATTTTCCGGTGTTGCGGGCATTGTTCATCGGATTACTGAATGCCTGAATCAAACGCCCCACGGATTTTTATTCGGGCTTGCGCATTCTGCCAAAGCGGCCTGGATACTTTCCTTTGCTGAACATGCCATTACCGGAGAGGAAACCAGGCCGGAATTTCTCCAGCGGCTGAATGCGTTGCCCATTGATGTTTTATTTGATTTTCCCGCCGCACAAGCCTCGTTAACCCGCATGGGGTTTTTCACTCTGGGTGATATTACCCGGCAAATTACGCACAAATCCATACGCAGCTTCAAGAAACGCCTTGGGCATGAATTCGCCGATGTCCTGGCCGAGATTTTTGATATTGATCAGGATTTTTCGCAAGGCGCTTTGTTTGATAAACCCAGAGATATTTATCGGCCCGATGAATGGTTCGAGGAAGCCATTCATTTTGAATACCCGATTACGCTTGTGGATCAGCTGAAGCCGACGTTTGAACATTTATTAAGTTCGCTGGAAAATTATCTGCGCAAGCGGCAACAACAATGCCACGCCATTGAGTGGCACCTGACGGATATTTATCGACGCAAGGCGCATATGACCGTCAACAGTGATTTGCCGCAAAGCCAATGGCAATTACTCTATGACCTCACGCTGATCCAGTTTGAAAATAAAGCACTGCCGTTTGAAGTGGATTCGATCACACTGCTTTGCGAATACACACTGCCCGTACAAAGTGGCAACCAGATACTCGACCTGGATCAAAGCCGTCGCCGCAAGACGTCATCTTCAGATTTCGCTGTCACCATTGCCAAACTGAAGGCACGTCTGGGCGATGCAGCCGTTTATAAACTCAGCTATCACGACAGCCGTGTACCGGAACTCACGCAAGCTGTGTTGACGCTTGCAGAAAAGTCCTTTCAAGCGCTGCCTGATATTCATAAACGCAGCTTACGCCCCACCTGGTTACTGGAGAATCCAGAGCCTATTGAAGATCGGTACCAGCGGCTGTACTGGCACGGTTACCTTGCGCCGCTGATCGGGCCGGAACGCATCATCGGTGATTGGTGGGATAAACCTGTTGCGCGGGACTACTATCTGGCGAAACGTCAGGACAATCTATCGCTATGGATTTTTTTCAATCTTTACGATAAGCAATGGTATGTGCAGGGAGTGTTCGCCTGATGCGCTACGCTCATTTACACACCATCACCAACTTTACTTTTTTGACTGGCGCGTCGCATCCCGACGAATACGTTTATCGCGCCCACGAATTAGGTTATGACGCACTTGCCATCACCGACGAATGTTCTTTGGCCGGCATCGTAAAAGCTTTTGTGGCCGCAGAACAACTGAAGATGAAGCTGATTATCGGCAGCCGTTTTACGTTATCCAACGACATGCGATTAATTGCCATTGCACCGTCAAAAATTGCTTATGCAGAACTGTCCGGTTTTATCACCCTGGCGCGTCGGCGTGCGGAAAAGGGCTCCTATGAAGCGCACTTTGAAGACCTGCGCTTTCGCCTGCGTCATTGCCTGGTGATTTGGTTGGCGGACCTCAACGACACCATTACCGATGCAACCGCGACGGAATTAAGTAACGCTTTTAAAAATCGATTATGGATCGGCATTAACCATCAATTTTATGGCGGCGAGCAACAGGATTTTGAACGCTGGCATCAGCTCAGCCTAAACAAGAATATTCCTTTGGTGGCCTGCGGTAGCGCTCTGATGCACAGCAACGAACGCAAACCACTACAAGATGTGGTGACGGCTATTCGTCACAATACGTCCGTGCAGGAAATGGGCACCCGGTTGGAACTCAATGGCGAGGCCTATTTAAAATCATTTCACCAGCTGGCCAGGTTGTACCCCGCCGCATTATTGAATGAAACCTGTGTGATTGCAGACCGCTGCAATTTTTCTATGGACGAGTTGCGCTACCAATATCCACGGGAATTAGTTCCGGACAATTTTTCCCCTACGGAGTATTTACGCCATTTGGTTGATGAAGGAAAACGCAAACGCTGGCCCGAAGGTGTATCTCCCGCCAATGAAAATCTGATAGAAAATGAATTAACGATAATCGAAAAACTTGAATACGAATATTATTTTCTAACCGTGCATGACATTGTCCGATTTGCTCGCCAACAGCGGATTCTTTGCCAAGGCAGAGGCTCGGCAGCTAATTCTATCGTGTGTTATTGCTTATTTATTACCGAGATTGAACCGGGCCAAATCAATGTCCTGTTTGAACGTTTTATCTCACTGGAGCGCGATGAGCCGCCCGATATTGACGTGGACTTTGAACATCAACGACGCGAGGAAGTGATCCAATATATTTACCAAAAATATGGTCGCGAGCGCGCCGCCATTGCCGCCACGGTCATTACCTATCGCAGCCGTAGCGCGGTGCGTGATGTTGGCAAGGCGTTAGGCATGGATGAAACACTGATTGATCACCTGGCAAAAAATATTGCCTGGTGGGATAGAAGCACAGATTTGCAAAAGCAGGTGGAATCCCTCAACACCGATGTCAACCATACGCTCCTGATGCACTTCTTTAACCTCGTGCAACAGATACGTGGCTTCCCCCGGCACCTGAGCCAGCATGTGGGTGGCTTTGTGATTTCCGAGACTAAAATCAGCGACCTGGTGCCGCTGGAAAATGCGAGCATGCCGGACAGGACCATTATTCAATGGGACAAGGAAGATCTTGAAGCCATGCGTTTACTGAAGGTGGATGTCCTGGCGCTGGGCATGCTCTCAGCCTTGCGCCGTGCGCTGGATTACATCACGACTTACGAACCGACTATTCGCTCGATACAGGATATTCCTAAAGATGATCCCGCCACCTATAACATGCTTTGTCGTGGCGACAGTGTAGGTGTATTTCAAGTGGAATCGCGCGCGCAAATGGCGATGCTGCCACGCTTAAAACCCGTATGCTTTTACGATCTGGTGATTCAAATCGCCATTGTGCGACCAGGTCCGATTCAAGGTGATATGGTCCACCCCTATTTGCGTCGCCGCGCTGGTAAGGAAGACATCACTTATCCGAGCGACACAGTGAAAAGTGTGCTTGAACGTACTCTGGGTATTCCCATTTTTCAGGAACAGGTGATGCGCTTATCCATGGTAGCCGCTGGCTTCAGCGGCGGCAAAGCAGATCAATTACGCCGGGCCATGGCAAACTGGGGGAAAAATTCCAAACTCTTATCGTTTGAACAAGATTTTAAAGATGGCCTGTTGAACAATGGCTACACGCAAGAATTTGCCGACCGATTGTTTGAACAAATCAAAGGCTTCGGCGGCTATGGATTTCCCGAAAGCCACTCCGCCTCTTTCGCCATTCTGTGTTACTTGTCCAGTTGGATTAAACGACACCATCCGGCGGCGTTTTATTGCGCACTGCTGAACAGTCAACCCATGGGATTCTACAGCCCCTCACAATTAATTCAGGATGCCCGCAAACACGGCCTCACAATTTTTCCCATCGATATCAATCAAAGCCGATACGAATACACACTCGAACCAGACCACCGGGGTAAGTGGGGAATTCGCTTGGGATTTATTGCCGTGGGATCGCTCAATGCAGAAAAAGCGGAAGCCATTGAAGTGTTCCGCGCGCAAAAACCTTTCACCTCCTTGCACGACATCATCAAACGCACCAACCTTAGCGATAGCGACCTCGAATGCCTCGCCTCTGCCGATGCTTTGCTCAACATCGCCGGCGACCGCTACCGCGCCCGCTGGCAGGCATCCGCCTTATTGCCCCATTCAGAACTGTTGGAAGACAGCGAAGTCGATGACGATCCATTATTAATGAATGGCCCCACGCTGGAAGAAAATGTGATGGACGATTATGCCTCCATCGGTTTGACACTGCGTGCACACCCGATGGAAATACTCAGACAGGAATACCCCTTTAACCGCTGCAAGCGCCACGCCGAGTTAATTCACTTGCCACACAAAGGCTTCGTCCGCATCGCTGGCATCGTCACCGGACGACAACGTCCCGGCACCACCACCGGCGTCATGTTTGTCTCCCTGGAAGACGAAACCGGCACCAATAATGTGGTTGTCTGGAGCACAACGCAGGAACAGTTCCGAAAAGAATTATTGACAGGGAAATTGCTGATCATCAAAGGCACCGTCGACATACTGACAGATGACGTCGGCGCCCCTATTGTTCATGTGCTCGCTGGTCATATTGAGGATGTGACGGATCGACTGCAAAGCCTTGCGTTAAAATCGCGGGATTTTCATTAAAAGTGAGCGCTAAAGAAAGTCGGCATTAATATCGATATTTAGATTTATCAAAATCGAGAAGCGATGACTCCACTTAAAAAAGGGAGGTAGATCGTGAACATCTGAACAAATAAATATTTACCGAGGTTATTCGGCAAGAAGGCCTTCAGCATACGATGTGCTGCGATAGCTTAATGAATAAGCTCATGGGCTCGCGCATCAACCTCATAAGGTGCATCATAATAGCCATACTGAAATATTTGCTGAATGTATTCAACAATAAAAGCCTGAACAGAACCGGCAACTTCGTATTGCTGAACATGCCGAAATTCATGGGAAAGCAGCCTGTCAGTGATATAACCTTCGCGCAAATAAATACCATAACCAAGCGTCAGCCCTATAGTATCCGGACCAAGAAAATTCATTTCCTCAGCGACTTTTCGCAACAAAGGGTCATCCGGAGGTGAAATTTTAGCAACCGACAATATGCGAATTTTCTCTGGCCGCAGAACACCTACTTGAGAGGCTATCACAATTTGCTCTGAAGTTAGTGAGACTCCAGACCCAAGGATAATTTCTTGCTGTTGACTGACCCAGTTAGCAGCATGATCAAATATTTCCAATTTTATCGATCCCTTATCGCTCGACTCGAACAAAACTTGGTGTCCTGCAAAGTCCAAAGCGGCGAAGTTTATCCGCATAGATATAAAAAACGTGAAAACAGGAGAGCTTTTTTATCCAAAGTGGATTGATTTGATGTTCACCATAATACGCGCCAGCCAATTGACCATAAACAGCAGCCACCGTATCGGCATCATCGCCAAGATTGGCCGCTAAAATAGCGCCCTCTTCAAATGTGTCTGTGTTATGAAAAGCCCATATTGCCGCTTCCAAGGTATGGACCACATATCCTGACGATCTAATTTTATCTCTGGACTTTCTACATGCCTCCATAGCGACATTTTGTATCGCCAAGCTTAACGGGTTATCGTTCCAAAAATTTGGGTAGGGCTCATAGAGCCCCTGTGTAAGCTCCGCCTTGCTTACACCTTTGATTGCACCATGTAAAAGAGCTCCAAGATACCGACAGGCATCCACAGCCTCCTTTGCACCATGGGTAGTTTTGGAACTTTCTGCGCACCACTCGACACAACTGTCCGGATCAGAAAAATAAAAAAGAACTACCGGAGCAAGCCGCATCAAAGACCCATTACCTGCAGCCATTGGGTCTGTCGAACCTGAATATGCATCGCCGGTTTCCATGTATCTATTAAGCGCATCCACAACGGTATTACCAATATCGAAACACCTACCATTCGAGCTAAATATTCCTTTTTTCCACCATAAGCAATATAAATCAAGTTGATCTTGATAGTTAAATGACTCCTTTCTAATTAAACTATGAGCAAGACAAAGAGCCATACTTGTATCATCAGTCCACTCACCGGGACGAAGACCAAAAGGACCACCACCAATTATTGATGTTACCTCTGGTAAGGAATCCCTCTGCGAAAACTCAAGGGTTGTACCTAATGCATCCCCCAATGCCAAACCGAGCAGAGCCCCGCGAAACCGCGAGGCAAACTCAGATGAATTTTGCCCAGCAGCGTCCAGGTATGCTTTAGTTTCCATTATGTCGCTATTTACTGCGCAACGATGATCAAGGTAGGGCAAAAGCCATACGGAGATAGATCTGCAACCTTCTTTAATTCGATCATGAAGAGGGGGAAATGCCAGTGGATCGTCTAAAGTGGATGCACGTTTTTCAATAAGATCCAAGCACACTTTCATCTAAAGCACCCAAGCGATACATATAATTTTATATTTTACGAATGACAATATTTTGGACCTAATCATGCAATTGTTATTTTCGAGTGACCTTAAAATCTCATCCGGTTCCAACAAGGTTTTTCCCTCTACCTGAGAACTCCTCCGACGTCTTTCGCATATAGCTTATGCCATGCAAACATAGCAACACTTAAAGCACACCCATGCGAATTTAAACTACGCCACCTTCTTTGAACGCTCTAAATATTCACGAAAGCATTTATCGCAAACACCGCCGCCATTCATTACTGGACCAAACAGTACATCTAGTTTTTTCTCATCTTCATCAGATATAACCTCATATGAATCAGCTGCTGATAAAAAGTCGAATGCCTCTTTACTCATCCAATATTGAATATCAAAGATTTCCCCACCGCTCTCTTCGTCAAAAAACTTAATATCAACACGCTTTATTTCCGATGGGATCAGCAAAATATTGTTTGAGATTTTATCTACAAGCTCATTTGATACATAAGGATTAAACCCTGACTCTCCATGCACATCACATAATATTATGCCCATTTATACCTCCAAGGACGGAGCGTCCTCTATTCGCCCAAAGCCATTACCCCTCATAAACTTAAAAAATCCCTTTTTGCTTCTTTGTATGGGCGCATGCCCTCCAGCTTCAAGAACGTCAAAAACGTGAGAATAACAGCTATTTTCTATTAGATCGTACTTACCAATTTCCGAATTTAATATTTCTTTCTGATACCGAAAGGCAGCCTCAGCATTGGGGAGCGCTATTCTTGCTTCATGAGCTACAGTACAGTTTTTTATAGCATCTGAATTAATACTACTCGCACGTCTAATTGATGTTGATGATTTATCAGATGATGTAATCACCTGATGAGTTGAATAGCTCAACTCATCCCACACAATTTCTATAGTTAAATGTCCTTCTGCATATCCATTCTCAAGTTGACGAACTACCGCATACCCTTCCTTACACGTCAGCCCCAACGGATCAACCCACCCCACCGGGTTGGGCGCATACTGATAATTATTCACCCCACCCAATAACCCAATCGGGTCTTGCGTCGTAAACTGCCCCAGGCTCGGGTCGTAATAGCGGTGCCGGTTGTAGTGCAATCCGGTTTCTTCATCAAAATACTGACCCTGAAACCGTAGATTGTTTTCAACTTCCTCAATGTCTTTTTCCGCGACATTCCCGTAGGTTTTGTAGCGCGCTTTCCAGACAAGTTTGCCTTGTTGGCTGGTGAGTTCGCGGGGCGTGCCGAGGTGGTCGAGGTGGTAGTGGTAGATCTCGCCGTCCTGGACCATGGCGAGAGGTTTGAAGCTTTCCGGTTCGTAGACGTAGGTCTTCTTAAGGTTGTTGCGGGTTTCCTGGGCGAGCTGATCGCCGGCCCAGAGGTAGTGAGTTGCTCCGAAGTTGTCTTGTTTGCGGATACGACGACCAATGGGGTCGTAGGCGTATTCGGTTGTTTGCCCTTCTTTAACCACTTTCACTAATTGATTATTGAAGTTGTATTCAAAAACCGTTTCGAGTTTGCCGCCTTTGCCGCGCGCTTCGCGGATCAGGTTACCACGTGCGTCGTAGTCGAATTTGCGGTCGCCTTGCATCTGCAAACGATTGCCGCGCGTGGTTTTTCCGGTGTCGCTTTTTTGTTGGCCGAGCAGGTTGCCGGCAGGGTCGAAGACGAAGTGTTCGTTTAAATCGCCTTCGGTGCGTTTGAGTTTGTCCACCATGTCGTAGACGTAACGTACTTCCCAGCTACCGTCTTTAAAGCTACTTAAATTACCGAACGGATCGTATTGGTATTCGCGGTTGATCAGATCATTTTTTTGCTGGCGATGGATGGCGTGCTGTTTCGCCAGGCGTCCCATGGGATCGTAATCGCTGTGGGTAATGATGTCGCCCTGGATTCGATTCAACTCGCGCCCAACATCATCGCGTTGGATTTGGGTAATTGCTGCCCCGTTAAATAAGACTTGTTGCAAACGATCAAAATGATCGTAGGCGTAATCAATAGCCTCACGGCCCGGCAGCTGCAATTTTTTCAGTTGCCCGTTGGCAGCGCGCTGGTAGTTAATGTCCACCATGCTGCCGCTGATACGCTGGCGTTTTTCATTAAGGTCGCTGTGGTGCTCTTTGATCAAAAAGCCCAAACGATCATATTGAAATGCGAGATATTGATGGCTGTTGTAGGTTTCCGTCAAACGGCCAACCGGGTCGTACATATAACGGCTGTATTCCGCTGTCGCATCCGGGTTTTTCAGCGCGCGGCTTGTTTTGGACAGCATGCGCCCGAGCGGATCGCGTTCAAATTCGGTGACGACCTCGCCGGCATCCAGGTGTTTAATCAAGTGGCCGGCGTTGTTGTATTTGTAGTGCTGGATGCGCCCGTCGAAGCCCACTTCTTTAATCAGGCGTTCATTGCCGTCGTAAACGAATTGGTAGTCGTCACCATTTTCGTTAATCAGACGCGTCAGGTTGCGTTCGTTGTCGTATTCATAGCGGAGGCTGTTGCCTTCCGGATCGGTGCGGCGCACTACCTGGCTTAAGCCATCGTATTCATATTTTGTGACGCGCCCGCGCCGGTCGCTGATGCGTTCGACCTGGCCATTGGCGTTGTATTGGATATCGACTTTTTCGCCGCCGGGATAAGTCACCCGCTCCAGTTCGCCGCTGTCGTTATAAAAATAACGCGTCGTGCCACCGTGGTGGCGACTGGCGAGCCACACATCCATTTGTACGATCTGGCCCAAGGCGTTGTATTTAAAACTTTGCTTGTGGCCCGCCGGGTTAATCACCGCCGTCAGTTCGCCAGCCGCATTCCATTCGTAACGGGTAACGCGTTCGCGCGCATCCAGTTGCTGGCTGAGCAAACCCTGCGCGTTGTAACGGTAGCGCGTGATCTGGCCGTCTGGTGCAGTGAGGGTATCGAGCAAGCCACGCGCGTTGTAACTGCGGCGCCAGAGTGCACCGTCTTTATCGGTGGACGTGAGCAGCTTGCCGTGAAAAAAATAACGCGTCTGACGCTGATCGAGTGCGTCAATGACACCGATTAAATTGCACGCACCGTCGTAGGCATAACGGGTGGCATTGCCTTCGGGATCGGTGTAGCTGGCGAGCAGGCCATTGTCGTAAGTGTAACGATGGGTATTGCCTTCGTTATCAATCTCTTCAGTGATTAAACCGAATTCGTTGTAGGTGTAATAAGACGTGTAGCCGCGACTGTCGGTGGCCTGGCTGCGATTGTTGTCCGGGTCCCACTGGAAGCGATAATCGTAGATGCCCTTGTCGCCCCAGGCGCGCAAACACCGCGCTTGCGTATATTCACCGTCCCACTCGTAGTAATAACTGAAACCGGTAGCCAGGGTGCGACGGCTGAATAGGTGATGGTTGTAGGCGTAGCTTTCGCCGCGCCCGGCAGCATCACGATGCGCGATCAAATCCCCGTCGTCGCTGTAGTCGTATTCAGCTAGCACCCGACTTTGTTGCGAGGCACTGTCTTGCAGGGTGATGCGACTCACGCGGCCATGGGCATCGCGGGTAAATTGCAAGGCTTTACCCCAGTTTCCCGTCACGCGGATTAACGCGTTGTAAGCGTCGTAATGCAGGTTAAGCACAAAACCCTGCTCGGCCTCGCCGGATGCCTGGCGGGCTTGATACGCAGGATGTTGTATCTGGGTCAGGCGGAAGGCACCGGTTTGACCGAGGCGCGTGAAGACTTTGTGCGGCTGGCCCTGTTTGCGCAACACGTAGGCATCATAGGAGATAGCGTCCAGATCCATCTGTTCGTTCAGTAATTTGCTGCGCTGATACGGGCGTGGGCGTTTAAACGTCAGAATGCGACCTTCGTCATCGCTCAGCTCGACCGTATGGTGGCCTTCGTACAAACGCTCGCAACCGCTGTGGGTCCAGCCATGGCCCAGGCCGATATCGCGGCTGTGGCCGGTGCGATAAGTACGTCTCCAGGTGAAGGGCAACGGGCCGGGCAATGTAAAGTCTGTCAGGCTCAGCAATTCCTCGCCGGAGATCATGCTGATGGGGCAGCCGTTGGTGCAGGTGTTGGCAACGGCGGCAGTGCCTTCGTTGGCAGTGTTGGATACCTTGCCGGGCTGGACGCTGGTCACGGCATTTTGGTCAGAGCAGGTCTCGCTGGACTCCGCCGTTACCGCATGGGCTTTGACGTCTTCTTTGGGCGGCGGCAATGCGTCAGAGGCACTGCTCTTGCCCCCGCCTTTGGCGCTGCGATGCCCGCGAAATTCGGTACCCGCCGTTGCGTCAGGCTGGGCCGTTACGGGCACTAACTGCAGCTTTTTGCTGTTCAGGGCGCTGCCAACTTCCTGCTGGATTTTCTCCTGCGAGGGCGGCACGGGCTGCTTGGGAAACAATAATTTCCACACTTCCGCCCAGGTCGCCGGCTGAATCAGGCGGGCGGACTGCAATATCTGCCGGGAATCTTTGGTGGGAGTCCCACCGGTGGTGGGGGTATTAACGGGGGAGAGTTGAAACTCGGCGCCGGTGGTGTTCTTAAACAGTATTTTCATACATCCCTGCTGCTACATAGATATTCCGCAATGCGGGCAACAATAAAACAGGTCGTGCAGTATTCGCAAACCCAATTCAAACGAAGACTCATGCTATCACAGCAAAATGGCCGCGAAACCGGGCGCGGATAACGTTTTTGACGAAAGGTTTACATCTTCATACAAGCCATCAGAAAAGTGGATGCTAAACTCGCCCCATCTATATCAATAATCATCGTGAGGACGCCGTGACTGACGCAAACCGGCATATGCAGCAAACCCTGGAGACGATTTATCGCACCGAATCCCGCCGGGTACTGGCGACACTGATTCGCTTGCTGGGCGATTTTGACCTGGCTGAAGAAGCCTTGCATGATGCCTTCAGTGCTGCCATGGACCAATGGCCCCGCGACGGCCTGCCGGATAATCCCCGCGCCTGGCTGGTATCCACCGGTCGCTTCAAAGCGATTGACCAACTGCGCCGCCGGGCGCGCTTTGATACCTCACTGGAAGATGTCGCCGACCGGCTGGATGAAGAAGCAGAGGAGATGGATAACGAGAATATCGAGGATGATCGCTTGCGCCTGGTGTTTACCTGCTGCCACCCCAGCCTGTCGCCCGATGCCCAGGTGGCGCTGACCCTGCGTGAAGTCTGCGACCTGACAACTGAGGAAATTGCCCGCGCTTTTCTGACTTCCGCACCGACTGTGGCCCAACGCATCGTGCGCGCCAAAGCCAAGATCCGCGATGCCCGCATCCCCTATGAAGTCCCCGCGCCAGCCCAATTACCCGAGCGGCTAGATTCCGTATTGCACGTCATCTACCTGGTGTTTAACGAAGGCTACTCCGCCTCTACCGGCAACGCCGTAACCCGCCACGACCTCTCTGCCGAAGCCATTCGCCTGGGCCGTCTGCTGGTGGAATTACTGCCGGAATCCGAAGCCATGGGTTTGCTGGCCTTGATGTTATTGCATGATTCCCGCCGCCACGCGCGCATGTCGGCCGATGGCGACTTGATCCTGCTGGACGAGCAGGATCGCTCACTCTGGGATCGTCAGCTTATCGCCGAAGGCAGCGAATTGATCACCCGCTCATTGAGTTCGCGCCGTTTTGGTCCCTACACCATCCAGGCCGCGATTGTCGGCGTTCACGCCGAAGCAACGACGCCAGCGGAGACGGATTGGCATGAAATTGTTGGACTTTACGACCTGTTGTTACGCGTTGCGCCCTCACCGGTGGTAGAGCTTAATCGCGCCGTAGCTGTCGCCATGCGCGACGGCCCAGAAGCCGGACTGACCATCATTGACGACATGATCGGCAAGGGTGAACTCAAGGATTATCATTTGCTCTACTCCGCCCGCGCCGACCTGTGCCGCCGACTTGGCCGCCATCAAGACGCAAAAACCGCTTATGAGCAGGCGCTGAAACTGACCAAACAGGAGCCGGAGCGACGCTTTTTAGAACGGCGCATTGCCGCGTTATAAAAAAATTTTAACTCCTGTCGATTCTGTAGTGTGCCAAACGACTATTAAGAAAAACCGCCACTCAGCAGGATCGACACCATGAAATACCTCTGCCTTATTTATCTCGACGAAGAAGCGATGAATGCACTGCCACCCAGTGAGTGGAACGCGCTGATAAGGGAGTGCATCGCCTATTCGGACCAACTGCAAGCCAGCCACTATTACCTCGCCGGCGATGCTCTGGAGTCCGTTCATACCGCCACCACCGTGCGCTGGCGCAATGGCAAATTGTCGGCAACCGACGGTCCCTTTGCTGAAACCAAAGAACAGCTTGCCGGTTATTGCTTGCTTGAAGCGCGGGATTTGAACGAAGCCATTCAGCTAGCGAGCAAATTGCCGCCAGCGCGCTATGGCGGTGTAGAAGTACGGCCCATCCGTGAGCTGGAAGAATCACTTGTTCAAACTGTCAGTTAAAAAATCCCATCAAGGAAACATTATGAAGACCAAGAGATCCATCACCATGACCATTGTTCTGATTATCATTGCGCTGATTGCCATCCTGCTGATTCTGGCCGCGACCAAACCCGATCATTTTCGGGTTGAACGCACGATTACCATCAACACATCGCCTGAACAGATTTTCCCACTGATCAATAATTTTCATCAGTGGACACATTGGTCGCCATGGGAGAAAAAAGACCCGCAGATGCAACGCCATTACAGTGACGGCCCCAGCGGAACAGGCGCGACCTATGCGTGGGAGGGCGACAATAACGTTGGCCACGGACGCATGGAAATTACGGAATCCACGCCCTACACAAAAGTTGGTATTGCGTTGCATTTCATCAAGCCTTTTACCGCACATAACACCGCCACGTTTACGCTCACACCGACAGACAATGGCACCAGAGTCGAATGGATAATGGAGGGCCCGAATTCCTTCATCAGCAAACTTATGCATGTCTTTATCAATATGGACAAGATGGTGGGGAAAGATTTTGAGGCTGGATTGCAGCAGATGAAAACAGTCGCCGAAGCGCCAGAGAGAGCGTCGGTACGTTAATCAACACTGTCAGCAGAATGACAGGGATTGAGCAGCAGGACGAATCGCCATAGCATGAAAAAAACATCTTGTGTCGATACGACCAGCTCTTAATCGACTAATGACTAATGACTAATGACGCATCAACGATTAAAGGAGAACCAATATGTCCACGTCCAACGAAGAAATCGAAATCCGCGCCAGCATTGAACAATGGGAAGCCGCCATGCGCACCGGCAAGGTCGACGAGATCGTCAAACACTACGCCGACAACCTCGTCGCTTATGATGCGGTAATGAAGCTGCAATTCGTCGGCAAGAAAGCCTATACCGACCACTGGCATGCCTGCATGGAATTTGCACCACACGGCATGATTTACGAAGCACGCGATCTGGTTATCCATACCGAAGGCAGTATCGCATTCAGCTACAATCTGGCCCGGTGCGGCGGCTACGATGATCAGGGCAACGAGCAATTTTCCTGGATGCGCGTAACGCGTGGCTATCGCAAAATGAATGGTCAATGGCTCGTGATCCACGAACACTTTTCCAGTCCGTTTGATATGGAAAGCGGCAAAGTGTTGTTTGATGCAACACCTTGAACAACGGGATAAAAGGCATTCCAGAAAATCAGGCTTATGTTTTTTAAGCCATGCACATTGATATTGATTCAAAACAAACTACCAGCCTGCAATGGCTATCGATCAAATTACAGGACATTTTATGAAATACCTTTGTCTCGTTTACTACGATGAAAATGTTATCAATGCCATGTCTCCGCAAGAATGGGAGTCACTCAACAAGGAATGTATTGCCTGCGGTGACAATCTGCGTAGCACAGGCCACTTTCTTGGAGGTAATGCGCTGCAACCAGTCAATACAGCGGCCACCTTACGTGTTCGCGATGGCAGGCCACATGTTACCGATGGTCCCTTCGCCGAGACAAAAGAGCAATTGGCTGGCTTTTATTTATTGGAAGCCGAGAATCTCGACCAGGTGATTCAGCTAGCAGGCAAGATTCCACCTGCACGGCTCGGCAGCATTGAGATTCGACCCATTCGCGAATTGCAGCCTGATTAATCAGGCTGTTACAAGCTCAGGAATACGATATGACAATGCCTTCAGCGACGTCCATAAAACCTGCACGCTTTGAACAGAAAAGCACTATGCGTATTGCGGGCTTACGTCTTCGGCTTGATGATAAGGCCGCGCAAAAAATACCCGAACTGTGGCAACAACTTGCACCGCATCTGGGTAAAGTGTCATCACAAGTTGGCAACGCAGATTATGGCTTATGTATCCGTGTCGATGACAGTAATAGCTGTTTTGATTATCTGGCCGGCATGGAAATTGGAGATCGATCCGGTGTGCCAACAGAATGGTCTGAGGTAATGCTACCGGAGCAACAATACGCCATATTTACTCATCATCAACATGTGTCGCAATTGCGCCAAACTATCCATAACATTTTTGATCAATGGCTGCCTGCATCGGGTTATGTCCACGCAGCTGGCGGCCCAGGCATGGTGCATTTTATTGAGCGTTACGGTGACACGTTTAATCCGCAGACAGGTACCGGTGATATTGAACTCTGGTTACCCGTTAAAACCAGGTAATGTTTCAGCAATTCATTTTCAGCAGGAGAATGATCATGACCGACAACATCAAACATCCGCAAGTGGTATCCCGTGAAGCATGGTTAGTCGCGCGTAAAGCGCATCTGCAAAAGGAAAAAGAATTTACACATTTTCGCGATCAGTTGAGCGCCGAGCGACGGGCCTTGCCTTGGGTAAAGGTTGACAAGGAATACATATTCGAGAGCTCACAAGGCAAGGAAACCCTGAGCGATTTGTTCAACGGGCGCAGCCAATTAATTGTGTACCATTTTATGTTTGCCCCCGGCTGGGAGCAGGGGTGTGATGGCTGCTCGTTTTTAGCTGACCATTTTGACGGGCCCAACTTGCATCTCCCCCATCACGATGTCACCTTGCTCGCGGTATCACGTGCGCCCTGGCAGGAATTTCAGGCATTTAAGCAACGCATGGGCTGGCAATTCAAATGGGTTTCCTCTTTCGGCAGTGACTTTAACTACGATTACCATGTCAGCCCCAGTGAAGCCGACATAACCGCGGGTAAGATGTATTACAACTATGAAGAGCAAGAGGGCGAACCCGGTGAGGGGCCTGGTGTCAGCGTGTTTTATAAAGATAATGAAGGCAATATTTTTCACACCTATTCCGCTTACGCGCGCGGCGGTGACATTCTGATTAATACGTATAATTTTCTGGATCTCACGCCAAAGGGCCGCAATGAGGATGAGATTATGGACTGGATGCGGCTTCACGATGAATATGAAGATGCTCAACCGACTAAGGATGCCTGTTGTCATTGAGTTGGCAAAACAGGCGCCTGTTAACTAAACAGACGCCTGGGTTTGCGATCAAGCCATCTCGGCACGAATCGTATCAAGTAATTTTTTAGTTGCGCGAATACCGGCCTCTTCACTTAATTTATTGCCTTCGTATTCGATGCCAACGTATCCCTGATAATTAGCCGCCTTCACCAGCTTTAACATGGCCCGAAAGTCGATACTGCTTTCATTGCCTTGCTCATCAAAGTCAAAACTTTTGGCACTCACAGCGCCGGCATAAGGCATCAATTCCGCCACGCCTTTGTAGATATCATATTGTTCAACGCAAGGGGATTCCCACATATCACCATCGCGACGACGAACACAAAAATTACCGAAGTCCGGCATGGTACCGCACCGCGAGTGATCAACGGCGCGCATCACATCGGTCAGTAATTTTGCATCGGAAGAAAAACCACCATGGTTTTCTACCAGAATATTGATATTGAAATCGTCCGAGAACTCACACAAGGCGCGCAGTGTTTCGGTGGAGTGCTTTTTCCATTCAGCTTCTGTTCCCTCACCATGCAAGTTGATACGTATGGCAGTGCAGTCAAGATATCTTGCCGCTTCAATCCATTTCTTATGCCCCTCAATAGCGGCAGCACGAATTTGTTTATCGGCAGATGCCATCTCTGGCTCACCGTCAATCATAATCAGGGAGTTCACCACACCATTATCTTCGGCGCGTTGTTTGAGTTGTCGCAAAAACGTTTGGTCTTTGGCTTTGTCCATAAAAAATTGGTTGACGTATTCCACCGCGCCTATGTCATAGGTTTTGCGCGCAACAACCGGAAAATCCAGCGCCTTGATCTCGCCGGCAAATAACGCCTTGTGCAAGGACCACTGCGCCAGGGAAATCTCAAAATCAAAGGCCGGTGCAGCAACCGCGTCCAGGGTAGCGATACCCAGAGATGCACTACCAATAAGCCCCGCTGATGCAACAAGAAAGTGTCGGCGGGAGAGGGAAAAGTCTGACGAAGAGGACATAGGCAGTGACCTTGTGATTGTTATTGACACAAGGATTCTACTGGGGGGATGGACGACAGGACAATGACTTTACGTTAGCTTACAGAAGGGGGTAAAAAACCGGTGATGCGCATTTGCCATCACACAAAGCAACCCGTAAACATCGAGCGAAACCGGGACTACTGCCAGTTGCGCCGCGTACTGAATTGCGGACGCAAGAACTCCATCTGGTCGCCGCGAATCCGCTCGCTGTTGATCAGCGCCAGATACTCCGCCGTATTGGGGCAAAAAGGCAAAGCCAGCAATTCCATATTCACTTCGGTCAATAACCGATTGCCTTTATGCTGATTACAGCGTTTGCATGCGGCTACCACATTATTCCACTTGTCTTTGCCACCACGACTCAAGGGGTGCACATGGTCACGGGACAGCTGTCCATAGGTAAAGGAACGCCCGCAGTACAGACATTGATAATGATCGCGCGCAAACAAGGCTGCATTGGTCAACGGGGGAATTAAACGCATACGCGCAAGACGATTGCCGCCACAGGCAATAATGGCTGGCAAATCCATGTAGGTCTGCAAACCTGTCAGCCGGGAATGCCCGCCGTGAACACGGCGAACAAAACCACCCAGGCTCCAGGCCACCAGGTCGCGCGCATAAAGACACACAGCTTCTTGCCAATGCAGCCACTCGATCGGTTGACCCGCCGTATTGAGCCGCAATATTCGTGCTTCCATCGACACCTCCATCGTAGAGAACCGGACAAAACCAGAAACTACCACTCGAACATCGATACGCTACTACTGCTTTTACTACGTTTTTATGACAAACGCTATCGCCCTTGAGCGGTTTTATGATCTTTTAGCTATACATTGATGAGATTGTCACATTTGACTTGATAAAAGAATACTGGAGAAAGCAGAAAAAAGCTCTCTCCAGTTAACTGGCGGGATAAAAATTTTTGCGCGAAAAAGTTACCACCCTTTATTCATTTGGAGGGTGGCAAAACAGCTTCGTCGCCGACGGGAGTCCGAACCGGCAATTCATCCGTTTTACGACTGACCAGCCCTTTGACCTTATCGCGAAAATATTTTTCCACGTAGAGGTAGGTAAAACGTGAAATCAGAACGGTTAATAGAATCAAGGCAATATTAATCAACACGGCCCAGACCCCAAGATTTTTGGGGGCGGCCTTAAACACGATTTCATACAGGTTGGAAAAGAACGAGAGAATGATGTCATGAGTCATGTAGATGGAATAGGACCACAATCCGATACTGCGCAACGGCGCCGTGTCCAATAGCCGCCCGACAAGACCATGAATAGGGCTGGCAAATACCATCAGCAACAAACAGAAAGATGCCAATGTCATCGCAAGATAACCGTCGCCGCGATGCGCAAGACACACCGCAGCCACCGTCAATGCAACGGCGACGATTTCCAGTGCATGAATATTGAAACGCGCCAACCCCTGCGCAATCTCATCCTTCCAACGATACAAGAGCACGCCGCAATAAAATGCTGACATACAGCGAATAAAGCCGTAATCATAGGTTCCATCCATCTGTCCCGCCGGGTTAACACTGAAGAGGAAGGCGTAACCGGGAATAATAATCAGCAAGGGAAAGATTCTGCTGCCGCTGCGATCAAGGGTTAACAACAAAATGAAGAACGCAATGTAGGTAAAAAACTCTACACTGATACTCCAACTGGGATGATTCCACGACAAATAATCGTGCACCCCCATGGCGTGCACCAAAAACAGATTACTGACAAAGCTGTAGGCGTTGTTATGTTCGAACTGATCTACGCCGCCATAACCCGCACTGATAAAGTACTGCTTGCCCAAAATATAAGGCACCCATACCAGGAGCATAAACAAGTGTAAGGGGTAAATTCGGCCGAGCCGCAGGCTGATGTATTCACGAAATGCCAAACCCTGGCGGATTTTATCGGCATAGGCGAGCGTCAAAACAAACCCGGATAAAATAAAAAAGAAATCCACAAACAGATAACTGTTTTTAACAAAATCGAGGCTTTTGGTTCCAACAATAAAATGAGAATGGAAAAGTAAGACAAGACACGCCGCAACACCGCGCAACGATTCCAGCTTGCTGTACATAGCAACCCCCTTTGCATTGTGAAGACTTCAGCTTTAGCAGCTAAACTGCCGCAGCCTAATCCGGAGATGGAGAAAGAACAATGACAAACGGGCGGAATAAAGTGGAAAAAGCTTTCTATTTATCACAAAAAACATAATTGCTGTCGCGCAAATAATTTCATGCGCACTTATTCAACACAAAACAGACAGCAGCGCAAACCGATAATAGAGGTGAAGGGATGGATTGGCAAACCGGTGATAAAAATAAACCCCCGCTGCGGGGGGCAGCGAGGGTTTGTGTCTTACAGGATGGGAGCCCTACCTTAGGCTGATATATGGCGCAACTCCTGTTGATCCTTGCCACACAGGTCCGTGTGTATGCGTCCGTAACAGGTGCCATTATTGTTGAACGGCACGTCAGGCGCCAGTGGGCATTGGCGGAGAGTTTTGTAGGATATGTCTCACACGGCAGCGGATTTTCGCCAGCCAGGAGACGGCACCAGAAACTCCTGCCATGTTGTCCTGACCGGGTTTATAATCGCGCCCTTTGCAGGCGACGCCATATCCCCTAATAAATCGATGCGACGCAACCACAAAGCCCCACCCTTGGAGCAGACTATGGCAGTAAAAAAGAAAGGCGCAGACTTTGAGCAGTCCCTTAATGCGCTGGAAACCCTGGTTAACAAGATGGAACAGGGCGACATGACACTGGAAGAGTCCCTCAAAGCGTTCGAAACCGGCATCCAATTAACACGGGATTGCCAGGCACGGCTGGCGGCCGCCGAGCAACAGGTACAGAAATTGGTGGAAAATCAGGGCGTTATCAACCTCGAGCCATTTGACGCCCAAGGCGACGACGAATGAGTGACGATTTCAGTCAGTTTGTAGCCAATTGCCGCCATCGTGTCGACAGCGCCTTGCAGAATCTGCTCCCTGTCACCATGGGTGCCGGCGAACGCTTGCGGGACGCCATGCGTTACAGCCTGTTCAATGGCGGCAAGCGCGTGCGCCCCATCCTGGTCTATGCCAGCGGACTGGCGGTCGGCGGCGCGTTAAACCCGGCACAACAGGCTTCTCTCGATACCATCGCCTGCGCGCTCGAATGTATTCATGCCTACAGCCTCGTTCATGACGACCTACCCGCCATGGATGACGATGATTTGCGGCGCGGCAAGCCCACCTGCCATATTGCCTTTGATGAAGCTACAGCCATCCTCGCCGGTGATGCGCTGCAAACCCTGGCGTTTGAGTTACTCAGTGAAGCACCCCACCTGGACGATGCCTGCAAGATTACCTTGCTGCAACAGCTGACCCGCGCCTCCGGGGTACGTGGCATGGTGTTGGGTCAATCCATTGATTTGGCTGCGGTCAACCATCAATTGGATTTAACGCAACTGGAAACCATGCACCGCCATAAGACCGGTGCATTAATTAGCGCAAGCGTTGCCATGGGTGCTATTGCCTGTGGCGCAGATGAACCACGATTACACGCGCTTGGCACCTATGCCGCCGCTATTGGGCTGGCGTTTCAGGTGCAGGACGACATCCTGGACGTTATTACCGATACCGCGACTCTCGGCAAGCAGCAAGGCGCAGATATAGCACGCAACAAGCCTACCTACGTGTCTTTATTAGGGTTGGATAACGCACGCGCCAAAGCACGGGAATTGCACCAGCAGGCTCTGGCGGCGCTGACGGAATTTGATCAACGGGCTCAGCCGTTACGGGCTCTTTCGGCGTATATCATCGAACGCAGTCACTAAACCGCTGCCTTAATCTGGGAATACGCATGTAATCGGGCGCTAGGCAATGAGCCGCAGCCCGCCTACAATGTCGCCCTTTGACCGGCGTAATATAAGATCAATTTTGACCAACCGATGGCAGTCAATGTTTAACGAGATACCCACCAGCCGACCGTCCACCCCGCTTCTGGATAGCATTGACTCTCCAGCGGAGCTGCGTGCGCTCAACGAAAAACAACTGCCCGAACTGGCTGAAGAACTGCGCGCGTTCCTGCTTTATACGGTAGGCCAGACCGGCGGTCATTTTGGTGCCGGCCTCGGTGTGGTGGAACTCACCATAGCACTGCATTACGTTTACCAGACTCCCGATGATCGCCTGGTATGGGATGTGGGCCACCAGACTTACCCGCACAAAATTCTCACCAACCGCCGCGAACGGATGCACAGCATGCGTCAGGGCGGCGGTTTATCGGGCTTTCCCAAGCGCGATGAAAGCGATTACGACACCTTTGGTGTCGGCCACTCCAGCACCTCCATCAGTGCCGCATTGGGCATGGCCATCGGCAGTCAGATGGCCGAAAGCGAGCGCAAATGTGTTGCCGTGATCGGCGATGGTGCCATGACCGCTGGTATGGCTTTTGAGGCGCTGAACCATACGGCGCACATCAACAGCGACATGTTAGTCATCCTCAATGACAACAATATGTCGATCTCGCCCAATGTGGGCGGATTGGCCACCTATCTATCCAAGATCTGGGGCAGCAAGTTTTACAACTCCCTGCGCGAAGGCAGTAAGCAAGTACTCACTAAAATCCCGCAGGCCTGGGAATTTGCCCGTCGCACCGAAGAACACTTCAAGGGCTTTGTCTCTCCCGGCACCCTGTTTGAAGAGATGGGCTTTAACTATATCGGCCCCATCGATGGCCATGACCTCATCAGTC
Organism: Cellvibrio sp. PSBB006; assembly: GCF_002162135.1. Lineage (NCBI taxonomy): Bacteria > Pseudomonadati > Pseudomonadota > Gammaproteobacteria > Cellvibrionales > Cellvibrionaceae > Cellvibrio > Cellvibrio sp. PSBB006. The sequence goes on along the minus strand of NZ_CP021382.1, from coordinate 4,129,087 downwards.
TGGTGCGCTACCTGCGCAACCTGCGCGAAGTTAAAGGCCCCAAGCTGCTACATGTGATAACCCAGAAGGGCAAGGGCTTTGGCCCTGCCGAGGAAGATCCGGTGGGGTATCACGCGCTCAACAAGATCGAACCCAAAAAAACAGTTATCAAAAACGCCAACATCGCCGTAAAGCCCAAATACCAACAAGTCTTTGGTGACTGGTTATGTGATATGGCCGCACAGGATGAACGCCTGGTCGGTATTACCCCCGCCATGTGCGAAGGCTCAGGCATGGTGGAGTTTGCGCAGAATTTCCCCGAGCGGTTTTACGATGTTGCCATTGCCGAACAACATGCGGTAACCCTGGCCGCCGGTATCGCTTGCGAGGGCCAGAAGCCGGTGGTGGCGATTTACTCCACTTTTTTACAGCGGGCATACGATCAGTTAATCCACGACGTAGCCTTGCAAAACCTCGATGTGACCTTTGCCATCGATCGCGCTGGCATGGTCGGCGAAGACGGTGCAACCCACGCCGGTGCCTTTGATATCAGCTTCCTGCGCTGTATTCCCAATACGGTAATCGCCGCACCGAGCGATGAAAATGAATGCCGCCAGCTGCTCTATACGGCCTACCAACATCCCGGCCCCGCCGCTGTGCGCTATCCGCGCGGCACCGGCACCGGCGCAGCTATTAACGCCACCATGACGGCTTTACCCCTCGGCAAAGGTCTGATCAAACGCGAAGGCAAACAGGTGGCGATTCTCAGCTTTGGCACCTCGCTGGCAAGCGCCTTACAGGCAGCCGAAAAGCTCAATGCCAGTGTTTGTGATATGCGCTTTGTAAAACCGCTGGATACTGAATTGATTGAGCGTATGGCCGCCGAACACAGCCTGCTAGTAACGCTCGAAGAAAATGTCATCGCCGGCGGCGCAGGTGCAGCAGTCAGTGAGCATCTGGCCAGCGCCGGCGTGGTTATGCCGGTCCTGCACCTGGGGTTCAGTGACCGCTTTGTTGAGCAGGACAGCCAAAAACAACAACTGGTTGATCAGGGGCTGGATGCCGCCGGCATTGAGCAGGCGATCATGGCCCGCCAGGCATTGCTGGCAGGAAAAAAGATCGTTGCGAGCTAATTGATTCCTTCAGGAGCGAACTATGAGCAGGAATGAACTATGAGCGGCCACATTGCCAAGCTATCCCACCAGGTGTTCTTCTGGCTGAAAAACCCCGACTCTGCCGAAGACCTGGAACAACTACTCGCCGGTATCCGCAGTTTGTCCGCCATTGAAACGGTGCGCGGCATGCATGTGGGCGTGCCCGCTGCTACCGAGCAGCGCCCGGTGATCGACAACAGCTATAGCGCCTCCGAATTACTGTTCTTCGATAGCATTGAAGATCAGAACACCTACCAAAACCATCCGCTGCACGAGCAGTTTATCGCCGAGTACTCCCACCTGTGGAGCAAGGTGATGGTGTTTGATTCCATCAGCCGCGCCACTGAAAATGAGTTTGGCCTCTAAGCCGGTTACTGCTCCCACGGGATACCGGCTGCAAATTTTTCCACCAGAAAATCAATAAACAGGCGCACCTTGGCGGCGAGATAACGTTGTTGCGGATACAAAACCCAGACACCCGTATCGATGAATTGATACTCATCCAGGACAGGTATCAGTTGCCCGCTGGCCAGATACTCGGTGACGTAATAGTCCGGCAGTTGCGCCAGACCAATACCACGCAAGGCGGCATCCACCAGAGCGGGACCGGAATTGGCATGCCAGTTACCGGTAACCACCAGATCCTTACGAGCGCCCTTATCCAGAAACAACCAATGATCGCGCGAGCCAATCAGGCAGTTATGCTGCTCCAGCTCTGCCAACTTGCGCGGTTGGGGATGGTGAGCAAAATAATCCGGCGATCCCACCACAAATTCCCGTCGATCACATAAACGGCGCGCCACCAGGGTGGATTCTTTTAATACCCCCATACGGATCGCGATATCGTAGCCTTCCTCAATCAGCTCCAACTGTCGATTCGTCAGGTGCATACTGATTTTTAACTGCGGATACAGGGTATGAAATTCATTGACCAAGGGCGCGATATAACGCTCGCCAAAGGTGGTGGCGGCAGTAATCTTTAATAAACCGGTCGGATTGGTTTGATGGTGGTCCAATGCCAGTTCGGCATCTTTAAAGCCTTCGAACAGCTGGCGACAACTTTCGTAGTAAAGTGCCCCACTGTCGGTCAGGCGGATCTGGCGGGTGGTGCGATAGAGCAATTGGGTACCCAATTGTTGTTCCAACTGGCTGACCAGCCGGCTGATATGCGAACTTGATACTTGCAATTGCCGGGCTGCTGCCGAAAAATTCCCCAAACGTACCACTTCAACAAAAGCTTCAATTCTCTCCCAACGCTGCATTATTGTCCCTCTGCAATAATTATCTGTATTAGTCGATGTTTATGATGTGTGCGGGGATAGTCTACACTGATCGACTCAGCCAATGAATCCGTTAAAACAAACCTTAACCCTTTACACTCCAAGCTGCTTCTACCAATTCCCGGAGGAATGCCCATGAAATCCCGAGCTGCTGTCGCCTTTGCTGCAGGAAAACCGCTGGAACTTGCCGAGATTGATGTTCAAGGCCCCAAGCAGGGAGAAGTGCTGGTAAGAATTGTGGCTACCAGCGTCTGCCATACCGATGCCTATACGCTCTCCGGCGCTGATCCTGAGGGTTTGTTCCCGGCGGTGCTGGGCCATGAAGGCGCCGGTATCGTAGAAGAGGTCGGTCCGGGCGTCACCAGCCTCAAACCGGGTGATCACGTCATTCCGCTGTACACCGCCGAATGCGGCAAGTGCAAATTCTGCCTCTCCGGCAAAACCAATTTGTGTGGCGCCGTGCGCGCGACCCAGGGCAAGGGTTTGATGCCGGATTCCACCTCCCGTTTTTCGCTCGATGGCAAACCGCTGTTTCACTACATGGGTACCTCAACGTTCTCTGAATACACCGTCCTGCCGGAAGTGTCTCTTGCCAGGATCTCGCCTGAAGCGCCTTTGGACAAAATTTGTTTGCTGGGCTGCGGCGTGACCACCGGCATCGGTGCGGTGATCAATACCGCCAAGGTACAACCCGGCTCCACCGTCGCAGTGTTCGGCCTGGGCGCCATCGGCCTGGCGGTGATTCAGGGTGCGAAGATGGTGAATGCCGCGCGCATCATTGCTATCGATATCAATCCCGATAAATTCGAACTTGCCAAACAATTTGGGGCAACAGATGTTGTGAATCCCAAGGACTACGCTGATCCAATCCAGCAAGTCATCGTCGGTATGACCGATGGTGGGGTGGATTATTCCTTTGAATGCATTGGCAATGTGAACGTCATGCGTTCAGCGCTGGAGTGCTGTCACAAAGGTTGGGGTGAGTCCATCATCATCGGCGTGGCCGGTGCCGGCCAGGAAATCTCCACCCGTCCCTTTCAGTTAGTGACCGGGCGAGTATGGAAAGGCTCAGCCTTTGGTGGGGTGAAGGGCCGCAGCCAATTGCCCGGCTACGTGGAACAATACATGCGCGGCGAGATCAAGATTGATGAGTTCATCACTCACGATATGCCGTTCGAGAAGATCAATGAAGCATTTGATTTGCTTCATGAAGGCAAGAGCATTCGTACAGTCTTGCATTATTAATTGAAAGCATCCGATCCCGTAGGTCGGATTAGCGCGGCGTAATCCGACAAAGCTGTTCGAATGAGATCGCGTCGGATTACGCCTGCGGCTAATCCGACCTACGACTATTACCCTACAACGGAATGATCATGTCAGATACATCCCTCACCTTAGTCTCCTCCACCAAAAGCTTCGGCGGTTGGCTTAAACGTTACAAGCACACCTCAAGCGTTCTGAACTGCGAGATGATCTTCGCCATCTATCTGCCACCCCAAGCGGAACACAGCACTGTGCCGCTGTTGTGGTGGCTCTCCGGGCTCACGTGTACCGACGAAAATTTTATGCAGAAAGCCGGGGCGCAGCGTATGGCGGCCGAGCTTGGTCTGGCGATTATCTGCCCCGACACCAGCCCGCGCGGCGTTAACTTGCCGGGGGAGGATGACAGCTACGACTTCGGCTCTGGTGCCGGTTTCTATGTCAATGCCACTGAGACGCCCTGGAGCCGGCACTATCGGATGTATGACTATATTGTCGATGAATTGCCCGCATTGGCTGGCAATCATTTCCCGCTGAATGGCCGGGAGGCGATCAGTGGCCACTCCATGGGCGGCCATGGTGCACTGGTGATGGCGCTACGCAATCCAAAACGTTATGCCTCGGTGTCAGCCTTCGCGCCCATCGCGAATCCCAGCCATTGCCCCTGGGGGCAAAAGGCTTTCAAAGGCTATCTCGGCGACAATCCCGACTTGTGGGCGCAGTACGATACCTGTGAGTTGATCGCCAGTGGCGCCTCCAAACAACCCTTGTTTATTGATCAGGGCGAGAATGACAACTTCCTCAAAGATCAATTAAAGCCCGCATCGCTTGAGCAGGCCTGCCGGGACAACAACCACCCGCTTACCCTGCGGTACCAGCCGGGCTACGACCACAGCTACTTTTTTATCGCCACCTTTATCGATGAGCACCTGCGTTATCACGCAGAGCATCTCCAGAACCCGTGATGGGGCTCGGCAAGGATGCCGCTTTTAAAACTCCCCGCCCTTTCTCTCTCAGCTCTCCCTTTACCTCTCTTTACCCCATTTTGGTCAGGCCAAACCGCGACTACACCTTGCCCGCGCCACCGCTTTCGGGTAACCTTTTGCACAATAGATTATATTATATTACTAATTAAACCCGATGTTTTTGACTCAGCCTTAGCCTTGATAGCAGTAACGCAGCATGCAGCTGCGCTGATCCTTATCAGGCTCTTGAGTGGTAATTGATGTCTGACAATAACAAGATCAAAAAACCCCTTCGCTCGGCGCAATGGTTCGGCCAGAGAGATAAGAATGGTTTTATGTACCGCAGTTGGATGCGCAATCAGGGCATTCCCGAGCATCATTTCCAGGGCAGGCCCATCATCGGTATCTGTAATACCTGGTCGGAGCTGACTCCCTGCAATGCCCATTTCCGTGAACTGGCCGACCGTGTGCGGCGCGGTGTGCTGGAGGCAGGCGGCGTACCGGTAGAGTTCCCGGTGTTCTCCAATGGTGAATCCAACCTGCGCCCGACTGCCATGTTGACCCGCAACCTGGCCTCCATGGATGTTGAGGAATCGATTCGCGGCAATCCCATTGATGGTGTCGTGCTACTGGTGGGCTGCGATAAAACCACTCCCGCGCTACTGATGGGCGCAGCCAGCTGTGATCTGCCAACCATTGTCGTCACCGGCGGCCCCATGCTCAACGGCAAGCACAAAGGGATGGATGTAGGTTCCGGCACCCACGTCTGGCGCATGAGCGAAGATTACAAAGCCGGGCTAATTTCGTTACAGGAATTTATGGATGCGGAGGCGGATATGTCGCGCTCCGCCGGCACCTGCAACACCATGGGTACCGCCTCCACCATGGCCTGTATGGTGGAAGCCATGGGCGCCTCCCTGCCACACAATGCCGCGATTCCGGCGGTCGATGCGCGACGCAATGCCCTGGCTTTCGCTTCCGGTATGCGCATTGTGGAGATGGTTGCCGAAGACCTCAAACTATCGCAACTGCTGACCCGCGAAGCTTTTATCAATGCCATTCGGGTCAATGCAGCTATTGGCGGCTCGACTAATGCGGTGATCCATTTGAAAGCCATTGCCCAGCGGGTCGGCGTTGAGTTGACGCTCGATGACTGGCAAACCTACGGTCAGGACGTGCCGACCCTGGTGAACCTGCAACCATCCGGCCAGTATCTGATGGAAGAGTTTTACTATGCCGGAGGCCTGCCCGCTGTGCTGCGCCGGCTGGGCGAAGCGGATTTGTTACATAAACCCGCCCTGACCGCCAACGGTAAAAGCTTATGGGACAACAATCGCGACGCACCGTGTTACAACGACGACGTGATTCGACCGTTGAACAACCCTTTATGCGAGAGCGGGGGTATCTGCATCTTGCGCGGCAATCTCGCCCCGCGCGGCGCAGTACTTAAACCCTCTGCCGCAACCCCGGCATTGATGAATCATCGCGGATGCGCCGTGGTATTTGAAAACTTTGAGCATTATAAAGAGCGCATTATGGACCCGGATCTGGAGGTGGATGCCACCTCTGTCCTGGTGATGAAGAACTGCGGGCCCAAGGGCTATCCCGGCATGGCGGAAGTCGGCAACATGGGCTTGCCGCCGAAGCTGCTGAAACAAGGTGTAACGGATATGGTGCGCATCTCTGATGCTCGCATGAGCGGCACCGCATTTGGTACCGTGGTGTTACATGTGGCACCGGAGGCGATGGAGCTCGGTCCGCTGGCTGCCGTGCAGGATGGCGATATGATTCATCTTGACGCGCACAACGGATTGCTTGAGATAGACATCAGCAACGAAGAATTACAGGCACGCATCGCGCAGCTGCGTGTCACGCGTAAACCGGTACAACCCGGCGGTTATCTACAGTTGTATATTGACCATGTGATGCAGGCCGATGAGGGCTGCGACTTTGATTTTCTGGTGGGCTGTCGGGGTGCTGAAGTGCCCGCACATTCCCACTGACATAATCAAACCCATTAACAACAGCATGCACATAACAACATAAGAGCCGTCGATGAATCTCAGTAACCAGTACCCGAGTTTACGCGGGAAGATCGTATTGATTACCGGCGGCGCTTCCGGCATTGGCGCCAATTTGGTAGAGGCGTTTTGTCGCCAACACGCACGCGTAGCGTTTATCGATATCCGCAACGAGGATGCAGAAAAACTGGTGGCGTCGCTCAGTGATATTCCCGACTGCATAGCGCCGGTGTACTACCACTGCAATTTGCTGAATATTCCGCGCGTGCAGGAAACCATTGCCAGGGTGCGCAAAGAATTAGGGTTGGTGAGCGTGCTGATCAACAACGCCGCCAACGACACGCGTCACGATTTTCGTAAAGTGACTGTGGCCTATTGGGATGAACGCCTGGCAGTCAATTTGCGACATCATTTTTTTGCGGCGCAGGCAGTTTACTGGCACATGAAAGAATTGGGCGGAGGCTCGATTATTAATCTCGGTTCCATGAGTTGGTACGCTACCCAGGGCGGTATGCCCGGCTACACCAGCTCAAAAGCCGCGATCGAAGGTTTAACCCGCGGCTTGGCGCGGGACATGGGCAGCGACAATATTCGCGTAAATACCCTGGTGCCCGGCTGGGTGATGACCGAGCGACAATTGGCGATGTTGATGAACGAAAAAAGCGCGCAGACGATCCTCGACAACCAATGCATGAAAAAAAATGTCATGCCGGAAGATATCAGCGCGATGGCTTTGTTCCTTGCGTCGGATGACAGTCGAGTGTGCACCGCGCAACACTTTATCGTCGACGGCGGCTGGATTTAATATGACTCCAAATCGTAAACCGTAGGTCGGATTAGCGCAGCGTAATCCGACAAAAACATTAAGAAAGAAAATACGTTTTAAACAAGTACCACATAAAAATTACGGGGTGATTATTTATATATTGCACCCGGACAGTGTCGGATTACGCTGCGCTAATCCGACCTACAAAAGCAATTAAAGTAACACGTGAACATCCAATAATTTTATTCGTCACGAGGAAGTCACAATGAAACGATTTTTACGCTCGCTCTACACCACCGCGCTCGCATCCAGCTTCTTGATCGCCAGCACTGCCTCTGCACTAACGGTCGGGTTCTCCCAGGTCGGCTCGGAAAGTGGATGGCGCACCAGCTTTTCTGAATCCGTGAAAGCCGAAGCTGAGAAGCGCAACATCACACTGAAATTTTCCGATGCACAACAAAAACAGGAAAACCAGATTAAAGCCGTGCGCAGTTTTATTGCGCAGGGTGTAGATGCCATCATCATCGCGCCGGTGGTAGAAACCGGTTGGCAACCAATCCTGATGGAAGCCAAACGCGCGCGCATTCCTGTGGTGATTGTTGACCGCAATGTGGCCGTCAATAACGATTCACTCTACCTCACCCGCATTGCGCCCGACTTCGAGCTGGAAGGTGAAAAAGCCGCAAACTGGTTGATGGAAAAAACCGAGGGCAAATGCAATATTCTTGAACTGCAAGGCACTGTCGGTTCCAGCGCGGCTATCGGACGGATGAAAGGGTTTAATAAAGTATTGGCGCAAAACCCGGATGCCAAAATTGTGCGCAGCCAGACTGCTGAATTCACTCGCGCCAAAGGCAAGGAAGTGATGGAAAGTTTGCTGAAAGCCGAAGGCGGTGGCAAAAATATTTGCGCGCTGTGGTCACACAACGATGAAATGGCGCTAGGCGCGATTCAAGCGATTAAAGAAGCGGGCCTGCAACCGGGCAAAGACATCCTCGTGGTATCCGTGGATGCTGTGGACGACGCACTCAAAGCCATTGTTGATGGCACCATCAATGTATCGGTCGAACTCAGCCCTCACCTGGGTGGTCCGGCCTTTGATGTCATTGAACAACATCGCAACGGTAAAAAAGATTTTGAAAAGTGGATTCGCATGGGCGGTAAAGTCTTCACTGCCGAAAACGCCGCCGATGAATTAGCTAAACGCCAATAACCTAGGTCGGATTAGGCGTGCAACGCCGTAATCCGACATCATGCACATTTAACTTCTTCGTCGGATTACGCTGCGCTAATCCGACCTACTGCGACGATTGATTTATGTCTAACGCTATTGCTGTTCTCCAGTTACGGGGAATCCATAAAAAATTTCCCGGTGTTCACGCCCTGAAAGGCGTGGATTTTACGTTGCGCGCTGGTGAAATCCATGCCTTGCTCGGCGAAAACGGCGCAGGAAAATCCACGCTGATTAAAGTGATGACCGGTGTGTATACCCGCGACGGGGGTGACATCCTGCTGGACGGAAACGCTATTTTTCCCGGTAACACCGGCGACGCTCAGGCGCTGGGTATCAGCACCGTCTATCAGGAAGTTAACCTGCTGCCCAACCTCAGCGTTGCACACAACATTTACCTCGGCCGTGAGCCGAAACGCTGGGGTTTGATCGACTGGAAAACCATCAATCAAAAATCCCACGCATTGTTGAAAGATTACGACCTGGACATTGACGTTACACAACCGCTGTCCAGTTACTCGATTGCCGTGCAGCAATTGATTGCCATCGCGCGCGGTGTCGATATGTCAGCCAAGGTGTTGATTCTTGATGAGCCCACGGCCAGCCTGGATGCAGACGAGGTGCAATCCCTGTTTCGCATCATGCGCAGCTTGAAAGAGCGCGGCATTGGCATCGTGTTTGTTACACATTTTCTCGATCAGGTTTACGCGGTATGTGATCGCATCACGATCTTGCGCAACGCGGAACTCGTTGGCGAATTTGATGCTGCCACCCTGACACGCCCCGAACTGGTGGGGCATATGTTAGGCAAAGAATTGGCGGCACTGGAAGATCGTTTGCACCAAACAATTGGCGAACAACAGGCGCCGCCAGCATTAACGCTAACACAAGTCGGCAAGTCCGGTTCGCTGGAACCTATTGACTTGCAAGTCGCGCAAGGCGAAGTGGTCGGATTGGCGGGTTTGCTTGGTTCGGGTCGTACAGAATTATGCCGGTTGATTTTCGGTGTAGATAAAAAACAAACCGGCACGGTAATTTTTCACGGCAAGGAAATTAATCTGTCGTCCACCAAAGACGCGATTGATCTGGGTATGGGTTTGTGTCCGGAAGATCGCAAGCACGATGGCATCCTCGGACCACTGTCGATCCGTGAAAATATTATCCTGGCGCAACAGATCAAACAGGGCTGGTGGCGATTTATTCCGCGCAATCAACAAAATGCCATCGCGGAAAAGTATGTAAAAGACATCAATATCGCTACCTCGGATATCGAAAAACCCATCGAGCAATTAAGCGGTGGCAATCAACAAAAAGTCATCCTCGCACGCTGGCTTGCGTCAAACCCCAGCCTGTTGATTCTTGATGAACCTACACGGGGTATCGACATTGGTGCCCACGCCGAGATCATCAAATTAATCCGGCAATTGTGCGAGCAAGGGTTGTCATTGATCGTCGCCTCTTCGGAGCTGGAAGAACTGGTAGCCTTCAGCGATAAAGTGGTTGTGCTGCGCGATCACAAAAAAGTGGCCGAGTTAACCGGCCAGGACATTCAACCCAATACCATCATGCGCGCGATTGCATCCGCATAACTTTCAGCCGAGACGTAAACGAGCCCGACTATGAATGCTTTCTTATCCAACCCGCAACTGCGCCGCTATATTTGGCCACTTGCCGGACTGTTACTCCTGCTGTTAATCAACCTGATTATCTCACCGGAATTTTTTAACCTGACATTTAAAGATGGCCGCTTCTACGGCAGCCTGATTGATGTTTTAAATCGCGCAGCACCGATAGCCTTGCTGGCCATTGGCATGACCCTGGTTATTGCCACCGGCGGTGTAGATCTTTCCGTCGGCTCAGTGATGGCCATTGCCGGCGCCGTCAGCGCTTATTTAATCGTGTCCGGTGTCGACAGCCTGACCGTAATCATTGCCGGCGGTCTTGCGGCCGGTTTGGTGGGCGGCATGATCAACGGTTTGTTGGTGGGCTATTTAAATATCCAGCCTATTGTTGCCACGTTAATCTTGATGGTCGCCGGGCGTGGCGTAGCGCAATTGATTAATGAAGGGCAGATCGTCACTTTTCAGCACGATGCGTTCAGTTTTCTCGGCACCGGTTATTTTCTGGGGCTGCCCTTTCCCGTGGTGCTGGTGATCATTACCTTTGTGCTGGTGCAATTATTGATGCGCCGCACAGCACTCGGTTTGTATGTCGAAGCCGTCGGCGCCAATGCCTCGGCAAGCCGTTATCTCGGCATCAACGCCAAGGCTATTAAATTAAGTGTGTACTGTCTGGCCGGTCTGTGCGCTGCCCTGGCAGGCATGATTGCCGCCGCTGACATTAAAGGCTCTGATGCGAATAACGCCGGCTTATGGCTGGAACTTGATGCGATTCTGGCCGTGGTTATTGGTGGTGCTTCATTGATGGGTGGACGCTTCTCATTATTTTTATCCATCATCGGCGCACTGATTATTCAAACGCTCACCGTCACCATCATCATGAGCGGTATCCCACCCAAATTTAATTTATTGATCAAGGCTTCGGCCATTATCCTGGTGTTGCTGATGCAATCTCCGCGTTTCCAGCAACAGCTGTCCAGCATCATGGTGTGGAGAAAGCGTCATGGTTAATCGTAAGTTTATTCCACTCATCGTTACCTGCTGCCTGTTTTTTTTATTGTTTGGCATAGGCTCGGTACAATTTGAATCCTTCGGTACACCGCGCGTTTTTTTCAATTTATTAACCGACAATGCGTTTTTGATTATCGCTGCTGTCGGCATGACCTTTGTGATTTTATCGGGCGGCATTGATTTATCCGTGGGCGCTGTTATTGCATTGACAGGCGTGATCAGCGGTGTATTGATTTCACAATACAACTGGCATCCGCTGGTGGTGTTTCCGGTGGTATTGCTGCTCGGTACCAGCTTCGGCGCCGCCATGGGCGCATTGATTTATGTGTATAAGCTGCAACCGTTTATTGTCACCTTGGCCGGCATGTTCCTCGCGCGCGGATTGGCCAGCGTCATCAGTGAAGAATCTATCCCTATCACGCATGAATTTTATGACGCTGTTTCCATGTTCGGCTTTGAATTGCCGGGCGGTGCCTGGATCGGCAGCTCCACGATAATCTGTTTATTGGTGTTGATCATTGCCATTGTGGTTGCGCATTACACACGCTTTGGTGGCCGGGTGTACGCATTGGGTGGCGACAACAATTCTGCTGCGCTGATGGGTGTTCCCCTCGCGCGTACTACTATTGCCATCTACGCCACCAGCTCATTTCTCGCCACACTTTCCGGTATCGTCTACTCGTTCTACACCTTTTCCGGTTACTCACTCGCCGCCGTCGGGGTAGAGCTTGATGCAATTGCCGCCGTCGTTATCGGCGGGACATTGCTCACGGGTGGTTATGGTTATGTTATCGGAACGTTGATCGGCGTGTTGATCATGGGCGTCGTGCAAACCTATATTTCGTTTGACGGCACGTTAAGCAGCTGGTGGACCAAGATCGTGATCGGTGTACTGTTATTCTGTTTTATTGCCATGCAGCGGGTGTTGAGTAGAGGTCGCTAATTTTCCTTCTGCTTTGGGTGGTCTTGAGATAATCAAGGTCACCCACATCAAGCGGCTCATTTATTCTGCTGGTTCTGAGGAATGCTCGGAACTCTCCGATGTTATAGACTCTTCTTCCACTACATCCTGTTCTATTTTTTCCTGATCCGGCTCTTGCTCAACAATCTCTTCAACCCTCTCGTTGGATGAATCTACTTGCTCATCCTTCTCCTCATCACGGGGCTTATCAATCGAATCGTCGGTTGTTTGATCCGGCGACGGTGAAGACGGAGGTTGTTCGGATGCATCTCCATCGGTCGATATCTGTTCAGGTTCTTCTTCAACAGGTTCATCCGCAGGTAATTCTTCCGGCGAGAATTCAGACTCCTGGGCTGGTTGTGCAGATTCATTCTCGCCAGAAATATCTTCCTCAGAAACACCAGTTTCTTCTTGATCGCCATCGGTTTCTGATTGTTTATCTTCACCACCCAATTGCTCAAGCGGAATCAAATCTTCCGGCAGCACCGCGCGAATCTTTTCCACCGGATTCATATCATCGTCTTCAACAATGACTTCGTCCGTCGACTCAACTACCTGAAATCGCAGGATGCCAATTACCTGATTCGCTTCGGTCACTACATGAATTTGCCAGCGGCCGCTGGGATAAGGGGGAAAGTTTAATTTGTGGGTCCAGGCGCGGTATCCCGCCTCGCGCCCGCCACTGATATCGAGCGCAATTTTATCCACGATGCGACCGTTGCGCCGCCAAACGTGATAGATGCGCTCGTTTAATCCGCGTGGTGCACGAATCGCCGTATAGGCATAAAGTCCCGAGCGCAACTGGTCTACGCTAATCACTTTTAATGAATTTTCCGGTGAGCGATTGCGATCATCAATGCGATCTGTCACGGCAACTTCAGTTAAACGCAAGGTGGCGGGTGGAATCCAGGCGCGCACAGATACACCGATAATGGCCACAATCACAATGCCGGTTATTGTTAGCAGGCTGCGCTTCCACCAATTGAACGGCAAGGCGCGCACGATTCCCGGCAAGGAAAGGAGTATGGCGATACCCAGGGACAGCAAATAGCTTTTTGGGGTGGGTAGTTGGAAGATAATCGGTAACGCGGTGAGCAAGACAGCGAACAGCGTTACACCGTGAAAGATAAAATATAACCAGCGTCTGGCGGCCAGCCAGCGATAATAAATAGGATCAACAATTGAGATAAACGCGGCGATGATCAGCAGCGAGGTAAACACCATCTGCCCGCCGTTCCACACTGTGGTGATAAAGAAAAAGGGGACAACGAAAAACAAACTTTCCTGATGCACTAGCTGCGTGGCAAAACTCAATAAGGGCGGCGGCAGTTTAAAACCAAACCAGGATGACACACTGCGCTGTAATAAATTTTCCAGCGCCAGCCAGCCCCAACTGAGCAGCATCAATGCCGAGACTATCTGGGCAAATTTTTCCTGTTCCCGTTCGACTAACAGAAAACTGGCCACACCGGAAACAAAACCGAAGATCGCCACAGCCCAGGGAAAACGGGTAACCAGCGCAATGCACTGCAACACCACCATCTTGGTGACGTTCATCGAGCTTGCTACCAAGGGTCGCATCATCGGGTCTACTCAATCTCTCGTCAGGTGTAAGTCGGATCAACCATTAAAAAAGGCGATAACATACCGGATGTTATCGCCTTTATCAGTTGTATGACGCACTTATTTATGCGCCGTTAAAAATTAACGCTGACTTATTCCGTTGCGTGAACCTGGCGCTCAAGCTTGTGCCGCATAAAGAACAGCAGACCAAATGCAAGGATCAGAAATGCCGGGAACAAAGCCAGGTTTTGCAAGGTGGCCTGCCCGGCCGCCACTTCGACCGCCTCGGCGGTTACGCCACTGGCAATAGCCTCTGCTTTTGCTTCATCGAGCCAGCCGCCAATAACCGGATTCCAGATAGACATGGAAAACATACCCGCCCCGCCAATCAACGACATACCCAAAGCACCGGTTTTAGGTTGGTATTCACTGATAAAGCCGATCATGGTTGGCCAGAAGTAAGTAACCCCCAAGGCAAACACGACCGCGGAGATATAGACCATCGCGCCCGACGCCGTGCTCAGTAAAAAGATACCTATCGTGGTAATAATCGCCGACATCAGTAACACACCCACCGCATTAAAGGCTTCAACAATGGGCCCCGCAAAATAACGCCCCAGAGCCATTACACCGGTAACCAAAGCCAGGAACAACATCGGATGCGCACCGGATGCGCCGAAGATTAATTCTGCCCATTGGGTTGTGCCAAATTCCGAGGCAGCGGTAAGCGTCATACAGAAGAACATAAAGATAAATAACGGCGAGAAAAGCGCACGGATATTTGTTGCGGTGGAAGTCTCGGAGTTCGCTGTCGCCGGGAACGGATGGCCGAAGATCATAAAGCCGTAGATGATAGTAGGAATAATCATCACCGCAATTTGCAATTGCCAACCCAACCCCATCTTGGTCATCGCTGCGGACACCAGGGCACCGATCACAATACCGCCGGGGAACCACACGTGGAATTTATTCAGCATGGCCGTTTTGCGCGTGTGGTACATGTCCGCAATCAACGGATTACACGCTGCTTCTACTGAACCATTAGCAAAACCGATGAAGAAACTGGATAACAATAATGTCCAGAATCCGGTGGCGGTCATGGTTAACACCAGGCCAAGCAAGTGGCAAATAAATGCCAGGTACAATAATTTTTTTGCGCCCAGGTAGTTATAAATCAAACCACCAAACATCATCGCCACTGGAAAACCGAAGAATGCCATGCCGTTGATCCAACCGAGTTGCTGGTTGGTCAGATTAAAGCTGAGGCTGAGGTCGTTGAGGATACCCGCGCGAATGGCGAAGGTCATGGCAGTAACAATCAGCGCGATACAACTCGCATTGAAAATTCGTGAGGGATTAACGGTATTAACCATAGCGTTTACCTAATTATTGTTGTGACGATGTTATGTGTTGGTGATTCATGACTCTTGGCTTACGACATCAAGCGGGGTGCGCGCGCTTTGCATCACCCCGCTCGTTATAAGCACACGGGTTACAGTGCTGTCCAGGTACCGTTTGCGCCGGATGAATGTAGCACGGCCTGAATAAAACGCATACCTTCAACACCGGTTTCGATACCAGGCACCCAGGCTTGCATCTCATGGGTTTTGCCTTGCTGACGCGCCAGGAGGATATCGGCAAAGTCCTGATACAAGTTGGCAAAACCTTCGAGGTAACCTTCCGGATGGCCACCCGGTGTACGCATACCGCGCGCCGCTATGTCACTGCCGATATCACCGCGACGGGTAACGCGCTGGCGCGGCTTGTTTAATTCACAGAACCATAATTCGTTGGGATTTTCCTGCGCCCATTCGATGCCGGCTTTTTCGCCGTAGACGCGAATGCGCAAACCGTTTTCACAACCCGGAGCAACCTGGCTGCTCCACAACATGCCTTTGGCACCTTCGGCGAAACGCAACAGTACATGTACGTTGTCATCCACCGGGCGGCCGTCCACAAAACTGGCCAGATCGGCACACACGGTTTCCACTTTTTGTTGCGTAATAAAACGGGCGAGTTGAAATGCATGGGTGCCGATATCCCCCAGACAACCGGCCAAGCCAGAGCGCGCCGGATCAGTACGCCAGGACGCTTGTTTATTGTCATCGTCGGCCGCTTCAGTGAGCCACTCTTGCGGATACTCCACCTGCACCACACGCAACTTGCCCAACTTGCCCTGGGCAACCAATTCGCGTGCATAACGTACCAGTGGATAACCGCTGTAGTTGTGCGTCAAACCGAAAAAGCAACCCGAGGACTGCACGAGTTTTTCCAGCTCCAGCGCTTCTTCAAGGGTGCGCGTCACCGGCTTGTCACAGATCACATCCATACCCGCTTCAAGACAGGCTTTCGCCACGGGAAAGTGCATGTGGTTCGGCGTAACGATGACGACGACCTGCGCACCATCCGGGCGATTTTTTTCCGCGCGAATCATGTCTTCATAAGAGGTATAAGCACGATCGGCAGCAATGTGTAAATCCGTTGCGGAAGCCTGTGCGATATCCGGTTTGGATGAAAGTGCGCCGGCGACTAATTCAAAGCGGTCGTCTATCCGCGCCGCAATACGATGCACTGCACCGATAAAAGCACCGCGACCACCGCCAACCATTGCGTATCGAATTTTTGGAGTTGTCATTGTGAATCTTCTTTTGTGTGTTGTGGAAAATGCCTGCATGTTCTCCATGCAGGACGCACGCGAATTAAATTTTTAAACCGAGAATACGACGGTTGGCCACTTCATCGGTACCGCCTTTGGCAAAATCATCAAAAGCTTTTTCAGTGACACGGATAATATGTTCCTGAATAAATTTCGCACCTTCTTTCGCGCCATCTTCCGGATGCTTCAGGCAGCATTCCCATTCCAGTACCGCCCAGCCTTCATAATTGTAAGACGCGAATTTGGAGAAGATTTGTTTGAAGTCGACCTGGCCATCACCCAATGAACGAAAACGTCCGGCACGGTCTACCCAATTTTCATAACCACCGTATACGCCTTGCTGTGCGGTGGGATTAAATTCCGCATCTTTCACATGGAACATCTTGATGCGGTCGTGGTAGCGGTCGATAAACGCGAGGTAATCCAGTTGTTGTAAAACGAAATGGCTGGGATCGAAAAGAATGTTGCAGCGCGGGTGATCTTCAACAGCGGCGAGGAAACGTTCGAAGGTTGCACCATCGTGCAAGTCTTCACCGGGATGGATTTCATAACAGACATCCACACCGGCTTCATCAAACGCATCCAGAATCGGTAACCAGCGCGCCGCCAGCTCACGGAAACCGGTATCCACCAAACCGGCAGGACGTTGCGGCCAGGGATACAAATAAGGCCACAATAATGCGCCGGAGAAGGTCGCGTGCGCATTGAGTCCGAGATTTTTACTGGCTTGCGCCGCCAGCATCAATTGGTTCACCGCCCACTTCTGGCGCTCAACAGGATTGCCGCGCACCGACTCCGGCGCGAAGCCATCGAACATTTCGTCATAAGCCGGATGCACGGCTACTAACTGGCCTTGTAAATGCGTGGATAATTCAGTGACTACCAGGTCATATTTGGCCAGGATAGATTTAAATTCATTGCAGTATTCCATGCTGGTCGCCGCGCGCTCCAGATCGAATACGCGACCATCCCACGTGGGAATCTGCACGCCTTTGAAGCCCAAACTGCTGGCCCAGGCGGCGATGGTATCGAGGGAGTTAAAGGGCGCTTCATCACTACAGAATTGCGCGAGAAATATTGCGGGACCTTTGAGGGTTTTCATGGCCGTTCTCCAAAGCGATTTCAGATGAATTTATTGTAATGAGGATATTGTCAGGCAAATTATAGTCCGCAAGACTTTATTCCATGTCGTATAGCGGTGCGACAGATCAAACAGTAATTTACACAACTTAACGCTGCTCGGACAGCGATGATTTCTACCTGTTCAAACGGCGCATAATTTTTCATTTTCGCCATGAAACAGGATGCGCATTTTGTTACATCCGTTTTGTTTTTCCTGTGCGAGTCTCCAGTGTCGGTATTTTACTGGTAAAAAACTGCAAGGCGAGTAAGGTTTTGTGAACGTGAGATTCAATGCAGGAAATGTGACCCGAGCGTGGCGCAACGGAATCGTTACGCGGCTCGTGATGTATAAGCTGAGTGATGTGTGTCGGATTACGCAGCGCTAATCCGATCTACATGCGACTCAGGTTTTGCTTGCGACTATAGGCGCGCTTGTTCGGCTTTAACGTGTTTCATGATATTGAGAAAGGTATCCGTCCAATAGGTATCTTTGTTGTCGGCCAGATATTTGAGCAGTTCTTCGTGCGCCTCTTTGGATACCGATAAATGATCACCGCCAATGCCGTGGAACGTGAAATTGGCCATGGTGCCTTTTTCAGCCGCTTCTTTTACAACCGCGATTAATTGCTTGCCGGTAACATTTTCGGGAACAGCGACTGTCACTGCGTAAGGATCAAGGGTTGCCATATCCGGGATAACGCCGCCGAAGGCTGATTTGATTGCAACGAATTCTGATTTGACAGCGGGCAAGTAGGCTTCGCCGCCGGCTTTTAAATCGCCGCAAGGCGTGGTGTAGGTCCGCTCGCGTTTACCATCGATAGAAAACAGGACGGTGTTGGCAAAACGAATTTGATCAGCCAGTGCATCCACGCTGATCTTGTCCAGATCGCGATGAGGAACCACCCAACTTTCACGTCCGGGAATCGCACCGGAGCATTGATGGAAGATGGTATGGTTCGCCAATTCATGGCCATTAGCCGCCGCCGCGCGCCAATCTTCCAATCGCTTATCAATGGTGTCGCTCGCCAGCGTCAAATAAAAACTGCCTTTTAATTTGTATTTATCCAGCGCAGGAATGGCATTATCCAGCTGTGAATTCAGTGCATCATCATAGGCAAGATTTACCGCAGCCTTGGCACCGTTAGGCCAGGTAAACGGTTTTTTCTCCGCCGCAAACCCGGATGGCACGGTTGCGGCTACACCCAATAATAAAAATGCTTTCAAGAATGTAAATTTCATGGTTTCCCCTCGTTATTGTTACTCACGCATCATCATCGCGTAGGTCGGATTAGCATCAGCGTAATCCGACACTGGATCACGTTCAGGCTAGGCTCTATTTCGTGGTACAGCCAGTAACTTTATATTTATTAACGCTTCGGTTATTTGAGGCTTTTTGTCGGACTACGCTGGCGCCAATCCGACCTACGGGATTAAAAAAAACGGGTTGGTCCTTGTGGGACCAACCCGTTTGCTTAAAAGACTGAATAATGGGTCATGATTAAATTTTCATATCACCGAAAAAATTTTTCATGCCGTCAAACCAGCTGCGTTGTCGGGGCGAGTTTTTTCCGCCGTGCATGGTAGCCTGGAACTCGCGCAGCAAATCTTTTTGTTTGGCGGTGAGGTCCACCGGTGTTTCTACCACTACGCGACAAAGTAAATCACCGGCTTGACCACCGCGCACCGGCGTCACACCTTTGCCACGCAATTTAAACATCTTGCCAGTTTGGGTTTCGGCCGGAACTTTCAATTTTACGCGGCCATCCAGCGTGGGCACTTCCAGTTCACCGCCCAATACTGCATCGACAAAATCAATCGGCACTTCGCAATATAGATCATTACCTTCGCGCTCGAAGATATCATGGCGGCGCACGCTGACTTGCACATACAAATCACCGCTGGGGCCACCACCAAAGCCGGCTTCGCCTTCACCGGACAAACGAATACGATCACCGGTATCCACACCAGCAGGCACTTTAACGGAAAGGGTTTTGGTTTCTTCTACACGCCCTTGGCCGTGACACGACTTACAGGGATCGGAGATCACCGTGCCGCGTCCATGACAACTTGGACAAGTCTGTTGCACCGAGAAAAAGCCCTGCTGCATACGCACCTGACCGCGTCCACCGCAGGTGGTACAGGTCACCGGTTTACTACCGGATTTTGCACCACTGCCGTCGCAGGTTTTACAGGACACCAGAGTAGGGACTTTGATTTGAACCGTCGTACCTTTAACGGCTTCTTCCAGGCTCAGCTCAAGGGTATAGCGCAGGTCTGAACCGCGACTCGCACCGCCACGTCCACCACGACCACCCGCCGCTGCACCGAAGATATCGCCAAAGACATCGCCAAAAATATCACTGAAATTACTGAAGCCGGCACCGGCGCCACCCATGCCGGATTGCGGGTCTACTCCGGCGTGACCGTATTGGTCATAGGCCGCACGCTTCTGTGCATCAGAGAGTACTTCGTAGGCTTCGTTGGCCTCTTTGAATTTTTCTTCAGCGGATTTGTCATCCGGGTTGCGATCCGGATGATGCTTCATTGCCTCGCGGCGATAGGCTTTTTTTAAATCCGCGGCAGACACGTCGCGAGAGACGCCCAGCACTTCGTAGTAGTCGCGTTTTGCCATGCTTGCAGCTTTCCAATAAATCAATTCAAAAAAATCGTTGAGGTGGAATTTTCGTTATAAAAATACGATTCGCCTTAACGTGACAAATGCGGGACTTGCCCGCATTTGTCGTCGCTCACTTACACGTTCGGATAATAATTATTTTTTATCATCCTTCACTTCTTCGAATTCGGCTTCTACTACGCCGTCATCATCAGCTTTTCCGTTGTCCGCTCCGCCAGCAGCACCTGCGCCACCCTGGCCTTGAGCAGACTGTTCTGCGTAAAGTTTCTGCGCCAGTGAACCGGAAGCTTCCGTCAACTTGGTCGTGGCGGCCTGGATTTTCTCCAGATCTTCACCTTTAACAACCTCTTCCGCTTCCTTGATGGCCGATTCGATGGCTGACTTCTCGTCACCGGTCGCTTTATCGCCCGCTTCTTTCAAGGTTTTTTGCGTAGCGTGAATCAAACCTTCCAGAGTGTTGCGCGCACCAACAACTTCCGCGAACTTGCGATCCGCCTCGGCATTGGCTTCAGCGTCTTTCACCATTTTTTCGATTTCGTCATCGGATAAACCGGAAGACGCTTTAATCACAATAGACTGCTCTTTGCCAGTAGCCTTGTCTTTCGCGCTCACGTTCAAAATACCGTTAGCGTCGATATCGAAGGTCACTTCAATTTGTGGCATGCCACGCGGTGCCGGCGGAATGTCACTCAGGTCGAAACGACCCAGGGATTTGTTTTGTGATGCCTGCTTGCGCTCACCTTGTACAACGTGAATCGTCACCGCTGTCTGGTTGTCATCCGCCGTGGAGAACACTTGTGATTTCTTGGTCGGAATCGTGGTGTTCTTGTCAATCAATGGCGTTGCAACACCGCCCATGGTTTCGATACCCAATGTCAGCGGGGTAACGTCGAGCAGCAATACGTCTTTTACATCACCGGCCAGTACCGCGCCCTGAATCGCCGCACCGATTGCAACAGCTTCGTCCGGGTTAACATCTTTGCGCGGCTCTTTACCGAAGAAATCAGCTACCGCTTTTTGCACCAATGGCATACGGGTTTGGCCGCCCACCAGAATCACATCATCAATATCGCTGATGGATTTGCCGGAATCTTTAATGGCCATCTTGACCGGGTCCATCGAGCGAGTCACCAGCTCTTCAACCAGTGATTCCAGTTTGGCGCGAGTCAATTTCACCACCAGGTGTTTCGGGCCGCTTGCATCAGCAGTGATGTACGGCAGATTCACTTCCGTCTGCTGGCTGGACGACAATTCGATCTTCGCTTTCTCAGCCGCTTCTTTCAAACGCTGCAAAGCCAGAGGATCGTTATGCAGATCAATACCGCTGTCTTTCTTGAAGGTATCGGCCAGGAACTCGATCAAACGCAGGTCGAAGTCCTCACCACCAAGGAAAGTATCACCATTGGTAGAAAGCACTTCAAATTGATGCTCACCATCAACGTCTGCAATTTCAATGATAGAAATATCGAAAGTACCACCACCCAGGTCGTATACCGCAATGGTGCGATCGCCTTTGCCTTTATCCAAACCGTAGGCCAGTGCGGCAGCGGTCGGTTCGTTGATGATACGTTTTACATCCAGACCGGCAATCTTGCCCGCATCTTTGGTTGCTTGACGTTGTGAATCATTGAAGTAAGCCGGTACCGTAATAACGGCTTCGGTGACTTTTTCGCCGAGATATTCTTCAGCGGTTTTCTTCATTTTTTTCAGCACTTCGGCAGAAATTTGCGGCGGTGCTTTTTTATCGCCTTTCACTTCGACCCAGGCATCCCCATTGTCGGCAGCAACAATTTTGTAGGGCACCATCTTGATGTCTTTCTGAACCACGTCGTCTTTAAATTTACGACCGATCAAACGCTTGACAGCATAAAGCGTGTTGTTAGGGTTGGTAACGGATTGACGCTTTGCACTCTGGCCCACCAGAATTTCGTCATCGCCGGTAAACGCGACGATAGACGGCGTCGTGCGGTCGCCTTCAGAGTTTTCAATTACCTTGGGCTTGCCGCCTTCCATAATGGAAACGCAAGAGTTGGTGGTGCCCAAGTCGATGCCGATAATTTTACCCATGTGATATCTCCTGAATTTTTTACCCGGCGCAAGCGCTGCTCACGCACATAAATCTTGATTGAATGTTTACTGTCTCACCGGCACCCGGCCTGTTGTTGACACTTGGTGATCTATATTGGCCTGCCCGTGTGGATTTCAAGGCTGGGGACGACAAATCCCTACAAACAGACCGACTATTTTCAGCGGTTTGATCAATCCGCTGCCTTGGCTACCACGACCATGGCCGGGCGCACAAGACGACCGTGCAAGGTGTAGCCTTTCTGGAATACATTAATTACCGTGTTGGGCTCAACATCCGGGTTTGGCACAGCTGAAACCGCTTGATGAAGTTGCGGATCAAAGGGCGCACCCTGTGGGTCAACAGCGACCACCTGATGACGAGCCAGAGAATCGAGAAAGGATTTCAGCGTTAACTGGATACCTTCAGTTACCGGCGCAAAGGATTCGTCGCTGGTATCTATCGCTGCCAGTGCACGCTCAAGGTTATCAACCACTGGCAAGAGGTCATTTACCATTCTTTCCAGGCCGAATTTATGGGCTTTTTCCACATCCTGTTCCGCGCGACGGCGGGCATTCTGGGCCTCGGCCTGAGCGCGCAACGCATTTTCGCGCGCAGTATCCAGGTCAGCAGTTAAACTGGCAATTTGCGCCTGCAGGGCTTCGACGGACACGTCAACGTCCACACCGGTTTGCGTCTCGGGGGCGCTGGCTTCGGCTGTGGGGGATTCTTGCTGATACTCTTCGTTGTTAGCCACGCTGGCCTCCATCTTCTATTACAGTCTTTCACTTGGGCTTATATATATGTCGACATCTGTACGCAGCTGTCGGCTAAGCTGTGCGGGGTATATGGGGCTAGCAGTTCGGGATTCAAGGCAATGTCCACAATTTTGGCCAGGGCTTTATTTCCCCTCTGGTCGACGCGAGCCAGATACTGTATAAATAACCAGAAATCTCCTTTGTGCCGAGGCGCCCATGCTCACTCATCTCAGCATTCAAAACTTCACCCTGGTCGATCATCTGGACCTGGACCTGAAACCGGGTATGACGGTTATCACCGGCGAAACCGGCTCGGGCAAATCCATTATGCTCGAAGCATTGGGGCAGACTCTGGGTGACAGAGCCGATGGTCAACGGGTACGCCAGGGCGCGCAGCGCGCCGACATCAGCGCCAGTTTTGATACCAGCAAGATCCGTGTGGCCAATAAATGGCTCAAGGAACACGACCTGCAACAGGATGAAACGCCCAGTGAATGTCTGTTGCGCCGCGTTATCAGCAGCGATGGAAAATCCAAGGCGTATATCAACGGCCAACCGGTCACCCTGCAACAACTGCGCACCCTGGGCGAGATGCTGATCGACATCCATAGCCAGCACGAACACCAATCCCTGTTACTAAAAGACACCCACCGCCGCCTGCTGGATGAGTTTGCCAATCAGGCGGAACTGGCGCGCCAGGTTCGCCAGGCATTTCGCGAATGGCAGAGTCGGCTGGAGCATTATCTGCATTTGCGCGATAACGCCGCTGAAGTCAGCGCCCGATTCCAATTACTTAATTATCAGGTGCAGGAACTGGATCAGCTGGGATTAAAGAGCGGCGAGATGGAAGCGCTCGAAGCGGAACAGCGCACTTTGGCCAACGCGGAAGACATCCTGAGGGGCAGCCAACAATTGGCAGCCATTTGCAGTGACGATGAACAAGGGCTTTCGATTAATCTACATCGCGCACTCCATATCCTGCGGGCTATGCCGGAAAAAACCGCTGCGCTGCAAGAAGCGGAGCAATTGCTTACCAGCGCGCAGATACAGGTGCAGGAGGCACAACACGAAATTGAGCATCATATCGACGGCTTTGCCCTGGACCCGGAACGTCTCGCTTTTGTTGAAGAACGCTTGTCGGCTATCTATGACATTGCCCGCAAACACCGCATTACGCCCGAGCAATTACCTGAGTTGATTGCCCAGCTCAGCAGCGAACTGGCTGAATTGCAAGGCGGGGATGCGCGGCTGGATGTGCTTGAACAGCAGGTTAATGAAGCTGAGCGGCAATACCGCCAGTTGGCCGAAACACTGTCTGCACAACGCCAAAAAGCAGGTGTAAAACTGGCCAAACAGGTCAATGCGCAGTTACAAAAATTGGGGATGGAGAATGCCCATTTACTGGTGAGCCTGATTCCATTCAACGACAAACCGAGTCTGCACGGATTGGAAGACGTCGAATTCCTGATCAGCACCAACCCCGGTCAGCCACCGCGCCCTCTGAATAAGGTTGCCTCTGGCGGCGAGTTGTCGCGCATCAGCCTCGCTATCCAGGTCATCACTGCACAAACCTCCGCCACCCCCACGCTGGTGTTCGACGAAGTGGATGTCGGCATCGGTGGTGCTACCGCTGACGTGGTCGGCAATCTGCTGCGTCAGCTGGGCGAAAAGGGTCAGGTGATCTGCGTCACCCACCTTGCCCAGGTCGCCAGCAAAGGTCATCAACATCTGCAAGTCAGTAAAACCGCCCGCAAAAACAGCGCTGAATCTACTCTGGTGGAGTTGAGTGGTGATGCAAAAGTGGAAGAGATAGCACGTATGCTCGGCGGTGCAAAAGTGACCGAACAATCCTTGGCCCATGCGCGGGAAATCCTGGAAAATTAGGGATATCTGAACATTAAGGCGCTAGCGAGAGAAGGGATAAATAATTGCTTCGCAGGTAACTTTGATTTGCTTGATATAAGTTTGGTGTTAAGGCTTTTGTTTCGCAACAAAAGCCCTAATGCCAGACGACGACGTACTTTTTACTTGCCTACTTCTTCATCGGTTTAACGTAAAGCACCAGGCTGTGGTCGGTGAGCTGGAAGCCGTGTTCAGCGGCGATGCGCTTTTGCAGTTCTTCAATTTCGTTGTTGTGAAACTCAATCACTTCGCCAGTGTCTACACGGACCATGTGATCGTGATGGTCACCTCGCGCGATTTCGAAGACTGAATGGCCTCCATCAAAATTATGACGAACCACCAAGCCCGCACTTTCGAACTGGGTCAACACACGATAGACCGTGGCCAGGCCGACATCGTCGCCTGCTTCCATCAGTGCCTTATAAACATCTTCGGCACTCATGTGGTGCTGTTCTGCCGATTCCAGCATTTGCAGAATCTTTACGCGCGGCAAGGTAACCTTAAGTCCAACCTTGCGCAGTTCCTGGTTTTCGTCTGCCATTTTTCCTCCGAAATCTTCGCAGTATCCCCGTTGATCGGGTATTATCCCCATTCTTTTGCCAAGTGGAAGCCCTAATATGAAATTAGCCAGTCGCCTCATACTGGTCGCTGTTGTGATTGCAAGTCTTGCCGGTTGTACCAATTTCCGTTTCCCTGGCGTGCACAAGATCAATATTCAACAAGGTCACATCATCACTGAAGAGATGGTCCAACAACTCAAGCCCGGCATGACCAAACGCCAGGTGCGTTTTGTACTGGGCAACTCGCTCCTACCCAATACCTTTAACGATAATCGTTGGGACTACTATTACAGCTTGCGCCGTGGTGCAGATGATAAGTTCTTTGATCACTTGCTGACGGTATATTTTGAAGGCGACAACATGGTCCGTTGGGAAGGTGATTATCTGCCCGGCCCGGCGCCGCTGAGCAAGGATAAATCAGAAGATTATCTGGAAGATGCCAAGCTGAATACACCGCTGCCCACCAACATTGACGACCCCGTGCCTCCGGCTGCACCGGATCTTGAAGATTAACGAATTATCCCCGCTTCGGCGGGGATAATTGTTTTTAGCGGGTCATTCGGCAATACAGATCTGGTCACGACCGCCGTGCTTGGCCAGATATAGGGCGTCGTCAGCCATTTGCAGAAGGGTATCTGCTGTCAGGGTGTGCGCCACATCAGCACAGGCAACACCCGCGCTGAGCGTGACATTGAAATGTTTGCTGTCCACGCTAAAGCTGATTTCTTTGAAATTCTGCCGCACATCATCAAGCAGCCGCTGCGCCTCTTTGGCGTCGCAACCGGGCAACACCGCAACAAATTCCTCTCCACCGTAACGCCCGATACTATCCGTCTTGCGCAAGCGCTGGCGCAGCAGATGCGCCAGCGCCTTGATAACTTTATCGCCCGCCGGGTGGCCGTAGGTATCGTTAACGGATTTAAAATGATCCAGATCAACCATTGCCACGCATAATTGCTCACCACTGCGCCGGGTGCGCGCCAGTTCGATGTCCACCTGCTCCTTGATGCGCGAATGTTTGAGCAATCCCGTCAGGCTGTCGCGATCAATCGCGTTACTCAGCTGCCGGCTGCGGGCGGCGCGGATAGACACCGCCGAGATGAGTTCGCGGTCACTGATGGGTTTGGCGATGAAATCGTCCCCGGCCTGCCCCATCGCTTTAATACGCTGATCCACATCGGTTTCCGATGACAGGTAGGTAATGGGCACACGCAACCATTCATCGCTCAGGCGAATTACCCGCGCCAGTTCAGGACCAGAGTATTCGGGAATGTTCAGGTCCAGCAGGATCATCTCCGGGTTAAAGTTGCGCAGGGCGGTGAGCACCTGTTCCGGGTGAGTCACCAGATCCACCAGCATCCCCGCCGAACTCAGCACCAGCCGATAATGCTCTGCCAGCGTTTCATCGTCATCCACAATCAACACGCGATAGGGCAGTTCACGGCGCCGGTCGAGGTACTGTTCAAGCCGGTCCACCAGCCGAATCACATCCAGGGGTTTAACAAAGTAACCGATAGCGTCGGCCTTAACGGCTGCATGGTAGGCCGCAAAATCATCGCGCGCCGAGATAAAGACGACCGGCAAGGGTTTGGATAGCTTTTGCTGTAACGCCGCGATCAGTGCCGGGGACTCGCGTCCTTCGGCTTCAAACACGATATCCACCACCATAAAATCCGGCGGCGCCCGGAGGATGACTGCTTCGGCCTGTTCCAGCCGATCAAAGTGTTCAACACGATGACCAAAATGGCGCAGGTTCAGCACGATGTCTTCCGCTACGGCGGGGTCATCCTCAAGCAAATAAATCAACGTTTGGGCCGCGGATGTTTCGGCATCCGTCACACCGACATAGGACGGCGACTGATCGGGCTGGGCCAGAGCGCCAAGTGCGCCCACGGCTATGCAGAAGACGCGCCGTTGACCCGGGTCAACGGCCTGCGCTAACCACTGTTGCACCTGGATCTCCAACTGCTTGGCTTGTTTGCCGAGCTGCGCAAAACCAAAACTTCCGGCAGAGCCGGCCAGCTTATGCAGGCGCTGGTGCAGTTGCGTAAGTTGCACCGTCTGCGGAGCTCCCGATGCGGTCAGGGCCTGCTCTGCCAGTTCATGCAACGCGGTTAATTCCTGCGGCAGTCGGGCAGCATAGTCCTCGCGCAGCGCTTTTAATTTTGCAGTGATGTCGGCGTTTGTCGTCGGCACAGGCTTCTCGAATCAGGGCAAAAAGATGGTTTTCTTCGGTTGCGCTCGCCAGCGACGCACCGATGCAAGTAATTTCTTTAAACACTATAGACGCTATCTATACTTAACTCACCAGGGATTCTGTCAGTCTGGATTGATCGGTACTGTATTGATCAGATCTGTGCGCGGCTGGGCAATCGTGTTCGCCGGAATGTAAATAAGAATGAAAAAACCGAGACATAAACCCCGATGCTTAAACGAATCACGATCCAGGACCTTCGTCTTGGTATGTACATCCAGGAGCTCTGCGGTTCCTGGATGGAACACCCTTTCTGGCGCGCCCGCTTTTTACTCACCCAGCAAAATGACTTGAAGACCCTGCTCGCCAGCGGCATACAGGAAGTCTGGATCGATACCGGCAAAGGGCTTGATGTGGAACAGGGCGCTACCGCCAGAACCGATGAAGAAGTAGACCAGGAAACGGAATACCTGTTGCGCGAAGCCGATAAGCCACTGTCCACCGCGACCACCAGCATGGCGGACGAAGTTCGCCATGCCATGCAATTGTGTAATACCGCCAAACAATCCGTGGTGGACATGTTCAGCACGGCACGTATGGGCAAGGCCATTGAGGTCGGCCAGGCGCTGAATCTGGTCGAGGATATTGCCAACTCGGCATCGCGCCACCCCCATGCGCTGATCAGCCTCGCCCGCCTCAAGAATGTCGATGAATACACCTACATGCATTCCGTTGCCGTGTGCGGCCTGATGATCGCCCTGGCGCGCCAGCTGAACATGAGCGAGGAGCAGGTGCGGGAAGCTGGCCTGGCGGGGTTACTGCACGACATTGGCAAAATCGCTATCTCCAACCAGATCCTCAACAAACCGGGCAAGTTAACCGATACCGAATTTGCGGTGATGAAGACCCACCCGGAGCGCGGACTGCGCATCTTGCAAAAGAGCGACTCCGTAAGCCCGGCAGTGCTGGATGTTTGCCTGCATCATCACGAAAAGATCGACGGCACCGGCTACCCTCACGGCCTGCAAGGCGATGGCATCAGCATACTGGCCCGCATGGGCGCAGTAAGCGATGTCTATGATGCGATAACCTCGGATCGCCCTTACAAAAAAGGTTGGCTGCCGGCCGAAGCCATCCGCAAGATGGCCGAGTGGAGCAAGGGGCACTTTGATGACACGGTATTCCAGGCTTTCGTCAAAACCGTGGGCATTTATCCCATAGGCTCATTGGTGCGCCTCACCAGCGGGCGCCTGGGCGTCGTTATCGAACAAAATCCCGACTCGCTGTTGATGCCCAGGGTCAAGGTATTCTTTTCCACCAAATCGCGGGTGCAAATTGCGCCGGAGGTGGTGGATCTGGCACGCCAGCAGGAAGAAAAGATTGAGGGGCGGGAGTCGGCCGACACCTGGGGTTTTCGTCATCTGGAACACCTGTGGATAGATCAATAGGCAGCGGCCGACACGCCAAAGAAGCGACAATGACCAGCCTGTATGGCAGGACCAGCCGTAAAACAAGCGAAGCCGCGCCAAAAAGATTGTTCTATGCCACATTTTTGGCATGTAAATTTGCATTTAACCAAAGATCGTTCATACTTCGCCCAACATAGGCCGCAGGTGATATCAGACGGCCCCCTGATTGCCGCTCGGCGGTCAGTTCCCATAAATCCTTGCTTGCTACACCTGACGGATCACAGGTGTGCGGCGGCAACGGTGACATGTTGATTCGCAGTCGACGTCTTTATTTTGTCGCAGTGATAATTTCTATCCGGCGGTGTGCAGTCCGTCGCTACCCAATTGCAGGACGTAATGGATATCCAATGATGAAACGGTTGTTATTTATCCTGGGGTGTTTGATCAGCACCACAGTCTCCGCCACCTTGAACGATGGCATTAAAGCCTTCAACAAACAGCAATACGATGCCGCCCTGGCAGAATTCCGCACCCTCGCCACCGTGGGTAACGCGGAAGCGCGCTATTACCTCGGCATCATGCAAAAAGACGGTCTGGGCATGCCGCAGGACAAAGGCCGCGCGCTGGGCTGGCTGAAAAAATCCGCGCGCCAGGGGCATGCGCTATCCAATTACCAGGTCGGCAAGATGCTGCTAGATGGCGACGGAATCCCGCAGGATGTACCCGATGCGATCAAATGGTTGACCACCGCTGCCAATGCCGGCATTGAGCCCGCCCAAATGGAACTCGCCACCCTGTACTACGACGGCAACAAGACCGAAAGAAATCTCCCCCAAGCGCTCATCTGGTTTGAAAAGGCGGCACAGCAGGGTAACCCCCAGGCGCAATTCCAGTTAGCGAACAGTTTTTTCAAAGGTGAAGGCCAGGCTCAGGATGACCAACAGGCCATTCAGTGGTACCAAAAAGCCGCTGACCAGAACCACACCGAAGCGCAATACACCCTCGCTTATCTTTATATGGATGGCACGCGCATTCCGCAGAATTACGCCACCGCGTTTCACTGGTTTGAAAAGGCGGCCCACGCTGAGCATCCCCAGGCGCAATTCATGCTGGGTTATCTCTATGACCAGGGCACGGGCGTAACCAAAAATGCCAGGTCCGCCCACGAGTGGTACCTGAAAGCGGCCCAACAAGGTTACGACGAAGCACAACTCATCGTGGGCTATATGTACTTTGCCGGCAAAGGCACCAAAAAAAATCCGCAGCTGGCGGAGGAGTGGGTACAAAAAGCCGTTGCGCAAGGTAATACCAAAGCACAAAAAACCCTGGACGATATTCGCAAGGCCAAAGCGCAATAAGCCGTGCTTTGGTGTGCGTCTGCGAAAAGAAGTACGCGATAGACAGTAGTAAAAAGCGTGTTTGATGGGAAAAAGGCGTGGCTAATTTTATGAGAGGTTAATCCATGAATGTAAACAACACACAACACAAAAAGCGCGGCCTTGCCTTGGCCGTTGCCGGCGTGATGCTATCGCCTTGGGCGCAGGCAGCGGATGTCAACATTTCCGGTTTTTTATCCGTAGGTGGTGGATTCGTTGACGATGAAAACAGTATCGCCTATGGCGGTTACGACGATGAAGATTTGACGTTCGACAAGAACCTGCTCGGCTTGCAAGTGAGCGGACAGGTAAACGAAAAAATTTCGGCGACGGTGCAAATGATTGCCCGCAGCAACGACGATTACGACCTTACGGCAGAGTGGGCTTACCTGACCTGGCAAGCCACTGATAACAGTAAAGTGCGTGTCGGTCGTTTGCGCACACCGTTTTATATGTTTTCCGATTACCTGGACGTGGGTTACACCTACGCCTGGATTTCGGCACCGCAAGAACTTTATTACTTGCCGTTCAACAACGTTAACGGGATCGACTATTACCTGACTTCTGCGTTGGGTAGTTTCGACACCAGTTTCCAGGTTTACTTCGGCAGTTTTAATGATGACTTCGTGCTCACCGGTATTTCTGCGACCGCAGAATCCAAAAACCAGATGGGCGTCGCGGCCACTATCGGGCGCGATTGGTGGACACTGCGTGCCGCCTACCACCAAACGGATCTGACGATTGAGTTCAGCGATTTTCAGTTGAGCGAAACCGTCAGCTTCAATCAATTTCTGGGGCAGCTGCAAGCTTCACCTTTTGCCGATACCGTAAGCAAAGTACTGGTTGATGAAGACCGAACCACCTTCGCTGAAGTGGGCCTCAATATCGACACGGGCCGTTTTGTTGCGGCGGCGGAATATGTGGAATTTGACGTGGAAGATTCCTTCCTCTCCAAAAATATTCGCCACTACATCATGGGTGGTGTGCGTGCCGGTGACTTTTTATTTCACGTGACCAGCGCCAAGTCTGATGACGAACTCGCTACGCCGGAAGCCGGTATTCCGGCCAGCGCGGAGACAGCACCCCTCATCGGTACCTTGCAAGCCATTGCGGCAACCCGTGGTGAATTCCGCGATACCATGTCCTATGGTGTGCGTTGGGATGTCAGCTCCGGTGTGGCCTTGAAGCTGCAATACGACGACGTGGATGATAATAAAGGCGAACAGAAAGTTTTCTCTGTTGCGTTGCAATCAGTGTTTTAAGAGGAAGCGCCATGATGAAAAATTTCTTACGTTCTTTAGCCGCTCTGGCGATCATCAGTTGGTCCGGCCTGGCACTGGCGGAGGTCGCCGTTATTGTGCATCCTTCGGCGAGCGTTGACAGCCTGACAGCAGACGAGATTTCCCGTTTGTTTATGGGCAAAAGCAAAAGCTTTCCGAATGGTTCGCCGGCAATCCCCTTGAATCAGGATGATGGCTCGGCAACACGCGATGTATTTAACCAGGAGATTTGTAATAAAAGTCCCAGCCAGTACAAAGCGTATTGGTCCAAACTGGTGTTCACCGGCAAAGGCACGCCACCCAAAGACAGTGGTGATGACGCAGCGGTGAAGGCATTGGTCGCCGGCAACCCGAAGATGATCGGTTATGTGGATGCCAGCGTCGTTGATGATTCGGTTAAGGTCATTCACAAATTGCCGTGATCGACACATTCAACAGGCTTGATTAAAAACGCCCGGTAAATCCGGGCGTTTTTTTGCCGCTACTGACGCTCCCAGATCTCCCGCAACTGATCTGCCAGAATCATGGGATCAAAGGGTTTGGCAATCACACCGACCGCGCCGAGATCCAGATAAGCCTGTACCTCCTGCGGTTGTACCTTGGCCGTCATAAAAACCACGGGTGTCACGGCCAGCGTCGGAAATTCCCGCAGCCGTTCGAGTGTCTCCGGGCCATCCATATTCGGCATCATCACATCCAGCAATATCAGATCCGGATTAAATGCCTCTGCCTTTTGCACGGATTCATTGCCAGACGAACAAACCTCCAACGTAAAGCCCTGGATCGTCTCCAGCACCATAACCGCAATCGCTTGAATATCCGGGTCGTCTTCAACATAAAGAATACGTTGCAATTCAGTGTGCATGATGCGTTCTCCCACTCTATTCCGTACAGGGTAAGCTAATCGTAAAACAACTTCCCAGGCCCGGCTGCGACTCAACGCTGATTTTACCGTTCATGTTTTCCAGCAACTCTTTGGTTATAGCCAACCCCAGACCTGTTCCACCTTTTTGGCGGGAATCCGATGCATCAGCCTGGGAAAATTTCTGGAACAGACGATGTTGAAACTCCAGGGGTATGCCGCTGCCATAATCAACCACCGAAATCCTGACGTTTCCATCCTCTGCTGCGGTGCGAATATCCACCCGATTGCCGGGCGGTGAAAACTTGGCCGCATTGGAGAGCAGGTTACTCATAACCTGTAAAAAACGTTGCTCATCCACCATCACCTGAAGCGTGTCGGCAACCGGTGCCAGCTGAAAGCTCACCTGGTATTGGTCACCGTAGGCTCTGTTTTCATAAACCGTCTGTTCCAGCAGCGTGTGCAAGGGTTGTTTGTGCAGGTTGAACGCCATCTTGCCCGCCAGCAGTTTTTCCATGTCGAGCAGGTCATTAATCAACAAGGTGAGCCGCTGGCTGTTCTTGTAAGCAATGTCGAGCATGGTGCGGGATTTTTCCGGCATCTCACCCAAGGCGCCACTGACCATTAATTTCAGTGCACCGGAGATGGAAGTAAGCGGCGTGCGCAATTCATGACTGACCGTGGAAACAAATTCATCTTTCATTTGTTCCATATTTTTTCGCTCGGTAATATCCCAGATAAAACCGTCCAGATATTTCAATTGGCCCTGCTCATCAAAGATACCCCGCCCGACTTCCTGCAACCAACACCACTGACCGCTGGCTCGCTGTACCCGATACTCCAGGGTAAATTCGCGCTTTTCCGTGATGGCATTGCGCACAACTCGCGCGACATGTTTCGCATCATCAGGATGCGTGATATCACTGAAACTGCGCCGCCGGTTATCGATAAAATCTTCAGCGGGATAACCAGTCAGCTCTTCCACTTCGTCGCTGAGAAATTGCATGCTCCACTGATGATCGTTGATGCAACGATAAACGGCACCGGGCAAATTACTCAGCATACTGCGAAAGCGTTCTTCATTTTCTTCCAGCGCCCGTCGCGACTCCATCAATGCCGTGACATCCACATGGGTACCGAACATCATTAATGGTGCGCCTTCCTGGGTGCGCTTGGAAACGCTGCCGTGGGCGTGAATCCACACCCAATAACCCAGTTTGTGGCGCATACGAAATTGACAATCGTAATATTCCGACTGGCCTTGAAAGTGACGCTGGAGCATTGCCTGGGCGCGCACCAGATCTTCTTTGTGGGTCAGCGATGACCAGGTCGACATGTTCAGCGGTTGCAATTCTTCCAACGAATAACCGAGCATTTGTGCCCAGCGTTCATTAAAGGAGGCTCCCCCGGTCTGGACATTCATCTCCCAGGTGCCAACGTTAGCGCCTGTAATAATGGACTGCAAATTTTCGGCATTGCGTTGTAACAAATGGTTGGCGGAGCGCAAATGGAATAGCTGCATAACCTGACGCGCCAGCGCCATCAAGGCTTGTTGTTGTTCGGGAGTGATATCACGCGGTTTATAGTCAGCGACACATAAAGTGCCCAAAGCAGCACCGTCCTCCGTCACCAAAGGCGCACCGGCATAAAAACGAATATGCGGATCGCCGGTGACCAGTGGATTATCGACAAAGCGTTTATCCAGTAGCGCATCCGGCACAATGGTCATCTGCTGCGGTTGCAGGATGGCATGCGCACAAAAGGCAATATCGCGAGCCGTCTCGGTGCCGTCCAGACCGACGCTCGATTTGAACCACTGGCGCTCCGCATCAACCAACGAGATGATGGACATCGGCACATCACAAATCATGCTGGCAATGGCTGTTATATCATCAAAGTTTTTTTCCCGTGGTGAATCCAGGATCAACAAGTCATAGAGTGCTTGCAGACGCAACATTTCATTAGCGGGCAGGGGCGGCTTCATGGTGTTATACCGGGATAGTCTTTTGACATACGCGCCTCAGCGCCGGGTAAATAATGTTTCAATAACATCGAGAAATTCCTGGCTGGATTCAGGATTTTTAACAAATGCCAATTCGATTTCCTGTTTTTGTGTGTCGGTGAGTTCACGGGAAGACAAGACAATAACCTTGGCATCGGGTTGATACCGTTGCAATTCCGGCAGTAAGTCCCAGCCGTTGCCATCGGGCAAACCCAAATCAAGGATAACCAGTTGATAGAGGCCTTGCTGCATTTTCTCACGCGCTTCGGCCAGGCTGGCCGCACCATCGAATTCCGCATAACGATGACCGATAAAGGCGATCAAACGCTGCAGGTCCACATCGTCTTCAATATGCAGAATATTAATCGGTGCCGATTGATTCTGGCTCACAGCTTCCTTGACCAAGGATAACAAACGCGTTTCGTTGATGGGTTTTTCCAGCCAATCCACGTGGGATAAAGCCAGGTCACTGGTGACCGTCAAACGCCCTTCATCGACGGCGGCGGAGACAACCACGACCGGTATGGCTGCGGTACTTTTGCGCGCACGAATTTGTTGCAGGACTTGCAAGCCACTCATATCCGGCAACATCAAATCCAGTGTGACAGCGCCATAAAGTTTTCGGGAAAGACTTAATAGTGCCGCCGCCCCCGTGTCGGCGATATCGACTTGATAGCCGGCGTTGCGCAACATGGTTGCAATCAAGTCAGCCACTTCATGGTTATCCTCCACCACCAGAATAGGCCGGGACTCATGCGCCGATGCTGTACGCGCCGAAAAATTTACGCTTGAGGTGTTAACGCAGGGCAAATCAAAATAAAAGGTCGAACCCATACCTTCCACCGATTCAAAACCGATACTACCGCCCATGCGCTCCACCAATTCCTTGCAGATTGCCAACCCCAGACCGGTACCGCCTTTCTGGCGCCGATCCGATGAATCCGCCTGGGAAAATTTCTGGAAGATACGCGAGCGAAATTCTTCCGGAATGCCGCTGCCATTGTCACTTACTGCGACGCGCACTTGTTCACGGTGGAGGCTGACGGTGATCTTGACGATGCTGTCGGGCGGTGAGAATTTGGCTGCATTGGAGAGAAAATTGGTGAGCACTTGCAGGAAGCGGCTTGCGTCCACAACCACCTGTACATTGACCTCAACGCCCTGCAATTGGAACCTTACCTGATGCTGTGTGGCATACGCAGAATTTTCCTCCATTGCCTGTTGCAGCAGTGGCACCAGCTCGTGAGAACGCATATCAAAATGCATCTTGCCGGCAACCAGTTTTTCCATATCCAGCAAATCGTTAACCAGATGATTCAATCGCAAACTGTTTTTGTGCGCGATGTTGATCATCTTGAACAGATTTGGCGGTAACTCGCCGGTAGCGCCGCCGACAATTAAACCCAGAGATCCGCTGATCGCAGTCAAGGGTGTACGCAATTCATGGCTGACGGTGGAGATAAATTCACTTTTTAAGCGATCAGTGCGTTTGAGGTCTGTAATGTCGCGCGCAATGCTGAGAAAACCGTTGGTATTTCCCTGTGCATTGCGCAGGCTGGTTACTGCCAGCAATACCGGAACATCGGTGCCATCACGGTGAAGATAAGTCCATTCATTTTCATCTTTTTCACCGCGCCGCGCCTTGGCCACCAGCGCTTCAAAATCTTCCGCAACGCTGTAGCCCAACTCCGCCGATAACACCCGTGCGTGCATGGCAATCTCTTCCTGACGGTGAAAGATGGTCAGGGTTTGTTTGCCCACCACGTCCTGTGCCGTGTAGCCGAGCATCGATTCGGCACCGCGATTGAATGTCTTGATGATGCCTTTTTCATCCACCGAAATGATGGCCACGCTGGCAGCATCAAAGATTGCCTGGCGCAGCGCGTTGGTTTCATGCAATCGCAGCTCAGCATCTTTTGCGGCGGTGACATCAGAGATAAAGCCATGCCAGAGTATGCTGCCATCATCCAGCTTTTCCGGTTGCGCATCGCCCTGCACCCAAATCAAACCTCGTTGCGGATGATTGACACGGTAGCTGACTCGCCAGGTTGATAAGTGTTGGGCCGACTCGTTCACTGTCGTCGCAACCAGCTCGCGATCATCCGGGTGTATCACTTGATAGATCGCTTCAGAATTAATAGACGCTTGCGCCGGATTAATACCATAAACATATTTGATACCAGTGCTGGCATAAGGAAAAAATGAACTGCCATCGGGATTCAGTTGAAATTGATACAGGAAGCCGGGCAACCGATCACTCAATTTGGTGAAGCGTCGATAAAGCGCGCGTTGGCGGTCATCCTGTTGCCAGTGCGTAATCACTGAACCCATCCAGCGGGCCAGCAGACGCATAAAATCTTTATCCTGCGCGTCAAAGGGTGTAGCACGAGCGCCACTGCCGGACGAAAAACTGACCGTGCCATAGACGTCGCCCTCAACCCATAACGGCACACCAATATAAGATTGCAGTTGCAATACCGTGTGCGCGGGATGGTTAGCGAACTCGGAATCTGTAAAGCGCTGCACGGCGACGACATCACCATCCGCAAGGGTTATTCCACAGGGCGTTTGTTGCAAAGGAAGTTGCTGTCCATCGCTAAAACGTGCGTCGGGAGAAATTTGCACCAGGATGGTGTAATCGGTATTTTTTACCCGGCTGATGATGCCGTATTGCATGCCCAGATGACGCGCACCGAGAATTAACGAACGACGCAATTGTTCTTCAAATTCTACGGCGGGCAGCGAAGCGATTTCGTTCAGCGCACGCAGCGCTGCCTGTTGGCGCAAGATGGTGAGTTCATTATTTTTGCGCGATGAAATATCGGTGTAGACACCTAACATTCGTGCGGCGCGTCCATCCGGCAGCCACTCAACCACTTTACCGCGGGTGTAAAACCATTTGTATGAAGCGTCATGAATACGCAGGCGATGTTCATTTTCGAACATGGGCGTTTCGCCTTTAATATGGCGAGTCATGTCATTCACACACTGCTCTTTATCATTGGGATGCAAACGGCTCAGCCATTCTTCCCCATCGTTCTGGACCGGATGATCCACCGGCACCCCGCAGATCTGTTTCCATTCCAGTGAAAAGGTGGCCTTGTTGGTGACGATATCCCACTCCCAAAAACCCGAGTCGCTGCTGGCTAATGCCAACTGCAACCGTTGCCGAGCCATGTCGCTGGAGTCGCGTTCCTGTTCCAGCTGGATGCGATGCTCGTCAATCAGCGCGCGAATATAGCGGCGAGTAAAGTGCCATAAAAGCAACATCATCACCTGCGCCAGGAGCAATGCAAATAACCATTTCACCAAGGTATAACGACGCGTCTCGTCGTAGATGGCCTGCTCTTTGGAGATATCCCGCCAACTGAGGATGGCGGCAACCGGTGGCCGCTGCGCATCAGCTTCGCCCAGAAAATCTTTTATCGTCACAGAATGAATTAAATATACTTTGTCTTGCCAGGTCACCATCCGATACCCCGGACGCGACGGATCGGGCAACAGGCCATCAAGATACCAATGCTCAAATATCGGATCGGAAAAATTTTCCAGCAGCCACTGTTTTTCGGTCCGCTGTTCCGGCAGCGTCAGTTCAGCACGCGCCCTGTCCCACAATACGGTATTGAATATCTCCGGCGCTAATAAGATGGCGCGCCCGGAACCTTCGGCATGGGGTCGGTGAGCCAGTAAACCTATCCCGACTTCGATGGCCGCAATCGGTGAACTGCCAGCATTATCCGCAGGAAACACCGGTACCACGCCCCGGTATCCTGCACCATGACGGCTCACCTCCATCCCCTCACCAATTTCCCCGGTGGTAAAAACATCCATCACCAGCGGGCGCAAATGCATCAGCCGATCACCAAAACGTTCCGGTCGATGCATACGCAACAACACGGTAGCTTCCTGTGCCAGACTCACTTGCAGATAGCGTGCGTTTAATGCTTTCAGATCGCGCCAGTAAGGTTGCAGTTGACGCTCCAGCTCAGCGCGTATTGAGGCCATATCAGCACTGCTTTCATTGGGATCATCCTGATGGACAGCATAGGCGGCGCGAATGGTCGCCAGGATTTGCGGGTTCGCCGCAATCAGCTCCGCACCTTGCACGGCCTGTCGTGTCAGGTGCCAGCGATTGATATCCACCTGCACCGCCAACATCTCGACACCCAACCCCAGGCGCTCCCGCCACAAGTTGTCCTGTTGTCGCCATTCATAATGCAGCAGCACCACAAATACGCCGGTCAGCACCAGAGCCAACAGCCAAGGCATCACCCGGAACAGGCGTTTTATCTTTTCATAAGGCATGGATTATCTCTGACAAACAGGCGCTAAAAAAACCAGACAAACATTGACTCAGTGTAGTGCAAAATTCCCAAAACGCCTGTTGCCAACCCCACCCCCGCAAGCCATTTATCTATAACCTTGTTATGCCCTGCCAAACACTACTGAAACCCGTCGAATGATATTTATCACCACGCCAACAACCTGTCCTGAATCAAATGTCGCTATTGACTCATTCCGTGTCTTACAGGCGCTGAAAGATTTGCACAATATGCAAATCGGAAAATTAGCTTATCGTATCCCTGGTGAAACAAAAGCAGGAAAGGAAAAAACAAACATGATGATGAGGAGATACTCGATTGACGCATGAAGGCATTCAAACGTCAGCGAGTTTGATTACAGCAAGAAAGGAAGAAGTCAGAGATTGTGACAACGATGGTCTTTTGGTTCAGCAGCACCGTTAACCAACAAGAGGATGAATAATATCGGTTTTATTTGCCCTCAGGCCTGAGCAACTTTCGCTGTTCGAGCGCCTCTGCAATGAGTTTTCTCGCCATCCACGCAACAGTCCTGTCCTGTCTTTTGGCAAGCAACCGAATGGCGTTGTTAATTTCCGTATCCACCCGCAGGGTGAGAACAACTTCTTTTTTCATGGCTAACAGCGATGAGCTTCCAGTGAATTCAGCGTATAGGAAAAGGCGTTTCCATACCTTGGACGATAGTACCAACACCATTTTCAGGTTTTCAATGAATACAATGTATTCATTGTATGGGTTAATTTCCGATGCTATATATTGTCTGACGGCAAACAAAGAGTTAAAAATATATTTGCGCATAATGCAATATCGATTATATGAGAAGTTACAAAGGAAATGCAATGCAGTTAAAAGAGAGCATCCGCGCCCGGATCTGCACATCACACAAGTACA
Source organism: Cellvibrio sp. PSBB006 (assembly GCF_002162135.1). Classification (NCBI taxonomy): domain Bacteria; kingdom Pseudomonadati; phylum Pseudomonadota; class Gammaproteobacteria; order Cellvibrionales; family Cellvibrionaceae; genus Cellvibrio; species Cellvibrio sp. PSBB006. The sequence continues at coordinate 4,089,246 of NZ_CP021382.1, read as the reverse complement.
AGACCACTGCACTGACGTCGTTTATCCACTGGGCGAGAATGATAGATGAGGTCGCCGTGTATGACGTATTACGCGAAATTCATGAAGAGCTGCAAGAGGAGGTGAAGCACTTTCACGACATAAGTCAGTTAATTGGAAAACCCTTATTGCATCACCAATTGCGATTACAGTGGTGTCATTTCTGTGCCCAGCTGCAAGCCTATTACTGCCCGCTAAACCAGCAATATAGCGTGGCAAAATTACATTGACGTTCAGAGTGTTGTTATGCAGGAACATTGCACGGACATAAAATCAGCCGTAAGAAGCAAGATTTGCATCATCAGGATGACGCCCAACTACCCCTTGGGTAACTTTGTCGACTGGGCAGAAACACAACGCCTCGACACCACACTATTGATAGATTTGTTGGATACCATCCAAACCGATCTGGATGCAGACGAAACCATGTTGCGCAATAGCGTCAACAAAAACTCATCCCAGTTGCGTCTGCATCTTCTTCACTGTTACTGGTGCCTTTATTGCTCCCAAATTCGCGCCTATTACAAAGCGGTACTTCGCGATCCACACTGCAAGCGGAGTTTGTCGTTTTTGTTGTAGCGAATTTGCGGAGCAATCTTTTTGCTCTTGATCACTGACTCTTCTGCTGCCGTTAAACAACTGCACATTAATAACATTCGCCCGAAAAAACCGATTGACAGTCGGTTTTTTCGGGCGTAGCTTTCTGTGGCCTGAAGCAGCCACCAACAGAGCCAAACCATGATGCAACCTGCCGACCCCTCGTCTGTACCACCGCTGGGTGAATTGGAAATTGCCGTACTGGAATATGTCTGGCATCAACCGCGTGTTTCTGCCAAAGAAGCGCACGCGGCTATTGGCGCAAGCAGGGGAATTTCTGCCAATACGGTGCAATCCACACTGGAACGTTTATTTCGCAAGCAACTGTTACAACGCGAAAAGCAGGGGCATGCGTTTTATTACACTGCAAAGGTTCCGCGTCAGCAGTTGCTGGTGGGTTTAATCAATGATGTGCTGGGTCGCTTTGGTAGCGATACGACCTCATCACTTGCCGCCTTCGTTGAAGCCGCTGAGCAACTTGACGAAAACGCATTGCAAACACTGGAAGCAGAAATTATCGCGCGCCGCGAGCGTGGAGGTATTCGCTGATGATGGATCTCGGGGGCATGCTGTGGTCACTGTGGTTGTTAGCACTTGCCGGATGGCTGCTGGGTAATTTGTGGGCCTACATCAGCCTGCGTTTTGCAGATAATCCCTATTTTTCACCCGAGTCCCGCGCACGGCGGGTGTTATTGCTAGCCACCCTGCCATGGCTGTTACCCCTGATCCTGATCACGCTTCTGAACGCTGTACCCTTGGTCAAAGCCAACCACTGGCTTACGGATCATTGCCGCGATCACAGCCACGGCCATCTCCATGCGTGTGATGCCACGGCACTTTCATTCAACCTTCCACTCGACCTGGGTTACGCCAATCTCGCCGTCACCGGTTTGATCATGTTGTTTCTGTTTACCAATTTCCTGCGTTTGTTATGGCGTGAGTGGCAAATGCATCAGCGCCTGCACATGCTGTCTGTTTTTGCCCACGGCCGGCAACGCTTGCGCGTTCTGGATGACCAACGCCCCATCGCGTTGGCAGCGGGTCTTCACAACCGTTTTGTTTTGTTATCGACGGGCTTATTGCAACAATTAACCTATCGGGAAAGGCGCGTTGTACTGGCCCATGAATTCGCTCACCTCCGTCGCGCGGACCCGTTACGCAATCTGGTCTTTGAGTTTTTATTAACGCTTCACCTGCCCTGGCAAGCCACTACTTTGCGTCGCCTGTGGCAGCAGGCACAGGAAGAAGCAGCCGATGATGCGGCGGTGTCTCACTTCGGACGCGATACGGTGGCCAGCACCTTGTTGCGCGTGATTCGTGTCAGCCAGGCTTATCGCTCAGAGCGCTGCTCGGCAGTCGGAGCCAACGCTGTCCAACGCATTCAGCGGTTGCTGTCCTCCGGGGAGCACGAACCCCGATCACTCGTGTTTGAAAGCACTCATATGCTCGGCCTGCTCGCCCTGGGAGCACTGGCGTTGCTCCATCACCACACGCTGGAAACGCTCGCAGCCTGGATTATGGGGGTGTGATGTGCGGAGTCTGGTGCTGGGTTTACTTTTGCTAAACAACCTTGCGTTGGCCGCTGATTTGACAGAGTGGGCGGCGGTTGACCGCGCTTTGCAACAGCCGGATATCGCAACGCAACTGGAGGCCCGTCGCGCACTTGCCCGCAGCGAGATGGAGCGCGTCGGACGTTGGGACAATCCTCAAGTTGAATATGCCCGGGAAACGCTTGATACGCCCGGCAGCAACGAAGAAACCGTCTATCTCCTACGCCAACGCCTCAATATTGCCGGCGTTAAAGGGCTTGAACGCCAGTCCGCCCGCACCGCGCTGGATGCGGCTGAGGCGCAGCTGGAATCGCGCAAGCGGGAGATCATCAGTGAAATCCGCCTGCTGTTTTACCAGGCAATTGCCACAGCAGAGCAACACCGCACCTTACAAACGTGGCACCAGCGGTTGGACAAACTCACCCAAGATCTCCGTGTGCGAACGGCCGCGGGCGATACCTCGCGCTACGACCAGGCACGGCTGGAACGGGAATTGGCATTACTCACCGGCGAGCTGTTGCAGGCGCGCAGTGAAGCCGAATCTGCCGAGGATCATCTTCTCCTTCTGGTCGACATGGAAACAGCATCTCCTACGGGCGACCTGTTACCACCGGCGCCTACCCGCGTGGTAACGCCAGCCATTATCGATAATCACCCCTCGTTACACGCCCTGCGCGCCAAGGCAGACAGTGCGGCTATTGATCAGAAAGCGGCAAAGCGCGCGCGCTGGCCCGACATTACGTTAGGTCTCGGCCAGCGTGAAGTCATTGATGGAGGATTAAAGGCCGATGGCCATGTGGTATCGGTGGCCGTCGATATTCCTTTATTTGACCGTGCCCAGGGCGAGGCCTCGGCGGCCGGCCACCGGTCGCGCCTGCTGCGTGCCGAGCACGCACTGGAAGAACACCACCTGATGGCCCAGGCGCGCCGGATTCAGCGCGACTGGTCTGCCCAACGCGAGGCAGCCATAGCATTACAGCAGAGCAATACCCACAGTCTGATTCCGATGGCTGAAGCCGCCTTCACGGCAGGCGAGATCAACGCGATGGAATTAATTGATGCGTACCGTACAGAAATCGCTGGCAGGCAGGCATTGATACATCGCTCGCTGGCGGCACGACAGGCTTACATTCAATGGCAAACCTTCATAGGAGAATAATCATGGGATTTTCTATCAACTCAGTGCGCACGGCGCGAGCCACCTTTAACAAACAACGGCTCGTGAAAGGTTTATTCATTGTCATGACCGGTGTGATGCTGGCCGCTTGTAGCCCCGACAAACAAACGGGCGATGACCACGGCCATCCCCACGGCAGCGGTGCTGACCACCAGGCTCATGGGGATGACAGCCATGATCACGGCGACGGCATGCACACCCATGAAGACGCACCGGAGACGGAAGCATTTTATGGCGATGAAGCCGAAGCAGCAGAAGCGCCATCAATCACTGACGAACACACGCACAGCAGCGACGCTCACGAACATTCCCACACCGACGGCGAGCACGATCACGGCCATGACCATTAAACCTCTGGGCCTGGCGCTCTCGGCATTGCTGCTGTTGAGCGCTTGCGCCGACCACGAGCAGGCTGATCCTCATGATCACGCCGGAGACACGGCGCTGGTCTATACCCATTACACCGAGGCAAGCGAACTGTTTGTCGAGTTTCCGCCCTTGGTGGTGGGGCACAGCGCGCGCTTGCTGGCTCATTTCACCAACCTGGCTGACTACTCCCCGGTCACCCATGGCACCGTTGATGCAGCGTTGCAGAAAGATGGCAATACGCTGGCCCGCTTTCGTGTCAGTGCACCGACACGCGACGGATTGTTTACACCCACGGTGACGCCGCGCGATGCCGGGACGTTTAACCTGATAGTGACGTTACGACATGACGGACAAACAGCAATCCATGATCTCGGTCCGGTCACTGTTTTTCCGTCGGCCGACGCCGTGGATGTTCACCAGCCGGAACCCGAGGGCGACATCAGTTATTTGAAAGAACAACAGTGGCAAAATCCATTCGCCACAAGTCTGGCCAGCCATCAACCCCTGCGCCCCTCGGTGCCCGGCTACGCTGAAGTCATGGCGCCGGCGGACGCGGGCGCCGATATTCCCGCACCCGCCGATGGGTATATGGCGGCAATCGACCTGATCCGCGCTGGTGACACGGTAGCGTCCGGCGATGTACTCGGCTATCTGGTCCCGCGACTTGGCGAAGGCGCCGACCTGGGCGAGGCCCGTGTCGCCCTGCAACGTGCACGCAGCCAGTTACAGTTGAGCGAGCAAGAGCTTCAACGCACCCGAAACCTGGTCACGCAAGGTGCAATTCCCGAACGTCGCCTGCAAGAAGCACAACAGACCTATGCCATTGCCCAGGCAGAGTGGAAAGCAGCACAAGCGCGCATCGAACAGCGCCAGAGCGGCAATCAGCAGGCCGGTCTGGCGCTACGTGCCCCCGTCGCTGGAGAGGTGATCGAGGTGCGCGCACAACCCGGCGCGTTTGTGCGTGCCGGTGAACGCGTCTTCCGTATCGCCGCACCGGACCGGCGCTGGCTGCACGTCCAGATACCGGAACACCTCGCGACAGATCTGCATACCGCCAGCGGTGCCTGGTTTGAATTGCCCCGTCAGGACAGCCGTTTACTTGACGAAAGCACCGGCGCGAAGGTTGTGCAGGTCATGACCGCTATCGAACCGGTGACCCGTACCGCCGGTATTACCCTCGAATATCCCAGTACCGCCGGCCCCACCCTGATCGGTAGCCGCTTCACCGCCCAGGTCTATATCGGCGCACCCGAACAACGCCTTGCCATTCCGCGCTCAGCTCTGGTTGATGACGGTGGCCAGCAGGTGGTTTACGTGCAAAGCAGTGGTGAAACCTTCGCCCGCCGTCCGGTGCAAACCGGCGTCATCGACGGGCCACAAGTCGAGGTGGTAGCTGGTATCCAGGCCGGGGAGCGCGTGGTCAGCCGCGGTGCTTACTACGTCAAGCTCGCGTCCGCCGGGGGCGACGAAATCGGCCACGGCCATGCGCATTAATCACCTCTCCACTGACACGACAATAGCCAGGCAAACCCATGATTGATCGCATAATCCAATGGTCGCTGAATAACCGTTTGCTGGTGCTGGTCGGTGCGGCGGCACTGCTGTGCTGGGGCGGCTGGACGGCCATAAAAACGCCGATCGATGTATTTCCTGATCTTACCGCCCCGGCCGTGACCATCGTTGCCGAAGCCCATGGCATGCCGCCGGAAGATGTCGAGTTACTCGTGACTCACCCCATCGAAACCGCCATGAACGGCGCCGTGGGTGTCCGCCGGGTACGCTCGAATACCGGCGTGGGCAACGCTGTCATCACCATTGAATTTGAATGGGGTACCGATATTTACCGGGCGCGGCAGATCGTGGCCGAGAAACTGCAAGGTACGCTGGCCAGCCTGCCCGCCGACTTGCCGCCCCCCCAGCTCGCACCGGTTTCCTCCATCATGGGCGAGATCATGTTTATCGCCCTGCATTCTGAATCCCACGATGAGATGACCCTGAAAACCACCGCCGACTGGGTGGTGCGCCGCCGCGTGCTGGCGATCCCCGGCGTGGCAGAAGTCATTCCCATTGGTGGCGAGACTCGCCAGTATCAGGTCATCGCCAAGCCCGAGCGGTTAGCCGCCTACGGCGTTACCCTCGATCAGGTCAAACAGGCCACTGCCGCCGCCAGCCGCAACGCCTCAGCGGGGTTTGTGACGGACAATGACCAGGAATTTCTGATTCAGGGGATCGGACGAGTAGCGGATATCCGCTCACTGGAACAAGCATTGGTCGTAACGCGCGAGGGCATACCGGTCGTCATTCGCGATCTCGCAGAGGTCCGTATCGGCCCCGCGCCGCGCCGCGGAACTGCGGCTTACAAAGGGCAACCGGCTGTGGTGTTGGGCATCCAGAAACAGCCGGGCGTAAACACGCTGGCGTTAAGCGAACGACTGGAAGCTGTGTTTGCGGATTTGCAAAAAACCTTACCCGACGGCATGCGTATTGAAACCAACGCGTTCCGCCAGGCAGATTTTATTACCACGGCGGTGGATAACCTCAGCGTGGCCCTGCGCGACGGCGCCATACTGGTCGTCGCCATCATGTTCGTCTTTTTATTCAGCGCTCGCGCCACCGGCATTGCCTTGCTGGCCATTCCGCTGTCCTTGCTGGTCGCGGTGCTCACCATCCGCTGGCTGGGTGGCAGTATCAACACCATGACCCTCGGCGGCATGGCGATTGCGCTCGGTGCCTTGGTGGATGACGCCATCATCGTGGTGGAAAATATCGTCAAACGCCTGCGTGAAAACCATCTCAAACCGGCAGATCAACAACAAACCTCGCTGGCCGTGGTATTCGCCGCGACCCGCGAAATTGAAGGTTCTATTGTTTTTGCCACGCTGATAATCATCCTGGTTTTTCTACCGCTATTTTTCCTCAGCGGCGTTGAAGGACGGTTACTGCAACCATTGGGTCTGGCTTATGTGGTGGCGCTCGCAGCCTCCTTGTTAGTCGCCGTGACCGTCACGCCGGTGCTGTGTCTACTGGGTTTACCGGGCACGCAGACAGTGCGCGAGGACCACGACACCCGTCTGATTCGCTGGCTGAAAGCGGGCTATCGCCCATTGCTTGACCATGCGCTCCTGTATTGGCGGTGGGTCGTGGGTGCGTCGGTGGTGTTATTGATAGCCGCGCTGGCCTCGCTGGCTTTGGCGGGACGCGGCTTTTTGCCGGAGTTTAATGAAGGCAGCCTGACACTCAGCGTCGTGACCCTGCCCGGAACGGCACTGGACACCTCGGACAGAATCGGCCGCGAAGTGGAGGCACTCTTGCTGGCACAACCGGAAGTTGTCGCAACGGCGCGCCGCACCGGTCGTGCAGAACTCGATCCCCACGCCCAACAAGTCTTCGCCTCGGAGATTGATGTCACACTGAAGATGCAAGATCGGACGAAAGACGAACTGCTGGCGGATTTGCGCCAATCCTTTGCCCGGCTGCCCGGCACCAACGTCATCATTGGCCAACCCATCTCCCACCGCATCGACCACATGCTCTCCGGTACCCGTGCCAATATTGCGATCAAGATTTTTGGGGAAGACCTGGCCGAACTGCGACGCCTTGGCGGTCAAGTGGAATCCCTGGCGGCGGCCATTCCCGGCGCGGTGGATGTGGCCATGGAAGAGCAAAGTGAAATTCCGTTCATCAGCGTAAGCTTTGATCGCCCGGCACTTGCCAACTATGGGCTGACGATGGCAGAGGCGGCTGAATCCCTGGAAACCGCGTTTATCGGCACGACGGTAGGCCGCATCCTGGAAGGCCAAACCAGTGTTGACCTGGTGGTTCGCCTGCCCGTATCCGCTGGAGACAATATCGAAACCCTGCGGCAAACACTGTTGACGCTACCATCCGGCGCACTGGTGCCCTTTTCCGCACTGGCAGACATTCGTTACAACCGTGGCCCCAACACCATTGGGCGTGAGAATGTTCAACGCAAACTGGTGGTAATGGCCAATGTAGCCGAGCGGGATCTTATCAGTGTGGTGAACGATATCCGCGCCGCCATCGACACCGATGTCAGCTTACCCACGGGTTATCACATTGAGTACGGCGGTCAGTTTGAAAGCGCGGAAGCCGCCAACACGCGCTTATTGCTGCTCGGCGCGGCCGTTATTGTCGGCATCTTTTTCCTGTTGATGACGGCCTTTAATTCCGCGCGCGATGCCAGTCTGGTCATGCTTAACCTGCCCCTGGCGCTGATCGGTGGCGTGGTGGGTGTCTGGCTATCGGGCGGCATCGTGACCGTCGCGGCCATCATCGGCTTCATCACCTTGTTCGGCATCGCTACGCGCAACGGCGTGATCCTGATCGATCACATCGGCCGTCTGATGCGCGATGAAGGTCTGGATATAGACAGCGCCATTCGGCGCGGCGCCGAAGAACGGTTGATCCCGATCCTGATGACAGCCCTGGCGACAGCGCTGGCGTTGGTGCCCCTGGTATTGGCTGCTGGTGAGTCGGGCAGCGAAATTCAGTCGCCTATGGCGGTGGTGATTCTGTGGGGATTAATCAGTTCTACAGCCTTGAACATGTTGGTCGTCCCGGTGGTGTACCGCTGGTTGGGCCGACCTGCAACGACGGAGACACATCAATGAGCTGGATCATCACCAAATATTTGATCACAGCCGGGCTTGTTGTTCTGATTTCCGAGACCGCCAAACGCAGTGATAAGTTAGGCGCGCTGATCGCATCACTGCCTCTGGTGACGGTGCTGACATTAATCTGGTTGTACGTCGAACAACAACCAGCCACCAAAATCGCCGATCATGCGTGGTACACGTTTTGGTATGTAGTACCTACCCTGCCGATGTTTTTACTGTTCCCGATGTTGTTAACACGCTTTGGTTTTTGGCTCGCGCTAGTGAGTTCTGCGTGCATCACCATGGTGTGTTTCGGTCTTTTCGCATTATTGTTGCGGCGTTTCGGCATTGTGCTTTGGTAGTACTCATAACCTCACCGGCTTCAGCCCGCCGTTACACCAACCTGATACTCGATAGTCAGATTCTATCGCCCAATTATTGTGAGTAGCCTGGCAATTCTTTATAACTCGCGCCTTAGTTTTATAGCGTGCCTTACTTTTATAAGTGCCTTACTTTTATAAAGAGTAACGACAACAAAACAATAAATATTTTTGTGCGGGCGAGTTCATGAATATTCAAAAACCGTTAAAAACCTATCTGTGGGTCTGGGGCTTATGGCTACTGGGCTTCTACGCCGTTTGGCTGTGGTTGGTACTCGGCATGGGTTATTGGTCTGAAGCCAAGGCGCACTGGCCGATAGCGCTGGCTATGGCGTTGGGCAGTTACGTGGCCGGCTCCACACCGATGGGCGGTGGGACCGTGGGTTTTCCTGTGCTCGTACTCTGGTTTGATATGCCTGCCACATTGGGCCGGGACTTCAGCTTTGCGGTGCAATCCATCGGTATGACCAGCGCCAGTATTTTCATTCTCGCGCGGCGCGTACCCCTGGCTTGGTCAATATTGAAAGGTTCGGCACTGGGAATTCTGATCGGAACACCCATCGGTATTTTCTTTATCGCCCCCTTTATTTCCGATCTCTGGATTAAAGTCGTATTCGCTGTAGTGTGGGCTAGCTTCGGGATATTGCATCTGTATCGAATCAATGAAATTGCCGGCCACACAGGAATGACTGAATTTAACGAAGGCTGGGACTTTCGTCTCGGCATCATCCTGGGTGTACTCGCCGGAGCCACCATCGTGTCGGTCACTGGTGTAGGTATCGATATGGTGGTGTATGCCGCGTTGGTATTGCTGTGCCGGGCCGACCTGAAAATTGCGATCCCCACATCAGTGGTGATCATGGCGATTGCGTCGGTTTACGGCGTGGCAATTAAATCCGTTACCACCGGGATGCAACCGGGGGTATTTGAAAACTGGCTGGCCGCCGCTCCCGTTGTGGCGCTCGGGGCGCCACTGGGTGTATTTATTGTGGGGTTGATTGGTCGAAAGCCCACGCTCCTGTTTGTTGCAGTCTTGTGTGTGGGGCAATTTATCTGGACCTGTGTCAACGAGTATGAGTACTTGCAGTTGACCGGTTTAGCCCTGGCGCTGCTCGGCGTCGGCATCATGCTCTGGCTGTTTGAGAAACTTCGTCGCTGGGGCGCCGTACTTGCAGGAGATGTCGTTTTGCCAGATCACGTCGACAGTCTCGGTTACTCAAAAGTCGATCCGCATTAAGTAAATTTCACCTGGGACTCATACAAATCAATATATGAGTCCCAGGTGTTCTGTGGCGTCCGTCTGCATTCGGTATGACGGTCTAATTGAGGCCGATTAACGACACAATAAGCCCTATCAGCGCACAGGCAATAATGACTCTGATAACACCAAGCTTGTAACGAAACAGCGCAATACCTGCACCCAAAGCAATCAAGGCGGATGGCCATTCGAATGCACCATCGAATCCTTCCGGCCAGAGAACGTGGTAACCAAAAAATAAGGCGAGATTTAAAATTACACCGACAACGGCGGCGGTAATCGCCAATAGCGGCGCGGTGAATTTTATCTTGTTGTGCGTCGTTTCAATAAAGGGCGCGCCGGCAAAAATAAAAATAAACGATGGCAGGAAGGTGAACCAGGTAACGATCGTTGCTGCAACAGCACCGGCGAGGAATACCATGTCCGGACCAAACACGGCGTTAACATAACCGCCCACAAATCCCACAAATGCCACCACCATAATCAGCGGTCCCGGTGTGGTTTCACCCAAGGCAAGGCCATCGATCATTTGCGTTGGTGTGAGCCAGCCATAATGATCGACAGCGCCTTGATAAACATAGGGCAACACGGCATAGGCACCACCAAAGGTGAGCAGCGCCGCCTTGGTAAAGAACCAGGCCATTTGCGTAAACGTGTGCGTCCAACCCAGCATGCCCCATAGCAGCAACAGTGGAACTGCCCACAACAGTAAGCCAGCCAGGATGACATAGGTTAAGCGCGACCAGCGAAACAATGCATGCGCTGGTGTCGCGGTGTGATCATCAATCAAGGCCGCACCGAAATCCTGCTGTGCCTTTCCGTGACCACCACCGCCTTCGAAATAGACGGGAGCAAAACGTCCACCCACATAACCGATGAGGGCCGCCGCCACAACGATGTAGGGAAATGGAATATTGAGTGCAAAGATCGCCACAAAAGCGGCGGCTGCGATGGCCCACAGAATATTGTTCTTCAGTGCGCGCGCACCGATACGATGCGCCGCCTGAACGACGATGGCAGTAACCGCAGGTTTGATGCCATAAAACAAACCGGCCACCCAACTGACATCACCATAGGCGATGTAAATCCACGAAAGGGCGATAAGAATAAACAGCGAAGGCAACACAAAAAGTACGCCGGCAACAATACCGCCCCAGGTGCGGTGCATCAGCCAACCGATATAGGTCGCGAGCTGTTGTGCTTCCGGCCCCGGCAATAACATGCAGTAGTTAAGCGCGTGCAAAAAACGCTTTTCACTGATCCAGCGGCGCCGCTCCACCAGTTCCTGATGCATGATCGCGATCTGACCGGCGGGGCCACCAAAACTGATAAAGCCCAGCTTAAGCCAGAATAAAAACGCCTCCCAAAAACTGACGTCTGACGGTGCATACAACGAATCGGTTGTTGTTTTGCCAGAGGAAGGATGCATGTTTTTTCCTTGTGGACACAATGCGCTAGAGTCTAGCAGATGTTATCCACCGCTGAAGTTCCTGCACCACCCACCTTGCATCATCCATCGGCAAGTCGTGTCCTGCGTGCGGATGATCTATCAACGGCCACTGAAATGTTTGTGCGATAGCTTCACTGGCACGAGGCGCAACCATACGGTCACCACGACTGGTTAGCACCAACCCTTTCACCGAACATTCCTTACGAGGACGAAAGTTTGCGGCGGCACGCAACATCTTCAGGATTGTCACTCGCGTTATCGGGCGCTGTTGTTGGATGTCCAACCATTGCTGCAGATTTTTTTGATAGGCGGCACTATCGTTACTTACCATGCGCAAAACCCGCGCTTCCCGCTGCCGAACCGGCAACAGCAACGCCAGTAATACATTTGGCCAGGCAGCCGGTTGCAAGCGCCAGAAAAGCGGTTGGTCACCAGCGCTGGAATTAATTAACACGATGCCCTTAATCTCCTGCGGAAAACGCTGAGCCCAATCCAGTGCAACCATACCGCCCATGGAAATGCCGATAATAAATACCGGCTCACCGGAAGCCAGCACAGCGGGAACATTGCCTTCGTTGCGCGCATGACCAGTCATGGCGACAATGGAATGCAATGCAGGGCGTTGGTAATATTTTCCACAACCGGGAAAATCAATGAGATGCAATTGACACTGAGCGCCGAGCGCTGCCTGTAGTTGTTCAGGAAAGCTGTGCCAATGAGCCGCTTCCCGCGCGAGTCCGCGCAATAAAATAATGTGCATCATGAAAACCACAGGCTGTTGGCGGCTTGCGTGAGCAGTCCCGTTTGCTTATCGTCCGGCAGCCAATGCTTACTATTTAGTGTTGCTGCCAGCATAAAATCCAATAGCAGGATATGCCGCCGCAATACCCGTGCGTGACGGTGTTTCATTTGCGGATTAAATAAGCCGGCAAAATTCAATAATTGTCGCGGACGTTTTTTTACCCATGCCCAGGAACCCATCTCCAGGGTCAGCGATAGAAAATGCTGCGGTTGTTGCGTCTGCCGGCTATTGAAAATATCGTGAAAATAATCCCACACGTCACCGTGCGACAGATAGTGAATTGATTGCGGTTCAAAGATATAAATGTGGTTGGGGTAGGTACGTTCCCACAACATTTTTAACGCAACATAATCGGCGATATTTTCGATGGGTTTGCGCCGATAGGCATGAGGAAACCAAAGCCGGTCCTGCACACCAAAACCCGAATGCAGATCAAGCGCCAGCGCCATAGGACGACCAAACACCTGCCGTTTGATGACGCGCTCCAACGCGAGATTTTCCGGCTCCATCGGTGCATCTTTCCTACCGCGATACCAGGGTAGAAATCCCCCGAGTCGATGACCGCCACCTAACAGCTTCACATCATCTTCTGCGTCTATCGGCGCATTGCGATTCAGATCAATGCCGTTGCCGTTACAGCGGCGATTGAGCCACATCCCCACCGGATTCAGGATTGGCATAAACACCAGCTGGATCTGGCTGGCGAGCTGACACAGATGTGCATCCCACTTCATGCGTTCGAGCAAGGTTTGCATCCATGCGATCAACACCTGTGAGCCGATGCGCTCGACACCGTGCATGCCCGCCGTCATCAACACGGCGGGCGCCTGCGGGTCGCGCGAGCCAATGGTCACGGAATAGAGTGGCAACTGCCAATCACGCCAGGACAACATGTACTCTACACGCGCCGTCAGTGTCTGCGGGTGTTGCGCAATCAAGCGCTCCAACTCAAGTAATTCGGGAAGCTGTTGTGCAATCATTTTTTGTTGTGCTGAATCACGCACAATGGGAAGGCTGGTATCTGCGTTATTGATGCTATCGCCCGCAACCAGATTTAACCGTCGACTTGCGTCGGATGTACTTTCCCGCTCGTTCATCTGAAATCTGCCCCGCTATTCTGCGATACCCAAGGAACCTCTGAAAAATGTTTGCGATGGCAACGCAGGTAATTTTTCAGAGGTTTCCTAGAGTATAGCGAGTCAAACGTATCAATATTGTACGCAGTCGAACATCCGTAAACGGTGTAATGAAAAGTGCAGTGAAAAAGGGGTTGGCAGGGCGCGTGGGCGAATACACCCTGCCAAATATGAAGGATTTATGACTGAGTATTAATTACTGAACAGCGTCTGCCGCAGGTGCCAATACCAACTGGCCATCTTTAACCGGAATACGTTGGCCTGGATCGTAAGTCATCTTGACGGTCGCTTCTTCGTCGTTCAGGCGATAGGTCACGTTATAACCGGTGATTTCTTCGCGGGTTTCGTACACGGTGTTACAGACTTGCTCGGTGGTGGTGTAGGTATTATTTTTTTGCATATTGTCCTGCACGCGATCGCCAGCATAACCACCAGCAACAGCACCCGCCACCGTGGCCACTTTTTTCCCGCTACCACCACCCACCTGATGACCTAAAACCCCACCGACCACCGCACCGATCGCTTTACCGGCAATACGATGCTCATCTTTCACCGGCTTTTGACGCACGACCGTTTCATCGCGACATTCTTCGTGAGGAATCTGAATTTGTTTTGTCAGCGGTTCAGTTTTGACCACCTCGGCATGAGTGGGCTCTTTCAACAATTGATAACTGGCAATAGCACCACCGGCGGTAGCGATTCCAATACCTAATACAGTGCCAACAATCATGGATTTATTCATTGCGGTGACTCCTTTGACTTTAAAAACGGTTTTCACAGATCGTGGGTATCAGTTATACATGCGCCGTCTTAACGAAAGCTGAATGCAAAAAACAAACCCCATTCTTCGTCTGGAAGAATGGGGTTTGTTTTTTCTGATACACGACAATTTTTATAAAATGTGAATCCCTTAACATTTACATGATGAATCAGTCACCAGTGTCTGCCTCTTTGGTTTTCTCCGCCCGCTTGCGCCGCGCCTCTTTTGGGTCAGATTTCAACGGACGATAAATTTCCACACGATCACCGGGATGCAGTTCGTAAGTATCCGGTGGATTCAGCCCTTTCGTGCCGAGTGCTTGCCCGAAGATTCCCATCCTGGCACTGGTAATCTCAATCTCCGGAAATATTTTGACAATGCCGGAACGCTCGACCGCTTGTAACGCCGTTGTGCCCGGTTCAACTAATAGCTCAATAATTTTTTGTTGATGAGGCAACGCGTAAGCTACCTCTACCGTGATTAGATCAAAATCTGCCATAGGTGTCTTGTACCTTCAGCTGGTCAACCAGTAGTTAGGTTTATTGAATAGATAAAACTGCCGACCATATAGTTCCCAATTACCAAAAATCGAAAGGGTCTGACAAATCTTCAATCAATGATTTTACTTTGCTTGCACCGGGGATAATAGCATCTAGCGGACCTATGCTTTCATTAAAAATATTAAACCCACCAACAGCTATTCTTACACTACCACCATATTTATCAACTTTTGTTCTTATTTCACCACTACCAAAAAGAATATCGTGCTCTGTTTGCAGCCCTTCACTAGAAACAATAACAGATTGGGCAGACGTAATATCGGATTGTTCTATGGCTATCTGATCTCTTCTTACAATAGCTGCCGCACTAGCAATTCCTGTAGCAACTGACACGTCTATTCCCGTTTTGCTTACAACATTTCTCAAACTAACCGTTGTTAAGGGCCCCAACGTTATAGAGCCATTTAAAGTGCAGCTTGCCTCCTCTCCCCCTGTGCAAGATGCATCAAGCTGCACCTCTATATCAGAAACAGAAACTGTAAGAACCTCCATCCCACTGGGCTCTGATAAAATATAACTGCCCTTATCGTTTATATCTAACAACTGCGAACTAAATTGCTCAAAGTCATTCACAACCCAATCATACGCATACTTCGTATGGCTAGAATTATTAGAGCAAGAAGCACAGTAAACTATTTTATGTTCTCCGAGCCCATAGTTGTTATAACCAGAGATTGTTTTATCTGAAACAGTAGATGCTGATACGTAGGAAAACGGTAGCCCGTCAAATTTAAGATAGCCAGACATATCAAGATTATTCTGCGTAGGATATAAATCCCCAAAAATAGGCACAGCAGTAGGGTCCAACAACGCCACATGTAAGTTTTTTATATTTCCCACCCCAGCCAAACGACTGCTCAAATCGTGGGCAAATATTCCGCCTCTGCTGTAACCTATCAGGACAACATTCCAAAGATCATTCTGCCCGGAAATAAATTGTTTGATAGCTTCTGCGACGTCAACCGTCTGAGATCCAATTTGTTTGCTGGATTCCCAATCAACAGCAAAGTGCTTGTAAGGCAAGTTGGCGGACAACGCCATTAGCTTTGAATCAAATAAATTTTGCCATTCTGCTACACCTGAACGCTCAAGACTAAAGCCACCAATCGTCACAAATAACGTCGGCCGGTGCGTGGGCCGAGAATGATGGTAGCATCTAGGAGGCGTGCAAATCGTTTTTGGGGCTATCTGATTTTGCTGAATTCTGGTGACAGATGAGACTTTTCCATTATAGAAACGAAAAACGCCAACTTTGGGGCCTGTAAGAATAAACTCTTCTGTTTTAATACGAACCGGGATGTTTATACCATCCATTGACAGTATTACGAACTCTTCTGGCTTGGTAGACATACTCCATTCATGAGGGCTAACAACATTGTCTAAGCTTATTTCCGCAGTATCCGCAGAAAAGTCCACAGCTACATCAATTTGTGCTCCCTGACTGAATGCACTGCCACACAACATGAACATCAGAACAACAACAGAATAGAAATTCTTTTTACTCATTAGTTTTTCCCTACTGAAAATATGAATTCAATCATCGATACAATAATTAATCGGCGTATAAAGATACCTGAACAAACATCTTCATGTCATGACATTTCGATCAGGTTATTTAACTTTTTCATAAAACTGCTTGTTGTCGATAACCATAACCAAGGAAGAATGAGCACGATAAAGTAAAGATTCACTCTGTTTATTCAATACGACCATAAACCGTTTGCGCGCGGGCACACAGGGCATCTACCTGGCGGTTGGCAACCGCTTCAAATAATTTGCCCACCGCCATGCCCAGCAAACGATTTTTCATTTCAAATTCAAGTTCAAAACTGACTTTGCACGCGGTGTCGCTGAGCGGTGTAAAACGCCAGCAACCATGCAGTTTGGAGAAAGGACCATCCACCAACGTCATGGTCATGGTCGTAGGGGGTTGCAAGTGATTGCGCGTGATAAAACTCTGGGTTACACCGGCCTTTTGCAAATCCAGCCGCGCTTCCAGCCAATCCGCTTCGCACCGCAAAATTTTTGCACCAACGCAGCCATCCATATACTGTGGATAGGCTTCTATATCATTCACCAGATCAAACATCTGCTGCGCAGAATAATGTACCAATGCAGAACGCTGTACCGAATGAGCCAAAAATCACAACTCCCCGAAGAAATTTTTTAATACCGGATATAAACCGCCGAGCAAAACAGCCATTACCGCCAATGGCGAAACGTAACGCAACAACCAATGCCAGACGCGCACAAAGCGCTCGGAGTCCAGTTTCAGTTCATGCACAATGAATTCACGGTTAACACGCCAACCCACGTAGATGGCGGTAAGCAAACCACCGAGAGGCAGCATGACATTGGTGGTTATAAAATCAATCAAACCAAAAAAATTGAGATCCCAGAGAATTTTTTTATCTACCCAGATATTGAATGAAAATACCGTACCCAATCCCAGCAACCAGGCGGCGAGCGCAATCAATAAGCTTGCACTGATGCGATGAAAACGGAAACGCTCGGTTAAATAAGCAACCGAAGGTTCCAACAGGGAAATCGTCGAGCTCCAGGCAGCGAGAATTACCAGCGCAAAGAAGGCACTGCCGAACACGCTCCCCCAGGGCATAGCGCCAAAGGCAATGGGCAAGGTTACAAACATCAGGCCCGGCCCTTCGCTGGGCGTAATATCCGGCGTGGCAAAAACCAACGGGAAGATTGCCAACCCGGCCACCAGGGCAACGGTAGTGTCCAGCAGCGCCACGGCAATCGCCGTCTTACCAATCGCGGACGTGCTCGGCATATAAGCGCCGTACGCCATGATGGCGGCCATCCCGAGGCTTAAGGTAAAGAAGGCGTGACCGAGCGCAATCAGCGCGCCGCGCAGGGACAAATCTTCCGGGTGAAAGCTGAATAAAAAGCGGACCCCGGCTGCAAAATCGCCCGCATAAGCCGCATAGGCCAGCAGCAACAGCAGAAGTAAAAACAGCACCGGCATCATGATGCGCACGGCGGCCTCAAGCCCTTTGTTGACGCCGAACATCAGAATCAGCGCCGTCATTGAGATAAATGCAGTTTGCCATTGCACCAACTGGCTGCGGTTGGCCAAGAGCTCGTCAAAGATGTTGCCCGAGGCTTCGCCGTCCAGCCCGACAAAGCGATTGTCCAGGGCCAGACTGAAATATTCGAGCGTCCATCCGGCAATAACGGTGTAATAAGACAGGATCAGGAAGGCGGCAATCACCCCCATCCAGCCGATAACATTCCAGCCGCGCCGCAAACCGCTGTCGCGGGAGATATTCTGGACGGAGGTAATGGGATTGGCGCGAGCGCGACGGCCCAGCAGGATTTCGGCAATCATGATCGGGATGCCGATAACCGCCACGCAGACGAGGTACATCAGGACAAACGCACCGCCACCGTTTTCACCGGTCACATAGGGAAATTTCCAGATATTACCCAACCCCACCGCCGAGCCGGTGGCGGCGAGGATAAAGGTGCCCCGGTGTCCCCAAATGGCATGTTGTTTAAATCGCTTCACTGATGTGGCTCCGTGTAGCTGCTGGATGATGAAGCACGGCTCCCGAGGGCGCTGAGCCGGATTGTAGCGGGATTAACACGACAGCATAAGCCCGGAGTCGAGACAGGCCGCACCCTTTGTCGATATAATGCCGCCCTTTTCGCGTTATCAGGACTGTTTTATCCCATGGCCAAAAAACAGAACAAGAACAGCGGCAACACCATTGCCCTGAACAAAAAAGCCAAATTCGATTACGAGCTGCACGAGCGTTTCGAAGCAGGTGTAGCGCTATTGGGTTGGGAAGTCAAAAGCCTGCGCGCGGGCAAAGTCCAACTCACGGATACTTACGTGATCTTCAAAAACGGCGAAGCCTGGTTGCTCGGTTCACAAATTACACCTCTGGCTACCGCATCCACCCATTTCGTTACCGACCCTCTCCGCACCCGCAAACTGTTATTAAATCGTCGCGAGCTGACGCGCTTGCAGGAAGCGGTTGAGCAAAAGGGTTATACGGTCGTCGCGACAGCCTTGTATTGGAAGACGCACATGGTGAAGTGTGAAATTGCCATCGCCAAAGGCAAGCAACAACACGATAAACGCGAGACCGAAAAAGATCGCGATTGGGCGCGGCAAAAACAGCGGATATTTCAGGCGGGTAATAAATAATAATATCGGGCAGCTGTCGACTGGCAACGGCCCATTAAGGAAACCTCCTTATGGCAAACGCTCGCGGACATTTTACTTCCCGTTTCGGTTTTTTGATGGCCGCTGCCGGCTCTGCCGTCGGACTGGGAAATATCTGGGGATTTCCTACCCAGGCTGCCAGCAATGGCGGCGGTGCGTTTGTGCTGGCCTATTTAATCCTCGCCTTTTTATTAGCTTATCCCGCCTTAATGGCCGAGTTGATTATCGGCCGCCACAGCAACGCCAATATCGTTACTGCATTGAGCACATTGAGTGAGCGCCCGCTGTTGCGGCGCATCGGCGGTGCAGTAGGTTACTACGGTGTGTTGGTGGTGAGTTTGATCCTGAGTTTTTATGCCATTGTGGCAGGCTGGATACTCGCAAAATTTGCTGCACCGCTGGTGCAACTGCTGGGCTTTGATGATGCCGCCGCCTGGTTGGCACAAGGTGGGCTGGTGCGCGACCTCGCCGCGTGTTTTTTATTTTCTGTGCTGACCATGTGGATCGTCGCGCGTGGCGTGAGCCAGGGAATAGAAGCCTGGTCGACACGGTTAATGCCCACGCTTGCCATTTTGTTGATTGCGTTGATTGTGTATGTACTAAATCAACCCGGTGCTGCAGATGGTTTACGCGTTTATCTACTACCGGATTTTTCACGCGTCCTCGATCCGTCGCTGTTATTGAGCGCCATGGGTCAGGCATTTTTTTCACTGTCACTGGGTGTAGGCACCATGCTGGTGTATGGCTCTTACCTCGGTCGTGCGCTGTCGGAAAAAGACCAGCAGGATAAATTACCCCACATAGGTGCAACACTCACCTTGCTCGACACCAGCTTTGCTTTTGTCGCAGGCTTGCTGATTATCCCCGCCATGTATGTGGCACAGGAACAAGGCATCGCCATCTACGGTGCAGCAGGTGAATTGCTGGCGGGACCGGGTTTGGTGTTACAGGTGTTACCAGGTTTGTTTGATAACATGGGTAATGCCGGCATATGGTTGGCCATCACGTTTTTTGCTCTGATGACAATCGCTGCACTCACCTCATCCATCTCCATGCTGGAAGCACCCGTCTCCGTTGCCACCGAAAAAACCGGCGCATCACGCACCCGGGCTACCCTTGTTATCGGCTGCACGATTTTTCTGATCAGCGCCATCATCGTGATGAACTTTTCTGCACTGTTTGATCGCGTAGTGTCGTTCACCACCGAGTACAGCCAACCGTTACTGGGATTGGCACTGAGTTTATTTGCCGGCTGGGTGTGGCATCGCGATAAAAAAATCCAGGCAATTGCGGCTGAGCAGGGTGTGGAACGCGGCGGTTTTTTCTGGCGAGTCTGGCCCTTTTACGTGCGCGTTGTCTGTCCGCTGTTGATTATTGTGACATTTACTCAAAGCCTGCTCGGTTAACGGCCGACACTGCTTGCACTCTGGCAATTCCTGAACAAAACTCAATGGATTAGCGCTACGCCTGAAGATAACAAGGTATGTGATCGAGACAACAGAGGCGAGGGATGTTTTGCGCCACAGTAGCTATTTGTCATAAGGAATTATCATGATGCGCTCTCGACTCTCCCCACTCCTGTCTGTTTTTTGTATCGCCACGGGCTTATTGTTTTTAGCCGCATGCCAGAAAACCGGACCGCGCATAGAAACCCGTAAAGATGACTCGATTAATTTTTCCAAATACCAAACCTATGCGTTGCTGAAAAGCAGCCGCGCCGCCACGCCGGACAATGAAATTGCGCAATACTTCATTCATGCCATTCGTGAACAAATGGATTCGCTCGGCTACACCTACAGCGAAGAGCAGCCGGATATGCTGATTAATTATCAGGTCAACATCCAGAATGTATTGAAAGAAATGGGCAACGCCGAACCGGCCCGGGTGACGGAAGGCGGTTATTACAGCCACTCTCAGGAGCTCTATCGGGGCATGCCTGCAACACAAGAACACACGCAACTTTTTATTGAGCGTAAGGGCGCTGCCCGTATCGACATTATTGATGCGCAAAAACGTCAGTTGATCTGGCAGGGTGATGCTCAGGGGCGCTTAACTGAAGAAGCCTTGATCCGCCCCAAAGAACCGATCCGCGCAACCATTGCGGATTTGCTGCGTGAGTTTCCCAAACGTAAAAAATAACCTGTATCAGGAAAGCGAGTCACACATGAAAAAAGCTGCCATTTTGCTGGGCTTCGTTGGCCTTATGCTGCTGTCCTGGACGGGTAACGCCGCCAACGTCAGCTTCCTTAAAAACTCCTTGCTACAGCAACTGACTGATGAGGACATCACCTCCCTCAAACAGGATGTCACACAGGTACTTAACAAAACACCGGACCAGAAGATTATTCGCTGGCGCTCAGCCAACAATAAAATCCAGGTGCAGATATTGCCCAAGCTGTCTTTTATGGAGGGCTCACGGGAGTGCCGCCGCACCTTGTTCAAGTTTACAGCTGATCAGCGCCGCGCTGAACATTATCGTTTTGATATCTGCAAAGATAGCGCGGGCCGCTGGCACATTAGCGATTCATTGATGCGTCAAACCACAGACAGCGATTGGTCATTGCTGGAAGATACGGTCAAGGAAGTATTGGAGTCCGATAAGGACAATCGCATCCCTGCATCATGGTTTAATCCGGATAGTAAACATTCCGGTGTCGTGGTGCCGATCAGCGTGTTATCCCACGAAGGAAAATTTTGCCGCGAACTGGCTATCAGCATTATTAACGCCAAAGGCGGCACCATGGATGGCCATTACACCTTTTGCAAAGTTAATGGCGAGTGGGCGCGGCTAGCCCGTTAAACCGACGGCGTCGTTAACCAATTGGGTCTTAAACTAAAGCCACCAGGTAAACCAACCATAAGGGTTGGTTTTCACTGGTTTTGCGAATAACGTAATCGCCCTCATCCTGCCAATACACAATAACCTCAGCAAAACCGGCTTCGTGTAAGAGTTCGCGAATTTCTGCCAGACTCCAGAAGCGCCATTCATAGGTAAAGGCTTTCTTCAGCCGCGAGCCATCTTTAAATTCAAAATGAATATGATTCACCACATCGTGGGTAATAGGATCAACCTCGCCCTGATCCCACACATATTTACACCCGCGCCCGATTGACCGCTTGGTTCGCACGGCCTGGTGCGCCTCCCAGCCACCATACAGATCCAGCATAAACACACCGTCTTCCACCAATGAACGCTTAACACTGGCGAAATAATCGCGCAAGGTGCTGCGATCTTTAAAGATCCAATAACTGAAATTAAACGCATTGATAAGATCGAATTTTTCTTTAAGTGGAAAGCGCACATCCTGTTGCAGCAGCGTGACGCGTTCGCCGGCATCAGCCAAGGGCGTGAGATTATGCTGCGTGGCCCATGTCAAGACGGCAGGGTCAATATCCACCCCGGTAGCGCGACGCTGTTTATGGCTCGCCGCCCAGGTACAACTTAACAGCGCCGTTCCGCAAAAATCTTCACGCATACTGTAGGGTTTACGTTTGCGATATTTTTTAAATGCTTTTTCGATAAAGGCTACTTCTACATCAGCCGCTTGCACACTGCGCTGGTACAAATCGTGACGATCAGCTTTCCTGGAAGACAATACAGATTTTTTACTCACCGACGGGAGACCTCGTGTTATACCCAAGCGTATTTAAGAGTGAAATTCATATTGCTCTATGCAACAAGCGCCGAGGTTAACACGAGACGATGAAGATTGACCAATCATGCGCAGCACGTTGGACATCTTTCAATAAAGAGGTGGCAATATGACAAAAACATGACAAAAAATAATGGAAAGAACTTATTTATCTATTAAGTTCAAGACGATTTATAAAGCGGTGTTGTGTATACACATCGGAGAGGCTGGCATCAATCCAATCAGCGCGGGCCGTTATATATCAGTCGCTCTTTGATCGCATCAGCCTTAATGCGTGTTTGATGCAGAAGCTCATTAAGGAACCGCACATCATCGTAGAGTTCTCCGTGCGTTTCATTCGCCAAGCGACGCCCCATCTCCTGGGCAAGGCGCATCAGGTCAGCGAGTTCTCTGGCAGTTTCCTGCTGTTCTTCTTTAAGCATAGTTTGTTGCCTGTCAACGAGGTCAACTTTGGACGTCTTTTGCATAACAGCCTCCATTTTGACGCATTAAATCTGATTCTTACTAAAAAATAATTTCAGTTGCGCCGTTAAGTATAGGTGAATTTTTAGTAATTACCTTTAGCTGCACCAGTAGCCGCATCCATTATGGCAATAACGAAGCCGAAAGGTTTCAGGTGCACGCAGCCTCAAGATCGCCCTGGGTCCTTTTGCAGAAGGAAACCACGCTTTCTCTCACACAGGCAGGGTGCTATATTGCGCCGCAGAGCCAATACAGCCGCAACAACAAAAAAGACAACAAGAACAATATCTATGACCCACAAGCCACACCTGACTTTCTGGCAAATCTGGAATATGTGCTTTGGCTTTATTGGTATTCAATTTGGTTTTGCCTTGCAGAATGCCAATGTCAGCCGCATATTCCAAATTCTCGGTGCCTCCATCGATGATATCCCCATCCTGTGGGTAGCCGCGCCCATTACCGGTTTATTGATCCAGCCCATCATCGGTTATATGAGCGATAAAACCTGGGGCCGCTTCGGGCGACGCCGGCCTTATTTGCTGTGTGGTGCCGTGCTGGCCAGCCTTGCGCTGTTTGTTATGCCCAATTCCTCCACCCTGTGGATCGCCGCCGGGATGTTGTGGATCATGGATGCCTCACTCAACATTGCACTGGGTCCTTCGATTGCCTTGGTGGGCGATATGCTGCCGGAGGAACAACGCTCCAGCGGCTTTTCCATGCAGAGTTTTTTTATCGGTGTCAGTGCGGTGGTAGCCTCGGCCTTACCCTGGATATTGACCAACGGTTTTGGCGTGGCCAATGTCGCCAGCGAAGGTGCGGTCCCGCCCTCGGTGATTTATGCATTTTATATTGGCGGCGGAATAATGTTGGCGTCCATCGCCTGGGCGGTTCACTCAACACCGGAATACAGCCCTGAACAACTGGTCGCGCTCAAAGAGCGTCGTGAAGCGCGTCGACCGAGACAGGCGCAGGTTGATTACCACATAAAATTTTTTCACAGCGGCGCATGGTTTCTCGTTGTCGGCTGTGTCGGGATGCTGATCATTTCCACCTGGCAGCTTGATGAAAAACTCTATGTATTAGGCGTGGGTCTGGCACTCTTCGGCATTATCCAAATCGGCGCGGGGCTGCTGCGCCGACACGGGCGAACCGATAATGGCATTTATCAGGTCACTCAGGATTTATTGCGTATGCCCAGGACGATGCAACAATTGGCCGTGGTGCAGTTCCTGACCTGGTTCGCGTTATTTTCCATGTGGATTTATGGCACGGCCGCTGTCACGTCATTTCATTACGGCGCAACAGACACCACCACCAGTCTCTACAGCGCGGGCGCCGATTGGGTCGGGGTACTTTTTGCGGCCTATAACGGCTTTGCTGCACTGGCTGCGATTGCCATCCCCATGATGGTGCGACGCAGCAATCGCAAGATCACCCACATGATTAATTTATGTCTGGGCGCATTGGCCCTGGCTTCATTTCTGTGGATCAGAGACCCGCGCTGGTTGTTATTGTCGATGCTGGCCATGGGTTTTGCCTGGGCATCCATATTGTCCATGCCCTATGCCATTCTCTCCTGTTCACTGCCACCGGAAAAAATGGGCGTCTACGCCGGATTGTTTAACTTTTTTATTGTGATTCCACAAATCCTGGCATCCAGTGTGCTGGCTTTGATTGTCAATAAGGTCTTCGGCGGGCAGACGATCTATGCGATGGTGCTGGCCGGCGTATTTATGTTACTCGCAGCTATTGCAATGTTCTTTGTGCAGGACGAAGGTGAAACAAACGGCGTAATTGCGCTCTAACTACCGACCGGCCGCACTGTTCATACCGGTCATTAATTATTTACCATTCTTCGCCAAGCTTCCCGTCGTAAAAACACCTAATGAGAAAGAGGCTGTCATGACTTCATCTTTTCAAGCAACCGACACGCTCCACGTTGACGACCAATCCTATCGCATCTATCCCTTTAGCAAGGTGCAGCAGCATTATCCGGTGGACAAGCTGCCTTTTTCGCTCAAGATTTTGCTGGAGAATTTATTGCGCCACGCCAACAGCAATTTTGTGACCGATGACGATATCAAAGCCTTGGCCAATTGGGACCCGACAGCGGAACCTTCGCAGGAAATCGCCTTTGTCCCGGCGCGGGTTATCTTGCAGGATTTTACCGGCGTGCCCGCCATCGTCGACCTCGCCGCGATGCGCGATGCGGTGACTGAACTGGGTGGTGATGCGCAACAGATTAATCCCTTGTCGCCGGTTGAGCTGGTGATCGATCACTCGGTGATGGTGGATTTTTTTGGTTCTGAAGATTCTTTTGCGAAGAATACGGCCGTCGAGATCGAGCGCAACCGCGAGCGCTATCAATTTCTGCGCTGGGGTCAGAAAGCCTTTTCCAACTTTAAGGTGGTACCGCCGGGCACAGGTATCGTGCACCAGGTGAATCTGGAATACCTGGCACGTTGCGTCTTTGCCAATGAGAAAGATGGTATGACCGAAGCTTATCCGGACACCCTGGTGGGCACCGACTCCCATACCACCATGATCAACGGGCTGGGCGTGTTGGGCTGGGGGGTCGGCGGTATTGAGGCAGAAGCTGCGATGCTCGGCCAACCCATCTCCATGCTGATTCCCCAGGTGGTCGGTTTTAAACTGACCGGACAACTTCCTGAAGGTGCCACCGCCACCGACCTGGTGCTGACCGTGACCCAGATGCTGCGCAAACTGGGGGTCGTGGGCAAATTTGTAGAATTCTTTGGCCCCGGCCTGAAACATCTGTCGCTCGCCGACCGTGCCACCATCGGCAACATGGCGCCGGAATACGGCGCGACCTGCGGTATCTTCCCGGTCGACCAGCAAACCCTGGATTACCTGCGCTTTACCGGCCGCAGCGACAACCAATTGCGGCTTACCGAAGCCTATATGAAAGCGATGGGCCTCTGGCACGACGACAATAGCCCGGAAGCCCATTACAGCGATGTACTGACCCTCGATCTCGCCACCGTTGTGCCTTCACTCGCCGGACCCAAGCGCCCCCAGGACCGCATCCCGCTGACCGATAGCAAGACAGGTTTCAATAAAACGCTGGATGAATTTCAGGCCCAACGCAACAAACTGATCCAGACCACCACACTGGATAAATTTGCCGATGAAGGCGGCGCAACGGCCGTGGGCAATCAGTCCGCTGAAAAGCCGGGCGATGTGCCGGTCAGTTATCGCGGTGAAAATTTCAGTTTGAAGCACGGCGCAGTCGTGATTGCCGCTATCACCAGTTGTACCAATACCTCTAACCCGGCGGTGCTGATGGCAGCCGGTCTGGTGGCACGCAAGGCCCATGCACTGGGTTTGCGCAGCAAGCCCTGGGTGAAAACCAGCCTGGCGCCCGGCTCCAAGGTCGTTACCGATTATTTGCAAAAGGCCGGTTTACTGGAAGATCTGGAGGCGCTGGGGTTCTATCTTGTTGGTTACGGCTGCACTACCTGTATCGGTAACTCTGGCCCATTGCCAGACGAAATCTCCTCGGCGATCCGCGGCGGCGATTTGATGGTGGCTTCGGTATTGTCCGGCAACCGCAATTTTGAGGGGCGGATTCACGCCGAAATCCGCACCAATTATCTGGCTTCACCACCGCTGGTCGTCGCTTACGCTTTGGCGGGCACTATGGATATCGATCTGTACCAGGAACCTCTGGGTACCGGCAGCGACGGCAAGCCCGTGTTCCTGAAAGATATCTGGCCGAGCAACGCCGAGATTCAATCCTGCATTGCCGACAACCTCGATCCCTCCATGTTCGCCAGTAAATATGCCGACGTATACAGCGGCGATGAAAACTGGAATGCCCTGCCGATTACCGAGAGCGAGCTGTATGCCTGGCCCGACTCCAACTATGTGCGCAAACCGCCGTTTTTTGAGGGTATCAGCGCCACGGTTGATGCGGTGAAACCCATCGAAAAAGCGCGCTGCCTGGTGATGGTGGGCGACAGCATTACCACCGACCATATTTCGCCCGCCGGCGCCATCATGCCCGACAGCCCGGCCGGTGTGTATTTGCAGCAACAGGGCGTACAACCGGACGACTTTAACTCTTACGGTTCGCGCCGCGGCAATCACGAAATCATGATGCGCGGCACCTTCGCCAATGTGCGCCTGAAAAACCAGATAGCACCCGGCACCGAAGGCAGTTGGACAACCTACTTGCCTAACCAGGACGTGATGAGCATCTATGACGCTTCGGAGTTGTACCGCCAGAATAAAACGCCACTCATCGTGTTAGCTGGCAAAGAATACGGCTCGGGTTCATCGCGCGACTGGGCCGCTAAGGGGCCTGCGCTGCTGGGTGTGAAAGCGGTGATAGCGCAAAGCTACGAACGCATCCACCGTTCGAATCTGGTGGGGATGGGTATATTGCCGCTGCAATTTAAAAACGGTGATTCAGCTGCATCGCTGGGGCTGACCGGCGCGGAATTTTTTGATATTCCGGTAGTGAGTCCGGAGACCCGCGAATTGGTTGTGACGGCCCGTAAAGAAGATGGTGAGCCAATTCAATTTATTGCTCATGTGCGGATAGATACGCCGAATGAATTTGCGTATTTCCAGAACGGCGGCATATTGCATTATGTGTTGCGTAATTTGGCGCGGTGATGTGTTCTGCACTTCGGAATGCGTTCGGCATTAGCACCTGGTTTCGAAAACACATAAATACATCCTTGTAGTTCCCTCAAGTCGTCCCTCGGCAACTGCTCCTGCGTTGCTCTACCTCCTGCATCCATGCAGTCGTGACTTGAGGGTTTCGAAACCAGGCGCTAACACCGAACTCGCAAGGTGCAGGCATCCAGGTTTATTAATAGTTTTATCAGGAAGGATTTCCGAGGGAAAATTTTATCGGCACAAACAATTCCAATTCGCTACTGGCGAGCACCTCAGGTAAGGGAGGGAAAGGGGCTGCATCCTTGACTGCTTCTTCCGCCGCTTTATTCAGCAAAACATAATCAGACGTTTCGATGGGCTTTAGTGATTTAATGTTGCCCTGATCATCAATAACAAGATTAAATTTCACGCTGCCCGCCTGTTGCAGTTGCTGCGCGCGCCGTGGGTAACTGACACGGGCATAGATGGTGCCCAGCACTTCGGAAATATAAAACTGGCGCGCCAGCAAAGTCTGCGAGGTAATCGTTGCGCGCTCTTCTTCCGCATTTTCTTTTTCCGGCGCAACGATTGTCGCCACCGCTTTTTTAACTGGTTCAGGCTTTACCGGTTGTTGTGTGGCCGGTGGTGTGCTGGCGACAATAATTGGTGCGGGTACCGGAATCGGTGCAGGTTTTTCTACGCGCGGTTTATCCTCAATCTTCGGTTTGAGCGTTGGCGCCAGCGCAGGTGCGGCTGCCACGGTGACTTCCGGCTCGTCAGCCGGGTCAGTTGATTTTTCTTTCAACCAGTTTTCCACCACGGCAATACGGCTTAAACGCGGCTCAAGGTGTAAATAGCGATGACGCAAATTGGGATCGATATCGCCCATCAGCAACAGATCATCACGATAACCAGATGATAAGGGCACACGCCCCAACCATGAACGTAATAACAATGCAAAAAAATTATCGTCGGGAACATTCCCGAGCAGGGTATTGTTCACCACCACATCAACACCCTGGCCCGGCACAACACTGAGCACGATGTGGTCATTAGTTTCAAAGCGGCCGCCAAAAAAACCATCGAACAACACCATGTTATCCGCCTGCGCCATTAACACGGCCGAGGGGTTATTAATCGCCGCCCCCTCTATCCACATCCGACTGAAACGTCGCAAGGTCATGCCTTCCGGTGCGAGGATTTTCAGCTCCATACGTTTGGCAACCGGGCTGCTCAACAAGACTTCGGCATCGCTGCTTAATAGTTCGGTATAAAGTGCACCCCAGAATTGGTCGCGTCCTAATTCCTTGTGCAGGGAAATCCCGTTTAACAAAGGCTCCGCCTGTGCCGCACCGGATAACGCCAGCAACAGAAACCACAGCCGTGCACTGAAGAATTTGCGATATGATTTACCAAACAACATGATGCAACCACCCCAAGTCAAAAACTGCCAACCGGAAAATACCGATCACTCGACCGCGGGATAGTAATCAATGAATAAGACAATTTAGCGACAAGGTGTCAGGGGCGGATCAAGTATCCGGATGTTGATTGTCAGGGGGTAGCGAGCGACCAACGTACAAGGTGCGACCATCCGGCAACCTGCGCATGCTGATCATTCCCTGTTGATAGAGATAAGCCATGGCCCGCTCAACTTTACGACGCTCCTCGTGTAAACGTTGCCGCAAGATCCACCAATGCACAATACCATCAAGGGTGTCTGCAACTTGCTCACGCCCTTGCAGATACCGGGCAATTTCCTGAGCCAGGGATTGAATGTCTGGATCTTCTTCCGCGTCGGTTACGATCAACTCACTACTCCCTGTTTCTTTGAGTGAACAATCATGCACACCAATAGTGCAACCGATGAAATTCAGCAACATTTATACCAATGGGCCCAGAGTGCTAATTGATTGATCATTAAGTAAAAATTTTTACGCGTAACAATTACCAGTGGGTCACAAATAACCCGCATACCTGTGCATCAATCCATAAACATCGTTCAACACACGATCATTAGGCATGTTTGGTTGTGGGTTCTTTTTCACCCACAGCCTGAATGTTTCAGACCACGGCATAACAACCAATAGAACGAATCAGAATGAAACAGCAGCAGCGCTTTTGAGGATGGCATATTTATAAATATTGGCACCGTATACCTTTCTATTAACTTGATTTTGCAATGCTCTGTGTTAGCTTTAACAACCTGATGTTAAAAAATGTATAGATGCAAGACGCCAGGCTGCATGTAAACACAAAATACAAATAAGCGTTAAATGGATGGAGTCGCCAGAAAGGCTATTGATGTAACAACACGACAATGACATCGCCGGTAGTGATCTGTTAACAAGGAAAATGGGAAGTTCACTATGAATAACATCACTGTTATCTCTTGTGGTGATAGCGACCACAATGACCTCGCCGAAGATCTATGTTTACTCCTGAGTCAGGAAAATTTTTCAGCCACGTGTGTAGCGCCTGAAAATTTTTTAATAAAACCGACACATTCAGAGCCTCACTTTTTTATTTATATCCTCGATACATTTTTACGCGAAACAACGTTCTGCTTCACACCGATCATTGAACAGCTCGCTCAAAATAAACAGGCGATAAATATCGGGCTTATCAGTCAGCAACAACACTCACTCCACTCGGAATTAATCCATTTATTTCACGACATCCTTTTCTGGCCATGCAGCGCTCGGGAAATCAGCACCCGCCTTCAGCGATTTGATCAGCCACAGCATGCCGTAACAGAAAACAGTAGTCTGCTCGACACATTTGCCGGCTTAAACCTGGTGGGCCAATCGCCAATGTTTGTTGACACATTGCAATTAATTCAAAAAATTTCCCGCTGTCATGCACCGGTATTAATTTGCGGCGAGACGGGCACAGGCAAGGAAAATGCAGCCCGGGCAGTCCATTATCTAAGCGAGCGACGGGAACACGGTTTTATTCCCATTAACTGCGCTGCCATTCCAGACGAATTATTTGAAAGTGAGCTTTTTGGCCATGAAAAAGGCGCTTTTACCGATGCCAAAAATAGCCAGGCCGGCCTGGTTGCTCTGGCTGATGGCGGAACACTTTTTCTGGATGAAGTCGACAGCCTGACACCCAAAGCGCAAGCCGCATTGTTACGTTTTTTGCAAACCCGCGAATATCGTCCACTCGGCGGCCGCGATACCCGCCAGGCAGATGTGCGGATTCTGGCTGCAACCAACGCTAACCTTCCACAGCGAGTAGAACAAAAAATATTTCGCGAAGACTTATTTTATCGACTCAATGTGCTGACCGTCGTTATGCCATCGTTGCGCGAACGCAAAGAGGACATTCCATTAATTGCCAAAGCATTGCTCTATAAATTCTCCGAAGAATATCGCACCACAACCAAACAGTTGTCCGGACAATTCATTCACCATCTTATGCAGCAACCCTGGCCGGGCAATGTCAGGGAATTGGAAAACACGCTGCTGCGTGCCTTTTTATTATCATCAGATACTGTGTTGAATTCGACTGCCGGGGCGTATGCACATGGATCACCCGCTCCCGGAAGTTCAGCGATCAATGCACAAGATATGGTTCATACCATTAACCCCCAGCTTAGCTTCCAGGATGCCAAGGCAGAGGTGATAACCCAGTTTGAGGAGCAGTATCTCAAACAGGTGCTATCTATCGCCGAAGGAAATGTGTCAGCGGCGGCCCGCATTGCGGGGAAAGAACGGCGGGCCTTGGGAAAATTAATTCGCAAATACCGAATCGATAAAAGCCTGTATCAATCTGCACCGGCTTTTTAAAGAATCAAGATTCAGGGTTAAGGTTGCGACACCGTTGATAAACTCAAATACGCTTTGTTGCTGCTGACGTCTACTGTTTTACCAACAATAGTAAATTCGCTGTTAAGGCGTATATCGCCTGATGAGCTGCCGAGCATCAATTCAACTTTGCCTGGTTCAACGACGTACCGCATGTGTTGATCATAAAAGCCCAGTTGATTAACCGCGAGCGAGAAGGTTACTTTGACGCTGTCTTTCGCTTTGACATGCACGCGCTGAAAACCTTTTAATTCTTTTACCGGGCGCGTCAGGCTTGCAATGGGGTCGCGTATATATAACTGTACCACTTCATCACCATCACGCGTGCCACTGTTGGTCAGCGTCAAGCTGATATCCACCACATCACCTGCTTTGGCTGAAGCTTTATTGACCTTCAGGTCGCTGTAAGTAAATTGTGTGTAACTCAGGCCGTGACCAAAGGGATAAAGCGCACTGGTTTCGGTAAAAGCATAACCGCGCTTGGCTGAGGGCTTGTGGTTGTAATAAGCAGGGATGTGGCCGACAGAACGGGGAATGCTGACGGGTAATTTACCGCCGGGGTTCACATCACCAAACAGGACGCGCGCAACTGCATGACCTGTCTCTTGCCCGAGATACCAGCCTTCAATAATGGCCGGCGCTTCCCTGGCAATCTTGCTGATAGATAACGGACGCCCGTTAATCAGTAACACCACAGTCGGCTTGCCAGTCGCCAGTACGGCATCAACCAACGCCTGCTGCTCACCAACCAATTCAAGACTTGTGCGATCACCGAGATGGGTTTCCGCCCAGGCCTCGCGGGAGGTCGCTTCGTTATCACCGACAACAACAATAGCCACATCACTTTTTTTCGCAGCGGCAACCGCTTTTTTAATCATGCCCGCCGTGTCTTTCGACGTGGCTAACACCACCTCATCGGTGTGCCAGCGTTCTTTCGAGAAGGAGTTGGCGGCAACAGAATCGGCTCCCTGATCCCAGGCATTCATTGTCAACAAGGTGCCTTTTTCATGGCGAATGTTAATATCCTCGCCAAGATATTCCTGCAGCCCCTGTAAAATACTGACCGCGTGTTCGGGCACATCGCTGTAACCGCCAAGCAATACTTCATCGACATGGGGACCGATCAACGCGATGGATTTCACTTTGCGGCTATCCAGAGGCAGCAAGTTGTTGTCATTTTTCAATAACACCATCGCCTTTTCTGCCGCTTGTTGTGCCAGCTGACGATGCTGATCGTTACCAATAAATGCTTCAGCGCCAGCCGGATCGGTGTAGGGGTTCTCAAACAAACCTAATAGAAATTTTTCGTGCAACACGCGTGCGACGGCCTGATCGATAACCGCCTCACCCAATTTACCGTCGTTAACTGCCTGGACCAATAGAGGAAAGGTTTCACCGTCCGGCATCTCCACATCGACGCCGGCATTGAGTGCGAGAAGAGCGGCATCTTCCAGACTGTCGGATAACTGATGACGCGTTACCAATTCCTTAATCGCAAAATAGTCGCTCACCAGCGCGCCCTCAAAACCCCATTCACCGCGCAAGATATCATTGAGCAATTTACCGTTAGCATGTGACGGCACACCGTCAATTTCGTTGTAGGAAGCCATCACACTACGCGCACCACCGAGCTTGACCGCCGCCTCAAATGGAAACAGAAAAACTTCGCGCAATAAACGCTCTCCGACCGGGGCCGGCGCTGTATTCAGGCCGCCCACGGGCTCGCCATGACCCGCGAGGTGTTTGAGGGTTGCGATCACACGATCCGGCCCGATACGCCCGAGCTCATCGCCTTGAAAACCCTTAACCCCGGCTACGCCCAAGGCTGCAACCAAATAGGGATCTTCGCCCATGGTTTCTTCAATGCGCCCCCAACGCGGATCGCGTGCCACATCAAGGATGGGTGTTAACGCCTGGGTGCCGCCGCGTCGACGAATTTCCTGGGCCGATACTTTATAGATGCTTTCAACAAGTTGCGTGTCCCAGGTACTGGCCATG
The DNA here is from genome assembly GCF_002162135.1 of Cellvibrio sp. PSBB006. Taxonomy (NCBI): domain Bacteria; kingdom Pseudomonadati; phylum Pseudomonadota; class Gammaproteobacteria; order Cellvibrionales; family Cellvibrionaceae; genus Cellvibrio; species Cellvibrio sp. PSBB006. The sequence goes on along the minus strand of NZ_CP021382.1, from coordinate 4,055,830 downwards.
GCGATGGCTTGAGGAAAACTGGTGGCATCGCGACCTGCGTGTCCGTGCAAGGCTTCTTCGTGGAAAATGACAGGAATGCCCAGACGGGTATTTTCAATTAGCCATCGCTGCGCGGCATTGACAAACGCGATGGTCTGCTCTGGTGTTTTGTTGGGCGAAACCGGCGCTTTATTTTCTGCCGGACGCGCAATTTGTCCGATTCCCGACCCCAAAATATCTTTCGCTTTGGCAGGGGTAAAAACCCCGGCATCAGTTTCAAGCTCCTGACGCTTGAGCCACACGGCCTGCAACTGTGCGACTTTTTCTTCGAGCGTCATGCGCGTGATCAAATCATTGACGCGGGCATCGATAGGTTTGGTTGAGTCTTTGTACAGCGGCTGATCAGCCGGAGCAAGAGATATGGATAGGCTCATACATCCTCCTGCAATAATGAGCAGTCGTTTGAATGTTGCACGAACATATTTCATAACCATTATCCCAAGCCTGTTTATTTTTATTGTTCGGCGACTGCAATGCGCCGTAACGCTTTTTAAGATACTGACGAAAAAAAACTGCCGATCATCTTCAGCTTAGCATTGATGAACGGCAGTCGGGGGACCACAAGGAAACCTCTGAACAATGACGCAAACTTTTTCAGAGGTTTCCAGGATTAACGCTTAACGAATGTAACGGTTAACAATATTCTCGTACAACTCTTGCTGGCCGCTGATCTGCGCTGGCTCACCATTTTCGTTACCCAGTTTAGCCAGTTGCTCCAGCGTCATATCGCCTTGTTCAAACACTGACCCATTACCGGCATCAAAGCTGGCGTAGCGAGTTTTGCGCATTTTTTCCAGCGGTGATTTCTGAATCAGATCATCTGCAATCAACAGCGCGCGTGCGAAGGTATCCATGCCGCCGATGTGGCCGTAGAAACGGTCAACAAAGTCAGTAGAGTTACGACGAGCTTTCGCATCGAAGTTCACACCACCACCCTGGAAGCCGCCACTGCGCAGCAATACCAACATCATGTCAACGGTTTCGTTGATATTGTTGGGGAACTGGTCGGTGTCCCAGGCATTTTGATAATCGCCGCGGTTAGCGTCGATGCTGCCCAACATGCCGGCATCAGCAGCCACTTGCATGTCGTGGTCCATAGTGTGACCGGCCAGTGTAGCGTGGTTGGTTTCCAGATTTAATTTGAAATCTTTATCCAGACCGTGGTGACGCAAGAAGCCGATGACCGTTGCGGCATCAAAATCGTATTGATGCTTGGATGGCTCCATGGGCTTGGGCTCAATGAAGAACGTACCTTTAAAGCCTTGGCCACGCGCGTAATCGCGAGCCATAGTCAGGAAGCGCGCCATGTGTTCCTGTTCACGCTTCATGTCGGTGTTGATCAGGCTCATGTAACCTTCACGACCACCCCAGAAAACATAGTTCTCACCGTTCAGGGCGATGGTTGCATCGAGCGCATCTTTCAACTGTGCACCCGCGTAAGCAACGGTATTGAAATCCGGGTTGGTTGAAGCGCCGTTCATGTAACGCGGATTGGTGAACAGGTTGGCCGTGCCCCACAAGAGTTTTACGCCAGACGCTTTTTGTTTTTCTTTTGCGTATTCAACAATGGTCTGCAAACGCTTGGAGGTTTCAGCACGGGTGCTGCCTTCGTCAACCAGATCGATGTCGTGGAAGCAGTAGTAAGGTACGCCCAGCTTGGTAATAAATTCAAACGCAGCGTCCATCTTTTCGCGCGCGCGGCCTATCGCATCAGCGGTGCCCGCCCAGGGAAAATGGAAAGGACCTGGACCAAAAGGATCATGGCCTGCGCCACAGAAAGTGTGCCAGTAACAAACTGCAAACCTGAAATGTTCTTTCATGGTTTTGCCAGCGACGACACGATTCTCGTCGTAGTATTTATACGCGAGTGGGTTATCGGAATCCGGACCTTCATAGCCGATTTTGCCGATACCGGGGAAATATTCTTTGCTACCCAACACAATGCTCATAGTAACCAACCTCATGGATGTCAATGTTGATCACGCCTGCAACGGGACAATGTTAAGGACAATGATCATCGGTAAAAAATTAAAAATAAACGGCCTTGCGATTGCTTACACGGGTAACAACGCAGCCCACTGTTGATAAGCGTCCTGATATTGCGCGAACAACGCTTTATCCGGCTCAACTACGCCAACGCGTTGCAGACCGTTAAATGCATCTGCTGGCGTTGCATAAAAACCACTGCCCAATGCCGCCGCGCGCGCGGCTCCTTCTGCGCCATCGGTTTCAAACAACTCAACCGCTGCTTGCGTGGTATTGGCAAAGGCATGGGTAAATACATCACTCAAAAACATATTGCCTTTGGCGGCACGCACCACTTCACAGCTACCCCCCAGGGCTTTTAATACATCAAATCCCTGGTTGAGCGAGAACACGATGCCTTCCTGTGCCGCGCGTACCATATGCCCCAGACCGTGGCGATTAAAATCCAGGTTGCGCAGTTGCGCCCCAAGATTTTTATTTTGATAAATTCGCTCGGCGCCGTTACCAAAAGGATGGAAAAGCAAACCATCACTACCGACAGGAATATCGGCCGCCAATGCATTTAATTGTGCGTAAGAAACACCTTGCCCTGTTGCATTCAGGGTTTGACGCAACCAGCTGTACAAACGGCCGGTGCCATTCACACACACCAACACACCGTTGCGCGGTTTTTCATCGCTGTTGGTGACGTGCAAAAACGTGTTAACCCGCGACTCCAGATCGGCTGCGGGTTTGTCTGTTACACCATAGATTACGCCGGAAGTTCCCGCCGTGGCGGCGACTTCACCGGGTTGCAAAACATTCAAACTGAAAGCGTTATTCGGCTGGTCGCCACCGCGGTAACTGACGCGAGTGCCAGCCCGAATACCCAGTTCATCGGCAGCCGATGCATTGACTATACCTTGCTCGCCAAAACTGGGGACAAGTGAGGGAATAACATCGGCTGTTATCTGCCAATGATTCAATAATTCGGTGGCGATAGATTTGTTCCGGAAGTCCCACAAGGTGCCTTCCGACAAACCCGATGCCGTGGTAGTAATGTCGCCAGTTAACTTCATGGCGATATAGTCACCCGGCAACATCATCTTATGAACGCGCGCAAAGACCTCTGGCTCATTCTCCTGCACCCAACGCAGTTTGGCAGCAGTGAAATTACCCGGCGAATTCAACAGGTGATCAAAGCAATAGCCCTGACCCAGTTCCTGCAACGCCTGGTTGCCGCACGCAACTGCACGGCTATCACACCAGATAATGGCCGGACGCAGCACCTGTTGTTGCACATCCACCAGCACGAGGCCGTGCATCTGGTACGAAATGCCGATGGCACTGATACGTGAAGGGTCGATCTTGTCGCTGGCAAACAAACGACGACAACCCTGTTTGACACAATCCCACCATACCGCCGGATCTTGCTCGGCCCAGCCAGCGCGCGGACTTTGTATCGCCAGTTCGCTCTCGGGGTGCGTAATTGAGCCGAGGCTTTTGCCGCTCTGGCCATCAAGCACGGACAACTTAACGGAAGAACTGCCTACATCAATACCTAAAAACAGCATGCTTATTCTCTTGGTAGACGCTTGTTGAGTGTGGCTTGCGGCCAACTACAGATCCAGGGGCAACGGGAATTTTCCTCTGGATCAACCGACGGGCCAGCGTTAGCTCGCCCTTTAATCGGGAAACCGCAAGATGATGAAGATCATATCTTATTGTCGTACTGACCACAAGAAGAATATAGTACAGTTTTGGCGATTTCGCCTCTTCGGCACCGTAATTGCCATAACCATATTGGCGCTCGACCATTGGGTGGCAGCCTTATACAATGCGGGTAGATTTGCCTGCCTGGTAGCCCGTATCGGCACGAGCTGCTGTACCGGAGCAGAGATCGGCGAGACAAGCGTCGCCCGTGCGTCGCCCTACCACCAATGAGGAACTATCATCGTGCCCACCCGCCACATTCCGTCATCACCCAGACACAGCCATGTCGAACCCCTGCATTCACCCCAAAATGTTATCCAGGCGTTATCTATCGACAACCTGATCTTTGGTTTGGATCACGACCAACTGAAAATTCTGCTGATCAAACACCACGACCCGATCCATAAAGATAAGTGGGCACTGCCCGGTGGCTGGATTCGTTATGACGAAAACCTGCGCGATGCAGCATCGCGCTTGCTGGAAGAATTGACCGGGGTCAAAGAACTGTACCTGGAGCAGTTGAAGGCGTTCGGCCGGGTAGATCGTTTTCCGAATGATCGGGTGGTGACCATCGCGTACTACACCCTGGTCAGCGCCGAAGACTATCCGATGATCGAAAGCCAGAGCACATCGTTTGCACGCTGGTTCAGCGTCAACAACCTGCCCGATCTGATTTACGACCATGCCGAAATCGTATCCTACGGGATGAAGTTTTTACGCCATCAGGTTTGCCATCAGCCTATCGGGTTTAACCTGTTGCCCGAGAAATTCACCCTGCTGCAATTACAGTCTCTGTATGAAGCCATTCTCAATGTGAAGCTGGACAAACCCAACTTCCGCCGCAAGATCATGAAGATGAACCTGCTCACGCCGTGCAATGAAAAGCAGCAGGGCGTGCCTCACCGGGCGGCAAACCTGTACCGGTTTGATGATGAGGCTTACAAAAAATTGACCGAAATGGGCTTCGCCTTCGAAATCTGATCCGCCAAAAATGGCCTCAACCAAGCCCTCCTTGTGAGGGCTTTTTTATGCGCAGAATGTTGTCCCGCGCATCAATATGCTATGGTCACCACCGGCGCAGTCCCACTGCCCAAACAATGCCATGCATCACTAGAGACAAATACATAATTTCAATAATCAGGTATCACCATGAACGAGTCATCTACACCTACCCAGGCGAATAGCGCTTTTATTATCCTGATCAGCTGTATTGCCACCATCGGTGGTTTTCTTTTTGGTTTCGACAGCGGTGTCATTAACGGTACTGTCGATGGTTTACAAACTGCCTTTAATTCCGACTCCATGGGGACTGGTTTTAGCGTGTCCTCGATGTTGCTGGGCTGTGCTGTCGGCGCTTTCTTCGCTGGCACCCTGGCAGATAAGCACGGTCGTCGTGCGCTCCTGATTGTGGCCGCCGTGTTGTTTATTGTGTCTGCCTGGGGCTCAGGGGTAGCGACGTCATCGCTGGAATTCATCTTCTACCGTATTCTCGGCGGTCTTGCCGTAGGGGCGGCGAGCGTCATGTGTCCGGCCTATATCAGTGAAGTGGCCCTGGCGCGTTATCGCGGCAAACTCAGTTCAGTTCAACAGATTGCCATCATCACCGGCTTGACGGCTGCGTTTGTGAGCAACTATTTCCTGGCGGATATCGCCGGCTCATCGTTATCCATTTTCTGGCTGGGCTATGAAACCTGGCGCTGGATGTTCTGGGTCGAACTCGTGCCTGCCACTATCTTCCTGCTGGCATTATTGGCCATCCCTGAAAGTCCACGCTTTCTGGTGGCTTCAGGGCAAAAAGCCCGCGCGCAAGCGGTGCTGAACAAACTCTATGGCGCCATCGAAGGCGATATCAAGATGCGCGAAATTGACGCTTCCCTCGCCGCCGACCACCACAAACCCCGTTTGTCAGATCTGATTGATAAAACCACCAATAAGATGCGCCCCATCATGTGGATCGGTATCGGCTTGGCGGTATTACAACAGTTAGTCGGGATCAACGTGGTGTTTTACTACGGTGCCGTGCTCTGGCAAGCGGCCGGTTTTTCCGAGAGCCATTCTTTATTGATTAACGTGGTTTCGGGCTCAGTCAGTATTGCGGCCTGCTTTATCACCTTCTTCCTGGTCGACAAGATTGGCCGTAAGCCGCTGCTGTGGATCGGCTCGGCAGGTATGACAGTAACCTTGGCGCTGGTGGCTTTCGCCTTCGCTGGCGCCCCGCTGGATGAGGCAGGCAAGCTGATGTTGTCCGATGATATGGGCGTACTTGCACTGGTGTCTGCTAATTTGTATGTGATCTTTTTCAATGTCTCCTGGGGTCCGGTGATGTGGATTATGCTGGGCGAGATGTTCCCCAACCAGATTCGCGGTTCAGGCTTGGCTGTCGCCGGTTTTGCTCAGTGGATTGCTAACTTCGTGATTACCCTCACCTTCCCGGTCTTGTTGGCCTCCTTCCTGGGATTAGCCGGCACTTACAGCATTTATGCCTTGTTCTCGGCACTTTCTGTGGTTTTCGTATTGCGTTATGTGAAGGAAACCAAAGGCAAAGAGCTGGAGCAGATGGAGGGTTAAAAATCATTAGATTTTTAGTTGGGTACTCCGTGGTCCGTTTGTCATCAGGGCTGCGGGTTTCGAAAACGCATGAATACATCCCTGTAGCTCCCTCAAGTCGTCCCTGACTTGAGGGTTTCGAAACCCGCAGCCCTGACGACAAACTCGCGACCTACCAACATCAATATATCAGCATATTCAGAGCCACCTTCGGGTGGCTTTTTTATGGGTAAATTTTCTTTCACCTCGCCAGCCTATCGCTGCCAATTCTTAATATCCCCGCCCTTGTGGTTTAGCGAGCTTTTCGTTAGCTTGTGGTTTCCATGACAACAAGCTGGTCTCGTTCAGAGCTTTTTGGTACCCTAGTATACAAGTTAAAGTTTTCACTGGACCTCTAATAATAACGACCGACAGGTAAACATTATGCAAACCTCTCCTCGATACACCTTGCTTCTACCCTCTCTTCTGACCACCCTTTTATTACTTGGCGCCTGCGGTGGTGGTGGCGGTTCCTCATCCGGTAATCCCAGTTCGGCCAATGCCAGTTCCAGCAGCCAGGCAAGCAGCGAACCCAGCAGCTCAAGTGACAGCAGCAGTTCGAGTAGCAGCAGCGAGGCGTTAAGTTTGCATACTTTGGCAGATTTTCCGATTGGCGTTGCAGTGAGCGCGGGGAACGAAACATCCAGCATTCTGAATGACGATGAAACTGGCGTTGCGCAACGCACTATCATCGAAGCGCATTTTGATCAGTTGACCGCTGGCAACATTATGAAGATGAGTTATCTGCATCCGGCGCAGGACACTTATTATTTCACCGAGGCCGATGCGTTACTCGAATACGCGGACGACAATGGCATCAGCCTGCATGCCCATACACTGGTGTGGCATTCCGACTATCAGGTACCAGACTGGATGAAAACCTTTGAGGGAGACGAAGCCGCCTGGTTTGCCATGCTGGAAGAACATGTCGAAACAATCGCCGGCCATTTTGCCGGGCGCGTCCCCAGCTGGGATGTGGTGAACGAAGCTTTCGAAGAAGATGGCAGCTACCGCAATTCGGTTTTTTACCAGAATATGGGCGCCGCTTTTATTGAAACCGCCTTCACCAGTGCACGGGCTGCCGATGCGCAAGTTGATCTTTATTACAACGACTTCAACATCTCCAACGGCGGTGCAAAATTCGAAGCGGTTATCGCCATGGTGGATGATTTTCTTGAGCGCGACATTCCCATTGATGGCGTCGGCTTTCAAATGCATGTCTTTATGGATTGGCCGAGTGTCGATGCGATCAAGAGTTCCTTCGCTGCCGTGGTGGAACGCGGCTTGAAAGTAAAAATTACTGAACTGGATATACCGATCAACAACCCTTACAGCGACGCTTATGATTATCCCGACAACTATGAAGCAAGCTTAACAACCGAGCTGGCCGCTGCGCAGAAAAAACGTTATTGCGACATTGTGACCGCTTACCTTGAAGCCGTGCCTGCAAATTTACGCGGTGGCCTGACGATTTGGGGTATTCGTGACAGTGATAGCTGGTTGATCAGCAACCTGTTTGACAATAACCACGAAGACTGGCCGTTGTTATTTGACAATGATTTTAATCCCAAGCCTGCCCTCTATGGTGTGGCGGACGGTCTGACCAATCAGCCTTGTTTGTAACATATTTAAGTGTCTGACCGCTTATCGATTTTTTAACGCAAGAAGAAAATGTCGATAAGCGGACTCGGGGAGCCTGTTTCCACAAGCCACGACTAACGGCGGCTGAAACGGCAGATAAATTGCCCTGGCGAGCATGCCTTGCCTAAGCCCTGTATGATGGGCCATTGATGTGGCCCGCGTGACCATCGACTTTCCAGTTGGACAATGACTTCCCGTTTAAAGTGACTTCATCCATGCCAAACATTACTCGATCTCCTCTGCATTCACTCAACAGCCTTTTTCATACTCATCGCCTACTCCAATGGTTCATTGCCTGTGCACTGCTCGTGGTTTGCTCTTCCGCGCTGGCGTTGGGCGAACCAAACTATGTCAGTACCAAATATAAAAAAGGCCATGTGGTTATCGTTGGCGAAAAGGATGTGGCTACTCTGTATGTCGACAACAAGGATTACAAAGGCGTACAACGTGCCGTTACCAATTTGCAATTGGATATTGAGCGGGTCAGCGGCAAAAAACCGGCGCTGGTACACAACCCCGCTGAGCTTGGGCGCTACGCAATTATTATCGGCGCCATCGGCAAAAGTGAGCTGATTGACCAGCTTATCGAGAATGGCAAGATCAATCCCGACAATATCGAAGGGCAATGGGACGCCTACCATATCCAAACTGTGTACAAACCCTTTCCCGGTGTGATTCGCGCACTGGTCATCGCCGGCAGCGACAAGCGCGGCGCCACCTACGGCACCTACGACTTGTCGGAAAAAATCGGGGTTTCTCCCTGGTACTGGTGGGCTGATGTTCCGGTGAAGCAAAAAGACCGAATTTATATCAAGAAAAATACGCGGGTTCAGGATGCCCCCAAGGTGAAATATCGCGGCATCTTTCTGAACGACGAAGCACCCGCGCTGACCAACTGGACGATAGAAAATTACGGCAATTACAACCACCAGTTTTACGAAAACGTTTTCGAATTATTATTGCGTTTGAAAGCGAATTACCTGTGGCCAGCCATGTGGAACAATGCCTTTGCCGATGATGACCCGCAAAACATGATCCTGGCGGATGAGTACGGCATCGTGATGGGAACCTCACACCATGAACCGATGATGCGTGCCGACAAAGAGTGGAACCGCTACGGCAAAGGGCCGTGGGAATACTCCAAAAATCCCGAGAATCTGTATAAGTTTTGGGTAGACGGAGCCAAACGCAACAAGCCTTACGAAAGTATCTATACGCTCGGCATGCGCGGCCAACAAGACGAACCGATGAGCGAAGGGGAAAACGTCCAGCTGCTGGAAAAAATTGTCCGCGATCAACGAGAAATCCTTAGCCAGGTCTTTGGTGAAAATGCTGTTACCGACGTACCACAAGTGTGGGCGCTTTATAAAGAAGTACAGGGTTTTTACGAACGCGGTATGCGCGTACCGGACGATGTCATCCTGTTATGGTGCGATGACAACTGGGGCAATATTCGCCGCCTGCCGACGCCGGAGGAACGCAAGCGCAGTGGCGGCGCGGGGGTTTATTATCACTTCGATTATGTCGGCGGACCGCGCTCCTATCGCTGGATCAATACCGTACCGATTGCCAAGATCTGGGAGCAAATGAACCTTGCTTACCATTACGACGCGAACAAAATCTGGATCGTCAATGTCGGCGA